>NZ_JOCB01000018.1 GCF_000718775.1 Streptomyces sp. NRRL S-31
CCCCCACCGCCGTCCGCACCGGCCCCGCCCGGCCCGGCGCCGACACGGCGGCCGTCGCCCGGGACTGGGGGCTGCCCGCACACCCGGCCGGCACCCCCGGCGCCCCCGGTGCCCCGGTCACCGACGGCGGCTGACCCCGCCCCACCCCGCTCGGCCCACCCTCCCGAAAGGCACCCAGTTGAGCACCGAAGCGTACGTGTACGACGCGATCCGCACCCCGCGCGGCCGCGGCAAGGCGAACGGCGCCCTGCACGGCACCAAGCCCATCGACCTGGTCGTCGGTCTCATCCACGAGATCCGCGACCGCTTCCCGGGCCTGGACCCGGCCGCGATCGACGACATCGTCCTCGGCGTCGTCGGCCCGGTCGGCGACCAGGGCTCCGACATCGCCCGGATCGCCGCCCTCGCCGCCGGACTGCCGGACACGGTCGCGGGCGTGCAGGAGAACCGCTTCTGCGCCTCCGGCCTGGAGGCCGTCAACATGGCCGCGGCCAAGGTCCGGGCCGGCTGGGAGGACCTGGTCCTCGCGGGCGGTGTCGAGTCCATGTCCCGCGTCCCGATGGCCTCCGACGGCGGCGCCTGGTTCAACGACCCGATGACCAACCTCGCCGCCGACTTCGTCCCGCAGGGGATCAGCGCCGACCTGATCGCCACCGTCGAGGGCTTCTCCCGCCGGGACGTCGACGAGTACGCGGCCCTGTCCCAGGAGCGCGCCGCCACCGCCTGGAAGGAGGGCCGCTTCAACCGCTCCCTCGTCCCCGTCAAGGACCGCAACGGCCTGGTCGTCCTCGACCACGACGAGCACCCGCGCCCCGGCACCACCGCGGACTCCCTCGCCAAGCTGAAGCCGTCGTTCGCGGACATCGGCGACCTGGGCGGCTTCGACGCGGTCGCGCTCCAGCGGTACCACTGGGTGGAGAGGATCGACCACGTCCACCACGCGGGCAACTCCTCCGGCATCGTGGACGGCGCCGCGCTCGTCGCGATCGGCTCCCGGGAGGTCGGCGAGCGCCACGGCCTCACCCCGCGCGCGCGGATCGTCTCCGCCGCCGTCTCCGGCTCCGAGCCGACCATCATGCTCACCGGCCCCGCCCCCGCCAGCCGCAAGGCCCTGGCCAAGGCCGGCCTCACCATCGACGACATCGACCTCGTCGAGATCAACGAGGCGTTCGCCGCGGTCGTGCTGCGCTTCGCCAGGGACATGGGCCTGAGCCTGGACAAGATCAACGTCAACGGCGGCGCGATCGCCCTCGGCCACCCGCTCGGCGCCACCGGCGCCATGATCCTCGGCACCCTCGTCGACGAACTGGAGCGCCAGGACAAGCGCTACGGCCTCGCCACGCTCTGCGTCGGCGGCGGCATGGGCATCGCCACCATCGTCGAACGCATCTGACCTCCCCGCGGACCCACGCCACTGCAACGGAGACGACTGTCATGACCGAGAGCACCACCATCCGCTGGGAGCAGGACGACACCGGTGTCGTCACCCTCGTCCTGGACGACCCCGACCAGTCCGCGAACACCATGAACCAGGCGTTCCGCGCCTCCCTCGCCGCGATCACCGACCGGCTGGAGGCCGAGCGGGATTCCGTCCGCGGTGTCATCCTCACCTCGGCGAAGAAGACCTTCTTCGCCGGCGGCGACCTGCGCGACCTGATCCGGGTCACGCCCGAGACCGCCCAGGAGCTGTTCGACGGCGGCCTCGCGATCAAGCGCGACCTGCGCCGCATCGAGACCCTCGGCAAGCCGGTCGTCGCGGCGATCAACGGCGCGGCCCTGGGCGGCGGCTTCGAACTGGCCCTCGCCTGCCACCACCGGGTCGCCCTCGACACCCCCGGCACCAGGATCGGCTGCCCCGAGGTCACCCTCGGCCTGCTCCCGGGCGGCGGCGGAGTCGTCCGCACCGTACGGCTGCTGGGCATCGCGGACGCCCTGCTGAAGGTCCTCCTCCAGGGGCAGCAGTACAACGCGCCGCGCGCCCGGGAGAACGGCCTCGTCCACGAGGTCGCCGCCACCCCCGAGGAGCTGCTCGCCAAGGCCCGCGCCTTCATCGACGCCAACCCCGAGTCCCGGCAGCCCTGGGACAAACCCGGCTACCGCATCCCCGGCGGCACCCCGGCCAACCCGAAGTTCGCCGCCAACCTGCCCGCCTTCCCGGCCAACCTGCGCAAGCAGACCGGCGGCGCCCCCTACCCGGCCCCGCGCAACATCCTCGCCGCCGCCGTCGAGGGCTCCCAGGTGGACTTCGAGACCGCCCAGGTCATCGAGGCCCGCTACTTCGTGGAGCTGGCCGCGGGACAGACCTCGAAGAACATGATCCAGGCGTTCTTCTTCGACCTCCAGGCGGTCAACTCCGGCGCCAACCGCCCCCAGGGCATCGAGCCCCGCCCGGTCCGCAAGGCAGCCGTCCTCGGCGCCGGCATGATGGGCGCCGGCATCGCCTACGCGTGCGCCCGCGCCGGCATCGAGGTCGTCCTCAAGGACGTCTCCCTGGAGGCGGCCGTCAAGGGCAAGGGCTACTCGGAGAAGCTGTGCGCCAAGGCCGTCGCCAGGGGCCGGACCAGCCAGGAGAAGGCCGACGCCCTGCTCGCCCGGATCACCCCCACCGCCGAGGCGGCCGACCTCGCGGGCTGTGACGCCGTGATCGAGGCCGTGTTCGAGGACACCGCCCTCAAGCACAAGGTCTTCCAGGAGATCGAGTCGGTCGTCGCCCCCGACGCGCTGCTCTGCTCCAACACCTCCACGCTGCCGATCACCACCCTCGCCGAGGGCGTGCAGCGCCAGGCCGACTTCATCGGGCTGCACTTCTTCTCGCCGGTCGACAAGATGCCGCTCGTGGAGATCATCAAGGGCGAGCGCACCGCCGACGAGACGCTCGCGCGCGCCTTCGACCTGGTCCGGCAGATCAACAAGACCCCGATCGTCGTCAACGACTCGCGCGGCTTCTTCACCTCCCGGGTGATCGGCCACTTCATCAACGAGGGCGTCGCCATGGTCGGCGAGGGCGTCGAGCCCGCCTCCGTGGAACAGGCCGCCGCCCAGGCCGGCTACCCGGCCAAGGTGCTCTCCCTGATGGACGAGCTGACCCTCACCCTGCCGCGGAAGATCCGGACCGAGACCCGGCGGGCCGTGGAGGAGGCGGGCGGCACCTGGACCGCGCACCCGGCCGAGGCGGTCATCGACCGCATGGTGGACGAGTTCGGCCGCACCGGCCGCAGCGGCGGCGCCGGCTTCTACGACTACACCGAGGACGGCAAGCGGGCCGGGCTCTGGCCGGGCCTGCGCGAGCACTTCACCGAGCCGGGGCACGAGATCCCGTTCCGGGACATGCAGGAGCGCATGCTCTTCGCCGAGGCGCTCGACACCGTACGCCTCCTGGAGGAGGGCGTCCTGACCTCGGTCGCGGACGCCAACATCGGCTCGATCCTCGGCATCGGCTTCCCCGGCTGGACCGGCGGTGTGCTCCAGTACATCAACGGCTACGAAGGGGGGCTGCCCGGCTTCGTGGCCCGCGCGCGCGAGCTGGCCGAGCGCTACGGCGAGCGGTTCGCCCCGCCCGCGCTGCTCGTGACGAAGGCCGGGAACGGGGAGACCTTCACCGACGGCCGCTGAGCGCCTCAGCCGGACGGCGTGCCCCGGGACCCGTCTCCCGGGGCCGCCGCCGCGCCGTCCAGCCACTGGCGCAGTTCCTCCCTCAGCGACCGCTGGAAGGTGGTGAGCAGCGCCTGCACCACCAGCGGGTGCATATGGGCCGACAGGGACCTGACGTCCCGCGGGTCGCGTTCGGCCACGGCCTCGCGCAGCAGGTCCGACAGCTCGTGCGCCGCCGCGCGCGCGTGGCCGGTCAGGGCGGTCCGCGCGGCCAGGATCGTCTCCTGCGCCAGCGGCACGTCGAGGAGCCGTACCGCGAGCCGCAGCAGACCGCAGTCCACGCGGAAGGACTCCCCGTCCCGCGTCACCACGTTCATCGCGGCCAGCCGGTCCACGTCCTCCTCGGTCAGCCGTCGTCCCGCGCGCCGCTCCAGCTCCGGGCGGGACACGGTCTCCACCGTGTCCGGGGCCCAGGAGGCGACCACCGCCCGGTGGATCGCCAGGTCGTGCGGGCCGAGGTCGGCCGGCAGCTGCCGCAGGTGCCGTTCGATCGCGGCGAGGGTCATGCCCTGGTGCTGCATCTCCTCGATCAGCGTCAGCCGGGCCAGGTGCTCACGCCCGTAGTGGCCCACCCGGCGCGGACCGATCACCGGCGGCGGCAGCAGTCCCCTGGTGCCGTAGAAGCGGACCGTGCGGACCGTGACGCCCGCCTGAGCGGCCAGCTCGTCGATGGTGAGGGGCGCCGTGTCCCCGTCCTCGGTCGTCATGCGTGTCAGTATCGCTGTCTCACCAATGGTGTGAAACCTCCGGCACACGTCGGGTGGATGACGCGTGGACGCTGGGTGGATCGTGTGAGAAGCGACGCTCTGTGACGTGGGCCACCGCGAACCGGCGCACCTCTCTGGGAAGCTGCTGGCTTGGTCTGTATCGCACACGCGGGTGGTGCGGGCCGAGACCTGTACGACCCCCGGCCATGAGGTCCGGGCGCACCAGGAAGTTGGATCCCACCACGATGAGCAAGGAAGCCGTGGAACCGGCACAGGCCGCCCCGGACACCCGGGTGGCCCCGACGCCCGCGGACGCGGGCGACGCCGGTTACAGCAAGGACCTCAAGGCCCGCCACGTCAACATGATCGCCATCGGCGGTGCCATCGGCACGGGCCTCTTCCTGGGCGCCGGCGGACGCCTGCACAACGCGGGACCGGCGCTCGCCCTGGCCTACCTGGTCTGCGGCGTCTTCGCCTTCTTCGTCGTGCGGGCGCTGGGCGAGCTGGTGCTGTACCGCCCGTCCTCCGGGTCCTTCGTGTCGTACGCGCGCGAGTTCCTCGGCGAGAAGGGCGCCTACGTCGCCGGCTGGATGTACTTCCTGAACTGGTCGACCACCGGCATCGCCGACATCACCGCGATCGCGCTCTACACGCACTACTGGAGCATGTTCACCTCCATCCCGCAGTGGGTGCTGGCGCTGATCGCCCTCGCGGTCGTGCTCACCGTGAACCTGATCTCGGTGAAGATCTTCGGCGAGATGGAGTTCTGGTTCGCGATCATCAAGGTCGCCACCCTCGTGGGCTTCATGCTGATCGGCATCTTCCTGCTGGCCACCCAGCACGACGTCGGCGGCAGCAAGCCGGGCCTCTCCGTGATCAGCGACAACGGCGGCGTCTTCCCGCACGGCCTGATGCCGGTCGTCCTGGTCATGCAGGGCGTGATCTTCGCCTACGCCGCCCTGGAGCTGGTCGGCGTGGCCGCCGGCGAGACCGCCGAGCCGGAGAAGGTCGTCCCGCGCGCGGTGAACTCGATCATGTGGCGCGTGGCCCTGTTCTACGTCGGCTCGGTCGTGCTGCTCGCCCTGCTGCTGCCCGGTTCGGTCTACTCCGCCGACCAGAGCCCGTTCGTGACCGTGCTGTCCAAGATCGGCGTCCCGGCGGCCGGTGACGTGATGAACCTGGTCGTGCTGACCGCGGCCATGTCCTCGCTCAACTCCGGCCTGTACTCCACCGGCCGCATCCTGCGCTCGATGGCGATGGCCGGCTCGGCGCCGAAGTTCACGCGCGTGATGAGCCGCAGCCAGGTGCCCTACGGCGGCATCCTGCTGACCTGCGGGGTCTGCGTGCTCGGCGTCGGCCTGAACTACCTGGTGCCCAGCCAGGCCTTCGAGATCGTGCTGAACGTCGCCTCGCTCGGCATCATCAGCACCTGGGTGATCATCATGGTCTGCCACATGATCTTCGTCCGCCGCGCCCGCGCGGGTCTGGTCGACCGGCCGCACTTCCAGCTGAAGTTCAGCCCGGTCACGGAGATCGCCACGATCGCGTTCCTGCTGGTCTGCCTCGGCATGATGTGGAACGACGACGAGGTCGGCCGCAAGACCCTGCTGCTCATCCCGGTGATCGCCGTCATGCTGGTCGCCGGCTGGTTCGGCGTCCGCCGCCAGGTGGCCCGGAACTCCGCCCAGGAGCTGCCGGACGGCGCGCGGTAGCACCGAAGGCGCCGCCTGTCCCGGGGCCTCGTCCGAAGGCGCCGCCCGTCCCGGCGGGGAGATTCCCCGCCGGGACGGGCGGCGGCCACGACACGCGCGGGGGCGTCAGCGGCCGTGCACGTCGTTCGTCGCCTCGATCTTCTTCCACGACGCCGGCCGCGCCACCGCCGTACCGGTCCTCACCAGGGCGCGGGCCGACGGGGCGGCCGGCTTGGACGTCTGGAACAGCCAGGTGTCGAACAGCGCGGCGAGGGGCTTGCCGGAGACCCGCTCGGCGTACTTCTGGAAGTCGGCCACCGAGGCGTTGCCGTAGGCGTGCTCCCGCGGCCAGCCCTTCAGGATCGCGAAGAACGCGTCGTCGCCGATCGCGTTGCGCAGCTCCTGGATGGCGAGGGCGCCGCGGTCGTAGACGGCGGCGCCGAACTGCTCGTCCGCGCCGGGGTCGCCGGGCGCGACCGTCCAGAACGCGTCGTCGGCCGGGTGCGAGGCGTACACGTAGTCGGCGAGCTGCTGCGCGGTGCCCTCGCCCTCGTGCTCGGACCACAGCCACTGCGCGTACCGGGCGAAGCCCTCGTTGATCCAGATGTCCTTCCAGCGCTTCAGCGACACGTCGTCGCCGTACCACTGGTGGGCCAGCTCGTGCACGACGACGGAGGCGTTGGAGCCGTTCGCGAACTGCCTCGGGCTGTAGTAGACGCGGGACTGCGTCTCCAGCGCGTACCCGGTGGTGGTGTTCGGGACGTAGCCGCCGGCCGAGCTGAACGGGTACGGCCCGAAGTAGCCGCTCAGCCAGTCCACGATCTCCCCGGTGCGCTCCACGCTGGCCCGCGCGGCCCCCTCGTTGTCGCCCAGGTCCCGGCTGTAGGCGTTGATGACGGGCACCCCGCCGTCGGAGGTGCCGGTGGTGATGTCGAACCTGCCCAGCGCGAGCGTGGCCAGATAGGTGGCCTGCGGCTTGTTCTGCCGCCAGTTGTAGCGGGTCCAGCCCAGTTTGGAGCTGGTGGACTGGAGCGTGCCGTTGGAGATGGCCTGGGTGCCGTCCGGCACGGCCACCGACACGTCGTAGGTGGCCTTGTCGCTCGGATGGTCGTTGCTCGGGAACCACCACCAGGCCGACTCGGGCTCGTCGGCGGCCACCGCGCCGTCCGGTGTGCGGTGCCAGGTGCTGAAGCCGTAGGCGCTCTTCGTCGACGGCACCCCGCTGTAGCGGACCACGACCGTCACCGACGCCCCCTTGGCCAGCGGCGTCTTCGGCGTGACGACCAGTTCGTGCTGACCGGACGTGGTGAAGGCCGCCTTGGCGCCGTTGACCCGCACCTCGCTCACGTCCAGCAGGAAGTCCAGGTCGAAGCTGGACAGGTCCTGGGTGGTCTTCGCCAGGATCGTCGCCGTGCCCTCCAACTCGTCCGTCTTCGGCTGGTATTGCAGCCTCAGGTCGTAATGGGAGACGTCGTAGCCGCCATTGCCGTAGTCCGGGTAGTAGGGATCGCCGATGCCCGGCGCGCCCGGGGTGTGGCTCGCGGCCGATGCCGGGATCGCCAGCAGCAGGGAGGCCGCCGCCAGTGCTCCCGGCGCGATGATTCTGCGGTGCACGTTCAGCTCCAAGTCGTCAGGACTGCACGTCCGTTCGGAAGAGTCCACTGCGACCCTATTCAGTCCCCGTGGCCCTGCCCTGTCCATGGCACCGGCTGTCACACGATCGCCATTCAGCCGTCACGAGGCCCCGGAGAGCCCTCTTTTGCCGGGGAGTCGGCCGGAGTACCGTCCGCGCATGCCGACACGCACGCGCTCCGCGATCCGGAGAACGCTCGTCACAGCCGCCGCCGTCGCCCTGACGGCCGTCCCGCTCACCCCGGCAGCCGCCCGCACCGCACCCCGCGAGAGCACCCCCGTCTACTCCTACGCCCAGGCCGTCCGCGAATCCGTGTGGGTCGACACCGGGCTCGACGCGGACGGCGACGGACGGAGCGACCGCGTCGCCACCGACATCGTCCGGCCCGCCGAACCCGCCCGGCAGGGACGCAAGGTACCGGTCGTCATGGACGCCAGCCCGTACTACTCCTGCTGCGGGCGCGGCAACGAGAGCCAGCTCAAGACGTACGACGCACAGGGCCGTGTCGTCCGCATGCCGCTGTTCTACGACAACTACTTCGTCCCCCGCGGCTACGCCTTCGTCGGCGTCGACCTCGCCGGCACCAACCGCTCCGACGGCTGCGTCGACGTCGGCGGCCGCTCCGACGTCCAGTCCGCGAAGGCGGTGATCGACTGGCTGAACGGCCGCGCGAGGGCGTACACCAGCCGGACCGGTGGCAGCCCGGTCCGGGCCGACTGGACCGACGGCAGCACCGGCATGATCGGCAAGAGCTGGGACGGCACCATCGCCAACGGTGTCGCCGCCACCGGCGTCAGGGGTCTGAAGACCATCGTCCCGATCAGCGCGATCTCCTCCTGGTACGACTACTACTTCGCCCAGGGCGCCCCGCTCTACGACGGCGGCCCCGACAGACTCGCCGACTACGTCGAGAGCGCCGACGCGCACGCCCACTGCGCGGCCGTCCAGCGGGAACTCGCCGACGGCAGCCCGCGCAGCGGTGACTGGACCGCCCTGTGGAGCCGGCGGGACTACGTCGAGGACGCGGCCAAGGTGCGCGCCAGCGTCTTCCTGGTGCACGGCATGCAGGACCTCAACGTCCGCACCAAGAACGCCGGACAGTGGTGGGACGCCCTCGCCCGGCACGGCGTGCGGCGCAAGATCTGGCTGTCCCAGACCGGACACGTCGACCCCTTCGACTACCGGCGCGGCGCCTGGGTCGACACGCTGCACCGCTGGTTCGACCACGAACTCCTCGGCTACGACAACGGAATCGACGCCGAACCGGTGGCCGACGTCGAACGCCGGCCCGACCAGTGGGTCACCTCCGGCGCCTGGCCCCCGGCCGGCACCCGCGGCACCGTCCTGCACCCGGCCGCCGGCAGCCGGGCGGGCGTCGGCACCCTCGGACTGCGCCGGGCCGCCGGCACCGAGCGGTTCACGGACGACCCGGGGCTGAGCGAGACCGACTGGGCCGCGCACGTCACCGCGTCCACGCCCGAGAAGGCGGGTTTCCTCACCGCGCCCCTCACCCGTGCCCTCCGGCTGGCCGGCTCCGCCGAGGTGACGGTCACCGCGACCCCGACCACCGCCTCCGCCCACCTGACCGCCGTCCTCGTCGACGTCGGCGCCGACACCATCCGTGACTACGGCGACCCCGCCGAGGGCATCACCACCCTCGCCGAGCGGACCTGCTGGGGCGAGAGCACGGCCGGGGACAGCGCCTGCTACAAGGAGACCAGGGCGAAGACCACCGCGGTCGGCTACACCGTGGTCAGCCGCGGCTGGGCCGACCTCGGCCACCACGCCTCGGCGACCCGGGGCGTCCCGCTCACACCGGGCAGGGCCTACCGGATGACCCTCCACCTCGCCGCCACCGACCACGCCGTGCCCGCGGGCCACCGGCTGGCGCTGATCGTCGCCGGCACCGACAAGGACCTCATCGACCCCGCGTCCACCAGGCCGACGCTCACCCTGGACCTGTCCCGGACGACGGCGAAGGTGCCGCTGGTGGGCGGCGCGGAGGCGTTCGCCCGCGCCACGTCCGGCCGGGCCACCGCCCCCGCGCCGACCGTCCTGGAAGGCATCCGCACACCGCACGGCACCCGGCACGTCCCGGCGGGCTGACGGTTCGGGGACGCCGGACCGCGCGTCACCCCCCGCCCCGGCCGCAGTCGCATCGCGGGTCACCCCGTGCCCGGTCGTGGTCGGGTCGCGGGGCGGCCCGTGCCTGGCTGCGGTGGGGTCGCGGGGCGGCCCGTGCCTGGCTGCGGTGGGGTTGCGGGGCGGCCCGTGCCTGGCTGTGGTCGGATTGCCGGGCGGCCCTTGCCTGGTCGTGGTCGGGGCGCGTGGTGATGTGTGCCCGGTCGTGGTCGGGTCGCCGGGCGATCCGTGCCTGGCTGTGGTCGGGGCGCGTGGTGATGTGTGCCCGGTCGTGGTCGGGTCGCGGCGATGTGTCCCTGACTGTGGTCGGGTCACGGGGCGACCCCCGCCTGGTCGTGGTTCAAATTGCGGGGCAACCCGTGCCCGGTCGCGGTCGGATCGAGGGGCACCCCGCGCCCGACCGTGGTCGGCTCGCGCGGCGGCCCGCGCCCGGTCGTGGTCGGATCGGCGGGCCCCGGCGCCCGCCGGGGTGCCGGTGGGGTGCCGGTGGGGTGTCGGGCGGTCAGCCCGTCGGGAAGGCCAGGGCGGCGGCCTCGCGTGCGCAGCCCCAGGCCACCGTGACACCGCCGCCGCCGTGGCCGTAGTTGTGCACCAGCGCACGGCCGCCGGGGAGGGGGCGGCGCTCCAGCCGTACCGCCTCCCTGGCGGGCCGCAGCCCCACCCGGTGCGCCAGCACACGGGCCCCGGCGATCTCCGGCCGGACCGCCGCGCAGCGGGCGACGATCGCCGCGGCGGTCCGCGGGTCCGGGTCCGGCGACCAGTCGTCCTCCTCGGCCGTACCGCCCAGCAACAGCCGGCCCGGCTGCGGAATGAAGTACGTGGACGCGGTCGAGGAGTGGTCGACGGCGGTGAACCACTCCGTGACGCCCGGGTTCTCCACCACGACCAGCTGCCCGCGCACCGGACGCACCGCCGGGTCCGGCACCAGGGACCGCGCACCGAGACCGGTGCAGTTGACCACCACGGCCGCGGGCACGGCGGCCAGGTCGGTCACCGCGCGGACCTCCACCGTGCCCGCCGCCCCGAGCAGCCGCCGCCGCAGCCACACCAGGTGCGCCGGCATGTCGATCACCGGCAGCCGCGCCGCCAGCCCGTCGGCCACCGCCCGCAGCCCCGGCACCCGGCCCGCCCAGTCGCCCAGCTCCTCCAGCCGGGTCCCGTGCAGCAGGCCCTCGACCAGGCGCACCCCCGTCTCCTCCGGCCGGTCCGCCAGCTCCCGGTACACACCGAGGGACTCCAGCGCCCACGCGGCGGCCAGCGGTTCCGGCTCGATGCGGTACGGCCACCACAGGCCGCCGGCGACCGCGGAGGTCGTCCGCTCGGCCGGCTCCCGGGTCCACACCCGTACCCGCCGCCCGGACTCCGCCAGCAGCACGGCCGTCGTCAGCCCGACGACACCGCCGCCGACCACGATCACTTCGTCACTCGTCGCACGGTCCATGCCAGGACGATAGGCCCCGCCCGTCCGTCTCTGGCAGGCCGGGGGCGGACGGGCGGGCCAGGTGCCCGGTGCCCGGGGGAAACGTGGCCGAGGCGGTCGCGTGCCGCCACTAGGATCGGCGTCCTGATGACTGCCACCCTCGTTGCCAAGAACCTCGCCGCCGGGCACGGCGACCGCCCCCTGTTCTCCGGACTCGACCTGGTCGTCGCGCCAGGCGACGTGATCGGGCTGGTCGGCGCCAACGGCGCGGGCAAGTCGACCCTGCTGCGGATGCTCGCCGGACTCGTCCCGCCCGAGCGGGGCGAACTCCGGCTGTCCCCGCCCGCCGCGACCGTCGGCCACCTGCCGCAGGAGCCGGAGCGCCGGCCGGGCGAGACCGTCCGGGCGTTCCTGGCCCGCCGCACCGGAGTGGCGCGGGCCCAGCGGGTGATGGACGAGGCCACCCAGGCGCTGGTCGACGGCGCCCCCGGCGCCGACGACGCCTACGCGGCGGCCCTGGAACGCTGGCTCGGTCTCGGCGGCGCCGACCTGGAGGAGCGCGCGGAGGAGGTCGCCGACTCCCTCGGTCTGGCGGTGGACCTCGACCAGCCGATGACCGCCCTCTCCGGCGGCCAGGCGGCCCGCGCCGGCCTCGCCTCCCTGCTGCTGTCCCGCTACGACGTGTTCCTGCTGGACGAGCCCACCAACGACCTGGACCTGGACGGCCTGGAGCGGCTGGAACGGTTCGTCGGCGGACTGCGCGCGGGCACGGTCGTCGTCAGCCACGACCGCGAGTTCCTCACCCGCACGGTCACCGGCGTCCTCGAACTCGACCTCGCCCAGGGGCAGGTCAACCTCTACGGCGGCGGTTACGCGGCCTACCTGGAGGAACGGCAGGTGGCCCGCCGGCACGCCCGCGAGGAGTACGAGGAGTACGCCGACAAGAGGTCCGCCCTCCAGGACCGCGCCCAGACACAGCGGGCCTGGATGGACAAGGGCGTGAAGAACGCCCGGCGCAAGGCGGGCAACGACAACGACAAGATCGGCCGCAAGTTCCGCAGCGAGGCCAGCGAGAAGCAGGCCGCCAAGGCCCGCCAGACCCAGCGCATGATCGAGCGCCTGGAGGTGGTCGAGGAGCCGCGCAAGGAGTGGGACCTGCGCATGGAGATCGCGTCGGCCCCGCGTTCCGGCGCGGTCGTGGCGACGCTGCGGGACGCCGAGGTGCGGCGCGGCGACTTCACCTTCGGCCCGGTGTCGCTCCAGGTCGACTGGGCGGACCGGATCGCGGTGACGGGCGCCAACGGCGCCGGGAAGTCCACCCTGCTCGGCGTCCTGCTGGGCCGGGTCCCGGTCGACTCCGGCCATGCGGCGCTCGGGTCCGGCGTGCTGGTCGGCGAGGTCGACCAGGCCCGTGCGCTGTTCCACGGCCCGCAGACCCTGCTCGACGCCTTCCGTGCCGCCGTCCCCGACACCGAGCCGGTGGAGGTCCGCACCCTGCTGGCCAAGTTCGGCCTGAAGTCCGAGCACGTACTGCGGCCGGCCGAGACGCTCTCCCCGGGCGAACGCACCCGCGCCGCGCTCGCCCTGCTCCAGGGCCGGGGCGTCAATCTGCTGGTCCTGGACGAGCCGACGAACCACCTGGACCTGCCGGCCATCGAACAGCTGGAGTCGGCCCTCGACGCCTACGAGGGCACCCTGCTGCTGGTCACGCACGACCGGCGCATGCTGGACGCCGTCCGGGTGACCCGGCGCCTGGAGGTCGCGGACGGCAAGGTGACCGAACGGTAGTCCCGGCGCGACGCCTCCGGGCCCCGCGCCCGGGGGCGGGCCGCTGGGCCCGGGACCGCCGGTCCGGCGAGCCGGACGGGCCGGGCGGGAAGGGCCGCCCGGCCCGCACCCGTAAGGTCAGCGCTTCTTGGGGTCCAGCAGTCCCGCGCGGCGCAGCGCGTCCGCCATGGCGCCGTTGGCGGGCGGCGGGGCCTGCCGTCCGCCGCGGTCGCCGCCACGGCCCTGCCGCTGCCCCTGACCGCCCTGCCGCTGTCCCTGGCCGCCCTGTCGTCCCTGGCCGCCCTGCCGCTGCTGGGGCGGGCGGGCGCCGCCGCGCTGCTGCCGGCCGCCGCCCTGCCCCTGCGGGGCCGCCTCGTCGTCCAGGCGCAGGGTCAGCGCGATCCGCTTGCGCGGGATGTCCACGTCGAGCACCTTCACCTTGACGATGTCACCGGGCTTGGCGACGTCGCGCGGGTCCTTGACGAACGTTTTGGACATCGCCGAGACGTGCACCAGACCGTCCTGGTGGACGCCGATGTCGACGAAGGCGCCGAAGGCGGCCACGTTCGTCACCACGCCCTCCAGGATCATCCCGGCGGACAGGTCGGAGATCTTCTCGACGCCCTCCTTGAAGGTGGCCGTCCGGAACGCGGGCCGCGGGTCGCGGCCCGGCTTCTCCAGCTCCTTGAGGATGTCCGTCACGGTCGGCAGACCGAAGGTGTCGTCCACGAAGTCGGCAGCCCGGAGCGAGCGCAGCACACCGGTGTTGCCGACGAGGGAGGCCACCTCCTGGCCCGTGGTCTTCACCATGCGCCGCACCACCGGGTACGCCTCCGGGTGCACGCTGGAGGAGTCCAGCGGGTCCGTGCCGCCCCGGATGCGCAGGAAGCCGGCGCACTGCTCGTACGCCTTCGGGCCGAGCCGCGCCACCTTCTTCAGCTCCGCGCGGGAGGTGAACGGGCCGTTGGCGTCCCGGTGCGCCACGATGTTCTCGGCGAGCCCCGAGGAGATCCCCGACACCCGCGAGAGCAGCGGCACGGACGCGGTGTTGACGTCCACGCCGACGCCGTTCACACAGTCCTCCACGACCGCGTCCAGCGAGCGGGACAGCTTCACCTCGGACAGGTCGTGCTGGTACTGGCCGACGCCGATCGACTTGGGGTCGATCTTCACCAGCTCGGCCAGCGGGTCCTGGAGGCGCCGGGCGATGGAGACCGCGCCGCGCAGCGACACGTCCATGTCGGGCAGTTCCCGCGAGGCGTACTCCGACGCCGAGTACACCGACGCGCCCGCCTCGGACACCATCACCTTGGTGAGCTTCAGCTCCGGGTGCCGGGCGATGAGGTCGGCGGCGAGCTTGTCGGTCTCGCGGGACGCGGTGCCGTTGCCGATCGCGACCAGGTCGACCGAGTGCTCCTCGGCGAGCCGGGCCAGCTTGGCGAGGGCCTCGTCCCACTTGTTGGCCGGCACGTGCGGGTAGATCACGTCCGTGGCGACGACCTTGCCGGTGGCGTCGACCACGGCCACCTTCACCCCGGTACGGAAACCGGGGTCCAGGCCCAGCGTGGCGCGGGTGCCCGCCGGGGCGGCCAGCAGCAGGTCGCGCAGGTTCGCCGCGAAGACGTTCACCGCCTCGTCCTCGGCGGCCGTGCGCAGCCTCAGCCGCAGGTCGATGCCGAGGTGGACCAGGATGCGGGTGCGCCAGGCCCAGCGGACCGTGTCCGTCAGCCACTTGTCGCCCGGGCGGCCCCGGTCGGCGATCCCGAACCGGTGCGCGACGATGCCCTCGTACGACGACGGGCCCTCCGTCGGCTCCTCCGGCTCCAGGACGAGGTCGAGGACCTCCTCCTTCTCGCCGCGCAGCATCGCCAGCACGCGGTGCGAGGGCAGCTCGGCGAACGGCTCGGCGAAGTCGAAGTAGTCGGCGAACTTGGCGCCCGCCTCCTCCTTGCCCTCCCGCACCTTCGCGGCGAGCCGTCCACGCGTCCACATGCGCTCGCGCAACTCGCCGATCAGGTCGGCGTCCTCGGAGAACCGCTCGGTGAGGATCGCCCGCGCGCCGTCCAGCGCGGCCTGCGCGTCGGCGACGCCCTTGTCCGGGTCCACGAACGCGGTGGCGACGGCCGACGGCTCGACCGACGGATCGCCCAGCAGCCCCTCCGCCAGCGGCTCCAGCCCCGCCTCGCGGGCGATCTGCGCCTTGGTGCGCCGCTTGGGCTTGTACGGGAGGTAGACGTCCTCCAGCCGCGCCTTGGTCTCGGCGCCGCGGATCCGCGCCTCCAGCTCCTCGGTGAGCTTGCCCTGCTCCCGCACCGACTCCAGGATCGCGCTCCGCCGGTCCTCCAGTTCCCGCAGGTAGCGCAGCCGCTCCTCGATCGTGCGCAGCTGCGCGTCGTCGAGCGTCTCGGTCGCCTCCTTGCGGTAGCGGGCGATGAAGGGCACCGTCGAACCGCCGTCGAGCAGTTCCACCGCGGCCCTCACCTGCCGCTCCCGTACGCCGAGCTCCTCGGCGATCCTGCCTTCGATGGACCCTGCTCCGAGGGACCCGGGTGTCGTCACGATGCGGTACCGCCTTCTCCACTGGGGTTGCGCGGCAATTGTGGCAGGTGACACCGGCGACCGGGGATCAGGGCGGCCCCCGGCGGGGCGCCGTGCACCCGGTCCGCCCGGCCGCCGGCCGAGCACGGTCCGCGGCCGGGCGGACCGCGCTCGGCCGGCCGCGGAAGGCGTCCGCGCGCCCGGGGGAGCAGTGCCGGGCGGCTCAGCCGGTCCGGCCGGCCGGGGACGCGCTCCAGGTGAAGCGCGGCTGCCGGCGCTCCAGGAACGCGGCCACACCCTCGGCCGGGTCGCCGCTGCCGCGCGCCTGCGCGCCCCAGTGGGCGTCGCGGTCGGTGCGGCCGGCCGCGAACTCCTTGGCGGCGGCCTGGGTGAGCTGTGAGCGGGACACCAGCACCCGGGTCAACTCCGCGACCCGCTTGTCCAGTTCGCCCTCGGGCAGCACCTCGTCCACGAGACCGGTGCGCAGCGCCCGTGGGGCGTCGATCAACTCCGCCGTGAACAGCAGGTACTTGGCCGCCGCCGGGCCGACCAGGGACACCAGCCGACGGGTCGAGGAGGCCGGGTAGACGAGGCCGAGCCGGGCCGGTGTCACCCCGAACAGCGCGCCGTCCTCCGCCAGCCGCAGGTCGCAGGCCGCCGCCAACTGCGCCCCGCCGCCCACGCAGTGCCCGCGCACCGCCGCCACGGCCGGCTTGGGGAACGCGGCCAGCGCCTCCTCGGCGGCCACCGCGAGCCCCTGCGCCTCCTCCGGCGAGCCCCGGAGCGTGGAGATGTCGGCGCCCGCGCAGAAGGTGCCGCCCTCACCGGTCAGCACCAGAGCCCGTACGCCCGGATCACGCGCCAGCGTGTCCAGCAGCGGGGGCAGGGCCCGCCACATCGCCGCCGTCATGGCGTTGCGCTTGGCGGGGTGGCGGATGACCACGGTGGCGACGGAGTCGGTGACCTGGTGGGACAGCTGGGGCTCCATGCGGCGGATCGTAGCGGAGGTGCCCGTACAACCCGACTAGTTCGGGAACCAGCGGGCCGGGCGACAGGAACGGTCCCGCCCGCTCCCTGCTCATGCGCGCTCGGTCAGAAAGTGTTCGATAACCGCTGACTTCTGTTCAGTCATCCGGGCGGGAGCACATCGTTACCAACACTCGACGGGTGGTGACAATCGAGCGCGAGGATGGCGACCGGACGATGGACGACCACGGGCGCGGGTACGGCCCGTGCCCGGCGGAGGGCGGCGAAGGGCCGCCGGGTCCGCTGCCGTACGAGGGTGTCTGGCGGTTCACCGCGCCGGCGGTGGACGCCTCGGTCCCGCAGGCCCGGCACGCGGTCCGGGACCTGCTGCTGCGCCAGGGCGTGCCGGTCTCCGACGACCTGGCGCACGGGCTGCTGCTGATCGTCTCCGAGCTGGTCACCAACGCGGTGCGGCACGCGGCGCTGCTGTCGCCGGTGCTCGCCGTGGAGGTGGCCGTGGGAGCCGAGTGGGTGCGGGTGTCGGTGGAGGACGACCACCCCTACCGGCCCACCGCCCTGGAGGCCGACCACGGCCGGACCGGCGGCCGGGGGCTGCTCCTGGTCCGCGAGGTGGCCCGGGAGGCGGGCGGGACGGTCGACATGGAGCACACCGCGAGCGGCGGCAAGGTGATCCGGGCCGCCCTGCCGCTCAAGCCCACGGCGCTGTCGTAGGGGGTTGGCTCACCAGCCGGCGGACGGGCCCGTCAGCTCCCTGATCGCCGGACGGGCCGCGTCCAGTACGGTCATGAACCAGGCCGAGAACGGGTCCTGGGCGTGCCGCTCGGCCAGCTCGGCCGCCGTCACGAAGACGGTCGAGGCGACCTCCTCCGGGTCCGGCGCGAGCGAGGCCTGCGCCAGGCCGACGAACAGGTGGTTGAACTCCTGTTCCACCAGGCCCGAGGCGGGGTCCGGGTGGTTGTAGCGGACGGTGCCGGCCTCCGCGAGCAGCGACGGCGACACGCCCAGCTCCTCGAACGTGCGCCGGGCCGCCGCCGCGAACGGCGCCTCGCCCGGGTAGGGGTGACCGCAGCAGGTGTTGGACCACACACCGGGGGAGTGGTACTTGCCCAGCGCCCGCTGCTGGAGCAGCATCCGGCCCTGCTCGTCGAAGAGGAAGACGGAGAACGCCCGGTGCAGCTGCCCGGGCGGCTGATGGGCGGCGAGCTTCTCCGCCGTACCGATCGTCACACCCTTCTCGTCGACCAGTTCCAGCAAAATCGCCTCTGCGGTGCCCTCCGACGAGCTGTGCGTCGCCGTGGCAGGTGTGATCGGCATACCCATCCTTCGCTTCGGTCCTGCACCCCAAGTCTGCCGTACGGATCCGGTGCCCCGGCACGTCCCGCCGCCGCGCGCGGCGTGGCACCGGGATCCGGACCCGGTAGATCATCGTGCCCGGCCTCCGCCGCCGGGAACCGCCCGGGAGCGCGTCGACCGGCGGTGTGCGGCCGGGGCGGCGCGGTCAGTGGCAGAGCCGGGCCTCGTGCTCCGCGTGCCCGCCCGGCTCCAGCTGGAAGGTGCAGTGCTCCACGTCGAAGTGGTGGCCGAGGCAGCCCTGGAGCTCGTGCAGCATCTTCTCGTGCCCCATGGCGTTCAGCACCTCGGAACTGACCACCACGTGCGCCGACAGCACCGGCATGCCCGAGGTGATCGTCCAGGCGTGCAGGTCGTGGACGTCCTCCACACCGTCCAGCGCCAGGATGTGGGCCCGGACATCCGCCATGTCGACGCCCTTGGGCGCGGCCTCCAGCAGCACGTCCAGGGTCTCGCGCAGCAGCTTCAGCGTCCGCGGCACGATCATCAGGCCGATGACCAGGGACGCGATCGGGTCCGCCGGCTGCCAGCCGGTGGCCAGGATCACCGCCGCCGAGATCAGCACCGCCACCGAGCCCAGCGCGTCCGCCGCCACCTCCAGGAAGGCGCCGCGCACGTTCAGGCTCTCCTTCTGCCCGCGCATCAGCAGGACCAGCGAGACGGAGTTCGCGAGCAGGCCGATCAGACCGAACACGATCATCAGCCCGCCCCGGGTCTGCGCGGGCTCGACGAACCGCTGGACCGCCTCGTACAGGACGTACCCGCCGACGCCGAGCAGCAGCAGACAGTTGGCCAGGGCCGCGAGGATCTCCGCGCGGGCGTAGCCGAAGGTGCGGTTGGTGCTGGGCGGGCGGTTGGCGAAGTGGACGGCGAGCAGCGCCATGCCGAGGCCCACCGCGTCGGTCGCCATGTGGGCCGCGTCCGCGATCAGCGCGAGCGAGTCGGCGACCAGGCCGCCGACGATCTCCACCACCATCACCGTGAGCGTGATGCCCAGGGCGATGCGCAGCCGGCCGCGGTACGCGGCCGTGGCCGTACCCGGGGCCGGCGCGTGCGCGTGCCCGTGGTCGTGCCCTGCCCCCATGACAACCGCCTTCCGTAAGCCTGCCCGGACGGCCAGTGAACTACGGGTGGGGGGTATTCGGCAACGCGGCACTGAACACCGTTGTCATCTGCTCTGACCTGCGGAAACGTTCCGCAGGTCAGGGGCCTGGGACGCCCCGGGGACGGGGGCGTGGCGGACTCAGCCGGTGTGGTGCAGCCGCCAGCCCGCCCAGGCGGACTCGACCATCTCCCGTACCCCGCGCCGGGCCCGCCAGCCCAGGACCTCGGCGGCCCGCTCGGCCGACGCCACCGCGCGCGGCGCGTCCCCCGGACGGCGCCCCTCCACCACGGGCGCCCGGCGGTCCCCGGTGACCTCCCCGATGACCGAGATCAACTCGCGCACCGAGACCCCCTCGCCCCGGCCGATGTTCAGCGTCAGATCGCCCGGGACACCGCCGTCGGCCAGCAGCCGCGCCGCCGCCAGATGGGCCTCCGCGAGATCGGCGACGTGGATGTAGTCCCGTACGCAGGTGCCGTCCGGCGTCGGGTAGTCGTCCCCGAAGACGCGCGGGGCCTCGTCCCGCGTCAGCCGGTCGAAGACCATCGGCACGATGTTGAACACCCCGGTGTCCGCCAACTCCGGCGCCGCCGCCCCCGCCACGTTGAAATAGCGCAGACAGACCGTGGAGATCCCGTGCGCCCGCCCGGCCGCCCGCACCAGCCACTCCCCGGCCAGCTTGGTCTCGCCGTAGGGGTTCACCGGGGCGCACGGGGTGTCCTCGGTGATCAGGTCCACGTCCGGGTTGCCGTACACCGCCGCCGACGACGAGAACAGCAGCCGGCCGACGCCCGCCTCCGCGACCGCGTCCAGCAGCGTGGCCAGACCGCCGACGTTCTCCCGGTAGTAGCGGGTGGGCCGGGCCACCGACTCCGCGACCTGCTTGCGCGCCGCGAGGTGGACGACGCCCGTCACGCCGTACTCCGCGAGGACCCGCTTCAGCAGCGGTCCGTCCAGTGTGGAGCCCTTCACGAGCGGCACCTCGGCCGGCAGCCGCGAGGGCACCGCGGCCGACAGGTCGTCCAGCGCCACGACGCTCTCCCCGGCGCCCGCCATGGCCCGTGCCACGTGCGCCCCGATGTATCCGGCTCCGCCGGTGATCAGCCACGTCATGGTCGCCCACCCTATGCCGAGCCACCCCGTGTCCCGGTTGCCCGGGTCTGCCCCACGGGTTTGTGGGCCGGGCCCCGGATCACCGATGATGATCGCGGCAAAGGCGGGGGCAGCCCCCGTGGGCCGGGCCGTGAACGGCCGGTGAACACGGGCTCCGGCCCATCCGATAGCCTCTGCCGACATGCCGCCCGGGTGCCGCAGGCCAGGGCGCCCCACCACGCAGAAGCCCGGCGTCCGCGCGCGTCGGCACCCAGGGAGTGAATGCGGTTGTCGACGGCCATCGTCACCGGTCAGCCGGTCCCCGGATCGTCACTGGAGAGCGATCTGCGGTCCCTCGGCTTCGAGGTGCGCGTGGCCGCCGACACCGCCGAGGCGCGGGCCCTGCTCGCCGCCGTGCCGGCCGACCGGCGCGTGGCCCTGGTCGACGCCCGCTTCGTCGGCCACCCGCACGCGCTGCGCCTCGGCCTGACCGACCCCCGCTTCCCGCTCGCCGCCGTGCCCGGTGCCGTCACCGCCCAGCCGGCCGCCCGGCAGGCGCTCACCGGCGCCGTGACCCGCGCCGCCGCCGAGGGCCCGGCCGCCGCCCCGGAGACCGCGGGCGGCGCCCCCGCGCTCGCCGTGGACAGCCTCGCCGATCGCGTCGTCACCGCCCTCGACGCCGACGGCACCGCGGTGCACCGGCCCGAGCTGGGCAGCCTGGTCGCCGCCGTCCCCGCCGACCCGCAGGCCCGCAACGAGGCCCGGCAGGCCGTCGCCGCCGTCGACGACGAGGCCGTCCGCCTGAGGTCGGCCGTGAAGTCCCGCGACGGCTTCTTCACCACGTTCTTCATCAGCCCCTACTCGCGCTACATCGCCCGCTGGTGCGCGCGCCGCGGCCTGACCCCGAACCAGGTCACCACGGCCTCGCTGCTCACCGCGCTGATCGCGGCCGGCTGCGCGGCGACCGGCACCCGCGGCGGCTTCATCGCGGCCGGCGCACTGCTGATCGCCTCCTTCGTCCTGGACTGCACCGACGGCCAGCTCGCCCGCTACGCGCTGAAGTACTCCACCCTCGGCGCCTGGCTCGACGCCACCTTCGACCGGGCCAAGGAGTACGCCTACTACGCGGGCCTCGCCCTCGGCGCGGCCCGCGGCGGCGACGACGTGTGGGCCCTCGCCCTCGGCGCGATGATCCTCCAGACCTGCCGGCACGTGGTCGACTTCTCCTTCAACGAGGCCAACCACGACGCCAGCGCCAACACCAGCCCCACCGCCGCCCTCTCCGACAAGCTCGACAGCGTCGGCTGGACGGTCTGGCTGCGCCGCATGATCGTGCTGCCGATCGGCGAGCGCTGGGCGCTGATCGCGGTCCTCACCGCGGCCACGACCCCGCGGATCACCTTCTACGTCCTGCTCATCGGCTGCGCCTTCGCTGCCACCTACACCACGGCCGGCCGCGTGCTGCGCTCCGTGACCCGCCGGGCCCGGCGCACCGACCGGGCCGCGCGGGCACTCGCCGACCTGGCCGACTCCGGGCCGCTCGCGACGGCGGTCGGACGGATCGCCCGGCGCGGCCTGCCCGGGCTCGCCGTGCCCGCCGCGGCCCTGCTGGGCGGCGCCGCGGTCGTCGCCTGCGCGGCGCTCACCGGCTTCGGCGGGTTCCTGCCGGTCGCCGGCGCCCTCGTGTACGTCCTCACCTCGGCCCTCGCCGTGGCCCGCCCCCTCAAGGGCGCCCTCGACTGGCTGGTCCCGCCCTTCTTCCGGGCCGCCGAGTACGGCACCGTGCTCGCCCTGGCCGGTAAAGCGGGGGTGAACGGAGCCCTTCCCGCCGCCTTCGGCCTGGTGGCCGCGGTCGCCTACCATCACTACGACACGGTGTACCGCATCCGCGGCGACGCCGGAGCGCCCCCGGCCTGGCTGGTGCGCGCCATCGGGGGGCACGAGGGACGGACGCTGCTGGTCACCGTCCTGGCCGCGGTGCTCACCGCCGCGCAGTTCAAGGTCGCGCTCACGGTGCTCGCCGTGGCCGTCGCCCTGCTGGTGCTCGTGGAGAGCATCCGCTTCTGGGTGTCCGCTGGGGCGCCCGCCGTACACGACGAAGGAGAAACCGCATGATCGGCCTCGTGCTCGCGGCCGGCGCCGGACGGCGCCTGCGCCCCTACACCGACGCCCTGCCCAAGGCGCTGGTGCCGGTGGGGCCCGCGGGCATAGAGGACTCGATCACGGTGCTCGACCTCACCCTCGGCAACTTCGCCGAGATCGGGCTGACCGAGGTCGCGGTCATCGTCGGCTACCGCAAGGAGGCCGTGTACGAGCGCAAGGCGGCGCTGGAGGCCAAGTACGGCCTCAAGCTCACCCTCATCGACAACGACAAGGCCGAGGAGTGGAACAACGCCTACTCCCTGTGGTGCGGCCGTGACGCCCTCAAGGACGGTGTGATCCTCGCCAACGGCGACACCGTCCACCCCGTCTCCGTCGAGCGCACCCTGCTGGCCGCGCGCGGCGAGGGCCGGAAGATCATCCTCGCCCTGGACACGGTGAAGGACCTGGCCGACGAGGAGATGAAGGTCGTCGTCGACCCGCAGAAGGGCATGACGAGGATCACCAAGCTGATGGACCCGGCCGAGGCCACCGGCGAGTACATCGGCGTCACCCTGATCGAGGGCGACGCCGCTCCCGAGCTGGCCGACGCGCTGAGGACGGTCTGGGAGACCGACCCGCAGCAGTTCTACGAGCACGGCTACCAGGAACTGGTCAACCGCGGCTTCCGCATCGACGTGGCGCCGATCGGCGACGTCAAGTGGGTGGAGATCGACAACCACGACGATCTCGCCCGTGGACGGGAGATCGCGTGCCAGTACTGACCCGGCTGATCCCCTCGCCGGTCGTCGTGGACATCCGCCCGGGTGCCCTGGACGACCTGGCCTGCGTACTCGCCGACGAGCGCATCTCGCAGTCGGGCCGGCTCGCCATCGCCGTCAGCGGCGGCTCCGGCGCCCGGCTGCGCCGGCGCATCGCCCCCACCCTGCCCGGCGCCACCTGGTACGAGGTCGGCGGCGGCACCATCGACGACGCGGTCCGGCTGGCGAGCGACATAAAGGCCGGCCACTACGACGCGGTCGTCGGCCTCGGCGGCGGGAAGATCATCGACTGCGCGAAGTTCGCGGCGGCCCGGGTCGGCCTGCCGCTGGTCGCCGTCGCCACCAACCTCGCCCACGACGGCCTGTGCTCGCCGGTCGCCACCCTCGACAACGACGCGGGCCGCGGCTCGTACGGCGTGCCGAACCCGATCGCGGTCGTCATCGACCTGGGCGTGATCCGCGAGGCACCCATGCGGTTCGTGCGCTCCGGCATCGGTGACGCCATCTCCAACATCTCCGCCGTGGCGGACTGGGAGCTGGCCAACCGGGTCAACGGCGAGAGGATCGACGGCCTGGCCGCCGCCATGGCCCGGCAGGCCGGCGAGGCGGTGCTCAGGCACCCGGGCGGAGTCGGCGACGACGACTTCCTCCAGGTGCTGGCCGAGGCGTTGGTCCTCACCGGTATCGCCATGTCCGTGTCGGGCGACTCCCGCCCGTCCTCCGGCGCCTGCCACGAGATCAACCACGCCTTCGACCTGCTCTACCCCAAGCGCGCCGCCGCCCACGGCGAGCAGTGCGGCCTCGGCGCCGCCTTCGCGATGTACCTGCGCGGCGCCCACGAGGAGTCGGCATACATGGCCGAGGTGCTGCGCCGGCACGGGCTCCCGGTGCTGCCGGAGGAGATCGGCTTCACGGTGGACGAGTTCGTCCGCGCGGTGGAGTTCGCCCCGGAGACCCGCCCCGGCCGCTACACGATCCTCGAAGACCTCGACCTCAAGACGAACCAGATCAAGGACATCTACGCCGACTATGTCAAGGCCATCGGTAGCTGAACTCCGTCCGGTCGTCCACCCCGCGGGGGTGAAGGACCGGCGCAGCGGTGAGCACTGGGCGGGACGCCTCTACATGCGCGAGGTGTCCCTGCGCGTCGACCGCTACCTGGTGAACACCAGGGTCACGCCCAACCAGCTCACGTACCTGATGACCGTCTGCGGCGTGCTCGCGGCCCCGGCCCTGCTGGTGCCGGGGATCGCGGGCGCGGTGCTCGGCGTGGTCGCCACCCAGCTGTACCTGCTGCTCGACTGCGTCGACGGCGAGGTCGCCCGCTGGAAGAAGCAGTACTCGCTGAACGGCGTCTACCTGGACCGGGTCGGCGCCTACCTCACCGACGCGGCCGTGCTGGTCGGCCTCGGCCTGCGCGCCGCCGACCTGTGGGGCAGCGGCCGCATCGACTGGCTGTGGGCCTTCCTCGGCACCCTCGCCGCGCTGGGCGCCATCCTGATCAAGGCCGAGACCGACCTGGTCGGCGTCGCCCGCCACCAGGCCGGCAAGCCCCCGGTGCAGGAGGCTGCGGCGGAGCCGCGCTCCTCGGGCATGGCGCTGGCCCGGCGGGCCGCCGCCGCGCTGAAGTTCCACCGGCTGATCCTCGGCATCGAGGCCGCGCTGCTCATCCTGGTCCTCGCGATCGTCGACCAGGTCCGCGGCGACCTGTTCTTCACCCGCCTCGGCACGGCCGTCCTGGCCGGCATCGCCCTGCTCCAGACGCTGCTGCACCTGGTGTCGATCCTCGCGTCGAGCAGGCTGAAGTGAGCACGGCCATGCGCGTCGGCGCCGTCATCATCACCATGGGCAACCGGCCCGAGGAACTGCGTGCCCTGCTCGACTCGGTCGCGGGGCAGGACGGCGACCCGGTCGAGGTGGTCGTCGTCGGCAACGGCTCGCCCGTCCCGGACGTCCCGGAGGGCGTGCGGACCATCGAGCTGCCCGAGAACCTGGGCATCCCCGGCGGACGCAACGTCGGCATCGAGGCGTTCGGGCCCGGTGGCCGCGATGTCGACATATTGCTCTTCCTCGACGACGACGGCCTGCTCGCCCGCCACGACACCGCCGAGCTGTGCCGCGCGGCCTTCGCCGCCGACCCCGAGCTGGGCATCGTCAGCTTCCGCATCGCCGACCCGGACACCGGCGAGACCCAGCGCCGGCACGTCCCCCGGCTGCGCGCGTCGGACCCGATGCGCTCCTCGCGCGTCACCACCTTCCTCGGCGGCGCCAACGCCGTCCGCACCCGGGTCTTCGCGGAAGTCGGCGGGCTGCCGGACGCATTCTTCTACGCGCACGAGGAAACCGACCTGGCATGGCGGGCCCTCGACGCGGGCTGGATGATCGACTACCGGTCCGACATGGTGCTGTACCACCCCACGACCGCGCCCTCCAGGCACGCGGTCTACCACCGCATGGTCGCCCGCAACCGGGTCTGGCTCGCCCGCCGCAACCTCCCCGCCCCGCTGATCCCGGTCTACCTCGGGGTCTGGCTGCTGCTCACCCTGGCGCGCCGCCCCTCCCGGACGGCCCTGCGGGCCTGGTTCGGCGGCTTCCGGGAGGGCTGGACCGCGCCCTGCGGTCCCCGCCGCCCGATGCGCTGGCGTACGGTGTGGCGGCTCACCCGGCTGGGCCGTCCGCCGGTCATCTGACAAGCTCGTCCCCGACGGGCCCGTGCCCGCGCGGACGGACCGGACGGCGCACGCGCACGGACGCACCGCACGCGCACGGACGCACCGGACGACGCACCCGAACGAACCCGAAGACGAAAGTATCCACCTGTGAGTGAGACCACGCACGACGGCACGGTCGCGGTGACCGCGGCGCCGTCGCCCGACGCGGGACTGACGGCGGCCGACCTGGCCGCGAAGTACGGGCTCTCGGTGAGCGGCGCCCGGCCCTCGCTCGTGGAGTACGTCCGGCAGCTGTGGGGGCGCCGCCACTTCATCCTGGCCTTCTCCCAGGCGAAGCTGACCGCCCAGTACAGCCAGGCCAAGCTCGGCCAGCTCTGGCAGGTGGCCACACCGCTGCTGAACGCGGCCGTGTACTTCTTCATCTTCGGGCTGATCCTGCACGCCAGCCGCGGCATGTCGCAGGACGTCTACATCCCGTTCCTGGTGACCGGTGTCTTCGTGTTCACCTTCACCCAGAGTTCGGTGATGTCGGGCGTGCGCGCCATCTCCGGCAACCTCGGCCTGGTGCGGGCCCTGCACTTCCCGCGCGCCGCCCTGCCGGTCTCCTTCTCGCTCCAGCAGCTCCAGCAGCTGCTGTTCTCGATGCTGGTGCTGTTCGTCGTGGCCATCGGCTTCGGCAGCTACCCGGGGCCGTCCTGGCTGCTGATCGTGCCGGTGCTGGTGCTCCAGTTCCTGTTCAACACCGGGCTCGCGCTGATCGTGGCCCGCATGGGCGCCAAGACGCCGGATCTCGCGCAGCTGATGCCGTTCCTGCTGCGCACCTGGATGTACACCTCCGGCGTCATGTTCTCGATCAACAAGATGCTGGAGGGGCGTCCCGAGTGGATCGTCCGGCTGCTCCAGGTCAACCCGGCGGCCGTCTACATGGACCTGATGCGCTTCGCCCTGATCGACGGCTACGGTGCCGCCAACCTGCCGCCGCACGTGTGGGCCATCGCCCTGTTCTGGGCCGTGGCCGTCTTCGCCGGTGGCTTCGTGTACTTCTGGAAGGCTGAGGAGCGGTACGGCCGTGGCTGAGCGGAACACCCAGGACCAGCGCCCGACGGTCATCGCGGACGAGCTGCACATCGTCTACCGGGTCAACGGCGCCAAGACCGGCAAGGGCAGCGCGACAGCGGCCCTGAGCCGCATCCTCAAGCGCGGCGAGGAGCGGGGCGTGCGCAAGGTGCACGCCGTGCGCGGCGTGTCCTTCGTGGCCTACCGCGGCGAGGCCATCGGCCTGATCGGCTCCAACGGCTCCGGCAAGTCGACCCTGCTGCGCGCCATCGCCGGCCTGCTGCCCGCGGAGAAGGGCAAGGTCTTCACCGACGGCCAGCCGTCGCTGCTGGGCGTCAACGCGGCCCTGATGAACGACCTCACGGGCGAGCGGAACGTCATCCTCGGCGGGCTCGCCATGGGCATGTCCCGGGAGCAGATCAAGGAGCGCTACCAGGACATCGTGGACTTCTCGGGCATCAACGAGAAGGGCGACTTCATCACGCTGCCGATGCGCACCTACTCCTCCGGTATGGCGGCCCGGCTGCGTTTCTCCATCGCCGCCGCCAAGGACCACGACGTCCTGATGATCGACGAGGCGCTGGCCACCGGCGACCGGAAGTTCCAGAAGCGTTCCGAGGAGCGGATCCGGGAACTGCGCAAAGAGGCCGGAACGGTCTTTCTGGTCAGTCACAACAACAAGTCGATCCGCGACACCTGCAACCGCGTGCTGTGGCTGGAGCGCGGTGAGCTGCGGATGGACGGACCCACCGACGAGGTTCTCAAGGAGTACGAGAAGTTCACGGGCAGGTGACCCGTTTCGGCCAGGGCCCCGCCGGAATTCGTCCGGCGGGGCCCTGCGTCTGCAAAGGAAACGTCAACTCGGTCTCGCGTTAGGAATCTTGGAGCCAATCGGTGTGTTGTTGTGATGTGCAGGACACCCCGACGGTCGGCGCCGCGTTGTACAACGTAAGCTGTACCAGTGCCGGAAACCGGCAAGTGGGGCGATAACGCACGCCTTCCTTCATGGGGGCGTGCGCGCGCATTGCGGGGCGGCGTGTCCGAAATAGTGTGTATTGGGTCGGCAGTGTAGAACGGGAGATGTGACGGCAATGGCTACGGAGACTCCCCAGCTCAGCGCAGCATGTGCCGTCCCCGTGCGGAGCGGCGCCCGATGACGGGCACCGCCGCGGTGCCCGACCTGGAACGCGCCACGCTGGACAAGGCCGCGCGGGAGAACTTCCCGGTGGCCCCCTTCTTCCTCCCCCGGGCCTGGCGCGACGACCTCATGGCCGTCTACGGCTTCGCCCGCCTGGTGGACGACATCGGCGACGGCGACCTCGCGCCCGGCGGCGCCGACGCCCGCGTCCTCGGCGCGCCGCCCGCCGGCGCGGAGGACCGGATGGTCCTCCTCGACGCCTTCGAGGCCGACCTGCGCCGGGTCTTCGACGGCGTCCCGCGCCACCCGCTGCTGCGCCGCCTCCAGCCCGTCGTCCGCCGCCGCGCCCTCACCCCCGAGCCGTTCCTCGGACTGATCGCCGCCAATCGCCAGGACCAGCTCGTCGCCCGGTACGAGACCTACGACGACCTCCTCGCCTACTGCGAACTGTCCGCCAATCCCGTCGGCCGCCTCGTCCTCGCCGTCACCGGCACCTCCACCCCCGAGCGGGTCCGGCTGTCCGACGCGATCTGCACCGCGCTCCAGATCGTGGAACACCTCCAGGACGTCGCCGAGGACCTCGGCCGCGACCGGATCTACCTCCCCGCCGAGGACATGAAGCGCTTCCACGTCCAGGAAGCCGATCTTGGCGAGAAAACCGCGGGCGCATCGGTGCGCGCCCTGGTTGCATACGAAGCGCAACGCGCCCGCGATCTGCTGAATGAAGGCGCCCCCCTGGTGGGTAGCGTCCACGGCAGGCTCAAGCTGCTGCTCGCGGGGTTCGTGGCGGGGGGGAGGGCGGCGGTCGAGGCGATCGCCGCCGCCGAATACGACGTACTTCCCGGCCCGCCCAGACCCGGCAAGGTCCGGTTGCTGCGTGAGGCGGGCTCGATCCTGCGAGGAGAGGGGTGATCCGGACCGTGGAGTCTCCGCCGCACGTGTCGGCACCGGTACTCGCCGCCTACAGCTACTGCGAGGCCGTCACCGGGCAGCAGGCCCGCAACTTCGCCTACGGCATCCGGCTGCTGCCGACGGCCAAGCGCCGCGCCATGTCGGCGCTGTACGCGTTCTCCCGGCGCGTGGACGACATCGGCGACGGAGACCTCGCCGACGACGTCAAGGTGGCGCGGCTGGAGGACACCCGGGCACTGCTCGCCCGGGTCCAGGCGGCCGAGGTCGAGGAGGACGACACCGACCCGGTGGCCGTCGCCCTCAGCCACGCCGCACGGACCTTCCCGATCCCGCTCGGCGGCCTCGACGAGCTGATCGACGGCGTCCAGATGGACCTGCGCGGCGAGACCTACGAGACGTGGGACGACCTCAAGGTGTACTGCCGGTGCGTCGCCGGTGCCATCGGACGCCTCTCGCTCGGCGTCTTCGGCACCGAACCCGGGGCGCGCGGCGCCGAACGCGCGGCCGAGTACGCCGACACACTGGGCCTCGCGCTCCAGCTCACCAACATCCTCCGCGACGTCCGCGAGGACGCGATGGGCGGCCGCACCTACCTGCCCGCCGACGACCTCGCCAAGTTCGGCTGCTCGGCCGGCTTCCACGCGCCGACCCCGCCGGAGGGCTCCGACTTCGCCGGCCTCGTCCACTTCGAGGTGCGCCGCGCCCGCGCCCTGTTCGCCGAGGGTTACCGGCTGCTGCCCATGCTCGACCGGCGCAGCGGCGCCTGCGTGGCCGCGATGGCCGGCATCTACCGCCGGCTGCTGGACCGCATCGAGCGCGACCCGGAGGCCGTTCTGCGCGGCCGGGTCTCGCTGCCCGGACACGAGAAGGCGTACGTCGCCGTGCGCGGCCTGTCCGGGCTCGACACCCGGCACGTGACCCGCCAGGTCAGCCGGCGTACCTCCGTCAGGAGGCGCGCCTGATGGGCTCCACCGCACCCGACGGCACCCGACGGGCAACCCTCCGCCGCGGCATGGCGTCCCTGACTGCGACGACCGTGCGTGCACCGTTCGACCAGCACGCCCGGCACGCACGGAAGGACGCACGATGAGCGACGGCTCACCCTCTCCCGCGCCGCCGCACGCCCCGCGGACGGCGGGCCGCAGCGCGGTCGTGGTCGGCGGCGGCCTCGCCGGGACCACCGCGGCCCTCGCCCTCGCCGACGCGGGCGTCCGGGTCACCCTGCTCGAAGGCAGACCCAGGCTGGGCGGCCTCGCCTTCTCCTTCCGGCGCGGCGAGCTGACCGTCGACAACGGCCAGCACGTGTACCTGCGCTGCTGCACCGCCTACCGCTGGTTCCTCGACCGGATCGAGGGCGCGGCGCTGGCACCGCTCCAGGACCGCCTGGACGTGCCCGTCGTCGACGTCGCCAAGCCCGCGGGACGGCGGCTCGGCAGGCTGCGGCGCGACCCACTGCCCGTCCCCCTCCACCTGGGGCGCAGCCTGGCCGCCTATCCGCACCTCTCGCTCGCCGAGCGCGCGGCCGTCGGTCGGGCCGCGCTCGCGCTGAAGGGACTCGACCCCGCGGACCCGGCCCTGGACACCCAGGACTTCGGCAGCTGGCTGGCCGCGCACGGCCAGTCGGCGCGCGCCGTCGAGGCCCTGTGGGACCTGGTCGGGGTCGCCACCCTCAACGCGGTCGCGGGCGACGCCTCGCTGGGGCTCGCCGCGATGGTGTTCAAGACCGGTCTGCTGTCCGACCCGGGCGCGGCCGACATCGGCTGGGCCCACGTCCCGCTGGGCGAACTGCACGACCGGCTGGCCCGCAAGGCGCTCGACTCCGCGGGCGTCCGTACCGAGGTCCGTACACGCGTCACCTCCGTCTCCCACAACGAGAACGGCGGCTGGAGCGTTCAGGTTCCCGGCGAGACGCTCTCCGCGGACGCCGTCGTCCTCGCCGTACCCCAGCGCGAGGCCCACGAACTGCTGCCGCCCGGCGCCCTGGACGCGCCCGAGCGGCTGCTGGAGATCGGCACCGCCCCGATCCTCAACGTCCACGTCGTCTACGACCGCGAGGTGCTCGCGCGCCCCTTCTTCGCGGCCGTGGGCACCCCCGTGCAGTGGGTGTTCGACCGCACCCACGCCTCCGGACTGCGCACGGGCCAGTACCTCGCGGTGTCCCAGTCGGCCGCGCGGGACGAGATCGACACACCGGTCGCCGAACTCCGCGCGCGCTACCTGCCCGAGCTGGAGCGGCTGATCCCGGGCACGCGCACGGCCGCGGTACGGGACTTCTTCGTGACCCGGGAGCGCACCGCCACGTTCGCCCCCGCCCCCGGCGTCGGGCGTCTGCGGCCCGGCGCCCGCACCAAGGCCCCCGGCCTGTACCTGGCCGGAGCGTGGACCGCCACCGGGTGGCCCGCGACCATGGAGAGTGCGGTCCGCAGCGGGGTGAGCGCGGCCGACGCCGCGCTCGGCGCCCTGGGCCGGCCCCGCCCGCGCCACCTCTTCGACGTCGAGGAGGCGGCCTGATGCCCGAGCAACGGGCGGCAGCCCCCCGCACCCCCGGTACCGCAACAAGAAGGAGAGACTGTGCCCACTGTGCCCCCGGCCGCGACACCCGCTCGGAGGCCCGCGGTGGACGTGACCGCGCTCCTGGAGCGCGGCAGAACCCTGGCCACACCGGTACTGCGCGAGGCCGTCGACCGCCTCGCCCCGCCCATGGACACCGTCGCCGCCTACCACTTCGGCTGGATCGACGCGGCCGGCAACCCGGCCGACGGCGACGGCGGCAAGGCCGTCCGCCCCGCGCTCGCCGTCCTCTCCGCCGAGGTCACCGGCGCCGCGCCCGAGACGGGAGTACCCGGCGCGGTCGCCGTCGAACTCGTGCACAACTTCTCGCTGCTGCACGACGACCTGATGGACGGCGACGAGCAGCGCCGGCACCGCGACACCGTCTGGAAGGTGCACGGCCCCGCTCAGGCCATCCTGGTCGGCGACGCCCTGTTCGCCCTCGCCGGCGAGGTCCTGCTGGAACTGGGCACGGTCGCGGCCGGCCGCGCCACCCGCCGGCTGACCACGGCCACTCGCGCCCTGATCGACGGCCAGGCCCAGGACATCTCCTACGAGCACCGCGACCGGGTCAGCGTCGAGGAGTGCCTGGAGATGGAGGGCAACAAGACCGGCGCTCTGCTCGCCTGCGCCTCCTCCATCGGCGCGGTCCTCGGCGGCGCGGACGACGCCACCGCCGACGCGCTGGAACGGTACGGCTACCACCTGGGCCTCGCCTTCCAGGCCGTGGACGACCTGCTCGGCATCTGGGGCGACCCGGAGGCCACCGGCAAGCAGACCTGGAGCGACCTGCGCCAGCGCAAGAAGTCCCTGCCGGTCGTCGCCGCCCTCGCGGCCGGCGGCCCCGCCTCCGAGCAGCTCGGCGAGATCCTCGCCGCGGACGCCAAGAGCAGCGACTCCGAGAACTTCTCCGAGGAGGAGTTCGCGGCCCGCGCCGCGCTCATCGAGGAGGCCGGCGGCCGTGAGTGGACGGCCGGGGAGGCCCGCCGTCAGCACACCGTCGCCATCGAGGCCCTCGATGCCGTGAACATGCCCGACCGGGTGCGGGACTCCTTCACCGCGCTCGCCGACTTCGTCGTCGTACGGAAGAGATGATCACTATCGGACGAACACGTCTCGCGTAGTCGCCGGCCGGTGCCGCAGCACATGCGGACACCGGCCGACGGCGGACCCACAGCAGCACGACGCGCACGACTGCACGAAGGGGAAGCCATGACAGCGACGACCGACGGAAGCGCCGGGGCGATCCTGCCGTCCCGAGCTGCCGCGGCCAGCGACACCACCCTCACCACCCCCGAGACGGCCGGGGTGCACGAAGCCGCCGCACGCGCCGCACAGCGCGCCACCGATCTCCTGCTCGCCACGCAGGACGCCGAGGGCTGGTGGAAGGGCGACCTGGAGACCAACGTCACCATGGACGCCGAGGACCTGCTGCTCCGCCAGTTCCTGGGAATCCTGGACGAGCGGACCACGCAGGCCGCCGCGAAGTTCATCCGCGGCGAACAGCGCGAGGACGGCACCTGGGCCACCTTCTACGGCGGGCCCGGTGAACTGTCCACCACCATCGAGGCGTACGTCGCCCTGCGCCTGGCCGGCGACGCCCCCGACGACCCGCACATGGCGATGGCCTCGGCCTGGATCCGCGAGCGCGGCGGTATCGCCGCCGCCCGCGTCTTCACCCGGATCTGGCTCGCCCTGTTCGGCTGGTGGAAGTGGGAGGACCTGCCCGAACTCCCGCCGGAGCTGATCTACTTCCCCACCTGGTTCCCGCTCAACATCTACAACTTCGGGTGCTGGGCCCGGCAGACGATCGTGCCGCTCACCATCGTCTCCGCCAAGCGCCCGGTACGCCCGGCCCCCTTCGCGCTGGACGAACTGCACACCGACCCCGCCGTCCCCAACCCGCCGCAGCCGCTCGCCCCGGTGGCGAGCTGGGACGGGCTCTTCCAGCGGCTCGACAAGGTCGTCCGGGGCTACCGCAAGGTCGCCGTGCGCAGGCTCCGCCGGTCCGCGATGAACTCGGCGGCCCGCTGGATCATCGAGCGGCAGGAGAACGACGGCTGCTGGGGCGGCATCCAGCCCCCGGCCGTGTACTCGGTCATCGCCCTGCACCTGCTCGGCTACGACCTCGAACACCCGGTGCTGCGCGAGGGCCTCGCCTCGCTCGACCGGTTCGCCGTCTGGCGTGAGGACGGCGCCCGGATGATCGAGGCCTGCCAGTCCCCGGTGTGGGACACCTGTCTCGCCACCATCGCCCTGGTGGACGCCGGTCTGCCGGTGGACCACCCGCAACTGGTCAAGGCCGCCGACTGGATGGTCGGCGAGGAGATCGTCCGGCCCGGCGACTGGGCCGTACGGCGCCCCGAACTGCCCCCGGGCGGCTGGGCGTTCGAGTTCCACAACGACAACTACCCCGACATCGACGACACCGCCGAGGTCGCCCTCGCGCTGCGCCGGGTCAGGCACCACGACCCCGACCGCGTGGACCACGCGATCGGGCGGGCGGTGCGCTGGAACCTCGGCATGCAGTCGAAGAACGGCGCCTGGGGCGCCTTCGACGTCGACAACACCAGCCCGTTCCCGAACCGGCTGCCGTTCTGCGACTTCGGCGAGGTCATCGACCCGCCGTCCGCGGACGTCACCGCGCACGTCGTGGAGATGCTCGCCGCCGAGGGCCTGGCGCACGACCCGCGCACCCGCCGCGGCGTCGACTGGCTGCTCGCCGAACAGGAGCCGAACGGCTCGTGGTTCGGCCGCTGGGGGGTCAACTACCTTTACGGCACCGGTTCGGTCGTCCCCGCGCTCACCGCGGCCGGACTGCCCCGCTCGCACCCGGCGATCCGGCGGGCCGTGTCCTGGCTGGAGAGCGTCCAGAACGACGACGGCGGCTGGGGCGAGGACCTGCGCTCCTACCAGGACCCCGGGGAATGGAGCGGTCGCGGCGCCTCCACCGCCTCGCAGACCGGGTGGGCGCTGATGGCGCTGCTCGCGGCGGGGGAGAAGGGCTCCGAGGCCGTCGAGCGCGGCATCCGGTGGCTGGCCGAGACCCAGCGGGAGGACGGCAGCTGGGACGAGCCGTACTTCACCGGCACCGGCTTCCCCTGGGACTTCTCCATCAACTACCACCTCTACCGGCAGGTGTTCCCGCTCACCGCGCTCGGCAGGTACCTGCACGGGGACCCCTTCGAGCGCAATCTGCTCGCCCCGGCCCAGAAGACCGCCGCACGGGTCGAGGGGGACTGAATTGGACCACCAGCCCGCACCGGCCCCGCTGCTGATCGCCTGCGCGCTCGGCATCGAGCACCTCGCCCTGCGCACCGGTGACAGGAGCGGGGCGGACGGGCCGGTCACCTTCGTCCGCACGGGCATGGGCCCCCGTGCGGCGGAACGCTCCGTCAGCCGGCTCCTCGCCGGACCGGCACCGGCCGACACGGCCGTGCTGGCCACCGGCTTCTGTGCCGGGCTGGCCCCCGGGATGCACCCCGGCGACCTGGTCGTCGCCGAGAAGACCCGGGACCCGCGCGGGACCGTCCCGTGCGTGGGCACCGAACTCCTGGTCAAGGAACTCGTGCGCCTGCTGCCCGGACGCACCGTCCACACCGGCCCGCTCACCGGCTCCGACCACGTCGTCCGGGGTCCCGAGCGGTCCGACCTGCTCGCCACCGGCGCGATCGCGGTGGACATGGAGTCGGCGGCCACACTGCTGGCCGCCGTCCGCACGGGCCCCCGCCCGGTCGCGGCGGTCCGGGTGGTCGTGGACGCGCCCGAACACGAACTCGTCCGGATCGGCACGGTGCGCGGTGGGATATCGGCCTTCCGCGTTCTTCGTTCCATCCTTCCTGCATTTTTCGAATGGCACCGTTCTTTGCTGCTCCCCCGGAGGTGAGCCAGATGGCCATGCCGTTGCGCCAGTCCATCAAGGTCGCTACATACCTGGCTGAACAGAAGCTCCGCAGGCGGGACAAGTTTCCGCTCATCGTCGAGCTGGAACCGCTCTTCGCCTGCAATCTGAAATGCGAGGGCTGCGGCAAGATCCAGCACCCGGCCGGTGTGCTCAAACAGCGCATGCCGGTGGCCCAGGCCGTGGGCGCGGTGCTGGAGTCCGGTGCGCCGATGGTCTCCATCGCCGGTGGCGAGCCCCTGATGCACCCCCAGATCGACGAGATCGTGCGCCAGTTGGTGGCGAAGCGGAAGTACGTCTTCCTCTGCACCAACGCCATGCTGATGCGCAAGAAGATGGACAAGTTCACGCCGTCGCCCTATTTCGCCTTCGCCGTGCACATCGACGGGCTGCGGGAGCGGCACGACGAGTCCGTGGCGAAGGAGGGCGTGTTCGACGAGGCGGTGGCGGCCATCAAGGAGGCCAAGCGGCGCGGCTTCCGGGTGACCACCAACTCCACCTTCTTCAACACCGACACCCCGCAGACCATCATCGAGGTGCTCAACTTCCTCAACGACGACCTCCAGGTCGACGAGATGATGATCTCGCCCGCCTACGCCTACGAGAAGGCGCCCGACCAGGACCACTTCCTCGGTGTGGAGCAGACCCGCGAGCTGTTCAAGAAGGCATTCGCGGGCGGCAACCGCAAGAAGTGGCGGCTCAACCACTCCCCGCTCTTCCTGGACTTCCTGGAGGGCAAGGTCGACTTCCCGTGCACCGCGTGGGCGATCCCGAACTACTCGCTCTTCGGCTGGCAGCGCCCCTGCTACCTGATGAGCGACGGGTACGTGCCGACGTACCGCGAACTGGTCGAGAAGACCGACTGGGACAAGTACGGCCGCGGCAAGGACCCGCGCTGCGACAACTGCATGGCGCACTGCGGCTACGAGCCCACCGCCGTCCTCGCCACCATGGGCTCCCTGAAGGAGTCCCTGCGGGCGATGCGCGAGACCGTCTCCGGGAACCGGGAGTGAGACGGTGACCGTCGTCCCCCTGGGCGTTCCCGAGGTGCCGGCCCGTCCGGTCGCGCCGCGGCGGCAGTCGCGGCGCCTGGAGGTCGGGCCGGTGGCGGTCGGGGGCGGAGCCCCGGTGTCGGTGCAGTCGATGACGACGACCCGTACGTCGGACATCGGCGCCACCTTGCAGCAGATCGCGGAACTCACCGCGTCCGGCTGTGAGATCGTCCGCGTCGCCTGCCCCACGCAGGACGACGCGGACGCCCTCGCGACCATCGCCCGCAAGTCGCAGATCCCGGTGATCGCGGACATCCACTTCCAGCCGAAGTACGTGTTCGCGGCCATCGAGGCCGGCTGTGCGGCGGTCCGCGTGAACCCGGGGAACATCAAGAGGTTCGACGACCAGGTCAAGGAGATCGCCCGGGCCGCCAAGGACCACGGCACACCGGTCCGGATCGGGGTCAACGCCGGCTCCCTGGACCGGCGGCTGCTCCGGAAGTACGGCAGGGCCACCCCCGAGGCGCTGGTCGAGTCGGCGCTGTGGGAGGCGTCGCTCTTCGAGGAGCACGGCTTCCGGGACCTCAAGATCTCGGTCAAGCACAACGACCCGGTCGTGATGGTCGAGGCGTACCGGCAGCTCGCCGAGGAGTGCGACTACCCCCTCCACCTCGGGGTCACGGAGGCCGGCCCGGCCTTCCAGGGCACGATCAAGTCCGCCGTGGCCTTCGGGGCGCTGCTGTCCCGGGGCATCGGCGACACGATCCGCGTCTCGCTGAGCGCGCCGCCGGTCGAGGAGGTCAAGGTCGGCCTCCAGATCCTCCAGTCGCTGGGCCTGCGGCAGCGGCGGCTGGAGATCGTCTCCTGTCCGTCCTGCGGCCGGGCCCAGGTCGACGTGTACAAGCTCGCCGAGGAGGTCACGGCGGGCCTGGAGGGCATGGAGGTACCGCTCAGGGTCGCGGTGATGGGGTGTGTGGTCAACGGCCCGGGCGAGGCCCGGGAGGCCGACCTGGGGGTGGCCTCGGGCAACGGCAAGGGGCAGATCTTCGTGAAGGGCGAGGTCGTCAAGACCGTCCCCGAGTCGAGGATCGTGGAGACCCTCATCGAGGAGGCGATGAAACTCGCCGAGCGGACGAACCCCGCGGACCACGCGGGTTGAGGCAAGGCACGGACCGAGAGGGGGCCCGAGAGTTGACCATTCTGGAGAGCATCCGCGGACCACGCGAGCTGAAGGCGCTGTCCCAGGCGGAACTCGGTGAACTGACCGGAGAGATACGCGAGTTCCTGGTGCAGGCGGTGTCGAGAACCGGCGGTCACCTGGGGCCCAACCTGGGAGTGGTGGAACTCTCCGTCGCGCTCCACCGGGTCTTCGAGTCACCGGTCGACCGCATCCTGTGGGACACCGGCCACCAGGCGTACGTCCACAAGCTGCTGACCGGCCGTCAGGACTTCTCGAAACTGCGCGGCAAGGGCGGCCTGTCCGGCTACCCCTCGCGCGAGGAGTCCCCGCACGACGTCATCGAGAACAGCCACGCCTCCACCGCGCTCGGCTGGGCCGACGGCCTTGCCAAGGCCAACCGGGTACGGGGCGAGAAGGGCCATGTGGTCGCGGTCATCGGCGACGGCGCGCTGACCGGCGGCATGGCCTGGGAGGCCCTGAACAACATTGCCGCGGCCCGGGACCGGCCGCTCATCATCGTCGTCAACGACAACGAACGCTCCTACGCCCCCACCATCGGCGGCCTCGCCAACCACCTGGCCGCCCTGCGCACCACTGACGGCTACGAGAGGATGCTCGCCTGGGGCAAGGAGGTGCTCCAGCGGACCCCGGTCGTCGGCAGCACGCTCTACGAGTCCCTGCACGGCGCCAAGAAGGGCTTCAAGGACGCCTTCGCCCCGCAGGGCATGTTCGAGGACCTGGGGCTGAAGTACCTCGGTCCGATCGACGGCCATGACATCGGGGCCGTCGAGTCCGCGCTGCGCCGTGCCAAGCGCTTCCACGGCCCCGTCCTGGTCCACTGCCTCACCGAGAAGGGCCGCGGCTACGAACCGGCGCTCGCCCACGAGGAGGACCGCTTCCACTCCGTGGGCGTGATGGACCCGCTCACCTGCGAACCCCTCGCCCCCTCGGGCGGCCCCTCCTGGACCTCCGTGTTCGGCGAGGAGATGGTCAGGATCGGCGAGGAGCGCGAGGACGTCGTGGCGATCACGGCGGCCATGCTGCACCCGGTGGGCCTCGGCCGGTTCGCCGAGCGCTTCCCGGACCGGGTGTGGGACGTGGGCATCGCCGAGCAGCACGCCGCCGTCTCGGCCGCCGGGCTCGCCACCGGCGGGCTGCACCCGGTCGTCGCCGTCTACGCCACCTTCCTCAACCGGGCCTTCGACCAGCTGCTGATGGACGTCGCCCTGCACCGCTGCGGGGTCACCTTCGTCCTGGACCGGGCCGGCGTCACCGGTACCGACGGCGCCTCCCACAACGGCATGTGGGACATGTCCGTCCTCCAGGTCGTCCCCGGCCTGCGGATCGCCGCCCCGCGCGACGCCGACCAGCTCCGCGCCCAGCTGCGCGAGGCCGTCGCCGTGGACGACGCGCCCACCCTGGTCCGCTTCCCGAAGGAGTCCGCGGGCCCGCGGATCCCGGCGGTCGGCCACGTCGGCGGCATGGACGTGCTGCACCGCGCGGAACGCCCCGAGGTGCTGCTGGTGGCCGTCGGCGTGATGGCACCGGTGTGCCTGGGGGCCGCCGAGCTGCTTCAGGCCCGCGGCATCGGCTGCACGGTGGTGGACCCGCGCTGGGTCAAGCCCGTCGACCCCGCGCTGCCCGGCCTCGCGGCCGGCCACCGGCTGGTGGCCGTGGTGGAGGACAACAGCCGGGCCGCGGGCGTGGGTTCGGCCGTGGCACTGGCCCTCGGCGACGCCGACGTGGACGTGCCGGTACGGCGGTTCGGCATCCCGGAGCAGTTCCTCGCGCACGCCAAGCGCGGCGAGGTGCTGGCCGACATCGGCCTCACACCGGTCGAGATCGCCGGCCGGATCAGCGCGAGCCTGGCCGTCCGGGACGCCGGCGGCACAGTCAAGGAGAGTGAATGACCACGGAGTTCGACCTCGGCGCCCTGCTCGCCGAGCGCGGAGCCGAACGCTACGAGCTGCACGCGAAGCACCTCAACCCGCAGCTCCCGCGCATGCTGCACACCATCGGCTTCGACAAGGTCTACGAGCGCGCGGAGGGAGCGCACTTCTTCGACGCGGAGGGCGGCGACTACCTCGACATGCTCGCCGGGTTCGGGGTGATGGGCCTCGGCCGGCACCACCCGGTCGTCCGCAAGGCGCTGCACGACGTGCTGGACCTGGACCTCGCCGACCTCACCCGGTTCGACTGCCAGCCGCTGCCCGGCCTGCTCGCCGAACGGCTCCTCGCGCACAGTCCGCACCTGGACCGGGTGTTCTTCGGCAACAGCGGCACCGAGGCGGTCGAGACGGCCCTGAAGTTCGCCCGGTACGCCACCGGCAGGCCCAGGGTCCTCTACTGCGACCACGCCTTCCACGGCCTGACCACCGGCTCGCTGTCGGTCAACGGCGAGGCCGGCTTCCGCGACGGGTTCGCCCCGCTGCTGCCGGACACCGCCGTACCGCTCGGCGACCTGGACGCGCTGGCCCGGGAACTGCGCAAGGGCGACGTGGCCGCCCTGATCGTGGAGCCGATCCAGGGCAAGGGTGTGCACGAGGCGCCGCCCGGCTATCTCCGCGCCGCGCAGGAGCTGCTGCACCGGCACAAGGCGCTGCTCATCGCCGACGAGGTGCAGACCGGCCTCGGCCGCACCGGCGACTTCTACGCCTACCAGCACGAGGACGGCGTCGAACCGGACCTGGTGTGCGTGGCCAAGGCGCTGTCCGGCGGCTACGTGCCGGTCGGCGCCACCCTCGGCAAGGAGTGGATCTTCAAGAAGGTCTACTCGTCGATGGACCGGGTGCTGGTGCACTCGGCGAGCTTCGGCGCCAACGCCCAGGCGATGGCGTGCGGCCTCGCGGTGCTGTCGGTCATGGAGAACGAGCAGATCGTCGCCGGCGTGCGCCGCACGGGCGAGCTGCTGAAGTCCCGGCTCACCGCGCTGATCGACACCTACGAACTGCTCGCCGACGTCCGCGGCCGGGGCCTGATGATCGGCATCGAGTTCGGCAAGCCGTCCTCGCTGAAGCTGCGCGGCCGCTGGACCATGCTCCAGACGGCCCGCAAGGGACTGTTCGCCCAGATGGTCGTCGTACCGTTGCTCCAGAAGCACCGGATCCTCACCCAGGTCTCCGGCGACCACCTCGAGGTGATCAAGCTGATCCCGCCACTGGTCCTCGACGAGGCCGACGTGGACCGGTTCGTGGCCGCCTTCACCGCCGTGATGGACGACGCGCACAGCGGCGGCGGCCTGATGTGGGACTTCGGCAAGACCCTGATCAAGCAGGCGGTGGCCAACCGCTGACCGTGCCGGGGGAGTGCGCCGGGGGGCGCGGACGTTCTTGCCTCAGAGGCAAAGAAATTGCCGCAGAGGCAAGATCGGGCTGAAATGGAGGCATGAACGCCTCAGACGCCGCGCCGCCGGCGGCTCCGGACGACGGACTTCCCTCCGTCGCGCCGCAGCTGCGCGCCCTGCGCCGGCGCGCCGGCCTCACGCTGGAGGCCGCGGCCCGCGCCGCCGGTCTCTCGCCGGCCCATCTCTCCCGGCTGGAGACCGGGCAGCGCCAGCCGTCGCTGCCCATGCTCCTCGCGCTCGCCCGTATCTACGGTACGACCGTCTCGGAACTGCTCGGCGAGACGGTCGCCGACCGGGACTCGATCGTGCGGGCCTCCGACATGGAGCCGACCCGGGCCGGCGGATGGACGTACTTCCAGGCCGGAGCGCCCGGCCGCGGCATGCAGGCCCTGCGGGTGCGGGTGCCGTACGGCTCGCAGGGCGACATCGTGCGCGTCCACCCCGGCGAGGAGTGGGTCTACGTCCTCAAGGGGCGGCTGCGGCTGCGCCTCGGGGACACCGCGCACCTGCTCGGCTCCGGTGACAGCGCGCACTTCGACTCGCTCACCCCGCACCGCCTCGCCGCCGAGGACCACGACGGCGTGGAACTGCTGTTCGTCCACACCCTCTTGCAGAGCCCTACGGCCACCCTGTGCCTGGGCCCGCTGACCGGAGAGCTGCCATGAGCAACTTCGAGACCAAGTTCCCCCGCTCCCTGTGGATCCGGCTGCTCATCTACATCGCCCTCGGGCACGTCCTGGCCGCGTTCCTCTACCTGCTGTTCGCGGTGGGCGCCAAGAGCTGACCCGCACACCGGCACCTCGCCTTGGCGGGCGGCCGTCGCCGGCCGCCGTCAGTCCAGCAGGCGCTCGCGCAGGCGCTCGCGGGTCGAAGGGGTGAGCCCGAGGCCCCGGGCCAGGTAGGTCTCGGTGTCGCCCCAGGTCTCCTCGATGCTCGCGAAGGCCGCCTCCAGATACTCGGCGCGGGCGTCGAAGAGCGGGTCGAGCAGATCCATCACCTCGGGCGAGTACGCCGTCCCCGCGCCGCCGCCGCGGCGGATGCGGTAGCGGCGGTGCTTGGCGTTGGACTCCAGGTAGTCGGCGGTGATCGCCTCGCGCTCGACGCCCACGGCGAGGAGCGTGACCGCGACGGAGATGCCCGCCCGGTCCTTGCCGGCCGCGCAGTGCATGAGCGCGGGGACGCTGTCCTCGGCGAGCGCGGCCAGCACCCGGGAGTGCTCGGCGGTGCGCTCCTTGACGATGCTCCGGTAGGAGGCGGCCATCCGGGCCGCCGCCTTGCCATCGCCGAGGATCGCGCGCAACTGGTCGAGGTCGCCGTCCCGGACCATCTTCCAGAACTCGGCGCCGTCCGCCGGGTCGGTCAGCGGCAGGTTCACGTTCCGCACGCCGGGCAGCTCGACGTCGGGGCCCTCCAGCTTCTGGTCGGCCGCGTTGCGGAAGTCGAAGATGGTGTGCAGGCCCAGGGAGGCGAGGAAGGCCGCGTCCTCCTCCGTCGCGTGCGCGAGGTGGCCGCTGCGGTACAGCACGCCCTGCCGCACCCGCCGCCCGTCCACCGTGGGCAGCCCGCCCACGTCACGGAAATTGCGCACTCCGGAGAGTTCCGGCTCGGTCGACGGGGCCTGCTGCGTCACGGGGGGCTCCTCCCGGTCGGTCCCGCCGGCGCGGCTCACCGTCGGGCGCTGCGTCGACCATACGACATGGATTTCGCCGGACGGCGAGTTGACCACAGGCATTGTCAGACGGTCCACGGCCCTTGATGATGTTGGCACTTGAGCGTATCTGTCGGCCCTTGTGAGGTCTCGATGCTGGACATCGCCGAAGACGGTCGCACCTGGCTCCTGTCGGGCCCCGGCAGCAGCTATGCCGTGCATCTCACCGACACGGACGAACTGCTGCACCTGCACTGGGGGCCGCGCATCGCCCTCGCCGACGCCGAGGCGCTCGCGGCGCGCCCGCTGCCCGGCTACTGGCCCTTCGAGTCGCCGCTCGACGGCCGTGAGGAGTACCCGGTCGAGGGCGGCCCCCGCTTCGTCCGGCCCGCCCTGTCCGTCCGCACCGCCGAACGCCGCGGCACCGAGTGGCGTTTCACGGGCCATCAGGAAGAGGATGGCGAGCTGCGGCTGCGCTTCGACGACGACGGCGTCGGCATCACGCTGCACTACCGGATGCGCGGTGACGTCGTCGAGCGCTGGGTGACGGTCGACAACGGCGGCCGCGCGCGCGTGGAGCTGCTGCGGGCCGACGCGGCGACCTGGACCCTGCCCGACCGCGAGGGCTGGCGGCTGTCCCAGCTGCACGGCCGCTGGGCCGCCGAGTCCCGGCTCACCACCGCCCCCCTCACCTACGGGGAGAAGGTCCTCGGCAGCCGCCGCGGCCACACGAGCCACCAGCACCTGCCCTGGGTGGCCCTCGACACCGACGCCACCGAGGAGCGCGGCGAGGTCTACGGCTGCGCGCTCGGCTGGTCCGGCTCCTGGCGCATCGCGGTCGCCCAACTCCCCGACGCGCGAGTGCAGATCACCGGCGGCGCCGGGTACGACGACTCGGGCCTGCTGCTCCTTCAGCCCGGGGAGTCGTACACCACCCCGGTCTTCGCGGGCCTGTGGAGCGACGGCGGCTTCGGCGGCGCGAGCCGCGCCTGGCACGCCTACCAGCGCGCCCATGTCATCCCGGACGCCGGGCGGGACCGGCCGGTCCTGTTCAACTCCTGGGAGGCGACCACCTTCGACATCTCCGAGGAGCAGCAGGCCGCCCTCGCCCGCCGGGCCGCCGAGATCGGTATCGAGCTGTTCGTGGTGGACGACGGCTGGTTCGGCGCCCGCACCAGCGACCGCGCAGGCCTCGGCGACTGGACGCCCAACCCCGACCGCTTCCCGCACGGCCTGGCGCCCCTGGCGGACCGGGTGCACGGCCTGGGCATGCGGTTCGGCATCTGGGTCGAGCCCGAGATGGTCAACCCGGACAGCGAGCTGTACCGCGCCCACCCCGACTGGGTGCAGCACCAGCCGGGACGCGCGCGGACGGAACTGCGCAACCAGCTGGTGCTCAACCTCGCGCGCGAGGACGTCCAGGAGTACGTGTGGGAGCGGCTGGACACCCTGCTGTCCAGTGCCCCGATCGACTACGTGAAGTGGGACTTCAACCGCTGCTTCACCGACGCCGGCTGGCCCGGGGAGCCGTATCCGCAGCGCCTGTGGGTGGACCATGTCCGCGCCCTGTACGCCCTGTTGGACCGGTTGCGGGCCGCCCACCCCCAGGTCGCCTTCGAGTCCTGCTCGGGCGGCGGCGGCCGGATCGACCTCGGCATCATGAGCCGCACCGACCAGGTGTGGACCTCCGACAACACCGACCCGCTGGACCGGCTCGCCATCCAGCACGGCTTCACCCAGCTCCATCCCGCCCGGGTCATGGCGGCCTGGGTCACCGACAGTCCGAACACCCAGCTCAACGGGCGGGTCAGCTCACTGCGCTTCCGGTTCGTCAGCGCCATGGCGGGCGTGCTCGGGGTCGGCGGCGATCTGACGGAGTGGAGCGCGGACGAACTGGCCGAGGCCCGGGCCTGGGTGGAGCTGTACAAGGAGATCCGCCCGGTCGTGCAGCACGGCGAGCTGTACCGGCTGCGGCGCCCGGCGGGCGGCCTCAGCGCCGTGCAGTACGTCCGGGACGAGGAGGCCGTCGTCCTCGCCTGGCTCCAGGCGCAGAGTTACGGCGAGCCGGTCCCGGCGGTGCGGCTGCGCGGACTCGACCCGTCGGCGTCGTACGAGTGCCGGGAGACGGGCGAAGTGCACCGGGGGGCGGTGCTGTTGCACCACGGGCTGCGCACCGGACTCACGGGTGACCTGGACGCGGCGGTGTTCCGGCTGCGCCGCAGATGAGACCCGTGTCCGTAATAGCGTCTTTGTGGGGATTGATTGCGAAATAAAGGGGTGTAGGGAAGTGGTGCGTGACGAGCGTCACATCAGTGACCGTGCGTTGCACGTCATGTCCATGCAATAAACGCGCTGAAATGGGCGATCACCGGTCCGGCGGCACGGAGGTGCACGCTCGGTGATCATCCCTCCCCTCGACTCGCCGCCCGGGGCTCCAACACCGGCGCCCAAGCGCTTGTTTCGGCGCCTCCCGCTCGCTTACTTTCGCCATCCACCCATCCGGACGGAACGCCGAATCCTGCCGCCGCCCGGAGTCCCCACACACTTGACCCGTGCCCGGCAGGAGCGGGGGACCACCAGGTGCGACTGCCTGTCCCGGTCTCCGCGACAGGCCAGGGGTGCAGCCGTCCGCGCACGGCCGGGCGGCTCCAGCCCGAACCCGACAGCTGACCTCGCAGGCGTCGGAGAGGATCGCGCCATGCCCGGCAAGGGTAAGCACCGACGCGCCAAGACCCCGCGTCTTTCCCGCTCCATAGCCGTCGCCGGAACCGGCGGCGCCGCCCTGGCCCTCCCGCTCCTCGGAGCGGCCGAATCCCACGCCGCGACCCCGGCGGCCCCGTCCGCCTCCGGGAAGACCACGACCCCGGCTGCCCCGTCCGGCTCCGGGATGACCGTGCAGATCCAGACGGCGAAGAAGGCCGCAAAGACCGCCGCCACGGCGCGCGCGGACGTGCGCGTGTACAAGGTGCGCAGCGGTGACTGCCTCTCGAAGATCGCCGCCGAGCAGCACGTCAGCGGCGGTTGGCAGCGGCTCTACGACGACAACCGGCGGGCGGTCGGCGCCGACCCGTCGCTCATCCACCCGGGTCTGGCACTCACCCTCGGCAAGAAGGCGGCGCCGGCCCCCGCCCACACCGCCGCGTCCCGGCAGACCGAGACCGCGCCGCGCCCCGCCAAGGCCGCGCCCCAGCACACCAAGGCCGCGCCCCGGCACACCAGGACCGCGGTGAAGCCCGCCCACCGCCCGCGTGCGTCCCAGGCCCACCGGCCCACCGGGTCCGGCACCGCACGGCGGGTCTCCACCGGCTTCACCCTCCCGGTGACCGGCGCCCCCATAGGCACCGCCTACCGCGTGGCCGGCGGCATGTGGTCCAGCGGCCACCACACGGGCGTCGACTTCGTGGTGCCGACCGGCACCCCCCTCAAGGCCGTCGGCGCGGGCACCGTCGTCTCCGCCGGCTGGGGCGGCGCCTACGGCAACCAGGTCGTCATCAAGCTGCACGACGGCCGGTACGCCCAGTACGCCCACCTCTCGCGGCTGTTCGTCTCGGCCGGCCAGGCCGTGACCGCGGGCCGGCAGATCGGCCTCTCCGGCGCCACCGGCAACGTCACCGGCCCGCACCTGCACTTCGAGATCCGCACCACGCCGAACTACGGCTCCGACATCGACCCGCTCGGCTACCTGCGCGGGCACGGCGTCTCCGTCGGCTGACCGCCGCCCCCGCAGCACCCGCCCGGCACCCCGTCGAAGGCCGGACCCGCGATCCCGGGTCCGGCCTTCGGCGCGCCCGGCTCCAACAGCCGCGCGGGCGGCCGTATTCCTGAGATCGCCCAACCTTTACGAGTGGCTTATATCACCGTTCGTCAACCCCGCCTTACGGTCGCGTAGGTCACATCCCAAGGTGAATCATGGTCCGCCGTGGCAAACGATTCGAAGAGTGACAACAGATCAGTGATCGGGTCGTACGTGGCGGTGGGGGACAGCTTCACCGAGGGCGTCGGCGACCCCGGGCCGGACGGGGCGTTCGTGGGCTGGGCCGACCGCTTCGCGGTGCTGCTCGCCGACCGGCGCCCCGAGGGCGACTTCCAGTACACCAACCTCGCCGTGCGCGGCAAACTCCTGGACCAGATCGTGGCCGACCAGCTCCCGCAGGCCGCCGCCATGGCCCCGGACCTGGTCTCCTTCTGCGCGGGCGGCAACGACATCATCCGCCCGGGCACCGATCCCGACGAGGTGGCCGAGCGTTTCGAACGCGCCGTGGCCCGGCTGACCGAGGCCGCCGGCACCGTGCTGGTGACGACCGGTTTCGACACCCGTGGCGTACCCGTCCTCAAGCACCTGCGCGGCAAGATCGCCACCTACAACGGGCACGTCCGCGCCATCGCCGACCGGTACGGCTGCCCCGTGCTCGACCTGTGGTCCCTGAAGTCCGTACAGGACCGCAGGGCCTGGGACAGCGACCGCCTGCACCTCTCGCCCGAGGGGCACACGCGCGTGGCGCTGCGCGCCGGACAGGCCCTCGGCCTGGACGTCCCGGCCGACCCGGAGCAGCCCTGGCCGCCGCTGCCGCCCCGCGGCACCCTGGACATCCGCCGCGACGACGTCCAGTGGGCGCGCGAGTACCTCGTCCCCTGGATCGGACGCCGGCTGCGCGGCGAGTCCTCCGGCGACCACGTGACCGCCAAGGGCGCCCTCTCGCCGGACGACATCAAGATGCGCATCGCCTCCGTGGCCTGACCCCGCCGGCCGCGCCCCGGACCGCCCGCTGCGGCGGCCCGGGACGCGGCCGGCGCGCTCACCGCTCCCGTCCGGTCAACGCCGCGCGGTCCAGGCCCAGTTCCCGGGCGAGGGCGTCGTCCACCCAGCGCTGCGCCCGGGACCGCGGCACCGCGCCCGGGTACGACGTCAGCTGCACGGCCAGCCCGTCCAGCAGCGCCGTCAGCCGCAGCGCCGCACCGGCCGGGTCCGCGCAGGCGAACTCGCCCGCCGTCACACCCTCCGCGATGACCTCCGTGATCGCCGCCTTCCACTGCCGGTCCAGGTCCCGGGTGACCTCCCGCAGGGCGGGCTCGCGCAGGGCCACCGCCCAGCCCTCGATCCACAGCCGCCAGCCCTTGGCCTGGCCCGTCGGCGCGTACCAGCGCACGGCCGACCGCAACCGGCGCAGCGCGGTCGTCCGCCGGCCCACCAGCTTGCGCAGCCGCGCCAGATCGTCCTCCGCCGCGTACGCGAACGCGGCGGCGACCAGTTTCTCCTTCGTGGAGAAGTGGTACAGCACCAGCGCGTTGCTCACGCCGAGCACCGCGGCCACGTCGGCGATCCTGACCGCCGCCACGCCCCGCGCCTCGATCTGCTCGATGGCGGCCCGCAGCAGTTCCTCCCGCCGCTCCGCCACGCTCAACCGCACTCTCGCCACCCCGTCACCCTAGTGGCTCACCCCGGCGCCGCCGAAGCCGTCCGGTACCCCCGCGGACGCCGTACCGCACGCCGGTGACGGCCGGCCGCACCCCGCCGCACCCCGCCGTGCCCGCACCGCCGCGGGCGCCGACCATAATGGAGCACCTCGATCCACTCCACCAGGAGGTACCGTGACCGGTTTGCGTTCCGCGAGCTCCGGGCTGCGCGCGCTGCGGCCCGCCGCGTTCGGGGCGGACCCGGGCGGTGACCGCCTGGCACGCATCCGCCGCTCCCCGCACTTCGCGGACGGTGTCTTCCAGAACCCGGGAGGCCCCGCCCGCACCCGGCCCAGCGGCTCCACCCTGGACCTCGCGAAGGTGTTCCTGGACAAGGACACCCGGCCGCTGCGCGCGCCGAAGGGCACCGTCCCGGTGCACCCCACGACCTTCGCCGACCTGGCCGAGCCGCCCGCGACCGGACTCCGGCTGACCTGGGCGGGGCACTCCAGCGTGCTCGCCGAGATCGACGGCCACCGGGTCCTGTTCGACCCCGTCTGGGGCGAGCGCTGCTCCCCGTTCCCCTTCGCCGGGCCCAAGCGGCTGCACCCGGTGCCGCTGCCGCTGGCCGCGCTCGGTCCGGTCGACGTGGTCGTCATCTCGCACGACCACTACGATCACCTGGACCTGCCCACCATCAAGGCGCTGGCCGGCACGGACACGCTGTTCGCCGTGCCGCTCGGCGTCGGCGCTCACCTGGAGCACTGGGGCGTCTCCCCGGACCGGCTGCGCGAACTGGACTGGCACGAGTCCACCCGGGTCGGCGGCCTCACCCTCACCGCCACCCCGGCCCGCCACTTCTGCGGCCGGGGCCTGCGCAACACCCAGCACACCCTCTGGGCGTCCTGGGTCGTCGCCGGCGAGGAGCACCGGATCTACCACAGCGGCGACACCGGCTACTTCGACGGCTTCGAGGACATCGGCGCCGCGCACGGCCCGTTCGACGCCACGATGATCCAGATCGGGGCGTACAGCGAGTTCTGGCCCGACATCCACATGACCCCCGAGGAGGGCCTGCGCGCCCACCTCGACCTCCAGGGCGGGGCGCCGCACGGCGTGCTGCTGCCGATCCACTGGGGCACCTTCAACCTCGCCCCGCACCCCTGGGCGGAGCCGGGGGAGTGGACCAAGGAGGCCGCCGAGGAGGCCGGCCAGGCGGTGGCCCTGCCGCGTCCGGGCGAGCCCTTCGAACCCGCCGGCAAGCTGCCGGCGGAGGCGTGGTGGCAGACCGTCTCCGGGCCGATCGCACACCCGTGGCGCCGTCCTCGGATCGTCGAGGCAGGGACTGAGACGAGCAACGCCGACCTCGACCTCGCGGGCGGGCGGTGACGCCGGGCGCTACGGCAGCCCGGTGACACCACAACTCGCCTGCGGACTCCGCGATCAGGCGACGGGGGTCGTCAGCGGCCTCGGAACTCCGTTCCGGCAGCTCGCGCAGCCACAGCATCGCGTCGCCACCGGACGTACCCCCTGACTGGTGGAGCTGCCATGGCGCCCGGTGTGACCACCGTGAGCGGGAAATCGTCGGGGACGCCACCGTCGGATCCCGTGCGGCACCGGCCGGCGAGTAAGGCCACCGATTCCGGCATGGACGGAACGGCGGCGCCGGACATTTCCAGCGGCGGGCGGCGGTGGGGCAGGGTGGAAGAGGCCGCCCCACCGCGCCGGGGGGACACCGTCACCGCACGGTTCCTTCCCGATCTGCCGCGCGGTGACAGCCCGGCCGTCCCCCCGACCCACCCTGCGAAGGAGTGCATGATGATCTTCATCACCGTAAAGTTCCCCGTCCGTCCCGAGCGGAGTGCGGACTGGATCGACCTCGTCGACGACTTCACCCAGGCCACCCGGAGCGAGCCGGGCAACCTGTTCTTCGAGTGGTCCCGCAGCGTGGACGACCCGAACGAGTTCGTCCTCGTGGAGGCGTTCCGCGATGCCGACGCGGGTCGTGAGCACGTCGAGTCCGCCCACTTCCGGCAGGCCATGGAGACCATGTCGTACGCCGTCGCCGCGACCCCGAAGATTGTCAGTGTGGAGATACCCGACCGAGAGGGCTGGGCCCCGATGGCCGAGGTCTCTCCCCGTCAGGCATGACGACGGCCACGGGGGAGGAGCGGAAGCCGAGGTCTCCGACCCCTCGGCACCACCCGGGGTCCGTCCCGGCCGAGGTCGGCGCACCCGGTGGGCAGGGAGGGTGACGCTCCCCCTGCGAGAATGGCGGGAGCGGGGCCGGCGGCCGACTCGATCGGGGCACGTGCACGCGGAACAGGGACGAACGAAGCAGGGGAGGCGCCATGCCCGGTCAGACCGGGCCGCGAGCAGCGGAGCGCATCCTCGAGGTGCTGGAACTCGTCGCCGAGGCGGCCGGGCCGGTATCGGCCAAAACCCTGGCCCGCAGTCTCGGCTGCGCCCTGTCCACCGTGTACACCCTGCTCACCCCACTCACCCAACGCGGATACCTGGTACGCGCGGACGGCGGCTACGAACTCGGCTACCGGGTCCCCGCCCTGCACCGCTCGTTCCAGCGGCAGACGGGTGTGGACGACGGCATCGACGGACTGCTGGCGAGGTTGCAGCACGCCACCCGCGCCTCGGCCAACTACGTGGCCTTCCAGGGCGACGGCCTGGTGATCGCGGACGTCAGGACCGTCAGTCCCCGAGGTGAGGAACGGCCCGCTCTGGGCGTCGGGGTCGATCCGCGGACCCACGCCTACGCCCACGGCAAGATCGCGCTGGCGGCCGCGAGCCCGGCAGCGCGCCGTCGATACCTGGAAGAGCCCGGTCTGCGCCGGTTCACCCCGCACACGATCGCGTCCGCCACACGACTCGACGAGGAACTGCGGCGGATCCGGCGTTCCGGAGTCGCTCTGGACGTCGAGGAAGCCCGGCCGGGACTGGCCTGTCTGGCGGCGCCCGTACTCGGTGCGGACGGAACCGTGATCGGATGTGTCGCCCTGTCCGTCGATCCGGACGAACTGCGCGTCAGACGGTCGCCGTTGATCGCCACCGTGCGCCGGGCCGCCCAGGAGGCCACACAGGTCCACCACCGCTGAGCTGTCCTTTTCCGGACGACAGCCTCTTCGGGCTCGCCACCGCACACCCGCGTAGCGCACGCACTTTGTACGTGCGCTTCGTCGTGTGCCCGTGCGTTCCGGCTTCTCCGCCCGCCTGGCCACGGCCAAAGCAAACACTCTCTGTGATGGGAGGCTGGGAATCGGACCGCTGCCCAGGGTTCTCGCCGGTCCCCTTCGGGGTGGGTGGGAAGCGCGCTGCGGCGTGCGCGGGGGCGCTCGGCGCGGAGGAGGAGAACGGGGCGCGACTCACCCGTTTTCCCTCCGCGACCACTTCTGACCAGCGCTGATCGATCTTGCCTGAGTCCGGTCGCCCGCCGAACGGCGGTCATCGGACTTTCGTACGGCCCCTCATACCAGAGCGGGACGCTCCCCGGGGGACTTCGCCAACTGCCCACCGAGCAGGGCGCGCAGGCAACTACTGTGAGTGTCCGTAGGGCGACACGCGGCCGGACTCACCGGTCCGGTCGGCCCACGCCGCGATGACGTGTGCCCGCATCGACGCATGCCCGCAGCGCACCGCACGAGGACACCAGGCCCGACGGACCAGTACGAGGACGCAGATGTCTCACCTCCGAGCACCGGCCACCCGCGCCGACCGCCGCGAGGGCGGCCGGCACGGGCGGCCGGTCGCCCGACCCGCCCCCGCACTGCCCGACCCGCACATACGGCCCCAGCTCATGCGGCTCGCCGTGCTGCCGCCCCTCGCGGTCGCGCTCGGCGCCAGCGCGGCGGTGCTGTTCAGCGTCCGCTCCGCCGGCACCCGCACCAGCCCCCTCCTGTGGGCCGTGATCGCCGGGGCGGTCGGCGTGACCGTCGCCGGCATCCTGATCGCCGCCGTGGCCGCCGACCGCGCCGCCCGCTCGGTCACCGACCGCGTCGACGCGCTCCGCCGCGCCGCCGCGCAGGGCGAGGCCGACCTGCACGCCCTGGTCGACGCGCTGCGCCGGGGCGAGAGCCCGCCGCGGCGCAGCCAGCGCCGCCGGCTCCCCGCGGACGCCGACGACTTCGAACTGCTCGCCGCCGACCTGACCCGCGCGCACGACGGCGCCGTCACCGCCGTCGTACGGGCCGCCCAGCTCTCCAGCCGTACGGGCAGCGAACAGAAACTGGAGGTCTTCGTCAACCTCGCCCGCCGGCTCCAGTCGCTCGTACACCGGGAAATCCTGATCCTCGACGACCTGGAGAACGAGATCGAGGACCCCGGTCTGCTCAAGGGGCTGTTCCACGTCGACCACCTGGCCACCCGCATCCGGCGGCACGCCGAGAACCTCGCCGTGCTCGGCGGCGCGGTCTCCCGCCGGCAGTGGAGCAACCCGGTCAGCATGACCGAGGTGCTGCGCTCCGCCATCGCCGAGGTCGAGCAGTACCCCCGGGTCAAACTGGTGCCGCCCGTCGACGGCGAACTGCGCGGCCACGCCGTCGCCGACGTCATCCACCTGCTCGCCGAACTCATCGAGAACGCCACGGTGTTCTCCGCCCCGCACACCCAGGTGCTGCTCCGCGCCAGCCTCGTCACCTCCGGGCTCGCCGTGGAGGTCGAGGACCGCGGACTGGGGCTGCCCGTCGCCGAGCAGAACCGGATGAACGCCCTGCTCGCCGACCCCGACCAGGTCAACGTCGCCAGCCTGCTGGCCGACGGCCGTATCGGTCTCTACGTCGTCTCCCAGCTAGCCCGCCGGCACGGCATCCACGTGCGGCTCCAGAGCAACATCTACGGCGGTGTGCAGGCCGTACTCGTCGTTCCCCAGGCCGTGTTGGGCCGGACGCGGAGCGCGCCGGAGGCGGACACCGGGGCGTCACGGCAGGTACCGGTGCCCGTGCCGCCACCCGCGCGGGAACCGGCCGCGCGGCCCGCGAGCGGCACCGTGTCCGGGAACGCCACGGAGACCGTCGCGGGGAGCACCACCGAGATCGAGGCGGGGACCGACGTCGGGAACGGCTCCGCGGCCGGCGGGGGCACTGGGGTCTGGGCGGGCTCCGCGGCCGGCGGGGGCACCGGGGCCTGGGCGGGCTCCGCGGCCGGCGGGGGCACCGGGCCGGTTCCGGCCACCGGGCGGCGACTCCACGCACAGCGCGGAAGCGGGCGGCGCGACACGGAGAGCGGTACGCGCGGACGGCACGAAGGTGCCCCGGCCCCGCTGCCCGTGCGCGGCGCGCGGGAGCGTCGGCCCGCCGTCGCCGATTCCGTGCCCGGCGTCAGCGCCGAGGGCCGGGCGGTGGTGGAGGCGAACGCGGGTGTCCTGCCCGCCCCGCGCGTCGGCACGGTCGGCGGCACCGCCGACAAGCCCCTGCTGCCCCGCAGGCGCGCCCAGGAGCACATCGCGCCCCAACTGCGCGGCGGCCCGGCGCCCCGCCAGAACACCGACCGGGTCGCCGGGCACGACCCCGGCCTGATGGCCGCGTTCCGGCGCGGCATCGGACTCGCCGAGGCGCAGGCGCAGCGGAACGTGGAGTCGGGGTACGAGGAGCCGAGGTACGGGCTGGAGCATGGGAGTGTCCCCGCCATGGACTCCGGCCATATGGGCTCCGGGCACATGGGTTCCGGTCATTCCGGTCATATGGGCTCCGACGGCACAGGGTCTGCCCGGACGGCCGTCGGCCACACGGAGTCTGACCACATGGGCGTCCATGACATGGGCTCGGCCCCCACAGCCTCAGACCACACCACCTTAGACCACAGGGGCTCGGCCCACACAGCCTCAGACCACAGGGGCTTGGACCACACAGCCTCGGGCCGTACCACCTCAGACCACGCAGCCGCAGCGCACATGGGCGCCCACGACATGGGCTCGCCCCACACAGTCCCGGACCCCACGGCCCCCGAACAGACGCCCGCCCCGGCCCCCATACCCCAGGTCCATGCCCACGCCCACGCCCCTGTCCACGCGCCCCCGCCGGACGGCAGCCGCGGCGCCGGCCGGGCCGGGGGGAGCGGCGGGAGCGGGGGGAGCGCCCCGGCCGGATGAGCACGTCCGCACCCGCACGTCGTACCCCCACCCCCAGCGCTCCCGCAGACATGCGGACCCCAAGGACCCCAAGGAGTCGATCCACCATGGCGAGCGATGCGCCGACCGCCCACGCCTCCGACCTCGACTGGCTGCTGAGCGGCCTCGTGCAGCGCGTACCCCACACCAGCAGCGCGGTGCTCCTGTCCTGCGACGGACTGGTCAAGTCCGTGCACGGCCTGGACATCGACAGCGCCGACCACATGGCGGCCCTGGCCTCCGGTCTGTACTCCCTCGGCCGCAGCGCCGGCGTCCGGTTCGGCGACGGCGGGGACGTCCGCCAGGTCGTCGTCGAACTCGACGCGACCCTGCTCTTCGTCACCACCGCCGGCTCCGGCACCTGCCTCGCCGTCCTCGCCGGCCGCGAGGCCGACGCAGCGGTGCTCGGCTACGAGATGGCGATGCTGGTCAAGAGCGTGCGCCCCTATCTGGTGACCGCCCCCCGGCAGCACGCCGTGGACTCCGCCGCGACGAGGCCCTGAGCGTGGCCGCAGCCGGCGACGGACCCTGGCTGGACGACGCGGCCGGGCGGCTGGTGCGCCCCTTCACGGTCAGCAACGGACGCACCGAGCCGAGCATCGCCCTGGACCTGATGTCGCAGGTGATGGCCACCGGCGTCACCCCGCTCGGCTACCTCGGCCCCGAGCACGCGCAGGCACTCGACCTGTGCCGCGCGCCCGTCTCGGTCGCCGAGGTGGCCGCCCAGCTGAGACTGCCCGCCGTGATCGGCAAGGTGCTGCTCTCGGACCTGGTCGACTGCGGCGCGCTGACCACCAAGCCGCCCGCCTACCACCACACCCCCACTGACCGGTCTCTGCTGGAGGCAGTGCTCGATGGACTACGACGACAGCTCTGACCCGTTCCCGACCGCGCTCAAGATCCTCGTCGCGGGCGGCTTCGGGGTCGGCAAGACGACCTTCGTGGGCGCGGTCAGCGAGATCGCGCCGCTCAGCACGGAGGAGCTGCTCACCACGGTCGGCGTCGGCACGGACAGCCTCGAGGGCGTCGAGAACAAGATGGAGACCACGGTCGCCATGGACTTCGGCCGGATCACCCTCGACCCGGAACACGTGCTGTACCTGTTCGGCACACCGGGGCAGGAGCGGTTCTGGTTCATGTGGGACGAGCTGTCCGAGGGCGCGCTCGGCGCGGTGATCCTCGCCGACACCCGCCGGCTCCAGGAATGCTTCGCCGCCGTCGACTTCTTCGAGGAGCGCGGACTCGCCTTCGTCATCGCCGTCAACGAGTTCGACGGCGCCCACCGCTACAACCCGGACGAGGTGCGGGCAGCCATCGACCTGGACCCGGAGATCCCGGTGGTGCGCTGCGACGCCCGGATCTCCAGCTCCGGTGTGCAGACCCTGCTCACCCTCGTACGCCATCTGCTCTCCCATGCCCCGGCGACCACGCCCAGCCATGGCGCCCACATGTGATCCCGTCCTACCGCCCACGGAGCCGCTATATGAGGTACTCCCACAGCGCCGGAGCCCGGCCATGAGCTACGAGCCGCCCCGGCCGGTCCGGGGTCTGCTGCTCACCCCCGAGGACAAGGAGGCCCCCGCCCGTGTGCAGCGGCTGCGCCGGCTCGGCCTCGCCGACCGGGCCGACCCCGCGCTCGACGCCTTCGCCGGCCACCTCGCGCAGCTCACCGGCGCGTTCTACGCCATGGTCAACTTCATCGGCGAGGAGCATCAGTTCTTCGCCGGACTGAGCGTCACGGCCACCGCGCCCGTCGTGCGCGAGGACGGCAGCAGGGCCGAGATCGGCCGGGTGCTGCCGCGCGATCATGGTTTCTGCCCCCATGTGGTGGTCCGCCATAAGGCGCTCGTTCTGGAGGACGTCCGCGACTATCCGCGGTTCGCGGGCAACCCGGTCGTCGACGAGTTCGGCATCCGCTCCTACCTCGGCGCCCCGCTCCTCGACAGCTCCGGCAGGGCGCTCGGCACCCTGTGCGCCGCCGACACAGCGCCCCGCACCTGGGGCAGGGCGGGCCTGGAGACCGTCAAGGCGCTCGCCGCCGACCTCGTCGTACGCCTCGAACGCGGGGTGCCGGACGGTCTGCCCCTCTGACGTGGGCGGCTTCCCGGACGGCGGCAGGCAGGCCGTCGCGCGGGGCCTGAAGGAAAGCTGAGGCGCCGGTTAAGAAAAGCTCGATGGACCGGGACTCGCGCGTACGGCAGATTGCAGGGTGATTCCACCCCTCTGACCCGGTGCGGGCGCCTTCGGCGTGCCCGCGGGCCGGGCCTCACCACACAGGAGCCGTAGCGTTGAAGGCGCTCGTCAAGGAGAAGGCCGAGCCGGGACTGTGGCTGACGGACGTCCCGGAGCCCGCCATCGGCCCCGGTGACGTACTGATCAAGGTCATGCGGACCGGCATCTGCGGTACCGACCTGCACATCCGGGCCTGGGACGGCTGGGCCCAGCAGGCGATCCGCACACCGCTCGTGGTGGGCCACGAGTTCGTCGGGCAGATCGTCGAGGTCGGCCGGGACGTCACCGAGATCCGTGTCGGCGACCGGGTCAGCGGCGAGGGCCACCTGGTGTGCGGCAAGTGCCGCAACTGTCTGGCCGGCCGCCGCCACCTGTGCCGGGCCACCGTCGGCCTCGGCGTCGGCCGCGACGGCGCGTTCGCCGAGTACGTCGCCCTGCCCGCGTCCAACGTCTGGGTACACCGGGTCCCCGTGGACCTCGATGTCGCCGCGATCTTCGACCCGTTCGGCAACGCCGTGCACACCGCGCTCTCCTTCCCGCTGGTCGGCGAGGACGTCCTGATCACCGGCGCCGGCCCGATCGGCCTGATGGCCGCCGCCGTGGCCCGGCACGCGGGCGCCCGCAACGTCGTCGTCACCGACGTCAGCGAGGAGCGCCTGGACATCGCCCGCAAGATAGGGGTGAGCCTCGCCCTCAACGTGGCCGGGTCCACCATCGCCGACGGCCAGCGCGAGCTGGGGCTGCGCGAGGGCTTCGACATCGGCCTGGAGATGTCCGGCCGCCCCGAGGCCATGCGCGAGATGATCGCCAACATGACGCACGGCGGCCGGATCGCCATGCTCGGCCTGCCCGCCGAGGAGTTCCCGGTCGACTGGGCCCGGATCGTCACCTCGATGATCACCATCAAGGGCATCTACGGCCGCGAGATGTTCGAGACGTGGTACGCGATGTCGGTGCTGCTGGAGGGCGGCCTCGACCTCGCCCCCGTGATCACCGGCCGCTACGACTACCGCGAGTTCGAGGCCGCCTTCGCCGACGCGGCGAGCGGCAAGGGCGGCAAGGTCATCCTCGACTGGACCGTGTGAGCCCGTACCCCGGACACGCGCACCCCCTCACCCCGTCAGCACGTTCAGGAGCCCCCATGTTCGACACCGTCCGCGACGACCTGCGCGCCACCCTCGACGAGATCCGCGCCGCCGGCCTGCACAAGCCCGAGCGGGTCATCGACACCCCGCAGTCCGCGACCGTGCACGTCTCCGCCGGCGGCCGTCCCGGCGAGGTCCTCAACTTCTGCGCCAACAACTACCTCGGCCTCGCCGACCACCCGGCCGTCGTCTCCGCCGCCCACGCCGCCCTGGACCGCTGGGGCTACGGCATGGCCTCCGTCCGCTTCATCTGCGGCACCCAGGAGGTCCACAAGGAGCTGGAGGCGCGTCTGTCGGCGTTCCTCGGCCAGGAGGACACGATCCTGTACTCCTCCTGCTTCGACGCCAACGGCGGTGTCTTCGAGACCCTGCTCGGCGAGGAGGACGCGGTGATCTCCGACGCCCTCAACCACGCCTCCATCATCGACGGCATCCGCCTGTCCAAGGCCCGCCGGTTCCGCTACGCCAACCGCGACCTCGCCGACCTGGAGGCCAAGCTCAAGGAGGCCACCGAGGGCGGCGCCCGGCGCAAGCTGATCGTCACCGACGGCGTCTTCTCCATGGACGGCTACGTCGCGCCGCTCGGCGAGATCTGCGACCTCGCCGACCGCTACGACGCGATGGTCATGGTCGACGACTCGCACGCCGTCGGCTTCGTCGGCCCAACCGGCCGCGGCACCCCCGAGCTGCACGGCGTCATGGACCGTGTGGACATCATCACCGGCACCCTCGGCAAGGCGCTCGGCGGCGCCTCCGGCGGCTATGTCGCCGCCCGCGCCGAGATCGTCGCCCTGCTGCGCCAGCGCTCCCGCCCCTACCTGTTCTCCAACACCCTCGCCCCGGTGATCGCCGCCGCCTCCCTGAAGGTCCTCGACCTGCTGGAGTCCGCCGACGACCTGCGCGTCCGGCTCACCGAGAACACCGCCCTCTTCCGCAGCCGGATGACCGAGGCCGGCTTCGACATCCTCCCCGGCGACCACGCCATCGCCCCGGTGATGATCGGCGACGCGGCCGAGGCGGCCCGCATGGCCGAACTGCTGCTGGAGCGCGGGGTGTACGTGATCGGCTTCTCCTACCCGGTCGTCCCGCAGGGCCAGGCCCGCATCCGCGTCCAGCTGTCCGCCGCGCACTCCACGGACGACGTCAACCGCGCGGTCGACGCGTTCATCGCGGCGCGCGCCGCGCTGGCCGCCTGACCTGGGCCGTAGTCCTGGGATAATCGAAGCATGATCGAGGCACGGCGGCTCCACATCCTCCGTGCGGTGGCGGACCACCGCACGGTCACCGCGGCGGCCGCCGCGCTGTACCTCACCCCCTCCGCCGTCTCCCAGCAGCTGACGGCCCTGGAGCAGGAGACCGGCCACCGTCTGGTGGAGCGCGGCGCCAAGGGGGTGCGGCTCACCCCGGCCGGCGAGATCCTGCTCAGCCACACCAACGCGGTCCTCGCCCAGCTGGAGCGCGCCGAGGCCGAGCTGGCCGCCTACGGCTCGGGCGAGGCGGGCACGGTCACCGTGGCGGCCTTCGCGACCGGCATCGCCCAGGTCGTGGCCCCGGCGGTGGCCCGCCTGTCGTCCCGGGCGCCCGGCATACGCATCCGCGTCCAGGACGCCGAGGGCGACGAGAGCCTGCCCATGGTCCTGGACCGGCAGGTGGACGTGGCGGTCGCCGTCGAGTACCGGGGCGCGCCGTCGGCCGACGACCCCCGGCTGACCCACGTCCCGCTCTACGCCGAGCCGTTCGACGCGGTCGTCCCGCTGGGCCACCGCCTGGCCGACGCCCCCGAGGTGCCCCTCGCCGACCTGGCCAAGGACCCCTGGATCGGCCCGTACCCCGGCAACCCCTGCCACGACGTGGTGGTCCTCGCCTGCGAGAGCGCCGGCTTCCAGCCCCGGCTGGAACACTCCTCCGACGACTTCCGCGCCGTGGTCGCGCTCGCCTCGGCCGACGCGGGCGTGGCCCTCGTCCCGCGCTCCGCGCTGCGGGGCATGGACCTCGCCGGCGTGGTCGTACGTCCCGTCGACGGCGTCGCCCCGACCCGCCGGGTCTTCGCCGCCGTCCGCCGGGGCGCGGAGGGGCATCCGCTGATCCGCCCGGTGCTGGAGGCGCTCGACTGGGCGGCGCAGACCTGAGCGTTCGCTGACCGACGCCGAGGCCCCCCGGCCCCTGTCCGGCAAGGGCCGGACGCCCCCGGCGGGGGACTGTCAGTGGCAGGGGCTACGGTGCGTGGCATGCCGGACGCAGAAGACGTACGCCGAATCGCCCTGTCCCTGCCGGACACCACGGAGAAGGTCGCCTGGAGCATGCCGACGTTCCGGGTGGCCGGGAAGATGTTCGCGACCCTCCCGGAGGACGAGACGTCCCTCGCGGTGCGCTGCCCCAAGGTGGAGCGCGACGAACTGGTGCTGGCCGAACCGGGGAAGTTCTGGATCGCCGACCACGAGGCCCAGTTCGCCTGGGTGAGAGCGAGACTCGCCGCGCTGGAGGACGAGGAGGAGCTGCGGGCGATCCTGGCCGACTCCTGGCGCCAGGCCGCACCGACCCGCCTCCTGGACGCCCACCCCGCGCTGGGGCTGCCGCCGGAGGACTGAGAACCCCGGTGTGCGCGGCCGGGGGATGGCATGCTCCCGCGCGACGGCCGGACAGTCGGTCGGGCAGCCGGCGGGTACGGCGGACCGAGGCCGGGGCACCGGCCCTGTGGTCGCGGGACTTCGGGCTGTTCTTCACGGCCCGGGCCGTGGCCCGGCTCGGCGACACCATGCTGCCCGTCGCCCGCGCCGCGGGCCTGCTGGCGGTTCCGGCGATACGCGACCTGGTCCGGGCCGACCCGGGCGCCCCGGCGCACTGACCCGGGCACCCCCGCACGCTGACCCGCAGGCTCACCGGGCCGCCGGCACCCGTCCGGCGCCCACGAAGCCGCAGATCCGCTCCCGCAGGCTCGCCGCGTCCAGGCCGTGCGCGGCCACGTGCTCCTCGATCGTGCCGTAGCGGCGCAGCTCGCGGCGGCCGACACCGAGGCCGAGCACCCGGTGCGGCACGTCGGACAGCGCCTCGCTCACCGCGGCGGTGGACGTCCCGGCCAGGTACGGCTCGACCAGCACGACGTCCGTGCCCGCCGTCTCCGTCGCCCGGCGCAGCCCGGCCGCGTCGAACGGCCGTACGGTCGTCCGCGTACAGCACGGTCACGTCGAGCCCCTCGGTGGCGGCCAGGACCGCGTCCAGCACCGGACCGACGGCGACGACGACGCCCGAGCGGCCCTCGCGGACGGTCCCGAAGCGCTGGCCGTCCACCGCCCGCCCCCGCTGGTTGGACTGCGCGGACAGCCGTACGTAGACCTTGTCGTCGCCCGCGGCGACCGCCTGGCGCAGCAGTGTCCCGGCCTCGTCCGGATGCCCGGGCGCGTGCACGGTCCAGCCGTCCAGCGTGTCCAGGAGGGCCACGTCGCCCGGCGCCATGTGGGTGAAGCCGCCGGCCGGCCAGTCGAAGGAGGCGGCGGCGCTCACCAGCACCGCGCCCGTGTCCTGGTGTCCCAGGTCCAGTTTGACCTGCTCGAACGGCCGCTCCACGAGGAAGCTGGCGAAGGTGTGCACGACGGGCCGCAGCCCGGTGAGCGCCAGCCCCGCCGCCGCGCCGACCAGCAGTTGCTCGCGGATGCCGACGTTGATCACCCGGTCGGGATGCAGACCGGCGGCCTCCCGGAAGCCGTCGGCACCGATCTCGGCGAGGACGACCGCGACCCGCGGGTCCTCGTCCAACAGCCCGGAGACGACGGCGGCGAAGCGGTCACGCATGGTGTCCATGAGGGTGGGCCCTTTCGAAAGAGCGGGGGAGGGTCAGGCGTTCTTCGGCTCGACTCGGGCCACGACCACGTGCGGCCGGCCCGGGTGGGGCGCGGTGAACGCCGCGTACAGGGCCTGGTGGTCGCGCCCGTCGACGGTCACCGCGGACCAGCCCGCGGCCTCGAACCGGGCGGTGATCCCGCCGGGACGCGCGTGGCCGGCGGAGGCGTTGTCGATCACGACGGTGTGCAGCCGGTCCAGTCCGGAGGGTCCGGCGAAGGCGATCGCCTCGTGGTTGCTGCCCTCGTCCAGCTCGGCGTCCCCGGTCAGCACCCAGACCGCGGGCCCGGTCCGGCCCTGGGCGCGCAGGCCCAGCGCGGTGCCCACGGCGATCGGCAGCCCGTGCCCGAGCGACCCGCTGCCGATCTCGGCCCCCGGCACCAGCACCCGGTCCGGGTGGTGTCCGAGCGGGGAGTCGTACGTCCCGAACCCGGGCAGCCACGCCACGGGCAGGAAGCCCTTCGCGGCCAGCACGGCGTAGTACGCCATGGGCCCGTGGCCCTTGCCGAGCAGGAACCGGTCCCGGCCCGGGTCGTCCCGGGACCCGGGAGTCACCCGGAGCACCCGGTCGTAGAGCACCCACAGCACGTCAAGGGTGGAGGTGGCCGCCGGGCCGTGCTTCTCGTCGCCGGTCATGAGGCCCATCAGCCGGGGCAGGTCGTCGTAGCCGTGGGTACGGCTCTGGTCCGCGGTGGTCGTCATACCGACGATCGTGCGACCTCAACCAAGCTTGAGGTCAACGGCGGAAAGGCGCGCGCGATCACCGATCCGAGTGCGGTATTGTTTCCCTGCGCGTTCGGCCGGGGAAACCCCCAGGTCAAACGGCATCGGGACGTGGCGCAGCTTGGTAGCGCACTTGACTGGGGGTCAAGGGGTCGCAGGTTCAAATCCTGTCGTCCCGACTCGTGAGAGTCGCAGTTCAGGGCCGGTTTCGGAGCAATCCGAAACCGGCCCTCGACCGTTTCCGGGGACCAGTGGGGGACCAGGCTCACGGCCGCGTCCCAGGTCCTGTGGAGCAGCCCGCGCCTGATCCGCACCGCCGGCGACTTCACCCGCTACGGCGTGCATGCCGTCCGCGGGCACCGGAGGTCGATAGACCTGGTCCGATACCGACTCTTCGGCAGCGCTTGCGACCGTGCGTCGGTGAGCGGCGGGATGCGGGTGGCCCGTCGGGCGCGCCGTCACGCGGTTGCCAGGGCGGCGGCTGACGCCGGGCGTCGATGGCGGAGCTGTTGCACCGCGCTCAGCTCAGCCGGGTGGTGGCATAGACCTCGATGGCGTCGCGCTGGTACGCAGCCAGACCCGGGGCGATCGCTTCGTACGCGGCGCGCCAGGCGTCGTTGTCCACGCAGGAGCGGCCCATGGCCCGGTACTCGTCGACGGTCACGGTGCGCAGCGCGATCAGGGTCCGGTACTGGGCGTCGATCTCGGACTGCACCGGCTCGGCGTCGACCCGGTGCCCGGCGGCCATGAGTTCGGCCAGCCGGACCATCCGAGCCGTGCGCTCGCGCTGCCCGGCCTCGACGTCATGCGGGCTCATCCCGGCGACCCGGCGGGCTACCGCTTGGGCGTGCTCGGGGAAGTCGCGCAAGGTCTCCTGGTACTGGGCGGGCGTCACGCCCTCGAACAGGTTCTCCGGTCGGTTGATGGTCATGGGTTGGCCGTCCTTCCTGGACTGTTCCAGTTCGGCGATCGTGCGCGAGACGGTGCCGGCCAGGGCGTCGAGGCGGTCGCGTTCGGCGAGCAGCCGCCGGTGGTGGCCGCGCAGCGCTTCCACCTCGTCGACCTGCTCGGCCAGGACCCGGCCGATCTCGGGCAGCCCCAGACCCAGGGCCCGAAGGACGAGGATCTGCTGTAGCCGCAGCAGCTGGGGCTCCTCGTAGTAGCGGTGGCCGTTGGTCCCGATTCGGGCGGGCGGGAGCAGGCCGATCTCGTCGTAGTGCCGCAGGGTCCGGGCAGTCACGCCGGACATCCGTGCGACCTCCGCGATCGGCCAGTCCATCACCGTCTCCCTCGCACATGTGTCGCCGGGCCGGTCTCTCCGGCCCTGTCCAGGACGCTAGAGGCTGCCGCAACGGCAGCTTCAACCCCGAGACCGATGTTCCTCGCGGTCCGCTGCCGGAACTCACGAACATTCGGAGCCTGGCCAGCTCCCCGGTGCCTCCGAAAGCCCCCTGGAACGCCGGCAAGGCTGTCCCGCCGCGCGGTTGACGGACCTGCGGGTGACGGAATCTACGGCGTGCCGGGCGAGTCTGTGAGCTGTAGGCGTGGTGCCGGCGGCAGCGGCGTAGGCGCTCCCGTCTCCGGTGCGGCGCGGAACGCCTCGATCACATAGGCGGCGAAGCGGCGGGAGGCCACGACCCGGGCGGCACTCGGCGTTCCTTGGAGGCCCCGGTGGGCCATGAGCATGAGGATCAGGTCGTCGACGACGAAGCCGGGGCGCAGCCGGCCGGTCTCCTGGGCGCGGCGGGCCAGTTCTCCGACCGCGCGCAGAGTCTGCTCTTGGTCGGCGGCGAAGTCCATGGCCTCGGGGAAGGCCGTCATGAAGGCGTCGGCGAATCCCCGGCTGTGCGCGTGGAGTTCGCAGATCCGCTCGATCAGGCTCCGGAATCCGTGCCAGGGGTCCGGGTCCGCAAGGGCGTCGCGGACGGCGGCGTGGCAGGCTCGCCGCTGCTCGGCGAAGGTCTCCGTGATCAGTGCCCGTTTGGCCGGGAAGTGCCGGTACAGCGTGGCGGGGCCGACGCCTGCGTGCCGGGCGATCTCGCGCATGGGCGCACTCAGGCCCTCTGCGCCGAACACCGCGCGGGCGGCGTCCAGGATGCGGGCCCGGTTGTCGCGGGCGTCGGAGCGCATGGTCCGAGGCAAACGGCTGGTCATCGTCTCTCACTTTAGCCAGACGGACGGGGGCGTCCGTTACGGTCCGATGGCGGTGCTGCCGCTCCGCCCGGCATTTCGCCGGTGATGCCCCGGCCGTGGTGGCCGGCTCGACGCCCGTGGCCGCAGCGCCTGCGATCCGTCCTTCCACCGACCCGAGGAGCCGAGATGAAAGCCGTCGTGATCAGGACGTTCGGAGACCCCGATGGCCTGGAGGTCGTCGATGTGCCCGTGCCGGTTCCTGCCCCGGGGCAGGTGCGGATCGTCACGGAGGCGATCGGGGTGGGCGGCGTGGACGCCGTGATCCGCCGGGGAGCGCTTGCCGCCTACGGCTTCCGGGAGGGCCATGTCCTCGGCAGCGAGGTCGCGGGAAAGGTCACCGCGGTGGGAGGGGGCGTGGACGCCTCGTGGATCGGGCGGCGGGTGTGGGCGTTCACCGGCCTGTCCGGTGGGTACGCCGAGCAGGCCGTCGCCTTGGTCGAGGACGTCCTTCCGCTGCCCGACGGTCTGACCGGCGCTGACGCGGTGACCCTCGGCGGCTCCGGCGTGGTCGCCCACTTCGCCCTGGACCGGGCCCGTTTCACGTCCGGCGAGACGGTGCTGGTGCGCGGTGCCGCGGGCAGCATCGGGATCACGGCGGTCCAGCTCGCAGCCAGGGGCGGTGCGAGCGCGGTGGCGGTCACCACCTCGTCGGTGGAGCGTGGCGCCCGCCTGCGGGATCTGGGCGCCACCCATGTCCTCGACCGCTCCGGTGAGGGCGGCCTGGACGCACCGGCGGGCTTCGACGTGGTGATCGATGTCGTGGGGGGTCCCCGGCTTCCCGCCTTCCTGGACAAGTTGACCTCCAACGGGCGGTACGTGGCTGTCGGTGTGGTCGGTGGGCAGCCGCCGGCGGACTTCGGCATGCGGCTGCTGGACGCCTTCCGCAAGTCGTTGTCGTTCGCCGCTTTCAGCTCTGACACCGTGCCCGGCCCCGACCGGCAGGCCGTGCGGTCGTCCCACTTCGCCGCCGCCGCGCGCGGGGACCTGCGCACAGTCGTGCATGCGGTGTTGCCGCTGGACCAGGCGGTGCCGGCCCACCGTGAGACGGACGCGGGGAAGGTGTTCGGCAGGGTTGTGCTGGTGCCCTGAGCCGGGCCGGGACGGTGTGCGCGGCCCCGACGAACTGTCGTCCCGACCAGCTTCACGGCAGGTCGGAGGCCGTCTTCTCGACACGGGGAGGCGGCCTTTTTGGTGTCTGCCCGTCCGGCTCGCTCTCCCGGACCGGGAGCACCGGGTGCCGGTCGCCCGTGGTGATCCTGGCGACCATCCCGGCGAGCTGGCCGCACGCGCGCGCGATCTCCCGCTCGGTCCGGTTCCGCTCGCTCATGACCGCCCCCAGCAGCAGCGCGGTCAGCGCGGCTGAGCCGTTGAACGCCTGGAGGGTGATCATGTTGGTGAGCAGGTCGTGGTCGGTGAACGGGCCCGTCCCCCGGGCCGCGGAGACGATGGCGAAGGTGGACACGGCCAGCGCGCACGGCGCGGCCCCGGCCAGCTGGAAGCGGAACGCGGCCCAGATCAGCAGCGGGAAACCGAGGAACAGCAACGGCCTGCCGCCGGTGTCGACCAGGCCGACGCAGACGGTGGCCACCACGAGCAGCAGCGCCTCCAGCCACCGGGACGGCGGCGCGTGCCGTGGCCGGCGTACCGAGCGCAGGACGAGCAGCACCGGTGTGACCACCAGGACGCCCATCGCGTCACCGGTCCACCACACCGACCACGTCGGCCAGAAGCCGTGCGTGTCCAGCGCCCCGGCCAGCAGGAGGCTCCCGCTGCCCGTCGTCGCGCTGACCAGCATCCCGGTGAACGCACCGAGGAAGATCAGGGCGAGCGCGTCCCGCAGCCGGTCCAGCTCGGCACGGAATCCCGCGCGGCGCAGCAGCAGACAGGAGCAGACCGGGGCCAGGGTGTTCCCGGCGGTGATGCCGAGCACGGCCGGGAGCGACGGACCCAGCCCGACGTTGGCCAGGAACGCGCCGAGCGCGATCCCGGGCCAGACCCGCGGCCCGCACAGCAGCAGGCTCGCCACCGCGATACCGCTCGGCGGCCACAGCGGGGTGACCTGGCCGCGCACCAGTTGCTGGAGCAGTCCGGCCTTGGCGGAACCGAAGTACAGCGCCGCGACGACGCAGATCTCCAGGGCGGTCAGGGCGTTGCCCCGCAGCCTCCCGTGCCGGGCGTCAGCCATCTCGGGCGACCTCCGTCTCGACATCGCCCCGCAGCCCATCATCCGCCGGTTCCGGCGGTTCCTCCACGGCAGCGCCACGGCACGCGGATGCCTCCCGCGCGGGGCCGGCCGGGGGAGCGGGGGTCAGCCGGGCGGGGTGCGCAGGGCGAGGATGGCCATGTCGTCGTGGCCGTCGCTCGGGTGCCGGTCGGCCAGGGTCCGGACGAACTCCGGCAGCGGCAGGCCGGCGTGTGCCGCGGCCAGCTCGGCGAGCCGGTCCAGGCTCTCGTCGATGGAGTGGCCGGGATGCTCGACCAGCCCGTCGGTGAAGAAGACCAAGGTGGCGTCCGGGGGCAGGGGGCGGGCGTGGTCGGGGCGGGGCTGGGCGGTGTCCACGCCGAGCGGCAGCCCGGGCTCGGCGAGCAGGTAGAGGGTGCCGCGCTCCCGGGTGATCACCAGGGGCGGGACATGGCCCGCGGTGCTCCAGTGCAGCCGCCAGCCCGCCCCGTCCGGTTCGATGCGGGCCAGGGTGGTGGTCGTGACCGGGCTGTCGGTGACGGTCTCCAGAACCTGGTCGAGCTGTGCGAGGACCGCCCCGGGCGGCCGGGTCCGGTCGAGCAGCAGGGCGCGCAGCATGTTGCGGGTGGCGGCCATGGCCGCGGCGGCGTGCAGATCATGGCCGACCACGTCACCGATGACGACCGCGAGCACGTGGTCGGGCAGCGGGATCGCGTCGTACCAGTCCCCGCCGAGCCGGCCGGGCTCGGCGGCGGGCCGGTAGATGGCGGCGGCGGTGAAGGGGCGCAGGTCGGGCAGGGTGGGCAGCAGCAGTCGCTGGAACTGCTCGGCCCCCACCCGGACCCGTTCGAACAGGCGGACGTTCTCGATCGCGATGCCGGCGGCGGTGGCCAGGGCGACGACGATGTTCTCGTCGTGCGCGTCGAAGGGCTGCCCGTCGAGCCGCTCGGAGAGGTAGAGGTCGCCGTAGATCTCCCCGCGCACGCTGATGGCGACCCCCAGCAGGGTGCGCAGCCGCGGATGGCCCGGCGGGAACCCGGCGGAGGACGGGTGGGCCGCGATGTCGTGCACCCGCAGCGGTTCGGGGTAGTGGATGAGGTGGCCCAGCACCCCCAGACCACGGGGCGGACCGGTACCGGCCAGGTTCTCGCGCTCCCGCTCGGAGAGACCGACCGGGATGAACTGCTCCAGGCGCTCTCCCGACTCGTCCAGCACCCCCAGCGCCCCGTAGCGGGCGCCGACCAGGTCCATGGCGGTGGTCACGATGCGGTGCAGCACCGCGTGCAGTTCCACCTCGCGGCTGATGGCCACCACGGCGTCCAGCAGGCCCTGCAACCGGTCCATGGACGACAGCAGCGCGCGCAGCTGCTCGTCGATCCGGACCAGCTCGGACCGCAGGCGCACATGCAGGTCGGGGAGGGGCTCCCGGGACCTCCTCCCCTCCCGCTCGCGGCCTTTCCTCGCTCCCGCCATCAGGGCGCTCCCGCGGCCCCGCGCGCCCGGCGGCCCGGGAACCGCGCCGGGACCCGGCCCGGGAACCGCGCCGGGTCCGCCCGCCGGTCCCGGCGGATCCGCTCGGGAAGGGCCTCGATCGAGCCGTGCATGCCGGTCTCCTGACACGACCCCCCGACCACTGTGCCGTCTTCGATTGTGGCATCAGCGCCTGCCGTGTCCCAGGCGGGAGGGCCGGGTCCGGACGGACCGTCCCCGGAAGGTCAAAGGGCCAGGCCCACGTGGGCGAGGGCCTGCTTCAGCAGGGCCCCGTGCCCGCCCGGCATCTCGTTCTGCACGGCCGCTGAGGCGGCCTCCTGGGGGCTGAACCAGACGAGGTCCAGCGCGTCCTGGCGGGGACGGCAGTCGCCGGTCACCGGAACGACGTAGGCGAGGGACACCGCGTGCTGGCGCGGGTCGTGGTACGGCGTGATGCCGGCCGTCGGGAAGTACTCCGCGACCGTGAACGGCTGGAGGGAGGCGGGGACACGGGGCAGGGCGACCGGGCCGAGGTCCTTCTCCAGGTGGCGCAGCAGCGCGTCGCGGACCCGCTCGTGGTGCAGGACCCGGCCGGAGACCAGGGTCCGGCTGACCGTGCCGTCCGGGCCGATGCGCAGCAGCAGCCCGATGCTGGTGACCTCACCGCTGTCGTCCACGCGGACGGGCACGGCCTCGACGTACAGGATCGGCATGCGGGCCCTGGCCATTTCCAGCTCGTCCGAGCTCAGCCAGCCGGGCGTGGTTTCGGTCATGTCAGACATTGCTTGATCATACTTTCCGGGCGGGGCGTCCGCGGGAATCGCGGGCCGGTTCGGATACGGGCGGTCCGTACAGTCGGCGGGCGTTGTCGCGGCCCGTCCAGGCCGCGATCCGCAGGGCGTCGGCCAGGCTCAACTCGTCGGCGTCCACGCGGTCCTGCAACAGGGCGGCGAGTCCCTGCCGGAAGCACAGGGCGCCCAGGTGGTGGAACTCGGCCACACCATAGGCGTCGGAGCTGTACAGCAGTTTGCGGAACGGGGTGATCTCCAGGGCCTCCTCCAGCACCGCCCGGCAGCGGGCCGGACCGGTGTGGTGCAGGGCGAGGCCCACGTCCAGGTGCACCTGTTCGAAAACCGCGGCCAGATAGGCGGCCTGACGGTGGTACGGCCAGCAGTGCAGCAGCAGCACCGGGACCGTGCCGGCGGTCCGGCGCAGCCAGTCGGTGAGCAGGGCCGGGTCGGCGTGGTGCAGCCGCAGGTCCGCGTCGCCGAAACCGGTGTGCAGTTGCAGCGGCAGGCCCAGGTCGACGGCGGTCCACAGCAGGTGCCGGACCAGGACCGGGCCGGTGAGCGGGCCGCCGCGCGCCAGCCAGTGCCGGGCCGCCCGAGTCACCTCCGCGTCCGTGGGGCGCTCCGGGTCCAGGGCGAAGCCCGTGCGGTACGCGGCGACCGACTTCACCGCCACCACGCCCGGCCGGCGCACCGCCTCCTCGGCGGCGGCGCGCAGGACGGCCGGGTACTCGCCCGCCTCCACCCCCCGCTCCGCCACCGCCTCGGCGACCCGCTCCAGCCGTACGACCTCGCAGGCGACGGCGCCGGACGCCGCCGCCAGCTCGGCCGGGGTGGTCAGCGGGTGCGGGGCGAAACCGGTGTCCACACAGAACACCTCGGCGCCGGCCGCCGTCAGGAAACGCCGGTTGACCTCATGCCAGCCGAGTGCGGCGCGCCGCTCCACGTAGTCGGCGGGCGGGGCGTGCCGGGGCAGGTCCAGCAGGGGCGCGCAGTGCCGGCGCACGGCCACGCCGACGGGAGTGTCGAAGGGGGAGACGCCGGGCCAGGCCGCGCCCTCGGTGAGCAGGGAGGCGAATTCCCCGGCGGTCAGGGAGGCCGTCACCGCGCCGTGGCAGTGGTGGTCCACCAGCGGCAGCGCGGCGAGGGCCTCGTGGACGGGTCCGGTCGCGGTCATCGTCAGTACGCCCAGCGGTAGGCCGCCGCCAGCTGGGCGGGGCGAAGCCCCTCGGCGGCCGCCGCGTCGCCCAGCCGTACGGCGATCACCGCGTCCGCGAGGACCGGGCCCAGCGCGGCCCGCAGCACCCGGTCCGCGCGGAACTCCTCGACCGCCTGCGGCAGCGACCGCGGCAGCCGCCGCACCCCCAGGGCCGCCGCCTCCTCGGGGCCGTACCGGGCCGGGTCGCCGGTGATCTCCCTCGGCAGGGGGCGGCCGGTGGTGCTGCCGTCCAGTCCGGCGGCGATCACGCAGCCGAGTGCCAGGTACGGGTTGGCGGCCAGGTCGACCGGTTTGACCTCCATGTTGGCGTCCTGGTCCCGGCGGCCCGCCGTGCCGGTGACGATCCGCACCGCCGCCTCGCGGGTCTCCCGGCCCCAGGCGGTGAACACCCCCGCCCACTGGGAGGGCTGGAGCCGCAGGTAGCTCGCCGGGCTCGGCGCGGTCACCGCGGTCAGCCCGGGCAGGTGGGCGAGGACCCCGGCCACGAACGACTCCGCCTCGGCCGTCATGCCGTACCGGCCCGCGCCGCCGGCGTGCAGGTTCACCCCGTCGCGCCAGCAGGACAGGTGCAGATGGCCGCCGTTGCCGACGCCCTCGGGGAGGTAGGCGGGCGCGAAGGAGACCCGCAGCCGGTGCCGCCGCGCCACCGCCCGGATCGTCTGCCGCACCAGCACGCTGCGGTCGGCCGCCGCCACCGGGTCCAGCGCGCCCACGGAGACCTCGAACTGCCCGGGCGCGTACTCGGGATGGAGCTGGTCGACGTCCACGCCCTGCGCGCCGAGCGTGGCCAGCAGCTCGGCGGTGTAGTCGCTCAGCTCCACCTGCCGGATGGCGCCGTACGCCGGCCCCGAGACCGCCGGGACGAACTCCCCGGCGGGCGCCGAGTCCAGCCCGACGGCCCACTCGATCTCGACCGCCGCCCTGAAGGCGAGGCCGTGGCGCTCGGCGGCGTCCGCGACGGTCCGGCGCAGGAAGGTCCGGGCGCAGCCGGGGTGCCGGTCGCCCTCCTGGGTGATCCGGTCCACCGGTGCCCACGCCCAGCCGGGCTGCCCGGCCAGCGGTACGAGGTGGTCCAGGTCGGGGTAGAGCCGGAGGTCGCCGTCGGGGGAGCCGAGGACGTCGGTGGTGACGAAGGAGTCGTCGGCGAGGAACGTGTCGAAGACCGGTGACATGCCGACGCCCCAGGCCACGGCCGCCTCCAGCCGTGCCGTCGGGATCGTCTTGACCCGGGCGATGCCCGCCGTGTCCACATAGGCGAGGACGATGCCGTGCACGCCCCGCGCGGCCAGGTCCGCGGTGCGGGCGGGGGCCTGCCGCAGATCGCCGGGGCGTCCGCCGGGCTCGGGGTCGGCAAGGGTGGTCATGCGTCCTCCTCGACGGGCTCGGCCCCGGCCGGGGCGGGGGACACGGGGCGTGGTCAGGGTTTCACGGCCACCGCTCCGTACTGCGGTACCACGGCGGCGTCCGGCCCGGCGCGCCACCGCGAGCACGGCACCAGACCCGGCTCGACCGGCTCCAGACCGTCGAGGAACGCGGCGATCCCGGCCCGGCCGCGGGCGGTGATCGGCGGGGTGGCGTGGGCGTTCCAGAACTCCATCGCGGCGGTGTTGCCCTCGCCGCCCGCCTCGGCGTCCTGGGTCGGGTGGGTGAGCACCAGGTGGCTGCCGGAGGGGACCGCCGCCATGATCCGCCGGACGATGTCCCGGGCCTCGTCGGTGTCCGGCACGAAGTTGAGGATGCCCAGCATCATCACCGCGACCGGCCGGTCCAGGTCCAGGATCTCGGCGGCCTGTCGCACGATGACGTCCGGTTCGCGCACATCGGCGTCGATGTAGCCGGTGACGCCCTCGGGGGAGCCGGTGAGCAGCGAACGGGCGTGCACCAGCACGATCGGGTCGTTGTCGACGTACACGATCCGTGACTCGGGCGCGATCCGCTGGGCGATCTCGTGGGTGTTGTCGGCCGTGGGCAGCCCGGTGCCGATGTCGAGGAACTGCCGCATCCCGCGCTCGGCGGCCAGGAACCGCACCGCCCGGCCCAGGAACTCCCGGTCCGCGCGGGCCACTTCGCGGATCACCGGGAACATGCCGGCCACCTGGTCGCCCACCCGCTGGTCGACCAGGTAGTGGTCCTTGCCGCCGATCCAGTAGTTCCAGACGCGCGCGTTGTGCGCCACGGACGTGTCCAGCCGGGCCGATCCGGCCGTCCCGGCCGTCCCGGGCGTCGGGGAATCGCCTTCGCTCACGTCGTCGCCCCTTCCCGCGTGCGGTGGTCCGCCGCCATTGTGCCGCCCCCCTGATCGAGCCGTCCCGGGAAACGCGCGGCGTGACGGCCCGGGCACCCTCCGGAGCGCCGCGGCGGATGCGGAACACTGGACGTCCGGGCCGCCCGCGGCCCGCCCCCGCAGCCCGCCCCCGACCGGAAGAAGGACATGCCCGCCACGCCCGCGCCCCTCCTCGACATCCCCGTCCCGCCCCCCGGCTCCGCCGGTATCAGGCTGATCGTCACCGACATGGACGGCACCCTGCTGGACGACGACAAGCGGATACCCGGCGACCTGTGGCCGACGCTCGCCGAACTGCGCCGCCGCGGGGTGCTGTTCAGTCCGGCGAGCGGCCGCCAGTACGCCACGCTGGCCCGGCAGTTCGCCGAGGTCGCCGAGGGCATGGTGTTCATCGCGGAGAACGGCACCTATGTGGTCCGCGACGGCGTGGAGGTCAGCTCCGACCCGCTGGACCGCTCCGTCGCCCGGGACCTCGCCCGGACGGTACGGCGGCTGGTGGCGGACGGCGCCGACGTGGGCGCCGTGGTCTGCGGCAAGCGGGCGGCGTACGTCGAGCGGACCGACGAGGCGTTCCTTGCGCAGGTGCGGACGTACTACGTCGAACACCGGATCGTGGAGGACGTCACCGCCGTCGAGGACGACGTGATCAAGGTGGCGCTGTTCGACTTCGGTCCCGCCGAGCGCACCACCGCCCCGGCCCTGGAGGGGTTCGCCGCCACCCACCAGGTCGTCGTCTCCGGCGAGCACTGGGTCGACGTGATGAACCGCACCGCGAACAAGGGCGCCGCCCTGCGCGGCCTCCAGCGCGAGCTGGGCATCACCCCCGCGCAGACCATGGTGTTCGGCGACTACCTCAACGACCTGGAGATGCTGGACGCCGCCGAGTGGTCCTTCGCCATGTCCAACGCCCATCCGGAGGTGCTCCGCAGGGCCCGCTACGTCGCCCCGTCCAACAACGACGACGGCGTGCTGCGGACCATCGCGCGGGTACTGGGCCTGTGACGTCGCCGACGTGAGGTCGCCGACCGGCGCCGGGCGGAGCCGGTCTCCGGCCCGCCGGGCCGGTCACGCGGCGCGGCGCAGGCAGTCCTCGGCCACGTGCGCGTCGAGTGCCGCCCGGACCAGCGCGGCGGCCAGCGCGGCCGGCTCGGTGTCGCCGGCCAGCCCGGTCAGCTCGCCGGGGTCCTCCGGCAGACCGAGCCGCGCGGCGCCGGAGAGCGCCTTGGCGTCCAGGTAGGGCGCGATGTCCGGCCACACCCGCTGGGCCTCGCGCAGGAAGATGGAGGCACCGGCCGGCCCGATGCCCGGTGCCTCCTGGAGCAGGTCGCCGAGTGCCGCGACGTCGCCCGCCGCCTCCCGGTGCAGCCGGCGCAGGTCGCCGTGCCAGCGTTCGGTGAGCAGCGCGGCGCCGTCGCCGAGCTGGGTGGCCGTACGCTCGTCGTACCGGCGGTAGCCGCCCCGGCCCAGCGCGTCGACCCGGCGCTGCCACCCGGCCTCGGCCATCCGGCGCGGGCTGTCCAGCCGGTCCTCGTGCAGGGCGCGGGCGGCGGCCACCGCGACCGAGGCCCGGATCCGGGCGCTGAGCAGCAAGGACAGCACGTACAGCCGGTACAGCGGCTGCGGGGTGTCCGCGAGCCGGATGCCCGCCTCCTCGGCGTACGTCCGCCCGTGCGCGGTCAGCAGTTCGCGCAGGACCCGTGCGTCGCGGTTCATGGTGTACGCCGTTCCTCGCCGCCGGCCGGCCTACGGCTTCAGCGGGTCGTGGCCCAGCGTCATCAGCCGGTGCCTGCGCCGGGTGTCCTCGGGGGTGTTCTCCGGTTCCGGCTCGTTCTCCACGTCGGCCAGTTCGTCGACGGTGTCGACGACCTCGTGCATCACGCGGATGTCGGCGTCGGTGAGGTCGGTACGGCGCTTCTGGAGGATCGCGAGCACGTGCTGGCCGGTGGGCGTGCCCGCCCGCTCCGGCAGCGGTTCCGTCTCCTCGTCGGCGTCCCGGACCTTCAGCCAGGCCGCGAGTTCCGCCGAGGTCATGTTCACCACGCGGTGGAAGTCCTGCCACAGTGCGTCGAGTTCCAGGGAGTCGGCCATGGGTCTTCCCTTTCGTGCGGGAGGCTTCGTGCGCGAAGTCTCGTGCGCGAAGTCTCGTGCGAGGGTCTTCGTGCGAGGGCCTTCGTGCGGGAGGTTCGTGGGCAGGGTGCGTGCGGGCGCTAGCCCGCGTCACCGCGCGGCTGGTTCTCCGCCTGGAACATCCAGCGCTGCTTCTCCAGGTCCGCCGTGACGGCGATCAGCAGGTCCTGCGTGACCGGATCGGCCCGCTCGGTCGCCTCGATCCGCTCGCGCAGCCGGCCGACGGCCGCCTCCAGGGACGACACCATCAGCGCCACGACCTCCGTGTCCCGCAGCCAGCCGTCCTTGGCGCCGGGCAGCGCGAAGGCCGACGCGATCGTCTCCGGCCGGCCGTCCGGCGGCACGCCCAGCGCGGCGGCCCGCTCGGCCACCGTGTCGGCATGGGCGCGGGCGGCGTCGACGACCTCGTCCAGCTGGAGGTGGATCGACCGGAACCGCGAGCCCACCACGTTCCAGTGCGCCTGCTTGCCGACCAGCGAAAGTCCGAGCAGGTCGACGAGGGTGTCCTGGAGGGCGGTGCCGGTGACGCGGAGCGCCTCCTCGGGCAGGGTGCTCTTGACCACGGTCATCGTGTGCGGATCCCCTTCCGTCAGTGGTCTGCGGTCATGTCCGCCAGGGCGGGTGCCCCTGGCGCGGGGAGGCAAACAGGCTGATCAGCGGGGCAGCACCCGGTCGGGGAAGCGGATCGTCTCCGGGTGGGCCGCCGCCCGGTCCGTCTCGTGGAACACCTCGTGCCGCGCCCCGGGGAAGATCCGCTCGGTCAGCCGGCCGCCGTACCCGGCGTGGTCCGGCCCGTACACGGCGGACCCGTACCCGGTGAGCAGGGCGGCCGGTTCCTGGTGCCGGCCGGTGTGCTCGCCGTACCCGGGGGTCAGGAGCACCAGCAGGCGGGGGCCGGTTGCGGCCACCCGCGTACGGCGAGGGCCCCGTGCGTGCCGTCGAGGACGTGCTCGCGGACGTGGCGTATGTCTCCTCCGGCTGCCGCGGTGAAGGTACCGGGAGATCTTCCCAGCGGGGCGGGCGGCGGTCTATAGTCGAAAACTAGCAGTGCTAATTAACAGGTGCTGTGCAGCTCCGAGCTGATCCACAGCGTCGTAGGTCAGGAGACCCAGCCGTGCGTCCCGTCCACTTCGCGGCCGCCCGCCGCACCCCCATCGGCAAGTTGCGCGGAGCCCTCTCCCCGATCCGTCCCGACGACCTGGCCGCGACCGTGATCCGCCACCTGGTGGCCGAGGTACCCGCGCTCGACCCGGCCCGGATCGACGACGTCTACTGGGGCGCCGCCAACCAGGCAGGCGAGGACAACCGCAACGTCGCCCGGATGGCCGCCCTGCTCGCCGGACTGCCCGACTCGGTACCCGGCGCCACCGTCAACCGGCTGTGCGCCTCCGGACTCGAAGCGGTCACCGCCGCCGCCCGGACCATCGCCGCGGGCGAGGCCGACATCGTGATCGCCGGCGGCTCCGAGTCGATGAGCCGCGCCCCCTTCGTGCTGCCCCGGCCCGACGAGGCCCTGCCGCAGCGCATGGAGACCCATGACACCCGGCTCGGCTGGCGGCTGGTCAACCCCGCCATGAAGGAGCTGCACGGGGTGCTCTCCATGGGCGAGACCGCCGAGGAGGTCGCGTCCCGGTACGGCATCTCCCGCGCGCGCCAGGACGAGTTCGCCCTGCGCAGCCACCAACTGGCCGCCGCCGCCCGCAAGGACGGCCGCTTCGCCGGCGAACTCCTCCCCGTGGAGCGGCCGGACGGCATCACCGTCGAGCAGGACGAGTCCGTCCGCGAGGACACCTCGCTGGAGAAGCTGTCCCGGCTCAAGCCGGTCTTCCGGGCCGGCGGCACCGTCACCGCCGGGAACGCCTCGCCGATGAACGACGGCGCCGCCGGTCTGCTGCTGGTCAGCGAAGAGGCCCTGGCCGAGCTGGGACTCCAGTCCCTCGGCCGGTACGTCGCGGGCGCCTCCGCCGGTGTCCACCCCGACGTGATGGGCCTCGGCCCGGTCCCCGCCACCCGCAAGGCGCTGGCCCGGGCCGGCTGGGAGATCGGCGACCTCCAGGAGGCCGAGTTCAACGAGGCGTTCGCCGCCCAGGCCCTCGCCTGCGTCGACCAGCTGGGCATCGACCCGGACCTGGTGAACCCGACCGGCGGCGCCATCGCCCTCGGCCACCCCCTCGGCTGCTCCGGCGCCCGCATCCTCACCACCCTGCTGCACCGGATGCGGCGCACGGGCGCGGGGCGCGGTCTCGCCACCATGTGCGTGGGGGTGGGGCAGGGCACCGCGGTGCTGGTCGAGCGGGACTGAGACGTCAGCGACGGGGGGGGCTCCCCGCGCGGGGAGCCGGTAGTACGAGCCGCAGCAAGGAAACGGAGGAGCACTCCATGGCAACCCTGTCCGTCGCCGCCATCCTCGCCGAGAACGCCCGGCGCCGCCCCGACCGGACCGCCCTGGTCGAGGGCGAACTGCGGCTCACCTTCGCCGAGGCGTGGCAGCGGGCGCTGGCCCGGGCGGGCGCGCTCACCGGCCTCGGCGTACGGCCCGGCGACCGGGTCGCCCTGATGGCCCCCAACACCGCCGAGTTCCCCCTCGCGTACTACGCGATCGCCGCGGCGGGCGGGGTCGTCGTCCCCGTCCACCTGCTGCTGTCCGCGGACGAGGTCGAGCACGTGCTGCGGGACAGCGGGGCGACCCTGCTGCTGGTCCATCCGGCCCAGGCCCGGACCGGAGGGGCCGCCGCCGACGCCCTGGGACTGCGCACCGTCACCCTGGGCGAGGAGTTCGACCGGCTCGCGGCCGACGCCGAGCCGCTGCCCTCGTACGTCACCCGGGCGGCCGACGACCCGGCGGTCGTCTTCTACACCAGCGGTACGACCGGTGTCCCCAAAGGCGCCGTGCTCAGCCACTTCAACCTGGTGATGAACGCGACCGTCAACGCCTTCGACGCCAACGACATCCGCGCCGACGACATCGCCCTGGGCGCCCTGCCGCTGTTCCACGCCTTCGGCCAGACGGTGTCGCTGAACTCCACCTGGCGGGCGGGCGCCACCCTGGTGCTGCTGCCCCGCTTCGACGCGGCCCGGGCGATCGAACTGATGGTGCGCGAGGGTGTGAACACCTTCCACGGCGTGCCGACCATGTTCGTCGCCCTCGCGGCGGCGGCCGGGGACGCCGGCCGGCTCCCGGAGCTGCGGGTGTGCGTCTCCGGCGGGGCCTCGCTGCCGGTCGCCGTGCTGGAGCGGTTCGAGACCGCGTTCGGGGCGAGGATCTGCGAGGGGTACGGGCTGTCGGAGACCTCGCCGGCCGCCGCCGTCAACCAGCCGGTGTTCGGCACGAAGGCCGGCACCATCGGCCACCCGCTGTGGGGTGTCGACGTGGAGATCGCCCGTGCCGAGGTGGAGGACCGGATCGAGCTGCTGCCGCCCGGCGAGCGGGGCGAGGTCGTCATCCGCGGCCACAACGTCTTCTCCGGCTACCTCGGCCGGCCCGAGGCCACCGCGGAGGCGCTGGTGGATGGCTGGTTCCGCACCGGCGACCTCGGCACCAAGGACGAGGAGGGCTTCCTGCGGATCGTCGACCGCAAGAAGGACGTGATCATCCGCGGCGGCTACAACGTCTACCCGAGGGAGGTCGAGGAGGTCCTGACACGGCATCCGGGGATCGCCCAGGCGGCGGTCATCGGCCTGCCCGACGAGCTGCACGGCGAGGAGGTCTGCGCGGTCGTCGTCCCGGCACCGGGCACCGTCCCGGACGCCGCCGCGCTCACCGAGTGGTCCAAGGAGCACCTGGGCAGGCACAAGTACCCGCGGCGCGTGGAGTTCACGGACGCGCTGCCGCTGGGGCCGAGCATGAAGGTGCTGAAGCGGGAACTGCGGGAACGGTACGCGGACCGGACATGACGGACGGCAGGCGCCAACCGGCGAGACGCTCCTTACGCCGGGCTCTTGTCCGGACATAGCATCGGTCTCCGCATGAACACGATGACACTCTGGCACCTGTCCGGCTGGGAGTTCGCCGCGCTCGCCTTCGCGGCCCTGATGGTCGGCTTGTCCAAGACCGCGGTCAGCGGGGCCAACACGGTCAGCCTCGCGCTGTTCGCGGCCGTGCTGCCCGCCCGCGCCTCCACCGGCGTGCTGCTGCCCGTCCTGATCGCCGGCGACGTGCTCGCCGTCCTCACCTACCGGCGGCACGCCCACTGGCCCACCCTCTGGCGGCTCTTCCCGGCCGTGGCGGCGGGCGTGCTGGCCGGCACCCTGTTCCTGGCGTGGGCCGACGACTCGATGGTGCGGACCTCGATCGGGGCGATCCTGCTGCTGATGGCCGGGGTGACGGTGTGGCGCCGGCGGACCGCCGGGACCCCCGGGGCACCGGAGGCCGTGACCGACCGGGCGGGCCGGCTGAAGGCCCGCTCGTACGGCGTGCTCGGCGGGTTCACCACGATGGTGGCCAACGCCGGCGGGCCGGTCATGTCGCTCTACCTGCTCTCCGCGGGCTTCCGTAAACTCGGCTTCCTGGGCACCTCCGCCTTCTTCTTCCTCATCGTGAACGTCTCCAAGGTGCCGTTCAGCGCGGCCCTGGGACTGATCGACCGGCGCTCCCTGCTCCTCGACGCCGCGCTCGTGGTGTTCGTCGTGCCCGGCGCGCTGCTCGGCAAGTGGGCCGTGCACCGCATCAACCAGCGGCTCTTCGAACAACTCGTGATCGCGGCGACGATCGCGGGCGGGGTGCAGCTGCTGCTGCGCTAGCCCCGGCCCCGGCCCCGACCGCTCAGTCCTGAGCCGGCCGGTCACGCGCCGGGTGGCGGCGCAGCAGATACGTGTCCATGATCCAGCCCTTGCGCTCGCGCGCCTCCGCCCGCAGCCGCTCGATGCGCGGACCGGCCTCGGCGATCGGCCCGGCGGCGAGGATCTCGTCCGGCGTGCCGATGTAGGCACCCCAGTAGATGTCCATGTCCTCCTCGGCGTACCGCCGGAAGGCCTGGTGCGCGTCCAGCATCACGACCACGTCGTCCACCCCCTCCGGGAAGCCCTCGGCCAGCCGCCGTCCCGTGGTGATCTGCACCGGCCGGGCGACCCGGTTCAGCCCCGTGCGGTGCCGGGCGACCAGGGCGGAGACGCTGCTGATGCCGGGCACCACGTCGTACGCGAACTCCACCGCGCCCCGCTCCAGCACCTCCTGGAGGATGCCCAGCGTGCTGTCGTACAGCGCCGGGTCCCCCCAGACCAGGAAGGCACCGGTGCCGTCCTCGTCCAGCTCCCCGGCGATCAGCCGCTCGTAGATCCCGGCGCGGGCGCTGCGCCAGCCCCCGACGGCCGGGGAGTAGGCCGCCCCGCCCGCCGCACGGTCCCGCTCGGGGTCACGGGCCTCCACCACCCGGTACGACCCCCCGGGCAGATGCGCGTCGAGGATGTCCCGGCGGAGCCGGGTGAGATCGCCCTTCACCTCACCCTTGTCCAGCAGGAAGAACACGTCCGTGCTCCGCAGCGCCTTGACCGCCTGAAGGGTCAGCTGGTCGGGGTCGCCCGCGCCGATACCGATGACATGAATCTTTCGCACACCCCGAGTCTGCCGCACGCCACCGACAGCGCGTCCACCGCCTCCGCACCCTCGGTGACGACCCGCCGGTCACACGCCTCCGTCCGCCGCCGGCGGCCCCGCCGACCGCCCGCGGTCCGTCCCGCGCCCGGCGTACGGCGTCAGGGGCCCAGCCGGGGCGCCTCGGCCCGCGCGTCCACCGGCGCCGGGTCCCGCTCCACCCGTCCCGCCAGTTCCCGCGCCCAGCGCGTCAGGCCGGGCAGGTCCAGCCCGTAGGGCCGGTCCTCACCCCGTCCGGTCGCCCACTCCTCGACCGCGCGGGCGCCCCGCCGCAGCAGCCGGGCCCCGCCGACCGCGTTCCCGCGAGCCGCGTGGGTGAGCCCGACCGCCAGCTGGGCCAGCCCCCGCCACAGCGCACGCTCCTGAGGCGGACCCGACTTCCAGGCGTCCTCGAACACCTCGTGCGCGTGGAACGGCCGCCCGGCGGCCAGCAGCGCCCCGGCCTCGCCGACCGTCTCCTCGGGCGCCCGTACGATCCCCTCGGGCTGCCGGGGCACGCCCTCCGCGCCGTACGGAAGGGGGCGTCCGAGCCCGTCCCGGGGCCGCGCGTTCCGGGCCCGTCCGGCCACGTCCCGGTCCCTGGCATCCGATGCGCCCGCGTTCGTCATACCGCCGATTCTTCCCCGTCCGCCCCGCACCCCGCCGGGACCTTCTACGGCACACCCCCCGACGTGGGGTAAAGTTCTCTTCGCGCGATCACGCGGGCCACCGCGAGTGAGCGCGACGGGACGTGGCGCAGCTTGGTAGCGCACTTGACTGGGGGTCAAGGGGTCGCAGGTTCAAATCCTGTCGTCCCGACTTGAGAGAGTCGCAGATCAGGGCCGGTTTCGGAGCAATCCGAAACCGGCCCTGATCATTTCCGGGGACCGGTCGGGGACCCGTGCTCCTTGACCGGTGCCGGCGGGACGCGGGCGGGCGGCGCGGGCGGTGTGTCGCGGGGAGTCCGCGGCACGGCCGCGTCGAAGGCGGGGTGCGGCCTGGGGCGGCCCGGTCGGCCGGGCCGCCCGGCAGGCGTCAGGAACCGTTGTGGAGGTCGGCGTAAAGGAAGCGGTTGGCCTGGTCGACGGCCGCCTTCGCGGCGTTGGTGTCGGCGAGGGCGTTGAGCATGGCGAAGTCGTGGATGGTGCCCTCGTAGCGGACGGCGGTGACGTCGTTGCCCGCGGCGCGGAGCTTGGCCGCGTAGGCCTCGCCCTCGTCGCGCAGCACGTCCGCCTCGTCGGTGATGACCAGGGCCTTGGGCAGGTCCTTGAGCTGGTTGAGGCTGGCGCGCAGCGGGGAGGCCAGGATCTGCTTGCGGTCCTTGGTGTTCGGGGCGTAGGCGTCCCAGAACCACTTCATGGCCTTGCGGGTCAGCCAGGGGCCGTCGGCGAACTCCCGGTAGGAGGCGGTGTTGAAGTTGGCGTCGGTGACCGGGTAGAAGAGCATCTGCCCGCTCAGCTTCGGGCCGCCGCGCTGCTTGGCCATGAGCGTGACGGCGGCCGCCATGTTGCCGCCGACGCTGTCACCGGCGACGGCGACCTTCGAGCCGTCGACGTTGATCTCGCCGCCGTGCTTGGCGACCCACTTGGTGGCGGCGTACGCCTGCTCGATGCCCACGGGGAAGCGGGCCTCGGGCGAGGGCGTGTAGTCGACGAAGATGACAGCCGCGCGGGCACCGTTGGCGATCTGCCGGACCAGCCGGTCGTGGGTGTTCTCGTTGCCCAGGACCCAGCCGCCCCCGTGGAAGTACATCACGGCGGGCAGCTTGCCGCTCACACCCTTCGGCCGGACTATGCGGATGGTCACCTTGCCGGTGGGGCCGACCTTGAGGGTGCGGTGGGTGATGTCGGCGGGCAGCTTGTCGACGGGCCCGGACTGGGCGCTGTCCAGGGCCTTGCGGGCGTCGGCGTAGGACAGGGTGTAGATCGGCGGGTTCTTCGCGGCCGCGTCGGCGAAAGCCTGGGCGTCCTTCTCCAGGACCACGCCCTGGTGCGGGGCGGACGAGGACGGCGTGGCGGAGGCGGTGGCGTTGACGCTGATCGCGACCCCGGTGGCAAGTGCGACGGCGGCGGCGACGGCCGCCTTGCGGCTGACGCGGACACGAGTGGTGGACATGGAGAACTCCTGGTGCGGTAGCGCCGGGGAAGGCGGCGATGGGGCTTGGCCCCATGGCGACCGATTTCCGGGCATGCGCGATATGCGCGGAACGGGACGCCGTCACGCTAGGGGGAAGATCGCGCCGCCTGTTGTCTTCGAGCGCATCGCTTCTTGTCTGGAAGTGTCAGGACAAGGACGTGTCCCGGCTTACCGCTACGCGGCCCCTCGAACGCTCCGGGATGCCGGCTGACGGCTCAGGTGCCGGAAACAGCCGAGGGTCAGGGGCGGCTCCGGAGAAATCCGGGGCAACCCCTGACCCGTCGTGCGTGCCTGACCCGCTGTGTGTGTCAGGGTGCCACCGCGCGGCCCGTCTGCGGGGAGATCCGGCCGGCGCACAGGCCCTTGCCCGCCAGGGTCTGGGCGATGCGCGGCACGGCTGCGAGGGTGTTGGCCGGCCATTCGTGCATCAGGATGATCTGGCCGCTCGTGAGCCGGGACACCGCCTGCACGATCGCGTCGGTGCTCGCGCCGTTCCAGTCCTGCGAGTCGACGTCCCAGATGATCTGCCGCAGGCCGTACTTCGCCTCCACCGCCTGGACGGTGGCGTTGGTCTCCCCGTAGGGCGGACGGAACAGCTGCGGCGTACCGCCGCCGGCCGCGGCGATCGCCTGCTGGGTGCGGGAGACCTCGGAGTCGATCTGCGCCTGGCCGAGCTGGGTCAGGTGCGGGTGGGTGTAGCTGTGGTTGCCCACCCACATCCCGGCGTCCACCTGGGCCCGGACCTGGGCCGGGTAGGCGGCGGCGAACTGGCCCTCGTTGAACATCGTGGCCCGCAGGCCGTTCTGGCGCAGGGCGCCCAGCAGGGCCGGGGTGTGGTCGTTGGACGGGCCGTCGTCGAAGGTGAGCCCGACGTAGCCGGTACAGGCGGCGGCGTGCGCCGGGGCGGCCTCGACGCCGGCGGTGACGGTGCCGGCCACGACTGTCGCGGCGACGGCCAGTCCGGTCAGCAGGGAGCGGGGTGCGGCGCGCATGCGGGTGGGTCCTCCTCGGGGCGGGTGTGTCCGCGGTGGGGGGATGGGCGGAGGGGAACGGCGGGTCAGCCGCTCACGGTGACGTTGGAGCTGCCGCTGCTCTGGTAGCCCTCGGTGGCGAGGATCATGTAGTAGCTGAAGCTGCCCAGGGGCATGCCGGCGCGCGACCAGGCGTCGAAGTGGTTGCCGGTGGTGATGGTGCCGCCGGTCCGCCTGGACTGCCGGACGCTCCAGTACTGGTTGAAGGTCCTGGTGCCCTCCACGGACGGGGCGTTGTACCGCGTCGTCTGATAGATGTCGTAGGTGCCGCCGTCGCTGCTGACGGTGCCCTTGTAGGTGCCGGTGGGGCGGTAGTTGCCCCAGTTGTCGACGATGTAGTACTCCACGAGCGGGTTCGAGGTCCACCCGTACAGGGCCAGATAGGCGTTGCCGGAGGGGTTGAAGCTGCCCGAGTAGGTGACCGTCCGGCGCCCGCCGTTGCTCCAGCCCTTGCCCGCCACGAAGTTGCCGGTGTTGCGCCACGAAGTGCTGTAGTTCCCGCCGGAGTTCAGGGTCATGGAGACCGTGCCCTGCGCGTCGGTCCAGAACGAGTAATAGAAGCCGTTGTCGGTGCCGGTCTGGTTGGTGGTGATGGTCGTGGCGGCATGCGCGGTGCCGGGCAGCAGCAGCCCGGACGCGGAGGTGGCCAGCGCGAGGGCACCGGCGCGGTTGATGAAGCCCCTGCGGCTCATCGGGCGGGGGGAGGCGTTGCCCATGTCCATGTTTCCTCCTGGGGGGAAGGCCGACGGGGGACGCGCGGGCACGCGTGACCTGTGCGTATGTCATGAACGCGCCAATCGGTCACCACGGCGCGGGCCCCGTCGGGGAGGGGTCGATTGCTGGAGAGTATGCGGCCGGGTCGAAACGACGGTCAATGTGTCTGTTTCCGAAACTTATTCGAAACTTGTAGACGTAGAAGTGGGTGGTAAGTCGAAACTTTCGCATTACCTGGACTGCTTGTCGGTAACGGCGAATTCTTGACGGCCGGAAAGGCGGTGGCGCTTCATTGGCTCGATGCAGCAGTCGCCTTGACGTGCGAAACTTTCGGCACCTTCGCGAGGTGCCCGGAGGGTATGTCGCAGCCGTAGCCGAGCCGTGCGCGGGTAGCCGGATGGCGGAGACGGTCAAGTCGGCACAGACAGGGAAGATCGTGGACGGACGTTCGCTTCGCGCGGTGGGCTGGGCACGCTCACTGCCGCTCAACAGTCAGGTCAAGACCGCACGTGACTGGGCCCGGGCCCATCTGGACGAGCTGGGCTGGACCCGTGCCGCCCCCGACACGGCGGACGACGTGCTGCTGGTGGTGTCCGAACTGGTCACCAACGCGCACGTGCACGCGCACAGCACCGCGCAGCTGGTGATGTCCTGGGACAACGACTGCCTGCACATCGCGGTGCACGACACGTCCCCGGTGCTGCCCGAGCCCCGGAACCCCGGCGCCTTGCAGCCCGGCGGACGCGGCATGCTGCTGATGGACGCGCTGGCCGACCGCTGGGAGGCCCGGCCCTGTCCGCATGGGAAGACCGTCCTCGCCTGTTTCCGGCCGTCGGCCCGGGCGAACGCCTGACCCGGTACGGCCAGCGGACGGCGCGGAACGGGGGCCGCCCCCGTGGGTCCGGCCGGTGGGGCGCTCAGTTGGCCGCGGGCGGTGCGGTGCTCCGGCGTACCACCAGGTGCGTGGCCAGTTCGATGCGCAGCGCGCTCTCCCCGGCGGCAACGGGACGCAGCAGCATCCGGGCCGCCTCCTCGGCCATGCGCTGGAGCGGCTGCCGCACCGTGGTCAGCGGCGGGCTCGACCAGCGGGCCGGCGGTACGTCGTCGTATCCCACCACCGACAGCTGCCCGGGCACGCTGAGGCCCAGGACCCGTGCCGCCTCCAGGACGCCCAGCGCCTGGAGGTCGCTCCCGGCGAAGATCGCCGTCGGCCGGTCCGGGCGGCGCAGCAGGTCCAGGGCGTGCTCGAAGCCGCCCTGGACGTGGAAGTCGCCGAACCGCACCAGCCGCGGGTCCGGTTCGTGGCCGGCCATCGCCATCGCCGAGCGGTAGCCGTCCAGGCGGGCCAGCGAGCACATCAGCTCCTCGGGGCCGGTGATGATGGCGACGCGCTCGTGCCCCTGGTCGGTGAGGTGGCGTGTCGCGGCCACTCCTCCGGCCCAGTTGGCGGAACCCACGGACGGGACGTCGGGGTCGGGATCGCCCGCCGGGTCCACGATGGCGAACGGGATGGCCCGGGAGCGCAGCCGCCGTTTCACGTCCTCCGGCAGCGTGGAGAAGACCAGCAGCACGCCGAGCGGGCGACGGCGCAGCACGCCCGCGATCCACTCGGGGCCGGGGGCCTGCCGCGTCCCGCTCTCGGTGAGCGCGACGGTCGCGCCGTGCTGCTTGGCGACGTTCTCCACGCCGCGGATCAGCTCCATCGCCCAGACGCTCTCCAGTTCGTGGAAGACGATCTCGATGAGCGGGGCCTGCGGCGGTCCGGCGGTCCGGCGACGGTAGCCGTGGACCTCCAGCAGGCGCTCGACCTTGGCTCGGGTCGCCGGTGAGACATCCGAACGGCCGTTGAGCACTTTCGAAACTGTCGGAAGCGAGACGCCGGCCTCTCTGGCCACGGCTGCCAAGGTGACTCTGCGACCGACCTGGGCTTCTTCGCGCATGTCCGCAGCATAGGCCACGTGCCCGGGTAACGGTTTGGCTGCGTAGCTGCACGACCGTTGACCATTTCTTCCCACGGCTCCTACTGTCCAGCCGCAGGACTTTCGGAGTAGTTACCGAAATTTTCGAAGGGACAGCCATGCGTACACGGATGCCCAGGGTGCTGGCCTGCGGCGCGACACTCGCCCTCGCGGCGACCCTCACCGCCTGCGGGAACGGAAACGGCGCGGGTTCCTCGAACGACGGCAAGATCCACGTGCTGGTCTACGGCGACGCCAGCAACAAGGTCGAGAAGAGAATCGTCGACACCTTCAACAAGACCTCGGACGTCAAGGCCGTCCTCGACACCATCCCCGGTGCCGACTACCAGCAGAAGCTCCAGACCATCATCAACACGCCACAGGCCCCGGACGTCTTCTTCAACTGGGGCGGCGGCAGCATCCAGCCGTTCGTCAAGGCCGGACTGCTGATGCCACTGGACGACTTCGTCAAGAAGGACCCGGGCCTCGACGACAAGTTCCTGCCCAGCGTCTACAACAGCGCCGTCGTCGACGGCAAGCCCTACGGCATCCCCATGCGCGGCACCCAGCCGGTGCTGCTGTTCAGCAACAAGGACGTGCTCGACAAGGCCGGTGCGCAGCCGCCCCGGACCTGGGACCAACTGCTCGACGCCGTCAGGAAGCTCAAGTCCGCGGGCGTCACCCCCATCGCCCTCGGCGGCGGCGACCAGTGGCCGACACTGATGTGGTTCGAATACGTCTACGACCGCGTCGCCGGCCCGGAGCTGTTCCAGCGGGCACTGGACGGCGACAAGGACGCCTGGGGGAGCGCGGACAGCAGGAAGGCGCTCGGTCTGCTCAAGGAACTGGTCGACACCGGCGCCTTCGGCAAGAACTACGACTCGGTGAAGTACACCAACGGCGCCTCGCCCGCGCTCGTCGCCCAGGGCAAGGCCGGCTTCGAGCTCATGGGGTCCTGGTACTACGCGCAACAGCAGCAGGACGCGAAGGACTTCGCCGTCAAGGGCCTCGGCTACAGCACGTTCCCGGCCGTGCCCGGCGGCAAGGGCGACGCGTCGGACGTCGTCGGCAACACCAACAACTTCTACTCGGTGCTGAAGAAGACCAAGCACCCCGAAGCGGTCGCCGAGTTCCTGAAGCTGATGTACTCCGACGAGTTCGTCAAGGCCCAGCTGGCCATCGGCAACCTGCCCACCACCACCAACACCCCGCGGTTCCTGGACACGTCGGCCAGCCCGGCGTACTCCCGCTTCCAGTACGACCTCGTCGCCAAGGCCAAGTCCTTCCAGCTCTCCTGGGACCAGGCCTACCCGCCGTCCGCCATGACGCCGATCCACCAGGCCGTCCAGCAGTTCTTCAACGGACAGCTCGACACCGACGGCTTCGTCAAGGCCATGCAGGCCCTCCCGGCCGAATGAGCCGCTCATGACCACACAGATCACGAGCGCCGCGCCGACCGCCGCGGCCACCGGGAAGGCCCGGCGGCGGCCGGAGGACTCCTACGCCGCACACGGCACGCGCCCAGGCGCCCTCTGGGCGCTGCCCGCCACCCTCTTCTTCGCCGTCTTCGCCCTCGTCCCGCTCGTCATGGTGGCGGTGCTCTCCTTCATGAGCTGGAACGGCCTGGGGTCCCCCCGGTTCGTCGGGACGGACAACTGGCAGCGCATCCTCGACGACCCGGTAATGATCAAGAGCATCTGGCTCACCCTGCTGCTCACCGGTCTGGGCGTGGTGCTCCAGACCCCGCTGAGCATCGTGCTCGGCGTCTGGGCCGCCGGACACCAGCGCAACCGCGCCGTCCTCTCGGCGATCTACTTCATCCCGCTGCTGCTGTCCTCCACCGCGGTGTCGGTGCTCTGGCGGGCGCTGCTCGACCCGAACTTCGGCATCCCCGCGCGGATGACCTGGCTGTTCGGCGACGGCAACCTGTTCGGTGAGCAGGCATCGGCGATCGGGGTCCTCGCCTTCGTCAGCACCTGGCAGTTCACCCCGTTCCACACCCTCATCTACCAGGGCGCCGCCCGGGCGGTCCCGCCGGTGCTGTACCAGGCGGCGGCGATCGACGGCGCCGGACGCTACCGGCAGTTCTTCCACATCACCCTGCCGCAGCTGCGCAACTCGGTCATCACCTCGATGATCCTGATGATCGTCGGCGGGCTCACCACCTTCGAGACCGTGCTCATCCTCACCCAGGGCGGACCGGGCACCGACACCACCATCAGCGCCTACTACATGTACCAGAAGGCGTTCAAGGGCTTCGACTTCGGAGCGGGCTCGGCCGTCGCCCTCTGCCTGGTCGTCGCCGCCACCGTCGTCTCGCTGGTCGTCGTCCGCGTCTCCGGCTACGACAGGATGCGCAGCGACATGGAGGGGGTGTCATGAGGCGCCGCCCCCACTACCTGGCCGGAGCCGGCTCGCTCTGCTGGCTCGTCCTGGTCGGCCTGCCGCTGTACGTGATGCTCGCCGCGACCCTGCGCTCCCGGCAGGACTACGCCGCGAAGGGCCCGGTGTCCTTCCCCGGCGACTTCACCCTCGACAACTACACCGGGGCGTTCGACTCCGGCTTCGGCCGGTACTTCCTCAACACCATCGTCGTCACCGTCTGCGTCGTCGGCGTGGTGCTCCTGCTCGTACCACCCCTGGCCTACGCGATCGTGCGCAGCCGCGGCCGCCTCACCTCGCAGATCTTCCGGCTGTTCCTGCTGGGCCTCGCCATCCCCGCCCAGGCCGTCATCGTGCCGATGTTCTACCTGATCAGCGAGGCCGGGCTGTACGACAACCTGCTCGGTGTCATCCTGCCGACCGCCGCGTTCTGCCTGCCGATGTCGGCGCTCATCCTCAGCGGGACCATGCGCGACATCTCCCCGGAGCTGTTCGAGGCGATGACGGTGGACGGGGCGAGCCCGCGGCGGATGTTCTTCCAGCTCGTCGTCCCGCTGTCCCGCGGCGGCCTGTCCACGATCGTGGTGTTCTCCGCGCTCCAGGCCTGGAACGGCTTCCTGTTCCCGCTCGTGCTGACCCAGTCCGACTCGACCAAGGTCATCACCCTGGGCCTGTACAACTTCCAGACCGAACACGGCGTCGACATCCCCGGCCTGCTGGGAGCCGTGACGCTGTCCATGCTGCCCGTCCTGCTCGTCTACCTGTTCGCCCGCCGGGCCCTGGTCCAGGGGCTGATGGGCATGGGAGGAAAGTGACCGCCAACGTGGCCGTAGAGACCACCCCCGAAGTCCCCCTCTGGAACGACCCGACCCAGGACGTCGGCACCCGCGTCTCCGCGCTGATCGACGCGATGACCCTGGAGGAGAAGACCGCCCAGCTGTACGGCGTGTGGGTCGGCGCGTCCGACGAAGGCGGCGAAGTCGCCCCGCACCAGCACGACATGGAGGAGGCCGTCGACCTCGACGCCCTGCTGCCGGCCGGCCTGGGCCAGCTGACCCGCCCCTTCGGCACGGCACCCGTCGACCCCGCGCTCGGCGCGCTCTCCCTGCTGCGCACCCAGACCCGGATCGCCGCCGCGAACCGCTTCGGCATCCCCGCCCTGGCCCACGAGGAGTGCCTGGCCGGGTTCGCCACCTGGGGCGCCACCGCCTACCCCGTCCCGCTGTCCTGGGGCGCCACCTTCGACCCCGGCCTGATCCACCGGATGGCCGCCGCCATCGGCCGCGACCTGCGCTCCGTCGGCGTCCACCAGGGGCTCGCGCCCGTGCTGGACGTGGTACGGGACGCTCGCTGGGGCCGCGTCGAGGAGACCATCGGGGAGGACCCCTACCTCGTCGGGAGCATCGGCACCGCCTATGTGCGGGGGCTGGAGTCCGCCGGAGTGGTCGCCACCCTGAAGCACTTCGCCGGCTACTCCGCCTCCCGCGCCGGCCGCAACCTCGCACCGGTCGGCATGGGCCCGCGCGAACGGGCGGACGTCGTGCTGCCCCCGTTCGAGATGGCCGTGCACGAGGGCGGAGCCGACTCCGTGATGCACGCCTACACCGACACCGACGGAGTGCCCTCGGCGGCCGACGAGGACCTCCTCACCGGGCTGCTGCGCGACACCTGGGCATTCGCCGGCACGGTCGTCGCCGACTACTTCGGCATCGCCTTCCTCAGGACCCTGCACGGTGTCGCCGGCGACTGGGCGGAGGCCGCCGGCACCGCCCTGCGCGCGGGCGTCGACGTCGAACTGCCCACCGTCAAGACGTTCGGCGCACCCCTCGCCGAAGCCGTCGCCGCGGGCCGGGTGCCGGAGGCGCTGATCGACCGCGCCCTGCGCCGGGTGCTCACCCAGAAGACCCGGCTCGGCCTGCTCGACGCCGGCTGGAACCCGGTCCCGGCCGCGCTGGCCGGAGCGGACCTCGACGACCCCGACGCCCTGCGCGGCACCGTCGACCTGGACACCGCCGGGAACCGGGAACTGGCCCGCACCGTGGCGGAGGAGGCCGTCGTCCTGCTGTCCAACGACGGCACCCTGCCGCTGGTCCGGCCCCGCCGCATCGCCCTGGTCGGCCCCAACGCGACCGCCCCCACCGCCGTGCTGGGCTGCTACTCCTTCCCCCAGCACGTCGGCGTGCACCACCCGCGGACCCCGCCCGGCATCGACCTGCCCACCCTGGAGGACGCCCTCCGGCGGGAGTTCCCCGACGCGGAGGTCACCGTGGTCCGGGGCACCGGCGTGGACGACGGGGACGTCTCCGGCATCCCCGACGCCGTCGGCGCCGCGCGCGGGGCCGACGTCGTCGTGGCGGCCCTCGGCGACCGCGCGGGCCTCTTCGGCCGCGGGACCAGCGGCGAGGGCTGCGACGCCGAGTCCCTGGCCCTGCCCGGCGCCCAGCAGGCACTGCTCGACGCCTTGCTCGACACCGGTACGCCGGTGGTGCCGGTCCTGCTGGCCGGCCGGCCCTACGCCCTCGGCCGCGCCGCCGACGAGGCCGCCGCCATCGTGCAGTCCTTCTTCCCCGGGGAGGAGGGCACCACCGCCCTGGCCGGCGTGCTCAGCGGCCGGACCAACCCCTCCGGGCGGCTGCCCGTCAGCGTGCCCCGCGGCACCGGCGGCCAGCCCGCCACCTACCTCGGCGCCCGGCTCGCCCAGGCCGGCGACGTCTCCAGCATCGACCCCACGCCGGCCTACGCCTTCGGGCACGGCCTGTCCTACACCTCCTTCGACTGGGGCGACCTGACGGTCGACCGGCCGGAAGCCGACACCGGCGGCGAGTTCTCCCTCGCCTTCACCGTGCGCAACACGGGGGACCGGGCCGGCACCGAGGTCGTCCAGCTCTACCTGCACGACCCGGTCGCCTCCGTCGTCCAGCCGGTGCAGCGGCTGATCGGCTACGCCCGGGTCCCGCTCGCCCCCGGCGAGGCCCGCCGGCTGCGCATCACCGTGCCGGCCGACCTGGCGTCCTTCACCGGCCGCGCCGGACACCGGGTGGTCGAACCGGGCGAACTCCGGCTGCGCCTGGCGGCGTCCAGCGCCGACGTCCGGCTGACGGCGACGGTGACCCTGACCGGCGCCGAACGGCGACTGGACCACAACCGCCGGTTCCACGCCCGCTTCGAGCAGGAGCCGGTCCGGTCGGCGGACCCCGCAGTCTGACCCCGGCCGCGCCGCGGCTCGCCCGGCTCGCCGACGGGGGGCGGGCCGGGCCGCGCGGCCGGGGTCACCGGGGGCCGGCGCGCTCCACGGTGACGGTCG
>NZ_JOCB01000019.1 GCF_000718775.1 Streptomyces sp. NRRL S-31
TCCGCTGGGAGATCCGCGACGACATCCACGAAGGCTTCCTCACCCTGGCATGCGCACTCATCTGCTGGAGACGCCTGAAGTCATTGCGATAGGAGTTCTAAGGCCTGGTCACGGAGTGCCGCCCGGACCAGCCCGTGGCAGCCACGACTTCACCCGCGATATCTACGACAGCCCTCCCATCCGTCACCACCCGCACGGAATGGACGCCGGCCGACTCGCGGCCGGTGGACGCCGCTCCAGTCGGGGCCACTCAGTGGCCGGCCTCCCGGACCGTCCGAGCTGCTGCGGGCCGCCCGCCGTCGTGAGGGATCGGGGTGTGCGCGCCGGTCAGCGAGTCGCCTTTGCCTCTGCGCCGGTTCACCACGATCTCCGAGACGGGCGACGGGACCGTCAAGGAAGCTCTCACCATGTCACGTGCCCGGTTGCACGGGATCCTCGGGATTCGGAGAGAGAGGGTGGGACACGGGCCGGCAGCGGCGGGTGGTGCGCGGGGCCGCCCGTTTCGGACGGTCCCGCGCACGCACGGAGCAGGGCTGCGATCAGCTCATGCCGATCCGGTCGTGAGGGGCGAGGTGCTCCGGGTGTCCCGCCTCCCCGTGCCGGGCTCCGGGCTCGGACGGGCGCTGCCCGCGCCGGGCGGACCGGTCGGGCCGTACCGGCCACCACAGCCGGCGGCCGAGCAGGGCGGCGAGCGCCGGGACCAGCGCGATCGACAGCACGAACGCCGACAGCAGGATGCCGAGTGCCGTCGCGAAGCCGATCTGCTGGGTGGACTGCGACGGGTTCACCGCGAGGCTGCCGAAGGAGCCGGCGAGCACCAGTCCGGCGGTGGCCACGGCCGGGGCCGTGTGCCGCACGGCGCGGGCCACGGCGGGCCGGGCGGGACCCGGGCGCTCCATCTCCTCTCTGATCCTGTCGCTCATCAGGATGTTGTAGTCCGTGCCCAGCGCGACCACGAACAGGAACAGCACCAAGGGGAGGGTGAAGTCGACTCCGGGCTCGCCCCGCAGGTGCTGGAAGAAGAGGGTGGAGGCGCCGAGGGTGGCGGCGAAGCCGAGGCCGACGGAGATCATCAGCACGGCGGGCGCCAGCAGGCTGCGCAGCAGCACCAGCAGGATCACCGCGATCAGCGCGGCGGCCACGGGGAAAACGAGCCGCAGGTCCTTGGAGACGGCGGCGGAGACGTCCGCGAAGATCGCCGCGGTGCCGCCGACATGTGCCTCGGCGCCCGCGGGCGTGTTCCTCCCGACCGTGTCCCGCACCGGCCCGGTGACCAGGTCGCGCGCCCGTCGGCTCTGCGGGTCGGCCTCCAGGTAGAGGTCGATCCGGGCGGCGTCGCCTGTCTTGTCGAAGACGGCACGGCCGACCTGGCCGACGCCCTCGGTGCGGCGCAGTGCCTGGACGAGGGAGTCGACGCCCCGCCGGCCGAGGACGTCGCCGTTGCTGCTCGTGACGTAGACGCCGGTCGGGTCGGAGACCCCGGCGGGCAGGGCCCGGGAGATCTCGGCGGCGGTGGCGGCGGCCGGGGTGTCGGAGGAGCCGCCGCCCGTGCCGAAGTCCATCCTCATGCCGATCGTTCCGGCGGCCAGAGCTCCCAGCAGTGCGACCGCGCCCATCGTCACGGCGACCGGCCGCCGGGTGATCAGGTCGCCGAAGCGAGCGGCCGATCCCTCGCGGGGCGTGCGCTTCAGGGCGCGCGACGGCCAGAACATCCGGCGGCCCGTGGCCGCCAGCAGGGCGGGCATGAAGGTGAGACTGGCCAGCAGCATGACGAGGACGGAGACCGCGATGGCCGGGCCGAGCACCCGGAACTGCCCGAAGCCGGCCAGACCGAGGGTGGCGAAGGCGGCGACGATGGTGAGCGCCGCCGAGGTGATGGCGGAACCCACGCGTCCGGTCACCTCGCCCGCCACGTCGCGGGCGTTCCGTCCGGGTTGTGCGCGCAGACGCTCCCGGAAGCGGAACAGCAGGAAGAGGAAGTAGTCGATGCCGATGCCGAGGAGTACGACACTGATGAGCGACGGTGTGGAGGGGTCGAGTCTGATGCCGGTGAGCAGGGCCGCGCCGACCACGGCCCCGCCGGCCGCGCCGCCGACCAGGGAGACCGCGACCAGTGGCAGCAGCGCCGCCGCCAGGCTGCGGAACACCAGTACGTTCAGCAGGAGGATCAGGCCGACGGTGAGGATCGATGCCACCATGCCGGTGGTCTTCTCCGCGTCGGCGCTGTCGACCATGTCGGCCAGCCCGCCGGTGAATCCGGTGCGCAGTCCTTCCTTCTCGTACGCACGGGCCGCGCTGTCCCGGAATTCCCTGAAGACGCTCTGCAAACCGGGGTCGATGGAATTGCCGGACAGTCCGACCTGGAAGAGAACGAAAGCCCCGTGGGGTGCCTCCGTTCCGGCCCCTATTCTCGGCGTCTGCGAATAGTCCTCGGCCAGGAAGTCCGGCTCGTCCGCGGCCTTCGGCATCGTCACCCGCTGCTGCCCGAGCGCGGCGGCGGTGGCCCGCGCGCGCCGCTGGTCGGCGGCGCCGAGCGGCTTGCCGTCGGACCGTTTCACCAGCATGGTCACCGAGTTGGCGTCCGGTTTGACACCGAACTTCTCCTCGGCGGTCTTCAGGGCGGCCGCCGAGTCGTAGGTGTCGGGCAGGAAGCCGCCGATCTGACTTTCGGTGACGCGGTACATCAACGGCTGGCTGAGTACGGTGAGCCCGATGCCCAGCAGTATCCAGAGGGTGATGACCTTCCATGGATTTCTCGTGGAGAATCCGGTCAGGGCGCGAATCACGGGGGCTCCCGTTCGGTGCGGTCTCGGACAGTGCCCCTCAAGCGAACCAGCGGAATTCACGGATGCCGTCCGAGCGCGGGATGAGAAACGGCATGGGCCCCGGGGGCCGGGCGCCGCCGGGACCAGGACCATGGTCCTGGTCCGTGCCTCGGCCCCGGGTCGCACTCCGGGAGGGTGCGCCGCTGCCAGAATGACGGAAGGAACAGAGGACGGCAGCGACGAATGACCGCGGGACCGCGTCACGGCAGGACCGGGTGACCGCGGGTCGAATGACGGCACGGCGGACGCCTGGCCGGGCCGTCTCGGAAGCAGCAGCGAGAGGAAGACCATGCCGACGCCCCGTAACCCCTGGCCGACGCGTCGAGGTTTCGGACGGCCGTTCGGATCGCAGGGAGTCGCGGGGCTGGTGTGGACCCGCGACGACGCCCTGGTCACCGTCGGCGCCGCCGTGGTGGACCTCCTCGGTTACACGACGATCCCCGAACTCAGGGACGGGTCCGTCACGGTGGCCGGCCTGCTGCTGTCGGTGCTGTCCGCGCTGCCCCTGCTCTTCCGGCGCCGCCACCCGCTTCCGGTCATGGCCGCGGTCCTGGCGCTCGGTGCGCTGCTGAACCTGATCGTGCCGGCGGAGCAGCACTTCGGCGCGGTGCTGACGGTGGCCCTGTACTCCACCGCCCGCGCCTCCCGCCCGGTGCCGACGGCGGCCGCGGCCGCCGCGGCGGTGGCACTCTCCGTCTTCCCCCGCAAGTTCTCCCAGCTCACCTTCCTCAACGTGTTCGGCGCCTGTTTCGCCGCCGGTCTCGTCGTCGTCGCGGCCCTCGTGGTCAACAGCTGGCAGCGGAAGACCGAGGCCAACCGCCGGCTCCTCGCCGAACGCGCGGTGGCCGAGGAACGCAGGCGCATCGCACGGGAACTGCACGACATCATCGCCCACCACATCACCACCATGCAGCTCATGGCGGGCGGCGCCCGGGCCAACCTCGGGGACCCCGGTGTCGCGCGCGGGGCACTGATCACCCTGGAGGAGTCGGGGCGGCTCGCGCTGCGCGAGATGCGGCAACTCCTCGACGTACTGCGGGCGGACGACGCCGCCGCACCGGGCCCACAGGGCGTACCGGAGGCCCCGCAGCCCGGTGTGGCGGACCTCGACCGCCTGGTGAAGGAGTCCCGGCAGGCCGGGCAGCCCTCCGCCCTCACCGTCGTCGGCGACCCCGGCCCGCTGCCCCCGGTCGTCGGTCTCACCGTCTACCGGATCGTCCAGGAGGCACTGACCAACGCCCGCAAGCACGCCGGACCCACCGTCCCCACGGAGATTCACCTGGTCTGCCTGCCGGAACGGCTCACCCTCAGTGTCACCGACCGGGGCGCGTACGACGGTGCGGAGCCCGCCGAAGCGCTCCGCGGCGGCAGCGGATACGGTCTGACCGGTATGCGCGAACGCGTCGCCCTGCACGGCGGCACCCTGGAGGCCGGGCCGTTGCCCGGCGGCGGCTTCCGGGTCGCGGCGAGCCTGCCGCTGGAACCGCGCCCGAACGAGAACGAGGTGAGCTGACCGGTGCCCGACGCCGTGGCCGAGTCCCGTGACCCGATCCGCGTGCTGATCGCGGACGACCAGCCGCTCGTCCGCCGCGGCCTGGCCCTCATCCTCGGGCCGGACCCGGCCGTCACCGTGGTCGCCGAGGCCGAGAACGGCGAACAGGCCGTCGCCCTGGCCCGCGAACACCGTCCCGACGTGGTGGTGATGGACATCCGGATGCCGGTGCTGGACGGCGTGGCCGCCACCGAGCGGCTGGCGCGCGACCTCCCCGAGTGCCGGGTACTCGCCCTCAGCACCTTCGACCTGGACGAGTACGTGGTCTCCGCCCTGCGCGCGGGCGCCTGCGGCTTCCTGCCCAAGGACAGTTCTCCCGAGGAACTGGTCGCGGCGATCCGTACCGTCCGCACCGGTGAGGCCGTGGTCGCGCCGCGTCTGCTGACCCGGCTGATCTCCGCCTACGTCAGGACCGAGCTGTCCGCGCACCGGCCCCGGAGGCAGCCCACCGCGGAGCATGCCGACGGCCTCACCCCGCGCGAGAGGGAGGTCTGGCGGCTGCTGGCCACCGGGCTGGACAACGGGGAGATCGCCCGGACGATGGAGATCAGTGTCTCCACCGTGAAGAACTACATCACCAGCATCTTCGACAAGCTCGGCGTCCGGGACCGGGCCCAGGCGGTCATCGCGGCCTACGAGTCCGGTCTGGTGGAGGCCCGGCAGCCGGCCGAGACGGACTGACTCCCGCGGACGGCCCGGCCCGTACCCCGGCCGGGCCCGTACCCCGGCCGGGTTCCGGCCCGGCCCGCCGCCGAGTGGACGCGCCGGTGCTGTCGCCGCTCGGGTCCGCGAGAAGCGAGGCGCGGTTCGAAGTTTTCCAGGCGCAGGCACAGGGCCGTCAGCGGAGTCTTCAGCTGAGGTGACGCCTCGGAGGCGAAGGCCTGCTGAGTCTGCAGCAGGTGCTGGAGCCGGGTCGCGGTTCTCGTCAACGACGCGGTGAGACGGCGCAGTTCCGGAGGTCCCTGGCCGGCGGCCGGTGGATCGGTGATCCGGCCTCCGGCGAGTTGTGCGGTGGCGCGTTCGAGGGTCTGGAGCGGAGGGGTGACGGAGCGGGCGAGAGCGCAGCCGATCACGGAGACGGCGGCCAGGACGCCGAGCCCGGCAGCCGCGAGGACCAGCCAGGTGGCGTGGACCTTCGCCGTGATCGGCCCGAGGAGATAGGTGGTCCGCAACCCGATCGTCGGGATGCCTGTGACTCGCAGGACTACACGATGTGAGACCTGCCGGGCGTGACACGGCACTGCCCGTAGCGGAACCCTCGAGCCAGAGGTGGACACCAGGGCCGTACAGAACCACCTCTCAATCACCGAACGGCGCAGACCCCCGCGGGGGCCTGCGCCGTTCTTGGTCTCAACAAGCGCGCTCTTGTGACACCTATCGTGCTTCGGCTCAGCACCCACATCCAGATGGAGCCCATGACCACCCGTACGGATGGCAGCTGGTCGTCCGTGACGTCATGCCTGTCCCTGCGCGCTGACGTCAGCGGCAGGTGACGGCGTAGCCCGCGTCGTTGACGGCGTGGGTCCATACGTCGCGGTCGAACCACTTGGTGATGTTCGGCTGCACCTCGGTGATGGTGCGCATCCTGGCTTCCCAGCCGTGTCCGGCCGGGCCGCGACTGCCGTCGCAGCCGGTGCAGCCGTCCTCGCCGTGGATGTGGCCGGTCCGGACAGCCTCGGCTGCCCCAGCTTCGCTTCCTTCAGCGTCCACTCCCCCAGGGCCGGGAGGGACTTGGCGGGCACATCCAGGACCAGGCCGCCGGTGCAGTACGCCAGCACCTGCCCGTCGGTGTCGACGTCGACGACCGCGAGCGGCCCGTTCTCGAACCGCGGATCGGTGCCGCCCGCCGGGGTGCCGGCCGGGACCGCCTTCTTCGCACTCGGGCGGCGCGACATCGACGACGTCCTGGTGGTGCGTGCCGGACGCGGCGCGGCCGCCGGAGCGGCAGCGACATGGGCAGGGGCAGGGGCCTGGGTGAGTGCCCCTACGAACACCGGCCTGTGAGTGAAGGCGACGGCGTGCTCAGGCAGCGGTGACCGCGTCTGCGTGAGCGGCCCGCAGCAGGGTGCGGGCGGCGTCCTTGGCGTGACGCGCGGGCTCTGGAGACCCGGAGATGGCCGCTGTGGTCATCGCGCCCTCGGCGAGGGGAACGAGCTGGTCGGTCAGCCATGTGGGAGCGTCCGCGGCGGCCACGAGATCGGCGAGATAGCGCCGGAAGGCATCCTTGTGGGCCTTCGCGATGTCGGCCACGGCCTGGGACGTCGCCCCCAGTTCCCCGAAGGAGTTGATGAAGCCGCAGCCGCGGTAGTCCGGCTCGCTGAACCAGCGGTACAGCCAGTCGAAGACCGCCAGAATCCGCTGCGTAGGTGAGTCGTGGGCATCCACGTACCGAGCCAGATCATGGAGCCACCTCGCGTCCCGCCGCTTCAGGTACGCCTCGACCAGGGTGTCCTTGGAAGGGAAGATCTGGTACAGGCGCTTGAGGGGCACGCCGGAGGCGGTGCGGATCGCATCCATTCCCACCGACTGTATGCCTCGGCCGTAGAACAGTTCCTCGGCAGCGTCGAGGATCCGCTGCTCAGTCGTTTCGAGCTCCACTTCGATCACCCATTCCCGGAAACGAACGTTCTCTTACAGTACAGCGCTCCAGGTCGCAAGGTACATTCCCGGGCGCGGGCCGGACCGTCGCCGTAACGCAGCCTGCCCGGAGCGAGGCCGGGCAGGCTGCCCTCTGCACTGCCCTCTCAAGCGAGCACAAGGCCCGCCCGGGATGGCCCCGGCCGGTGCGTGGCGACGCGCACATCAGCGCGGTCCCGTCGGCGATGCCGTTCCTCAAGGGCACTGGTGCAGCGGTGGGGCGAGGGCGCCGTGGCGCCGGGGTCCGCAACCTCGATACGCACGGCGCGGCCTTCGAACGTGAGGCTCACGATCATGTCGGCCCGTCCGTGCTGGGCCGCGTTCCCCGCAAGCTCGCCGACGATCAGCAGGACGGAGTCCTGATCCTCCGGGACGACGTCCCATCGGGCCAGCAGGGACGCGGCGAAGTGGCGGGCGGTGTGTACCCACCGCTCCTCGGCGGGAAGGGCGATCATGCCGTGCCGGTGCATGCCCGTACGAGCATGGGCCAGCGCCGGGGCCACGGGGGCTGTCCGGGGCTGCTCGCCGGCCAAGGGCAGCGACATCGGAGGGGGTTGCGCTGCGGTGTGCGAGAGGGTCATGGGAACGCCCATCTGAACTTTCCGAGCCCACACCAGGAGGCTCATGTTCTGCAGCTTCTTTGCCCTCGGCCCTGGATTGGGTCGGCGTCAGGGCCGAGGCGGCGGTCCTGCGGCACTCGCGGCGGCCGAACCGGCAATCCGTCCGGCCAGCGGTGACAGCGCCGTGAGCCTCCAGCTGAGAACGATCGCTCCGTCGATTGAGATCAGCCTAGATCGTTCTCAGCGCAAGAGGGATACGCTGAACTGCCGAACTCTGGAGCAACGCCCCACGCTCACCGCAGGTGAGAGGGCCTTCAATGCCTGCGAGGGACTCCTGAGCCCACAGGCACGCGGCGGCCCCTGCCGCGGTACAGCCTCACGCACGAACGGCCCGCCGTAGATCCGGCGTCGGGCCCGGATCCACGGCGCGGGGGCGGCCGGTCAGAAGCCGAAATCGCTGAGGCCGGGGTGGTCGTCGGGACGGCGGCCCAGCGGCCAGAAGTACTTGCGCTCGGATTCGGCGATCGGGAGGGTGTTGATGGATGCGTGGCGGGTGTGCATCAGGCCGTGCTCGTCGTATTCCCAGTTCTCGTTGCCGTAGGAGCGGTACCAGTTCCCGGCGTCGTCGCGGTGCTCGTAGGCGAAGCGCACGGCGATGCGGTTGCCGTCGTAGGCCCACAGCTCCTTGATCAGCCGATAGTCGAGCTCGGCGGTCCACTTGCGGGTCAGCAACGCGACGATCGCCTCTCGGCCCGTGGCGAACTCCGAGCGGTTGCGCCACCGCGAGTCCACCGTGTAGCCCAGTGACACCTTCTGCGGGTCACGGGTGTTCCACGCGTCCTCGGCCAGTCGGACCTTCTCGATGGCGGTCTCCCGGGTGAACGGGGGCACCGGCGGGCGGGTCGTGTCGGTCATATCGACTCAGCTCCTTCGAACTCTGGGGCTCGCGAAGGTCCAGGGGCCCCTCGAAAGCCATCGGAGAACGATCGTTCTCGCGACATCCACTAGCGTAGAGAACGTTGGTTCTCCGTGCAAGGGGGCATAGACGCTGGACCAGGAAACGGCACGTGAGCGCGCGCTCGAAGCCGCCGAGGAGCTGTTCCACAGCCGGGGCTGGCTACCGGCACCGGCATGCTGGCGTGCAGCATCCCTGAGTACCTCTCCGGCCCGCTCGGAGCGCACCGCGCGGTGCTGCGGCTCAAGGGCGGCCCCGGCGACGAGCTCCTGCAATTCGCCTGGGACGTCACCACCGCCGGCTTCGTCCAGGTCGAGGCGACCGGACGCGAAGAGGCGATGGCCGCCTACCCGTTCGGCGCCCGGATGTCCTTCCAGGACTACCTCGCCCTGATCACCGGCCGCCTGCAAGTGTGGGACGTGGCCGGCGGGGCCATGGAGTGCTGGCACATCGGCCGCCCGCTGAACAGCCTCGTCTGCGCCTTCTTCGGCATCTACGGCGAACACACCAGCGCCCCGACCTCGCCGCTCTGTCCTACGCCACCATGGCTGCCAGCATCACCGCCCCGGCGGGCGCCCGGTGACCACCGCGCCGGCCACCGCCGCCGAGGCGCTGACGGGCCTGGCCCGCATCCGACCGGCCGGATGGCTCGCCACCCCGATGCCCACCGACCCCCTCGACCTGCTCGTGCGCGCCCGCCGGGTGCTCGCCGCCGCCCACCCGGGCGTGAACGGCAGGTTCAGCATGCTCAGCGCCCGCTACACCGCCGCGGTGTTCGCGGTGCACCGGCCGCCGCCGGAGGGCTCGCGGTGCTCAAGTTCCACGCCGGTCCGGCCGCGTATGCCGGGCAGACGCTGGCGTACGCGCTGCTGGCCGGCACCGCTCCCGTCGCCCGGCTGTACGCAGAGGACGACGAGTCGCTGTCGCTGCTGCTGGAGTACCTGCCGGAGGCGGCCGACTGGGGCGGGCCGCGGATGCCCGCGGTCCTGGACGTTCGCGTCGCCGCCGACCACACCGCCTCTCTGCGGCTGCCCGCGAGGCCGCCGAGGCGATGGCCGGCTTCACCCTCGCCGTCCTCCTCGACGCCGCGGCCCCTGCCTGGATCGCCGACCCAGGACCGTACGGCGAGGTGCCGGCCACGCACGCGGACGCCTACGTCCCCGACCTGGTGCCGCTGGGCCACCTCGACCTCAACCCCGAGCACATGCGTCGGCGCTCGGACGGCGAGGTGGTGCTGCTCGACGTGGAGAGCGTGCGCCCGGACGTGACCGGGCTGATCGACCTGGTCACCCTGCCCGCCGTCCTGCGACACGCCGGACACCAGACCAGCCCGGACCAGGTGCTGGGCCTGTACCTGGACGCCGCCGCGGCCCGGGGCGCCACCTGGACGGCCCGCTCGTTGAAGGCCGCCCTCCGCGCGTACGCGGCGGCCACCGGCCTGGAGAGTCTGCACGGCCTGGACCAGTGAACGGGTCGCGCAGCTGGGTGATCCGCCGGCCCGGCTCGACGGTCAGCGGGCCGCGGTGGTGAAGTACGGCGGGCGACGAAGCCGCTGGCGCAGGTAGTCACCACACGGGCGGGCTCATCGGGACGCCCGCCGGTGAACTGGCGAGGCTGGAGACCGTCTTCGGGAGACAACTGCCCTGCTCCTGCCCCCAGGGCGCAGAGCCAGGTCAGGTGGGGTTCAGTGGCGTGATGCCCGTACCTGCATACAGTTCGGGTTCCAGCGACAGGGGCGTGAGCGGCTCTCCCGCCTTCACCGCGTGCCAGGCGATCGCCGCGGCGTGTGCCACCGGCCAGTCCACCTTCACCCAGGTCATCGCGTCCACGGCGTGCGCGGCGGCGAAGGGCACGTTCTCCTCGAACCGCAGGGAGGCCGCGTGCCTGCCCGCGCCCGGGACCCGCCGTTCGGCGGCGAGGACGGACAAGGACGGGATGAGGACACGGCCGGTGCCGCGCGAGGCCCTACCGTCGGTAGAACTGCGGAGGCTGCGACTTGAGTGACACCGGGGACGAGGCGCGCTGTGAGGGATACGCACTGGCCCTGCGGGCCCGGGGACGACAGGTTGCCGATCGCCCGGTCATGTGCTTGTGGTGTCTGTGATCGGCTCGGCTGCGTGTGCGCCGTACGGGTGAGCGGTCGGGATCATGCGGCGCATGGCTCGGTGGGACGTACTGCGTACCCGGGTCCGCGTCCAGCGCGCCCGGCTCCATGAGCTCATGCCGGGCCCGCTCGATGTCGGCCTCCAGCGAGGTCCGGTCGTGGGCGGCGACGGCGGCGATATCGCTTGGGTCGTCCAGGTCGACCGACCAGGTTGCGGCGATGAGCCCGGCTTCCACGATCACTGTCTCGGTCCGGCGCCGGATATCGCACGCCTCGCGCAGGCCGGCCGACCGCTGAGGTCCGCAGTCCGCGCACGGCAGGGCCTGACGCACCGCGTCGGCGGCGGCCGCGGCCGCACGCTCGGCCTCCGCCCCCTTCCGGGCAACCACACGGGCCGCATCACGGGGCGGACCTGCTGCTCGCGGGCCTGCTCCCGCCGCCACACGAATTGCTCCCCCTCAGCGGCCGCCCGCTCCCGCAGCCGCTCCTCGAGGACCCGGCGGCGCTCGCCCGCTCCCAGCGCGGCGGCGAGGCCGCTCACCTGAATCAGGTGACACGGAAGGTTCATGGTTGACGCCTGACGGCGCCGCGACAAAACAGAAGTCCGACCCCGGTCGCGTGACGAAGTCCCGGCCGGGAAGATCGTGGCGGAGTCCGCCTTCGGCTGCTGGGTGAACCTGCTCGACAAAGACGGCACCCGCGGCGACGGCCCGTACCAAGAACGTCGACTACGACTCCACCCTGTGGCGCAAGGCCCTCCACAAGGCGTTCGCGAACAGCGGCGGCAAGCGGACCACCGTGTTCACCACCGCCAGTCATGTCCGCTCCCTCCGCAACCGCTCCGCCCACCACGAACCGCTGATCAACGGCGTCCCCCTCCCGGGCCGGACCGACCGCCGCGGCCGGACCCGCCGGCTCAACCAGACCGTCTCGTCGCCGGGCCCGGCCGAGGCGACGAAGGCGATGTGCGGGCAGCCGCGTAGCGCGAGGGCGATACGAACGGCGTCGTGCTCGGCGTCGAGCAGCGGGCCTCTGTCGTAGTCGATGGGTGAGCCGAAGCTCGGTAGTTGTCACCGGCAGAGCCGGATGACGTGGCGAATGAGACTTAATGCGGCAGCGTGGTGGTCACCGATAAGGCAGACGGCTTGTCACACATGCTCATCCCGCAGCCTTTCTCTCACCAGTCCGGACACCAGCGGCTGAGAGGTGCGCGGCCGGAGACGTTCTCCCTGGGGCCCGAACAAGATCAGATACTCGACCGGTCCGGCGGATCCGGCGTTCGCGACTCCGTGGGGGACGCGGGTGTCGAACTCGGCGACGTCCCCGGCAGTCAGAACGAGGTTCCGCTCACCGAGTGCGAGCCACAGCCGCCCGTACAGGACGCACAGCCACTCGTAGCCCTGATGGGAGACCTGACCGGGCCGCGCGGGCGGCCCTTCACCGGCAGGCAGGACATGCTTGTGGGCGTGCAGGCCGCCGACGTACCGGGTGAGCGGCAGTACCACCTTGCCGTCGCCGAAGCTCAGCGGCGCCGAGGCGCGCGGCTCGGCCACGGGAGCGGTTGCGGTACCGGCCAACTCGTCCAGTGAGACGCCGTACTCCTTCGCCAGCCGCAGCACCACCTCCAGGGTGGGTTTGCGCCGGCCGGTCTCGATCCGCGACAGCGTGCTCGATGAAATGCCGGTCGCACAACTGATACCGGCGAGCGTGGCGCCGTGCTGCTCGCGCGCGGCTCGGAGCCTGGGCCCCATCGCCGCCAACGTGCCGTCCACCCCGTCGACTGCCACCGTGACCGTTCCCTCCGACCTCGCCGCTGCACCGTCCGTCCTGCGAGTTTGCCAGGGTGGCAAGGCTGATCGCGTCGGGCGGGCGCCACGCCGCATGATCGATGGACAGCCGCGTCCGCCCACGAACCGAGGAGAAGCCCATGCGATCCGATCCGACCACCGCGCTCCGCCACCGAACCGTCGAGGCCCCGGCCGGACGCCTGCACCTGGTCGAGCAGGGCACCGGTCCGCTGGTCCTCCTCGTGCACGGCTTCCCCGAGTCCTGGTACTCCTGGCGCCGCCAGCTCCCGGCCCTCGCCGCGGCCGGGTACCGGACAGTGGCGATCGACGTACGCGGCTACGGCCGCTCCTCCAAGCCCGCCGCGACCGACGCCTACCGAATGCTCGACCTGGTGGAGGACAACGTCGCCGTCGTGCGCGCCCTCGGCGAGGAGAGCGCGGTGATCATCGGCCACGACTGGGGCTCCAACATCGCCGCCGCCTCCGCCCTCCTCCACCCTGAGATCGTCCGCGCCGTCGGCCTGCTGAGCGTCCCCTACGCGCCGCCCGGCGGCCCCCGCCCCAGCGACATCTTCGGCCAGATGGGCGGCCCTGAGCAGGAGTTCTACGTCTCCTACTTCCAGGAGCCCGGCCGTGCCGAGGCGGAGATCGAGCCCGACGTCCGGAGCTGGCTCGCGGGCTTCTACGCGGCCCTGTCCGCTGACACCATGCCCGCCGAGGGCGAGCCCGACCCGCAGTTCGTCACCCGGGGCGGCCGGCTGCGCGACCGTTTTCCCGCCGGTCCGCTCCCGGCCTGGCTGAGCGAGGAGGACCTCGACGTCTACGCCGGGGAGTTCGAGCGCACCGGCCTGACCGGTGCCCTCAACCGCTATCGCAACATGGATCGCGACTGGGAAGACCTCGCCCCGCACCGCGGAGCCCCGATCAAGCAGCCATCCCTGTTCATCGGCGGCGCCCTGGACGCCTCCACCACCTGGATGGCCGACGCCATCGACGCCTACCCCACCACTCTCCCCCGTCTGTCGGCCTCCCACCTCCTGGACGGCGGCGGCCACTGGATCCAGCAGGAACGCCCCGACGAGGTCAACAGCCTGCTGACCGACTGGCTCGCCACCATCCACGACTGAACCAGGCGGGCCACCTGGACAGCCGGGCGGTACGTTTCGGATGGACCAAACCGAGGACCGGCGCTCCTCCGGAACCCATCCCGCCGCGGTGACAGCTCCACGCACGTGCGGTGCTGCGCCGACAGCTCCACCGGGATCATCCGCGCCCTGCGGGCCCGAAGACAACCCCCGCGCCCGCGGGGGTGGCTCGCGTTCGGTGTGCCGTCGTCCCCGCGCCCGCGGAGGTAGCTTCTCCGCCTGGTCCAGGGCGCCGACGGAACTCGGACTCGCAGAGCGCCTGTATTCGCCGCATCGCTCCTCCCGACAGTGGCGAGGGGACCGGCCTTCATGGACGCGGGTGCAGGATGTGCGGGGCGCCGCCGTTCTTCTTCGCCGCCTCCCTGGCCGCGACCAGGTTTTGGCGTGCGAGGTCGACGCCGTTCAGCCCGGTCATGCAATCACCGTCCCGGCCGTGTCGCCGTCCGGCGGGCACGCGGCGAGCTCGGGCAGCCGGTCCGTCCACGGCGCGGACCCGGTCTGCTCGGTGCGGGCGACGACCTGCTCGCGCAGCCGCTCCAGCCGCGCCGCCGGCAAGCACCGCCCGGTACGCTCCCGGGCGGTGTCGGCGGCCTTCGTCGCGGCGGCGACGGCGTCCGCGACGGTCGGGTGGTGCCGGAGCCAGGGGCGGCCCTGCCGGGCCTTGTACGCCCGCCGGGCCTCGGCCTCGGCCTCCTCGGTAATACGGCGTTCAGTTTCCTGAGCGCCGTTGCCTCAACCGGTCAGCGGCGGGCTCTGGTGGAAGGGGTGCTACGCCTCGCAGGGGCTCTCCTCGGTTTCCCCCCGCCGTCGGCGCTCGGCCTGGTGTCGTGCCGGGCGGCAGCCGGGGCCCGGTGCCGCTCACGCTCGGCCCGCTCCAGCCGCCATGCGGCCCGTCGGCCCCGGCCCCACGCACGCCGCTCCCGGCGGAACTTCTTCGACCGCTCCGTCACCTACGGCGGCCTGCCCCTGCGCCACCTACTCCTCCCGGCTGCTCCAGTAGTGGGCGGTCGTGCTGGTCTGCTTGACCACGAGGGCGTCGCCTCGGGGTTCGGTCCACAGCTGGATCAGGTACTCCTCGGCCGGTTCGTCTTCTTCTCGTGGGTCGCCGTCGTCACGGTGCCGCCCGTACACGCGTAGCCGGTAGTCGCCGGGGGTGGGGATCGCCAGCTGTTGCGCCAGGTCGTCGCTGTCGCCGGCCGTGCCGAAGTCGATCATCGTCGATCGCCACATGACGGGCACCTCGGCGATGTCCTGCCAGTCGTCGGTGTCGCCCAGCGGGGGGATGGTGCTCCACAGCTCGACGGCGACGTGGACCAGGCCGATCTCTTGTCCGGTCAGGATGCGGGCACCGTCGCCGTCGGGGTCGGCGGCGACCAGTCCGCCGATCCACCGGTCGGGTTCGAACTCGGTGGTGCCGGCCTCGCCGACGAGGTCGACGGTGGTGGCGTCCACGTGCACGTGGCCGCACTCCTGCCGCAGGATGCCACTGGTCATACGCATAGTCCTTTCGCCATACGATCGCGGGCCTGTCACTCCGGATGACGGAGTGACAGGCCGCGTGTTCCTCTCGTGGTGCCGGGGGTCAGTCGCTGCCGCAGCCGACCGGCCCGCGCAGAGCCGGAGGAGCCACCGCCGTTGCGGACGGCTTGTTGATCACCTGTACCTGGAAGGCGTCATTCTCCAGGGTGCGCATCCCATTGAGGAACGCCTTGCGCAGCGACCCCTCCTTGCTGTTGTCGTCCCGGTCCAGGAAGTGGCAGGAGTAGTCGCTGTTCCTGGACGCGCCTTCGTAGGTCTGCGCGAAGGGGAACTCGTCACAGGTCAGGTCAGGTCGGCCCGGCGGGCGTGGCACGTCACGACCGCATGCCGTACGCCGATTGTCCCGCTGCAACGTCTGGTTGAACGTCCGGTGCAGATTCCATCCCGCCTTGGGCACACCCCACGGATGCTTGAGGTGGCGCTGCGCCCAGTCGACGTGCCAGGCCACCGCGTCCACGTCGGGGTCGGTGACGTCCAGCTGCCAGATCGCCGGAACGTCCGGATAGACGCAGCCGCCGTAACGGGCATCGGTGATCCGGCGGGTGTTGTCGCAGCGCGGCCTGAACACGTCGCCCAAGTAGGCCGATCCGTCGTCGAACCCCGGCGCCTTGAACCTGCCGTAGGGGACGATGCTGTCGCTGACCAGGTCCCGCCCAGGTGACGACATCCGGAACGTGAACGTGTGCGTCGTGTACGGGAACAACACCTGGGTGGCCGCGCCGACCGGGGTGGCGGTGGCGTGGCTGGTGGCCAGCTCGATCGTTCCGGACACCGCCCATGCCTCGGGCCGGGACGGGTTCGTCAGTCGCAGGGCGACCTTCTGCGTCCACTCGTAGCGGTTGCGCGGGTCCAGCTTGGCGGTCGCCTTGCTGTACAAGGTCGCGGACCCCGATGGCTGGCCGTTCGTCAGGAACTGCACGGGAATACGCCAGTTGCTGCACGAAGACAGCCGGTCGTGGTTCGTGGTGTTGACGCCGCAGTTCACGGCGCGCAGGCCGGGGTCACGACTGACATCCTGCCTGTTCAGGTTGTGGATCTTCTGCGGCTTCCCGAGCACGATCCGCTTGCCGGATTCCTGGCCGGGGGCGGGTTGATGATTGTCGGCGTGGGCCGGTCCGGTCAGGGTGACCGGGATCAGGATGGCCGCGCCGATCACGGCCAGGATCCCCAGTGGTGTTCTTCTGGTCATGCGGGCGTTGCTTCCTTCCCAGGCGGTTGGACGCGAACCCCGCCAGCCGATCAGCAGGCCACCCGCAGGTCAACACTTTGACGACCAACTTGCCGCAATCAGCCCATAGTTGACACACGCTACACAGATACGGAGGCCGGTCCTACGCCCGGATTCCGCCGGGGATCAGGCGCCATGAGCGCATGCCCACAACGATCAGCGCCTCGGAGTTCGCTGCTCAGCCGTGGGTGACGGCAGACCGTCGGCCGCCACACGACGGCCTGGAGGCGAGCGGCTTCTGCTGCTTCCTCGTGTGCGACGTCGTCGGCGTGGCAGTTCAGGCACAGTGACGGGCCTCCGGCCGTCCAAGCGCCGCCACGCCAGTCCGCCGGCCGCGCTCGATGCGCGCTTTGACACCGGGCAGCACGACCGCATCACCGCCGGCTGGCAGCATGGCCGCATGACTGACGATCTTGACGGCGTACTGGCGGATCCCGCGCGGCTGCCGACCGCCGATCGTGCGGCGCTGCGCGACCATCTCTCCCACGGCGACCGGGCCCGTGGTGTCGGGGGTGAGGTCTTCCTGCAAGCCGAGGCGATCTTCGGGGGCGCGGAGGTGACGCCCGCGGAGTTCGCATCCTGGCTGCACTTCGCGGCGAAGGCCACCGGTCACGACGCGTACGCCGACCGGATCGCGGCGGCCGGTCCCGGCATGCCGTGGCGGACGGTGTGGGCGTGGTGGCGGCCGGCCCACTGGTTCCCGGTCCACCCGAGTCTGAACGGCGACTACTTCCGGGTGCGCCGGTGTATGGCCGGGGACCGGGAACTCGTCGAGGTGACCGACCAGCGTGGCCCTCTCTGGCTCGACGCGGCGACCGGCCAGCGGGCGGAGGGCGTGGACGAAGCGGCACTGGCCGACGCGCCGATCGCGACCGGGGTCGCCGAGGCACCCGCGCTGTACGACCTGGACCTGTTCCTGCCGGAGGAGTGGGAGGGCGCCGTGGCCTTCGCGACGGACGGCGGCCGAACCCGGCATCTTGTCGAGAGTGTGCACGGCATAGCGGTCGTGGAAACGGACGCCGACGCGCTGCGGGACTGGCCGCGTGGTGCGGGCCTCGATCCCACGTCGGCGGAGGAACCACCGCCAGGACCGGCCCCCGCCGTGCGACGGCCGACGGGTCCGCTGACCGCGGCCCGGGTCGACGACGCCTTCGGCGGTGCACGGCACGTCGTGCGCATCGCCGAGAGCGACCTGCCCGAGGGGTTCACCCACGCGGGCAGCAGGCGGTACCTGCGGGACGTCGGTCTGCCCGCCTGGTGGGTGTGCCACAGCGCCCAGTACGAGACCCACCCGCTTGACGCCGTGCGCCCACCGGCACAGGACGCCCTGCCGGACGAGTGCCTGCCCGACGGGGTGGCCGCCACCGACCTGATCGCCTTCGGCGCCACCGAGTACGGCGAGCTGTACCTCCACCGTCACGACGGCACGGTGCACATCCGGAGCCGCCTGACCCGCGGTGCCGACGAGGTACTGGTGCCGCTCGCCCCGGCCCTCGACGTCTTCACCCGTGCCCTGGAGGCCGTCGACCGCTACCGCAACGCCTGCTGGCACCCGTACCCGGTCGAAGGCGGCCAGGAAGACGTGACGGAGCTGTTCCTGACGGAGCTGGCGGAACTCGCCCCGGACCTGTCCGACCCGGACACTGCGACAGGCAGGGTGTGGAGCTGGCTTTACGCCGGCATCACAGAGCTGGGCGTGGACGGCTACTGAGCCGGTACGGCCGCACAACCGGGTGGCGCCGGCTGCCTCCTCCGCTCGTAAACCACCGCGGAAACGATCAAAGGTCCGTTCGAGGAGAGGCAGCTGGCGCGGCCGGTGAAGATGTGTACGCCGTACAGGCCGGCGCTGCTTCCCGTCGGGACATCGGCCTCGAAGTCCGGCAGGGTGACGATGTCCCTCTCCCCTCGTGTTTCCCGGTGGTCAGGGATCGCCGCGACCGCCCCGGCCCTGCGTCGTGCGCGCGGGGCCGGGGCGGGCCCCCGGCTGGTGGACGCCGCTCGGTGGAATGGACGCCGGCCGACTCGCGGCCGGTGGACTCCGCTCCCGGGCGCCGCGCGCTCGGAGCCGGCCCCGCCAGGCCGTGACAGACGCGGGCAGCAGCAGACCCCTCGACGGGCATGCCGGCGGGCGGGCAGACGCCCCGGCCCGCTTGCCACGCCCCTTGGCACAGGCTTGGCGAGGTCCTTGGCGACCGGTCGGCCCCGTACAAGTCGTGGGCGGGCCAGGGGCCGTCAGGCTCTCGCCGTGACTCCGCGCGGTGTGCCGGGGCTGGTTGGGAGAGCGTCGTGGCTGGTCCGTCGGTTCAGGCGATTACCTCCGGCCGCTGTCTGGTGGCGGGGGTCAGCGGCGGGATGGATCGCGTGACGGACCTGGTGTTCCGCCGTGCTCACCGCGCGGGCGGGCAGCGCTCAGATCATGCAGTTGCGCGCGACCGCCCTCAAGCACCGCCGGGCCGGCCACAGGGCTGTGAAGGCCGGGGCCGAGGACTCGTAGAAGGCCCGGCGGTAGCCCGACTACCGGGAGCCCGCCACAGGCTGCCGCTTGTAGAAGGACTCCTCCAGGTAGGCGGCCTCGTGCGGCTGGTAGGGCTCCTCCAGGTAGGCGGCCTCGTCTCCGTCGAGTTCGACGTCCACCCCGGCGACCGCGTCGGCCAGCTGGGCCGGCTTGGTGACCCCGACGATGGGCGAGGTCACCACCGGGTTGCGCATGACCCAGGCCAGGGCGACCTGGGCCGGGGACAGACCCCGCTTGCCCGCGATCTCGTGGACGCGCTCGGCCACTGCCTGGTCCCCGTCGCGGTAGAGGATCTTGCCGCCCGGGTCTGTTGCGGCACGCGCCGTGGCGGTGTCCCGGACCCGCGTCAGCCTGCCCCGCGCCAGCGGGCTCCACGGGATCACGCCGATGCCCTGGTCGGCGCAGAGCGGGAGCATCTCCCGCTCCGCTTCCCGGTGGATGAGGTTGTAGTGGTCCTGCATCGACACGAACCGCGTCCAGCCGTTCAGGTCAGCCAGGTACAGGGCCTTGGCGAACTGCCAGGCGTACATGGAAGAGGCGCCGATGTAGCGGACCTTCCCGGACCTGACCGCGTCGTGCAGCGCCTCAAGGGTTTCCTCGATCGGAGTGCCGTAGTCCCAGCGGTGGATCTGGTACAGGTCGATGTAGTCGGTACCCAGTCGCCTCAGGGAGGCGTCGAGTTCGGCGAAGATCGCCTTGCGAGACAGCCCGGCGCCGTTCGGGCCGGGGCGCATGCGCATCCAGACCTTGGTGGAGAGAACGACCTCCTCGCGCCGGGCGAAGTCCTTGACCGCCTGACCGACGATCTCCTCGCTGCTTCCGGCGCTGTACCCATTGGCCGTGTCGAGGAAGTTGACGCCGGCCTCAAGGGCCTGCTTGATGACCTCCCGGCCGGCGTCCGCGCCCAGCGACCAGGGCTCACCGCCCCGGTTCGGCTCGCCGAAGCTCATGCAACCGAGGGTGATGGCGGAGACTTCCAGTCCGGTCGTTCCGAGTTTGATGTATCGCATACTTCGGAACCTAGGAGTTGGATTGCGCTCCAACGCAAATGCGGCGCCTCCCTCTTCCCGCCGGCGGCCGCAGTCGCCGGCGTCCCGGTGATTCCCCGAAACAGTACTTCAAACCTCAGAAGAGGATTCAGGTGATGCCGGGTATTCAACCGGCGGCCAGGTCCGGGGCGAGCCGGACGAGGATCGCAAACGGCCGTGACACGGCGAGCGCATCGCGGGAGGCAACGCCCTCAAGGACGTTGCTTCCCGGCACGACCGGACCACCGCGGATGGGTCATCGAGCGCCGCACGGTGCACCGGCTCACCGGATCCCGGCGATCCCGCCCCCGCCAGGAGCGCGACCCCCCCAGCTACCTGGCCTCGTCCGGACTCGCCACAACCAGCTGCTGCTACGAGCGCCTCTTCCACCTCACCACGTGAGACACGGTCTCAGCGCACCATGCGAGGCGCCGGACGCACGAGGACCTTGCCCTGCGGAGGGGTGACGGAGCCCGACAGGATCGCGAGCAAGCCGGGCAGGTCGACCTCCGCGCGGACGGCGGCCTCGGCGGCCAGCGGCGCGGCGCGGTCCGCGAGGGCGGCGACCGCGGCCCCGAAGTCCGCCTCGGTGGTGCCGTAGCTGCCCGCCAGCCGGACCGGCCGGCCCTCAAGGGAACACGTCATCACCGATTCCGAGCGGCGCACCGCGTCCAGGTCGCAGTCCAGACCGGGGTGGCGGTCCCCGGGAGCCGTACCACCGTAGAGGACCAGCAGGCCGTCCGGTGCGAGCACGCGCAGGGCCACCTCCAGCACAGCGGGCAGGAGGAAGCTCGTCGCCGCGACGACGATGTCGGCGCTGCGGTCGGGAAGCAGGTCGAAGGGGAGGACGGGGGCGTCGAGCACGCCGGTTCGCCGCACCTCCGCCACGCGTTCACGCCCCCTGTTGCCGAGCGCCACCACGGCGCCGGCGCGGTGGGCGAGCGAGGCGATGAGCAGCCCGGCGGTGCCCGCGCCCAGCACGGTTACCCGGGCACCCGCAAGGCCGCCGGCGCGGCGGTCGGTCACACTCAGGCAGTGGGCCGCGCAGGCCAGTGGTTCCGCGAAGACCAGGCGCTCTGCCGACAGGCCGTCCGGGACCGCGTGGAACGCCCGCCGCAGCAGCTCCGGCCGCCCCGCGGCCCACATGCGCTCGGCGAACCCGGTGCCGCGTTCCACCGGCACGTTCGGATCGAGCACCACCCTGGTGCCCTCCGCGAGACCGGGGACGGTGGACGTGTCGATCCTGGCGACGATCTCGTGTCCGAACTGGCTCGGTCCGTGGCGGACGCCCGCGACCTCCTTCAGGTCCGAGCGGCACAGCCCGGCCAGTTCGATGTCCACCAGGACGGAAGACTCCCCGACGGGGCGGGACGGAGCCGAGGCGAGCAGACGTGGCCCGCTCTCCTCCAGGGTCAGCCGCATGCCGCTGTCCCCGGAGCGGTGCGCCGCACGCGGTGCCGAAGCGGCTGCCGGAAGTCGGCCCGTGGCATGCGGACGTTCACTCGACCGCATCCAGTGCCTCGGCGAAGCGGTCGGCGATCAGGTGGGCCTCGGCGGGCGTGAGGACCAGGGGCGGGCGCAGCTCGATGGTGCTGCCCGCCCCGTGCTCCGAGACACGGGTGAGCACACCGCGGTCCTGTAGCGCCCGCTGGTAGGCGCCCGCTCGTCCGACTGCCGCACCGCCGTCCGGCTCCACGAGTTCCACACCGAGCATGAGTCCCACTCCTCGTACGTCGCCGATGACGGGGTGGTCCGTCTGGAGGTCGCGCAGTCTGCCGAGCAGGGTGTCACCGCTGGCCCTGACGTTCTCCAGAAAGCCGGGGCGCTGGACGATCTCCAGGGTGGCCAGGGCCGCGGCGGCCGCCAGGGTGTGGCTGCCGTAGGTGAAGCCGTGCAGGCCGCGGTCCCAGTCGGCCATGCGTTCCTCGGTGAGGATGGCGGCCATCGGCAGTCCGCTGCCGGTGAGCCCCTTGGCGAGGGTCATCATGTGGGGCTGGACGCCGAAGTGATCGGCCGCGAACATCCGTCCCGTGCGGCCGAGCCCGGTCTGGATCTCGTCGAAGACGAGCACGATCTCGTGCTCGTCGCAGAAGCGGCGCAACTCCGGCAGGTAGCCCGCGGGCGGAACGATGTTCCCGCCGGCGCCGCTGATCGGCTCGATCACCACACAGGCGACGCTGCCGGAGCTCGCGTACCTGATGAAGTCCTCGATCCGCTCGACGCAGAGCATGCCGCAGGTGTCCGGTGTCTGCCGGTAGAAGCAGCGGAAGCAGTAGGGACCGGGCACGTGCAGGCCGCCGGGGTAGCGGTAGGGGAAGGGGGCGCGCATCTTCGTCGTGCCGTTGAGGCTCGCCGTGGCGATGCTCTGCCCGAGGTGGGCGCGGAAGGGCACGATGACGTCGCGGCGCCCGGTGTGGAGCTGGGCCATCTTGATCGCGCCCTCGTTGGCGGTGGAGCCGCTGGAACTGCGCAGGTTCACCCGGGTGAGGTTGGGCGGGCTGATGGCGGCGAGTTCCTGCATGACCCGGTTGGTGGGCTCGGTCTGGAAGGAGGAACTGGCGAAGACGAGCCGCTCGGTCTGCTCCCGGACGGCTGCCATCACCTCGGGGTGATTGTGGCCCAGCAGCAGGTTGAAGGTGCCGGAGACGCAGTCGAGGTATTCGCGTCCCTCGCTGTCCCAGGCGCGTATGCCCTCCCCCGCGACGAGCGTCACCTCGCCGAGCTGGAACTGTGCCGCCTCCTGCGGGGCGGGGAGCCGCCGGGAGGCCGCGGCGGACACCGTCCCGGACAGGTCAGTGGTGGTCATGGCGTGCTCCGTGGTCGGCGACGAGGCCGTCGAGCTGGGCTCGCACCCACGACTCCAGGGTGTAGGGGGCGGCGGCTCGCCTGCGGTCGGCCGCGGACCGCGCCCGTTCGGCCGGGTCCTGGCCGAGGGCCGCGGTGATCGCGTCGGCCTGGGCGGACAGGTCGAAGGGGTTCACCGTGCGGCAGTAATCGCCCAGGACCTCGGCGGCACCGCACATCTCGGAGAGGATGACGTCGGCGTCCCGCTCGTTGACCAGGGGGGCCTCGAACGTGCTGAGGTTCTGGCCGTCGACGGTGGAGTTGAACATCAGCAGGTCCGCGCGGCGGAAGCAGGCGATGGTGTGGTTCACGTCGTTGTCGGTGTGCATGCGTACGGTGTCCGGGCCGAGTTCGTCGTTGGCCTCGGTGACGGCGGTCTCGACGCGGCGCACGTACTCCGCGTTCGCCGGCACGTACAACCGGTTGGGGTTCATCCGGACGAGCATCCGTACCCCGGTGAGGTCGCTCGACCGCGCGGCGAGGACGAAGGCCCTGACCGCGCGCTCGGCGTTCTTGATGGGGTCGGTCCGGCCGCTGTGCACGATCAACCGGTGGCCTTCCGCCCATTCCGCGACGCCTTCGGGGAGTTCCGGCTGCCGGCCCTCCAGGGTGAGCGGGCTGTAGCCGAGCGGCATGGTTCGGAGCCGGGTGCGGTGGCCGTCCAGCTCGACGGTCATCGCCTCGCGATCGACGACGGCGCCGGGTATCAGGTCCGCCACGCAGTCGAGGAAGTTCCGGCACCAGCGGTCGGCGAAGAAGCCGATGGTGGTGGCCGGGAGCATGGCGCGGACGATGCCGGTGCGCGCCTCCTCGGGCAGCACCCGCCAGTAGTCCGGGGAGGGCCACGGGATGTGGACGAAGAGCAGGATGGGCGCGTCCGGCCGGTGTTCGCGCAGCAGCGCGGGCACCTTGACCAGTTGGTAGTCGTGCACGAGGAACACCGGGTCGGCGGAGGCCGCCGAACTCTTGAGTATCTCGTCGGCGAAGTCACGGGTGAAGTGGTCGAAATCCGCCCAGGCTTCACGTGTGCCGTGGTCGAACGAGGGCTGATTCCAGCGGTCCCACCCGTAGTTGTTCGCCGCCCACAGCAGATCCGCGGTGACATGGTTCTGTACGTTGCGGAACACCCGCTCGTCGTGCTGGATGAGCCGGACCCGGATTTCGCGGCCGGAGTGCAGCCGCATGGTGACGCCGCGGGGGTTGGCCTGTGCCGCACGCCGGTCGTCGGCGGAGTCGGCACTGGCGATCCAGGAGACGTTGAGCACGCCCGCCTGTTCGGCCACCACGTTGCCGGTGCCACCGGGGGCGAGCCAGGCCCTCGGCTCCCCGGTGGCGGGGTCGGTGTCGTAGGAGAGGGCCGCGCGCTTGCTGGCGAGGAAGACGTCGCTTGCGGTCATGGGCTCTGCCTTTCGGGCCGTCAGGCCGATATCAGCGCATCGGTGGAGTCGAGGACGTCGGCGGGCGGGTGAGGGAGGAGTTCGGGCAGCCGGTTCGCGAGTTCGCTGTGCAGGCACGCGTTGCGGGGCCGGCAGGCGTAGCCGGTGTCGACGCGGGGCGCGGGTCTCACCAGGGCGGGGTCGGCGCCCAGCGCCTGAGCGATGTGCCGGGCCCAGTCCGCCCGGCCGATACGGCGGGGCCCGCCGAGGTGCAGGAGCCCCGTACGTCCCGCGCCCAGCAGTGACACCGTCCAGCGCGCGACATCGTCCACCAGTACGGGGGTGTTCCAGTGGTCGTCGGGCACGAGCAGCGGCTCGCCGCGGCGCAGCGCGTCGATGCTGCTGGTGAGGAAGTTGGGGCGGGCTCCGGTGTCACCCGAGCCGTAGACGAGGCTGACCCGCAGGACCAGGGCGGCCGGGGTCGCCAGCAGTTCCTGCTCGGCGGCGAGCTTGGCGCGGCCGTAGGCGTTGGCCGGCCGCGGAACGTCGGACTCCCCGTGGCTCTCGGCGTGTCCGGTGAAGACGTTGTCGGTGGAGATCAGCAGAACCGGCCGTCCGTCCAGCGCCGCCGCGATGTTGCGCGCCCCGCCGCGGTGGGCGGTCAGCGCCTCCTCGTGATGTGCCTCGCACCAGGTGATGTCGGAGGGACCGTGGACGACCACGACGGCGTCGGGAGCGACGCGTCCGACCAGCGCCGCCACGTCCCGGGGCGACTCGACGTCGACCTGGTGCCAGCCTGCGCGGCGGCTTTCGGCGGTCAGCGGCGGCCGACGGGAGCTGACGGCCACCTGGCCCCCCAGGGCGTGCAGCCGCGCGGCGATGTGTCCGGCGAGGTAACCCGCTCCGAAGACCAGTACCTTTTCCGGGACGACGGGGACCTCCTGCGGGCGGTGCGGGCCGGGGGGTGAGGCCGCTCCGAGCATGTTCTTCCTCTCATGTGAGTGACCCGGGGCCGAGAGCCCCGACGGCCCGCCCGCGTAGGGCGCCCGGCCGTCGGGCTGTCCGTCAGCCGGACCCGACGGCACGGAGACCGGCCAGACCCTCCCGGTCGTGGCCGAGGTGTTCGCCGCCGAGGACGAGGGTGCCGGCGGCCCGTACGCCCGGCCCCACAACGGCTCCCGGCAGCACGACCGAGCGCTCGACCGTCGCCCCCGCGGCCACGCGGGAGCCGGGATGCAGGACGCTGTCGGTGACGACGGCACCGTCCTCGACCACGACATCGGCCGGGCCGGCTCCGCCGCCGGCCGCCGTGGGGCCGCCGAGCAGCCCCAGGCGGGGCTCGAAGCGTGGCGGGGCCGACGCGAGCGTGAGCGGCAGGTCCTCGGCGGCGAAAGGTCTCGGTGGTGCCAGCAGCCGCAATTGCTGCTGGTGGTAGCGCTCCACCGTGCCGATGTCGGCCCAGTACGACTCGGCCGGGAAGGCCCGCACGTCTCGGCCGCCGGCGATCATCGCCGGCAGGACATCACGGCTGATGTCGTGCTGCCAGCCGTCGGGGCCGGTGGCGGCCAGGCCGGCCAGCACTTCCCTCAGCGCGTCGGCCCGGAAGAGGCAGAACGCCGTGAACACCAGGTCGGAAGTGGGCACTTCGGGTTTCTCGATCAGGGACCGCACGCGCAGCCGGTCGTCCACCTCGACCATGCCGAACAGCCGGACCCAGCGCCGGTCGATCGCCTGGACGCCGATGGTGCAGTCGGCACCGGATCGGCGGTGGGCCTCCAGCATCGGGCCGTAGTCCATGCGGTAGACGTGGTCCGCGTGCAGCACCAGGATGTCCGTGGCCCCCGGCGCGAACAGGTACGGCGCGTTGGCGAGGAGCGCGTCCGCGGTGCCGCGCTCCGGAGGCCGGGCCGGGAGGAGTTCCCCGGCCTCCGGCAGGCCTCGTTCGCGGATCAGGCTCTCGTGCGCGCCGAAGTGCACGCGCAGACCCGCACGGTCGTCCCAGTGCTCCAGCACGTGCGCGGCCAGCTCGGTCTCGCGGTGCAGGGACAGCAGCACCGCCTCGCCCACCCCGGAGGCGGCGGCGTTCGCCAGGCTGAAGTCGACCAGCCGGCAGGACGCCGCGTAGGGGACCATCGGTTTGCAGGTGTCCGCGGTGAGAGGACCCATCCGCTGGCCGAGGCCGCCCGCCAGCAGCGCCGCGCGCACACCGTCGAGGGTCACCATGTCCGGCCCCCGGCCGGGCCCGCCGGGACCAGGCCGCGCAGGGCCGTGAGGGAGAGCGCCACACCCTGGTCGGTGGGCACCAGCGCGTCCTCGTGCTCCACGTACAACACCCCCTGGTATCCCTCGTCGAGCAGTGTGCTGACGATCGCCGCCCAGGGCAGGTCGCCCGTCCCCAGGGCGCGGAAGCGGATGGCCGGTCCCGGGCCGTACCTCGACCAGCCCGCTCCCCTGGGTTCACCGGACCGCCGCCAGACCTGGAGGTCCTTGGCATGGACGGCGGCCAGCGCCGGCCCCCAGCCGGTCACCGCGGCCACGGGGTCGTGGCCGACCGCGGCGAGGTTGGCCGGATCGACGCACAGTCCTGTGCCGGGAGCCGCGGCGAGCAGCGCTCGCGCACTGGCGGGATCGTAGGCGGTCTGCTTGGGATGGGGCTCGGTGAGCACGCGGACACCCAGGTCGGCGGCGAGGGCGAGCAGGGGCAGGGCCGCCTCGGCCCATGCCTCCACGTTGTCCTGCCAGGTGACGTCGCTGCCCCACCACGACAACCAGCGGCCCAGGTCCGGTACGCCCAGCATCAACCGGACGTGCGGGGCTCCGAGCGCGGCGGCCAGGCGTATGGCGTGCTCGGCCGCAGCCGTTCCGTGGCGCCGCTTCTCCTCGGCGCTGCCGCGCAGGACGGGATCGGTGTGCGGACCGTGGGGGCCCAGTACCAGTTGGGTGTCACGGCTGTTGCTGACGCAGCCGGCGACCAGCCCGTACCGGTCGAGCAGCGCGCGCAGCCCGTCGTCGTCCGGACCGCGCGATCCGGTCGGGGGAACCAGCCCCAGGGTGGAGTCGGTCGGCAGGTCCACCACCCGCACACCGTGCCGGGCGGCCGTGGCCAGCGCGGCTTCCAGCCCGGCCGGGGCCAGGGCGGCCAGGCACAGGCCGAGCGTGATGCCCTCGCCCGAGGAGGTCATGAGACGCCTCCCGCGGGCACCCGGGCGGGCAACTCGACGGCATGGCCGCCGCCGGGGCCGGGCGGGGCGCCGGCCTGCCGCCACCCTGCGAGTGCTTCCAGCACCACGGCGGCGGAATCCTCGGGCACGACCGGCCGACCGGTCATGCCCAGCGCCGCCAGGCGGGAGGTGAGCGCCTCGGCGAAGGGCGGACAGCCGAGGAACACCCCGCCGACCAGCACGGCCCGCCAGGTGCCGGTGAGGCCGGCTCCGTCCCGTCCGGCCCGCGCCGCGTCGGTGAGGTCGTCCAGCGCCGTCTCGACGATGCGCGCCGCCGCCTGGTCGCCGTCGAGCCAGCCACGGCACACCGCAGGGGCGAGTGCGGCGACGGCTCGCTTGGGGAAGGGGTCGGCGGCGAGTCTTCTGGCCAGCGTCCGGACGTCCTCGTCACCGCCGCCCCGGGCGCGATCGGTGGCCGGGTCGGCCGCTTGGGCGCACAGACGTGCCCCCAGCCCGGTGGGTGTACCGCGCCCGTCCGACGCCCGGACGGCGGCGCGCAGTCCGGCGAGGCCGAGCGCGAAGCCGCTGCCCTCGTCGCTGCCCAGGTATTCGCAGCCGCCCACCGACGCGTGGGAGCCGGGGTGCCCGTTGCTCGCCACCACCGCCGATCCGGTACCGCAGACCACCACCAGACCACGGCCTCGCAGCGGGGGCGCGTACAGCGGGGGCGCGGTGTCCCGGGAGACGACGACGGTGCCGGTGAGACCGGCCCGCGCGGCGACGGCGGCAACTCGCGCGGCCTGCTGAGCGGTGTCGCCGTCGGCGAACGACGCGGTGGCGATCCAGCCGTTCGCGGGTGCTCCGCCCAGATGGCGGGCGGCTCGTCCGAGCAGCTCGGCGAGGGCGCCGTCCGCCGTCTCGGTGTCCACCGAGGCCGGGTTGGCGGTGCCGCCCTCCCAGCGGGTGCCGTCGTCGAACAGCAGCCGGGTGCGGCTGCCGCCGGCGTCCACGGCCCACAGACGCGTCCCGGCGCGGGCGCCGCCCGGCCCGGACGGCTCCGCGGGCGTCGTCGTGACGGATGTGCCGTCAGTCGAGCGCACCGGTCAGCTCCTTCTCGCCGATGAACGACGTGTGGGTGCCCGGGGTCTGAACGGCGTGCGCGCCGCCCAGGGAACCGGCCGCCGCGCACTCGTCCCAGGCCCGGTCGCGGAGCCACGCCCACAGGAACGCCGCCACGTAGCTGTCGCCGGCGCCGTTGGTGTCGATGACGCGCTCGGGCGGCACCTCCACGGCGGGGAAGTGCCTCGACGGCTCGCCCCGGACCGCGACGAAGCTTCCGTTGCCGCCGTCCATGACGACCACGGCGCGGGCCCGGCCGTGCTCAAACACGTGTGCGGTGACGGCTTCCCGCCGGTCGCCGAGATCGCTGGCGGACATGAACACCAGGTCGGCTCCGAAAGCGAAGTCCTGCCGGTACGGGTCCCGGCCGTCCCAGCTGTGCAGGTCCGTGGAGGTGGTCAGCCCGGCGGCGACCGCGTCGGCCAGCGCGTGCCGGCTCCAGTCGACCAGCGAGGCGTGTACGTGCCGGGCCCGGCCCATGGGGGTCAGCCACAGGTCGGACGGCGGCGCGTCGCCGGCGGGCTGCCTGCCGTCGTACAGCGACAGCCGGCGTCCGCCGGGATCCACGAGGTTGACACTGCGCCGGGTGCCGGCCGGGTGGACGCGGTGGTCGAAGGGGAGCCCCGCCTGCCGGTAGTGGTCGCGGATCATACGGCCCCGGCTGTCGTCGCCGATGGTGTCGACGAGGTGGACACCCAGTCCGAGGCGGTGCAGTCCCATGGCGACCCCGTTGCCGGTGTGGGCGACGTACTCGTGCATGGGCGGTACCTTGACGGTGTCGGACTCGGGCAGCGGCAGGTGGGGCACGTTGACGATGGTGTCGACTCCGACACCTCCGACCACCAGGACGTCGATGTCAGACACGTGTCTTCCTCCGTGCGCCCTCGCCGCTTCCGGCCGCGCTCTCCCGGGTGCCGGTGAGCGATGCGCGGATCTCCTCGTCGGAGACGTCGTCGGTGATCAGGGTCTCCCCTAGTGCGACAGGCAGGACGAAGTAAAGGTGGCCATCGCGGATCTTACGGATCTGGGAGAGGGCCGAGACGATGGTGGCGGGGTCCGGGACGGCCGCCAGGTCGTCGAGCTCGACGGGCAGCCCCACGCGCCGCAGCAATCCGATGATGCGCTCGTGGGTGCCGGGGTCCAGCAGGCCGCGCCGGGCCGCGATACGGGTGGCGCAGGCCATGCCGAAACCCACGGCCTCACCGTGGAGCACCGGCCCGTACCCGGTGACGGTCTCCACCGCGTGGCCGATGGTGTGCCCGAAGTTCAGCGGCCGGCGCAGCTCGGTCTCGTAGGGGTCACGGGCGATCAGCCGGGTCTTGATCAGGCTCGCGCCGCGGACCAGCCGCGCGGTCGGCTCCGGTTCCACGTCCAGGATCGCCGCGTGCTGCCGTTCGATGAGCTCGAACAGGGGCGGTGACGAGATGATGCCCTTCTTGACGGCTTCCGCGAGCCCGGCACGTGTCTCGCGGCGGGCGAGCGAGGCGAGGTAACCGACGTTCGAGACGACGGCCATCGGCTGGTGGAAGCTGCCGACGAGGTTCTTGGCGCTGGGATGGTCGACGGCCACCTTGCCGCCGAGGGAGGCGTCCACCTGCGCCAGCAGGGTGGTCGGCACGTTGCAGTACGGGACGCCACGCATATAGGCGCTGGCCACCCAGCCCACGGTGTCGATGACGACGCCGCCGCCCATGGCCACGATGACGTCGCGCCGGGCGAGTTCCGTCTCGGCGAGCCAGTCCAGCAGACTGATCGCCGTGGCGATGCTCTTGCTCCCCTCACCGGCCGGGAAGGAGGTGCGCTGCACCCGGACACCGGCGCCGCGCAGCCGGTCGGCCAGCCGCCAGGCGTGCAGTTGTGCCACGGTGTCATCGGTGATCAGGGCGACCCGGCGGTTCCCGATGCGGTCGAGGAGGACGTCAAGCGCCGCGGACTCGTCCTCGCACACGTCGACGGGGTAGTGGTCGGACCGCTTCGCCGATCCGACGATCGACGTGCCGGGTTCCACGGCGAGTTCCATCTGATCGGTGATGCGGATGTCTCCGGGTACGAAAGTCACGGATCTGCCTTCTCGTCGTACGGGACCCGGCACGTCGAGCCCGAGGGGCTGGGCGGGCGCGGCGGGTGGGGGTCGTGAGGGGCATGAGGGTGTGAGCGGCCCGTCCGCCGGACCGCTCCGGGAGTCGTGTGGAAGTCAGGGAGCGGTGCCCGGCTCCTTCGGCAGGCTACGCGGGGGCGGACGGCACCCGATCTTCAGCCGTTATCGGGGGACTCTTCGGCCCATGGGGCGGCGGGGCCGTCAGGCGGCGGCACCGGGCCACGACGTGTCCGCGTGCCCGCGTTGGACGGAGGTGTGCCGCGCGAACTGCCGCAGCAGGTCCGGGATCGTGTAGCTGCCGGCACCGGCCGGCTCCAGCAGCGAGGCGTCGACGAGCCCTTCCAACAGCATCTTGGCGCGTTCACGGGGCAGGGACAGCGAGGTCGCGACGGACGCCGGGGTGATCTCGGCGGCCATCAGGGCCAGACGCCTCCAGATGTCCGACCTCTCGGGGCCGAGCAGGCGGACACTCCGTTCGAACGAGGCGGTCACCGCCTCCCACTGTCCGAAGCGGAATCCCGCTGAGCCGCACACCTGGGGGAGCAGGGTCTCGAGCGACCAATGGGGCCGGCCCGCGAGCCAGTCGCCCACCGTGCGCAGGATGAGCGGGAGCCGGCCGCACGCCTGGGCCAGGGCCTCGGCCGCGCTCAACTCGGCGCGGACCCGGTCCTGTCCGAGGACGGACGTGAGGAGGTCGAGCGCCTCTCCGGAGGAGCCCGGCCGCAGGGTGGTCCGCCGGGTGACCGGCAGGCCCTGGAGCCGCGCGGTGCTGGTCACCAGCGCGGCGCACCGGGAACTGCCGGGCAGCAGCGGTTGCACCTGCGCGGCGCCATGGGCCTGGTCGAGGACGATCAGCAGCTGGCGGTCGTCGGTCATCGAGCGGAACAGCGCGGAAAGGTCACTCGTCCGGTCGGGAAGATGGGACCGGGGTATCCCGAGGGACAGCAGGAATCCGGTCAGTACGACGGCGGGATCGGCGGCGGTGCCACCCGGGCTCAGGTCGGCGTACAGGACACCGGCCGGGAACGCGTGCCGCACCTGGTGAGCGGCGTGCACCGCGAGCGTGGACTTGCCCGAGCCGGGAGGGCCGTCGACGACCACGACCGTCGGTGCCGCCGACTGACGGCGCAGCAAGGCACCCGACACCAGGGCGAGTTCCCGTTTCTTGCCCACGAAGTCGGCCACGGAACACGGAAGTTGCTGTGGCACCGGCCAGGCCGCCTCGGGTGCCGGCTGCTCCGACGCCTCGCCGGTCAGGATGCTCTGGTGCAGCCGGGTCAGCGCCGGTTCCGGATCGAGACCGTGTCCCTGCGCCAGCGCCCTGCGCAGGCGGTCGAAGACGGCGAGTGCCTCGGCCTGCCGACCGGTGGCCTGCAACGCTTCCATCAGCAGCCGATGGCCGCGCTGGCGCAGGGGGTTGGCCGTGGTGAGCAGCGTGAGCTCGGGTACGACGAAGGACGCCTTGCCCAGCGCGAGCCGGACTTCGCAGCGCTCTTCGACGAGTGCGTTGTACATCTCGGTGAGCCGGGTTCGCTCCCGCTTCGCGAAGTCGCCCGGGATCTGGGCGAGCGGATCCCCGCTCCAACGCTCCAGGGCCTCCTGGAACAGGGCGTCCGCCTCGGCGTAGCGGCCCTCCTTCTTGGCCTCCGCGGCCCGCACGGCGAGCGCCTCGATGATGTCGACATCCGTCAGCGGCTTGGAGAGTGCGAGCCGGTAGCCGTCGCCGTGGGACCTCAGTACGTCCCTGGTCGCGCCGTGCGATGCGAAGAACCGGCGCCACTTCCAGGCGTGGGTGCGGACCGTGGCGACGGCGGTGTCCGGTGGCTCGTCACCCCAGATGCCGTCGACCAGTTCGGCCAGCGTTCCGGCCCTCCCCGGCCGGAAGAGGAGCACGGCGAGAAACGCCTGGGCCTGCGGGGAGCCGAACGACTGCGTCTCGTCATCCACCTGCACCCTCATGTGGCCGAGGACGTGAAAGCGCAGGCTTGCCACAGGCGGCACCTGCGTGGTGTTCGTGGTCGTGACGGTGCCGCCCTCGGTGACAGCTCGTGTCGTCATCGAACCTCCTGCTGTGCGTGATCGCCGGATGTCCCCGCGCCGGTGAAAATACGCGGACCATCCGGTCGGTGCCCTGGAACAATGCACGGTCATGCGCGGCGCGAGGCAGCACGTGACGCGCTTGGCGGAGGATGCTTCCGTCGGCAGGCCGAAATGCGTCGGGAACACTATTCAGGCGCAAACCCATCAGCAAATGGCCGGAACCGATCTCGTACCGGATCTGTCAGGCCGCCAATTTCCCCTTTCGGCGGAACGCGTGCACATGGTGTGCGCTGCCGAGCGGGCCGATCGCCGAATGTGCGAGTGCGCGGCCGCGTGCCACGTGCCCGACCGGCACGGGTGAGTGCGCCACCCTGCGGTAACCGCCGAATATCACATGCTTATCGGACGGTGGGTGCGGCGTGCCTACCCTGACCCCGGGGCCTGTCCCGGCTCCCGCACGGCCGGCACGAAGGAGCACAGTGCAGCCCACCTTGACAGCGTGCCGACTGGAGGCGGCCGAGGCCGCCGCCGTCGTCACCACGGACCTCCCGTCGGTGACCGACTGGGTGACTCGCTACTTCACCCCATGGTGGGACGTCCGGGTCGGCGAGGTGGACACCGCGAACCCGGCCGGGACGACATCGACTTCCACCCAGGCGCCGGTGACGATCCACGCGGCTGTCCGGCCCGACGCCCACGCCGCGTGGACCGAACAGGTCTTCTCGGCGGAACCTGCCGCGATCGACTACGTCAAACAGCGCACGTTCACCCGGCGTGCGGACGACGGCAGCCTCCTGGTGGTGACCCCGGAGGAGCAGCTCGCCTACCGGGTCGCCCCCGGCCTGATCGAGATCGCCGGCCTGCGCCCGGAGGCGTTGCGCATTCCTGCCGCACGGGTGGCCCGGGCCGTGGTGTGGGGCGGACTGGAGCGTGCCGGATGGACCCTGCTGCACGCATCGGCCCTGGTGGGCCGAGACCAGTCCGTGCTGTCCTTCGGGGCCAAGGGTGCGGGCAAGACCACCACGGCATTGCTCGGTGCCCGCCGCCTGGGTCTGCGTCTCCTCGCCAACGACCGCGTCTTCGCCCGCGTCGAGGACGGCCGTGTACGACTGATCACCTGGGCTGCGGTCACCTCGGTCGGACTCGGACTCCTGGACGGACTCGGCCTGTACGACGACGTGCGCGCCCGCCTGCTCGGCGGTGAGGAGTTCCACCCGGCCCAACACCCTTCCGTGGTGGCCGCGCTGCGCGCGGACAGCCGGCGGCCGGTCCACGACGACACCGGCCGCGAGATGAAGCTGCTGGTCGCCCCCGACCGGCTCCGTACGTGGCTCGGTGTGGAACCGGTCGGTACGGCCGAACTCGGAATGGTCCTCTTCCCGGCCGTCGCCGAGGGCGCGTCGGCCGCCCTCGCCCGGCACACGTACCGGATCGGTGGTTCGGACATGTTCACCGAGGCGACCGAGGACTCGTACCCGGACGTCTTCGGCCTCCGTCGCGCACCGGCCGGTGTCCGGGAAAGGGCCCGGAACACGCTCCTGTCCGCACTGGCCGGCTATCCGGCCGGCGCGGTCCGCCTGGGATACCGACTTGAGGACAATGTGCCGGTACTCGCCCATGCCCTGGAACCGATCCGCTAGCACTTCGGGCGGAGGTCCTTTCCCGGCGGAGGAGATCAACTTTCTCCTCCGCTCCGCGCGTTGTCCGGAAATTCCGCGGCGCGCGCACGGGCTAAATCATGCCGTCCGTCGATTTCCCGCCTATTAGCCGCATAGCAGGCACTTATCGCCGATGGTGGAATACCGCTTAGGCTCAGTCCGCCAGTAAGTCCACCGAGTTGGGAGAATGTCATGGAGCGCAACCGCATCTCGACCCTCCGTCCGCGCCTGGACAAGGTGAAGGTCGCCAAGGGCTGACGCCCTCGGTACCCGGTGCCGGCGCGGTCACGCGCCGGCACCGGCAACGCCCGGCAGGGCTCACGGAGCGCTGCCGGGTACAGCACCCCAAGCCGGAAAGGGCTGACCGTGTCGCTGTCCACACCGTCCCTCCCGGGCCGGGTCAGGATCCGGACGGTTGTCGACGACCGTCTGCACACCACCAGCGCCTGCATGGGAATCCGTTACGGATCGCGCGACGACCCGGACGGTCTCGGCGGCTGCGCCCACCTGTTGGAACACCTGCTGATGTCGGCACCCCTGCGTGAGGGTGCCTCGTTCTGCGAGTACGTCGAGCGGCTCGGTGGTGAGTCGAACGCGCAGACCGGACTGGAGACGATGCTCGTACACGCCCAAGTCCTGCCGCAGGACGCCGGCGAGACGGTCGAGCGGATGCTGGACGCGGTGCTGCGCCCCCGGTTGTCCCGTCAACTCCTCGACGCGGAGCGGTCGGTGGTGAAGCAGGAACTGCTCGCCGCCGCCGCGGACCCCAGCGACACCGTCCAGGACGCCTTCCTCGCGGCGCTCTTCCCCGGCCACCCCCTGGGCCGCCCGGTGGGCGGTACCGCGCCCGGCCTGGACCGGCTGGACCTCGACGCGGTGATCGAGCAGCACGCCGCCACCCTGGTCACCGCGCCGATCACCCTGGTGGTGGTCGGCCCCGAACTCCCGTCCGGCCTGGCGGACACCGCCGCTCCCACCACGCCGGCGCCGACGGCTCCCGCACCGGTCCCGGCGCACGTCCCCCTGCCACCGGTCGGCGGATCCGATCCTCCGCCGCCTCCGGGGGACGACTTTCACTGGATGGTCATGGGAGCCCGTTCGCCGCGGGCCGACGTTCCCGACCGCGCCGCCTACGGCGTGCTCGCGGCCCTCCTCGGGTCCAGTTCCGCCTCGTTGCTCTACCGGACCGTCCGCAACGAGCACGGCCTTTCGTACTCCTTCCAGGCGTGGGACCGCGGTTACCGGGAGGCCGGCGCCTGGCGGATCCTCATCGGCGCCGGACCCGCCGAGGCGGACCGGGTGCGCAAGCTGGTCGAGCGCCTGCTCGGCGATGTCGCGGCCGGCCGCTTCACCGAGGCCGACATCGACGCCGCCCGTCGGCAGGCCACCATGCGGCTCGTCGTGGACCGCGACAACCCCCTCGAATACGCGCGCCGGCTCGCGGAGTCCTCCTGCACCCGGCCCGACCGCACTATCGACGAGGAGTGCGCCCTGATCGACGGTGTCGCTCCGGAGGCGGTCGCAGCCGCCGCCGGACAGGTCGTGGACGACCTCGTCTTCGTGCACCGTTCCTAGGAGACGCCATGGACACCGATACGGACCCCGCGTTCCTGCGCTCGATGGACGCGCAGGGGCTTCTGCTGGTGATCGACGGTCGACGATGTGTCGCCGGCACCTCCACGGACGACCTCACCGGCACCACGCGGCTGCTCGTCGAGCACGCCGACGCCGATCTGCTGAGCGGCACACGTGCTCCGGTGCTGTGGCGCACCCTGCTCGACCGCTTCCCCGACACGTCCGAGGTGCTGTTGCGGGTGGAGGCCGAAACGCGGCTGCCCGACCCGTGGCAGCGCTACAGCAGCTACCTGGTGCTGGACGACACCACCGGAGCGGAGGCCGCACCGCCGGACGGGCCCCCCTTCCCGGTGCGCGCCGAGTCGCGGCACCGGGACCGTGTCGCGGGCTGGGTCGCGGACGCCCTGCGGGCGGCCGATGACGTCCAGGGCCGCCCGCACGACGTGCGGAACACCGCCGAGGCCGCCCGGCGGCTCCTGGACAGCCCGTCCTGCGTGTCCTTCGTCGTGGAGGCGGCAGGCGCCCCCGTCGGCCATGCCACGCTTTTGAGCGACGCGCACGACGACACGACCGGGCGCGACTTCGTCGAGCTCTTCGACGTGCTCGTCGAGGACGTGCCCGGCGCCTCCCACCACCGCGGCGCACTGGTGGCCGCCGCCGTCTCGTACGCCCGGGAGGCGGGCCGCCCGCTGCTCGGCAACGTCACCCACGGCCGCGACCGTCGCGCCGGTGCCGTCGGAGGGGACGTCGGCGCCCCCGTCGTGGACCTGCTGCGCGGGCGCGGCTGGCGGGTGGACCACGTCTACTGGACCGCCCCCACCACGCGGCTCGCCGAAGCGGTGCGGGCATGAGGCAGGACGAACGCGACGCGATCGGACCCGCTGTCGAGGTCCGCGGGTTGCGGCGGGAATACCGTCCCGCACGGCGCGGCGCGGGGCGGACCGCCATCGCGCTCGACGGACTGGACCTGGTCGTCCCGCGTGGCGAGGTGCACGGGCTGCTCGGACCGAACGGCGCCGGCAAGACCACCCTGTGCAAGATCCTCTCCACGGTCCTGCTGGCCACCGGCGGCACCGCCCGGGTCTGCGGCCACGACGTGGCCGCAGACCCTCAGGCGGTCCGGTCCCTGATCGGCATCGTCTTCGGTGGGGATCGCGGATTGTACGGACGGGTGTCCGCACGGCAGAACCTTCGCCTGTGGGGCGCGCTGCACGGCCTCGGCGGTGCGGAGCTGCGCCGCCGGGTGGACGAACTCCTGGAGCGCGTCGGGCTGGCCGGCCGCCGGGACGACCGGGTGGACGGCTTCTCCCGCGGGATGAAGCAGCGTCTGCACCTGGCCCGCGGCCTGGTGGGCGATCCCGAGGTGGTGATCCTGGACGAACCGACCACCGGGATGGACCCGGTCGCCGCGCGTGACTTCCGGGACCTGGTCGGCGAGTTGCGCGCCGAGCGTCGTACGGTGCTGCTCACCACCCATGACATGGCCGAAGCCGAGGCGGTGTGCGACCGGGTGACCCTGCTCGACCGCGGTGTGGTGATCGCCGAAGGGAATCCCGCCGCGCTCGCACGCGAGTTGCACACGCACCTGGAGGTCCGCGCGGAGGGCGTCTCCGCGCCGACGACGGCGCGGGTGGCCGCGATGCCGGGTGTGCTCCGAGCGGCCCTGGACGGCGACGGGGTGTTCTCGGCCACCGTGGCCGCGGACGGGGCGGCCGATGTGCTGCGTCTGCTGCTCGGCGCCGGCGCCGCCGGTGTCGGTACCGCCCTGCCCAGTCTTGAGGACGCCTACCTGCGTCTGGTCGAGGACCGCGGCATGATGGTGGGCCGGTGAGGCCGGCCGGGCCGGGGCGGCTCCCCCGGACACCGGACCGACGCATGCGGTCGGCCGGCCGGCCGACCCTGATCGCGCGCATGTTCGGGTTCCAGTTGCTGCTGACGCTGCGCACCCCCACCACCGTCCAGGTCCTGGTCTCCGCGCCGCTCTACACGGTGATGTTCCTGTCCGTCACCGGGCACGCGGGACGGCACGACCTCACCGCCTTCGCGGTGCTCGCCCCGGTCCTCATGTCGTTGTGGTCGATGTCGTTGTTCGCCGCCGGAGAACTCGTGACCGGCGAGCGTGACCGCGGCACCCTGGAAGGCATGCTCGCCACGCCCTCCGCATACCACCTGGTGGTCGTGGCCCGCATCCTCGCCGTCGTGACCCTGTCCACGGTCAGTTTCGCCGAGTCGTGGCTGGTCGCGAGGGTGGCGTTCGGGCTCACCGTCGGCATCGCACGTCCCGCGCTCTTCGTCGCCGCCGTCCTGGTCTCGGGCTTGGCGATGGCCGGCACCGCCAGCGTGCTGGCCGCGCTGTTCGTGCTGGCGCCGTCCGCACGGATCCTCCAGAACTCCCTGAGCTTCCCCTTCTACCTGCTGAGCGGGGTCCTGGTGCCGCTGGACCGGCTTCCGCACTGGCTGCACCCGATCGCCCGTCTGGTGTTCCTGTCGTGGAGCGCGGACCTGCTGCGGTCGGGTCTGGGCGTTTCTCCCTCGTCCGGTACGGCTCCGGCGTTCGCGGCGGTGGCCGTCCTCGGCACGGTGGGCTTCGCCGTGGGCGGTGTGCTGTTCCGGGTGGTACTGCACCGGGTCCGCCACGAGGGAACGCTGGCCCGCACATGACCGGTACGTCCTCGGTGCCCAGCCCGTCCGCCTCCCGGCTGCTCACCGCCGGCCGCGTGGTGTGGTACAGCGCCGCCAACGCCCTGGCCGACTTCCGCGCCACCTACTCCTGGTATTCGTGGACTTTCGGCTGGCTCACCCGGCTCCTCAGCCAGGTCGCCTTCTTCGCGGTCATCGGTGTCGCCCTGGACTCCGCGAGGACCACCCGCTACCTCTTCGTGGGCAACGCGCTGATGCTGTGCGTCATCGAGGCCACCACGGTGATCGTGTCGAGTGCCTGGGAGCGGACCCAGGGCACGCTCACACTTCTCGCGGCATCCCCGGCGAGCACGACCTGGGTGCTGTTCGGCCGGGGATTGCAGTGGCCGGTGAGCGGGGTGGCGACCTCCCTCGTGGCCCTTCTGGGCCTCGGCCCGCCGTTCGGAGTGCACTGGCGGGCCACCGATCTGCCGCCGCTGGTGGCGGCAATATGTCTGACCGCCGCCGCCTCCTACGCCTTCGGGCTCTTCCTGGCGGCCTTCGCGCTGAACATGCCGTCGGCCCGCAACCTCCTGTACAACGGCACGTATCTGGTGATGATGTGTGTGTGCGGGGTGCAGGTGCCGCGCGGTTACTGGCCGCCGTGGATCCGCGCGGTCGCCGCCGTGCTGCCTGCCTCGTACGGGGTGGACGCGGTGCGGGCGGTGGCGGCGCGGCAGAGCGCGGGCGCCGTCGTCAGGCCGTTGGTCCTGCTCGCGGCGACCGGCGCCGGTTGGCTGCTCATCGCCTTCGTGGCCGTGCGCGCAGTGATGGGGTGGGCCAGACGCCGTAACACCCTCGACTTCTCGTCCTGAGCCCGGGCAACGGTCCGCGTCCTGCCCCGCCCTCCGAGCCACCGCGTCCTCGCCCGCCCGGCCGGTCACCCCACCCGCACGAGACACCTTCAGGGAGAAACGCACATGGCATCGCCCACCGCCCCGGCGGTCGATCTCGATCTCCTCCGCGAGCTGTTCCTGCTCGAACCGCACAAACCGGCCGCCTCCGTGCTGCGCCGGGCCAGAGCCGCCGGGGGCCAACTGGTGCCCTTGGTGCTGTCCGTGGCGGAGCGTGAGGGGACAGCCATGGGTTCGGGCACGCGCGCGGAGCTGGTCCGCATGCGCGCACGTTCCGGCATCTACGACGACATCGCGAGGAGGGTGTCGGCGGTGCCGGGGGCACGGGTGGTGAAGGGTCCGTCCCTCGCGGCGCACTACCCTCCGGGTGTGCTGCGTCCGTCGGGAGACCTCGACGTGGTCGTGGAGGGGGAGCAGACGCTGTGGGCGGTCGCCGACCAGGTGCTGGCGGACTGGCCGGTGGCCGAGATCAACCTGGCCATCCAGCGTCTGAAGGGTGACTGGCACCTCGTCCTCGTCCTCAACTGGCCCTCGCGGGAGGAGCCGCTGGGCGACCCCGAGTTCAACGTGGAGATCTCGACGCTCGCCTTCTCCGGCGAACCGGGCGGTGTGCCGCCCCGGATCGCCCTGCCGCCCGACGGCGTGGTGGCCGACATCCTCATGCTGGCCGAGGAACGTTTCCAGCGCCCTTTCGGTCTGAAGGACAGCCTGGACCTGGCACTGGTCCTGGCCGGCGACCGGGCCCCCGCGGCCAGGCCGCTCGCCGATCAGGCCGCGGCGCTGCGGCTCGCGCCCGAACTGCTGGAACTGTGCGAACGCACGAGGGCCTGGCCGTCGCTGGCGGCGTCGGTCCCCTCCCGGCTCCTCGACGCTCTGCAACAGCCCTCGGTGCAGGAGTTACGCCGTCGGGCGACGGGAGAGAAGCCCCTCCCCCGCGAGTTCCTGCCGCCGGACGCTGCCGCGGCACTCGGCCGCGCGGCACTGCGCGCGCTCACCACGGGACTGCCCGTCCACGGGATGCTCCTGGGCCGCCGAACGCCGTCGATGGTGCCCACGGCGGGGCTGCGCTTCCGCTCCTTCTCGCGCGGCACCCTGATCCGCACTCCGGTCGCGGACTTCCTCATGGTGACCGAGGAAGTGGTCGACCCGGACCAGTACGCGGCGGCGCTGGCCGAGCTGCCCGATGTCTTCCCGCTCTGACGGCGGGGCGGGGTCAATAAGGAATATTTTTTGATAAAAGCGGATATAAAACCCAGGTCGGGGCCTGGGACGGCCGCGACGGCTCCGCACCCCGGGAGCAGGGCCTCATCGACCGTCGGTGCGGATCGCTTCGAGGATGGGAGCGCCTCCGCCACCTCCGGAAACCCCGCCCGGAGATCGGCTGTCGTCGGCCCCGGCCGGGTGTCGCAGCCGGAGGGGCAGGCGATGCTCCTGTTCCTGGCCCCGGACGCCGCGAGCGACAGCGACAGCGCGATCCCGCCCGTCGACGACGGCCGGGCCGCGGTCCGGAACGGCGGGCGCTCACGACGAGGGTGTCAGCCGGTGACCCCGAGCTGGCTCAGCAGGGTCTCGTTGTCCTCGATGTGCCAGTCCTCGACGATCTTGTCGGCGCCGACGTGCTGGATGTCGATGGCGTTGAAGCGGACCTCCTGGCCCTTGCCCCGGACGCCGTCGAAGGTACCGGTGAAGTGGCCGCGGAAGACGAGCCGGGCGGTGATCTTGTCGCCTGTGATCAAAAGGTCGGCCAGTTCGCAGGTCAGGTCGGGGACGGCGGTGCGGAAGTTCTTCGAGGCGAACGCCGGGCCGGCCGGTCCCTGCGGGCGGCCGCCGGGCAGGGTGTTGTCCGTGAAGTGCGGGCTGACGGCGGCGTCGAGGTACTTCTGCTGCCCGGTGTTCCAGAAGGTGTACAGCTGCTGGGCCAGGTGCACCTCCTGGGAGGCGCGCCGCCTTCCGATCGAGCGGTCCACGGTCAGCGCCGCGGGCTGGACCAGACCGGGCGTGCGGTCGATGAGACTGCGCGGCGACTCCTGTGTGCTCGGCTCGCCGGTCTGGCGGTGGTAGTCCATGGCACCGACGGCCACACCGGCGCCGACCGTGAGCACTGCCGTGCCGGCGAAGGCGGCGGTGATGAGGATGATACGGGTCAGCTTGTGCATGAGCGGATTCCTTGTGCTGTGCTTGATCGGGCTGTCGTAGCTGTGAAGGGGCTGGGAGCCTGTGCGTGTCCGGCGGTCGGCGGGCCCACTGACCGGGGCGAGCACCTCCTGCACCACCCGCTGGGCCGCGCCGTGTTCGGTGAGGTCGCTTGCCAGGCCACTCACCTGCGGGCCGAGGGCTTCGACGCCCTCGGGGTGGCGGGCCACGGCGACGGCGACGGCACCTTCGGCCGTCGGCGCGCCCACCGTGGCCTCGCCGATGCCGGCGGACGCGCCGGTCACCACCACGACCGAGTCTTCGAGTCGAAGGTCCATCGGCTGGCCTCCCTTCAGGCGAGGCGGCCGCCGCCGTCGACGTGCAGCACGGTGCCGGTGACGTACGGGTTGTCGATGGCGTAGAACACGGCCTTGATCAGGTCGTCGGGGGTGCCGACGCGGCGGGCGGGGTTGCGTTCGGCGACCTGGCGCAGGAACGGCTCCTTGTCCGCGCCCAGTCCGTCCCAGGACCCGCTGTCGACGATGCCCGGCGAGACGGCGTTGACCCGCACCGGTGCGATCTCGACCGCGAGTGCCTGGACCAGGAAGGCCAGCGCGCCGTTGGTGGTGGCCATCACGGTCCGCGACGGGGCCGGACGCCACGCGGCCACACCGGAGAAGAAGGTGAACGAGCCGGCATGGGCGACCTGGCCGCCCAGGTGCTTGGCCAGTAGCAGGGGGCCGACCACCTTGGCGGCGAACGCCCTGTGTACGTCCGCGAGTTCGAGTTCCCTCAGCGGGCCGTTGGCCGGCATGGCCGCGGTGGAGATCAGGTGGTCGAAGCGGCCGACCCGCTGGGAGAGGGCCGCGATCGTGGTCTCGTCGGCGAGGTCGACCGGTATCACCTCGGACGGTCCGGACAGCTCGTCGGCGGTCCGCTCGAGCCTGCGCGGATCGGGACCGGCCAGGACGAGGTCGGCCCCGGCGGCGGACGCGGCCTGGGCGAGCAGGCAGCCGGTGCGGGAACCCGCGCCCACCACGACCAGGCGTTGCCCCTCAAGGAACGCGGAACGGGACATGGGAGTACTCCTTCGAGGTGTCGGGGAGCAACCGCCGCGCTGCTGCCCGCGGCGGTCACACCACGACCTTCTCCCGGAGCCGACGGATGAGTCCAAGTCTTGTTTTCACCTGGAGCGATAAGATTTCCTCATGGCAACGCTGCGGCAGCTCGAATACCTGGTGACCGTCGTCGACACCGGTTCCTTCACCCGCGCGGCCGAGCGACTGCATGTCACCCAACCCGCTCTCTCCCACCAGATCCGCGCACTGGAGAACGCTGTCGGGGGCCCGCTGCTCGAACGCCTCCCGCGTTCGGTACGCCTGACTCCCATGGGTCGCGCGGTCCTGCCGCACGCCCGCGCCGCGCTCGCCGAGGCCGAGCGCCTGCACACCGTCGCCCGTCGCAGCACCGGACTGGACGAAGGCGAGCTGGAGGTCGCGACCGTCTACTCGGTCAGTCTCGGCATCCTCCCGCCCGTCCTGCGCGTCTGGCGCCGGCGGCATCCGGGGGTACGGATCCGGCTGCACGAATACCCGAACGCCGCCCAGCTCCAGGCAGCCATGGCCGCCGGCAGGGCGGACCTCGCCGTCGGCCCCGCGCCGGCCGACTGGGAGGGACCGACTCGCGAACTCGGCGTGGAGGAGTTCGCCGTCGTCCTGCCCACCGATGATCCACTGGCCGACAGCCCGACCCGCACCGTCGCCCTCGCCTCGCTCGCCGACCGCGCCTGGGTCCACTACTCACCCGGCAACGGCCTCGCCGACTTGCTCGACCGCGTCTGCCTGCGGGCCGGCTTCCGGCCCGAGGCCGCCATCCGCGCCGAACAGACGTCCGCCGTCCCGCTGCTCGCCGCCGCGGGCCTCGGCCCCGCCCTCGTCCCCGCCAACGTCATCCCGGCCCACTTCGACGGTGCCGCACTCCGCCCGGACCCGCCCATCCGTCGAACCCTCACGGCCTACACGCGCACCCGCCCCGACCCGCTGACCGTCGCCTTCACCGACCACCTCGCCCGGCAAGCCCGCCTCAACCCCCTTCACTTCCCGGCTCCCGTCCCGGAATGGACGGATGGTCCCGACCCTGCGCAGACGTGATGCAGCCAGGCACCCGCCGGTCGACGCTTCCGGAGCCGGAGCGGGGCCCCGGCGGTCGCCGGCGTACCCGATCGGCCGGTGGGTCCGAAGAGTTCGCAGTCGATCGGAAGACGGCTCGCGGAAGAGCGCACGCGAAGCGGCTGGTATTACTGGGGCATGCAGGAAGAGATTGCACGCTCCGCGATCGACACGTTCATCTCCGCGTTCAACGCCTCGGAGGACAGCTATGTGACTGCCCTGCTCTCCCAGGCTCTGACCTCAGACGTGGTCTTCTGGGGGCCGTTGGGTCGCAGCGAAGGAATCGCGGCGGTCGAGCGGTTCGTGCTGGACATCCGACGCCACCCGGCCGGGACCGGCACGATGGTGCGCTGCTCGGCGGTGGACATGCCTGACGAGTGGGCCCGGTACCAGTGGGTCTTCACCACGCCGGATGGAGGTCCCCGCCTGGCGGGAACGGACGTCGTCCATCTGCGGCGGAGCCTCATCGACCAGGTCATCGTCTTCGCGGGGGAGATCGAACCGTCCGCCTCCTGAACCGTCCTTCCGTCGCTGTCCTTCTCCTGAACCCGCCCCCTTCGGCGCTCGGGGGCTGCGGTCCAGGTAGGCGTCCAGGCAGGCGACGGCGTCACGGCAGAGATGGATCGTCGGGCTTCCGGGGCCGCTTCCGGACCGGCTGCCACCGCAGGAGGTCATCGTCTCGTCCTCCCTCGATCGCCCAGGGGCACTCCTTGTCCGTGGTCTGGCGGCCGTCGGTAGCGGACCTGGTCAAGACATCTCAGGGGGACAAGAAGTCAAGAGGGACCGCGAGTCTTGATCGCCACTGGGGCCGCTGATTGGCTGGCCGGCATGAATGGTCTCGGACCCGTTGCCTGGCCGCCTGCACCGATCCATACCGAGAGGCTCGTGTTGCGTGAGCCCGATGCCCGGGACCGTGCGGCGTTCATCGCGCTGCACGCCTCGTCTGAGGTGCACACCTACCTCGGCGGGCCCCGCCCGCGCGACGAGCTTGAGCGCGACGTGCCCGAGGTGCCCGGGCGGTGGCCCGGGAGTTTCGTCGTCGAGCTCGATGGGGCGATGATCGGCCAGATCCTGCTCAGGAGGGCAACGGAGCACCTTTGCCCGGCTGCCGTGGGGAAGGTCGATCTCGGCTACCTGTTCCTGCCGCGGGCGTGGGGATTCGGGTATGCCGCCGAGGCGTGCGCGGCGGCATTGGACTGGCTCGAAGACGTCCTTCCGGGCGAGCCGGTGGTGCTCGCCACCCAGACCGCCAACGTCCGTTCGCTGCGCCTCGCGGCGAAGCTGGGGTTCAGCGAAGTGGAGCGGTTCCGGGCCTGGGACGCCGATCAGTGGCTCGGTCTGCGGGCCCCGGTCACGTCCTCTGATTGAGTTCGCGCTCGACAGCTTGGCGGCACCGCTGTCCCCGGGCGAGCGGAAGCGGACCGGGGCATCACCCGGTTCGCGGTGAACGTCATCCCGGACCCGACCACGCGAACACGCCGACGCCCCGAAGGCGATGCGCGACGAGTGCCTGATGCCGGCCTACGCCCATCTACCCCGTCACCGGCTGCGCGGTACCTCCGCGATGATCAGTGCGGCGTCGACCAGGACCGGGTCAACCTCGGTACGGCCGCGCTGACCATGAACGCGGACCTCGGCATCAGCACCGCGGCCTTCGGCTTCGCCACCGGGATGTTCTCGGCGAGGTACATCGCCTTGCAGATTCCCGGCAACCTGGTACTCAACAGACTCGGCCCACAGCGCTGGCTCGGCCTTCTGACCATCGCCTGGGGCGTGGTCGCCATGCTGACGAGCCTGGTCCAGGGCGAGCGAAGCCTGGTCGTGGTCAGGATCGCCCTGGGCGCCGTCGAGGCGGGGCTCCTGCCTGGCATGTTCATGTACCTGACGATATGGTTCCCGCCGAGGATGCGCGGGCGCATCACCGCCGTCGTCTGCCTCCCGTTCTACGCGATCCTCGGCACTCCGCCGTCCGCGTACATCATCCAGTACGCCGACGGCATGAGCGGCCTGGCCGGATGGCGGTGGATGTTCCTCCTCGAAGGGGCACCGACGATCCTCATCGGACTGCTCCTGCTGCGCTTCCTGACCGATTCCCCCGCGACGGCCACCTGGCTGTCGGCCGAGGAGAAGGCGGCCCTGCTGCGGATCACCGCGGCGCAGCAGACCGACGAGAAGCCGAGGACCGGCCTGCGTGACATCCCGGAGTGGCTCCGCGACCTCCGCCTGGTCACCCTCTCGATGGCCGTCGGCCTCCTGTGGGTCGGATTCGCCGCCATCACCTCCTTCCTCCCACTGATCATCGCCGGCTTCGCCGAGCACACCCATACGAGACTCAGCCTGGTGCAGACGGGCCTGCTGTCCGGCCTCGTCCACGTCCCGGCGGCCCTGGTCGCCCTCGTCTGGGACTCCAGTTCCGACCGGCGCGACGAACGCGTGAAGCACGTGGTCGGGGGAACGCTGCTCGCCGCGGCCGGGACCGTCCTGGCCGTCAACGCCTCCAACCTGTGGGTGACCCTGCTCGGTACGGTCCTGCTCACCTCCGGCATCTACGCCGCCCTCTTCGACTCTGCCAGGAGACCGGGTTCGGACAGTACGAAGGCGGCTGGTTCCCCCACCTCGGCATCGACAACCGCATCGTTTTCCCGAGACGATCCCCTGCTGGCGACAAGGACTGCCCAACGTCTTCCTGGTCGAGGACCCCACCCTGCGCCCGGCCGCTCAGCCGCGCTCCGGGGAGCGGAAGACGCCGCAGGGGATCGCCTGGATGGAAGTCGGCGGTACCGAGGAGGACATGCGCGCCTGGCTCGGTGACGGGGCCCTCGACCTGCCCCTGAAGTACAACGGCGAACGCCCCGGCGTGTACGCCGTGGCCGTCGCCACGGTTGTGCTTCGATCCGCGGTCGATCCAAAACATGTTGGCCGGTCTGTCACGGAGGTGCGACGATGTCTCCTGGCTCTGCAGCGGAGGGCATTTGTACGTTTTCGTGTGTGGGGGATGCGGCGCCGAGCTGACCACCCCGCTGTCCCAGGTCGCCCTGCCGACCCACGCTCATCAGAAGTACGGGAACGGACTCCAGCTCCCGGTACTCATGGAGGCGGGAACGTTCGCCGAGGACCCGGAGCCCTGGGGGCCGCCGTGGCGGGGATGGGAGGAGATCCATCCGGAAGAGGCGGCGGCCCGCGGCATCTACGCGCCGGTTCACGCGCTCTCCTACGGCGCCCCCGGCTCGTTCGTCATCGCGCCCGGCGACGCCCGTGGCACCGTGCTCATCCCGGAGATGGCCGGCGGCTACTGTTGCGGCCTTGACGGCGCGGACGGCCCCAACATGGCCTGCGAGGCGTGCGGCCTGCCCGTGGCGACTCGAATCGACGACTGCTCGCTCTGGCAGGCGGTGCGGCTCGCGCCCGACGCCGTGTGCCGCCTGAGCGTCGGCGACGCCGACTCCGTGCCACTGACCTGGACGGAACTGGTGGAGGAAGGGAAGTCCACGCCTCCGTTCGAGCCGATCGCCACACGGGGCTCGCGGCTCGGGACGAACCACTTCTGGTCGTGGAGCCCACAGTGGGAGGCCGCGGTCGGCCGGGCGCTCGCCCATCTGCTGGCAGCCTTTCGAGGCCGGCCGGTGACCGTCCCGGACGGTCTGAGCAAGGAAGTGTTCCAACGCGCACTCGACGCCCTGCTGCCTGCCGGACCGATGGCACGGCGCGCCGTCCTGGCCGGACCGGGACGGCCGATCGCCGACAGGGACGTGGACATCCTCCTGGTGCCGACCCACCCGCAGACCGGACAGACGTGGGCCCCGGCCGATCCGGGCACCTCGGCCTACCGGGTGCCTCTGCCGTTCGGGGTGTGGCTGTGGCTGGCCTTCCCCAAACCACACCTGCCACTTCCCGCGTCGGGTGGCATGCCCGACGGCGTCCTCCGCGACGACCCACCCGCGCCGCGCCCCCGGTACTCGTTCCGGGCCGACCCGGGCGCCTTTCAGCACACCCTGGTCCGGCTGCCGGCCGTCCGCAGTCCGTGGCTGCGCACGATTCCCGGGAACCTCACCCGGCACATGCGCGCCGGACTCTTCTAGCAGACCGGCCCCCAAGGCGCCGTACTCGAACGGCACCGGACAGCAGTGCCTCCTGAAGTGGCGAACCTCTGCTGTTCGTTCTCATGAACGTAACCAGCCGGGGCAGTGAAGACCGGCGTCCACCGCACCGCGATGATCGGGTCATGACCGACCGCCGCCCGCTGGGCACCGGACCCGCCACCGCCGACGCGTCCCGAACACCAGACACCGACCCGCCGACGCCGCGCGCCCAGCTCGCCGCCGAACGCCTGCCCACCGACCCCGCCGTCCCGGCCACCACCGGTCCGGTGCCCCGCCCGGCCGCCGGGCGCCGCACCCTCGGGGCCGGCCCCGCCGCGCCTGGGCAGTGACCGCGGCCGGGCCCGGCTCGGGGACGACCCGGGCCCGCGGCTCGTCAAGGTCGGGCAGCCGGATGCTGGGCTGGGAGGGGAGAAGGCCGGCCTGGGCAGCACGGATGTGCGCGGAGTCCCCGGGGCAGGGAAGCCGTCGGCATCCCCATGGTGTCCTTCCGGCGCCGAACGCGCGCTGCCGGGGACGACCGCGCCGACGGTGGTGGTGCAGAGCGCGACATCGACAGCCCCGGCCCTGACCTCGATCGACCAGGAACATGAGCGGCTTTCGGACGGAATCGCCCACAGCGGCATTCCCTGGCCGGCGGGCCGTTGCCGTGCCGGACGTACCGGGTGATCATGAGGGCCTGGGGCAGGCGCGGGGCGGGGAGACATGCTGTGGGCTTGGGCACGGAGGGTCGCCGGGGTGCGGAGCGGGGTGGCTGGGACGATCCTGGGCCCGGGAAAGGGCTGCGGAGATCGGCGGACGTGCTCCACTGGGGCGGCATGGTCTGCGTCGTCGTCGGGTGGGTCGGGCTCTGCGTGCGGATGGCCATGCCCCGTGAGTGGGAGGGGCCGTGGTGGCAGCCCGCCGCCCTGATCGGTGCAGGGGCAGCGGCAGCCGCCGGAGCTGAGGCGGTCGAACGGCGCATCCTGCGGTTCAAGCGCTTCCACGCCTACCGGGAGTTGCTGGAGGACCCGGCCCCGCACCCGGCCGAGCCGGGCGCGGACTCCAGCGTCTTCCGGCTGCTGTCACCGCTGCACAGCCCCGTACCCTTCCGCGACCGTGACGACGAGCTGGCCCTGCTGCGGCGCTGGTGCGAGGACGATACGGACCCGCACCCGATCATGCTGCTCGCCGGTGACCGCGGCGTCGGTAGATCACGGCTGGCGCTGGAACTCGTGCGGGCGCTCGGCGATGCGTGGACCGCCGGGCGGTTGCTGCGCAGCCCCGGGCAGTTGTTCCCGGCGTTACGCGACCGGGCCAGGCCCGCGCTGGTCGTGGTGGACGATGCCGACCTGCGCTCCGACGTCGACAGCCATCTGCACTCGCTGGTCCGCGCGGACGTCGTCCCGCTGCTCTTGAAGTTCGGTACGCGTCCGCACGGCACGACGCCGGTGCGCCTGCTGTTCGTCGTCCGGCACGCCGAACGCTTCCGTGCCGTGGTCGGCCAGGAGCTGGAGTACTCCAGAGGCGACCCCGACGTGCTCCGCCTCCTCGCAGACGCGCCCGTACTGAATCTCGCGCCACCGGTGCTCGACCGGGCCGCCCTGGCCGAGCGCCACGCGGAGGCATTGGCCGCCTTCACCGCGGCCCTCGCAGACGCCGCGGGCACCGAACGGGCGGACGGCACCGAGGCGGCACACGCCGGTTCCTCCCCGGGCACTGCCCCGGTCCGGCCCGAGCGGGCTCCCCTCCGGACCCCCCTCGATCTGCACGCACAGGCCCTCGTCACGGCGCTGACCGGTGAGCCGGTGTCCGCGGCCCCCCGGCGCTTCGAGGAAGTCGCCGGTGTCCTCTTCGAACGGGAGCGCCGGCGCTGGCGGCGCAGTGCCGCGTCGTTCACCGGGCCGGGCGTTCCCGCACTGCCCCGACTGCCCGACCATCCCGGCCTGCCCGAACGCGTCATGCTGGCCCTGCTGTCGACCGGTCATCGGGAGTACGTCACCGCCTCACACACCCTCGAACGGCTCCCCGAGTTCGCGGGGCTGGAGGAGGAACGGATCCGGTCGGCGGCGCACGCCTGGGTGACCTGGGCCCTCGCGCTGCACGGCGGGACGCACCCGGCCACCCGCATGGCGGAACCCTGGATCGGACCGGAGACCTTCACCCACTGGTTGCTGACAACACGGCTGCGCGCCGAACCGGAACTGTTCGACCGTCTATGGACGGGGCTGAACGCACGCCGGTCCGAGCACCTGACGGGCGTGCTCTGCCGGGCCTGCGAGGACTTCCCCGCGGCGGGTGAGATCCTGCAACGGTACGTCGCGAACCACCCGTTGGCACACGGCTATGACGCCGTGCGCGGCGCCAGGGTGCTCGCCCGTCCCGAGCGGGTGGACCCCTGGATCGCCGAAGGTCTGCGCAAGCCGGAGCCTGGGTCCAGCCTCGCTCTCAGCGCCCCGGTCTCCCGCGACTTGTACAACCTGGCGCGGCAGGCCCTGCCCGAGGTGGTGCCACGGTCCCACGCCGTGCTGGTCCGCGCGTACCAGCGCACCCGCCGGGCCGAGGAGATGCAGGAGCGACAGCGCCGGAGGGAACTGCGGCGCCGGGGGCGCGGTTCGCACCCCTGACCGCGCCGCGACCGTGCTGTCCGCCGGCCCGGCACTACGCGCCGTCTGGACCCGGGAGCGACACGACGTGCTCCGACTGGCTCTGAGACACGCCGAAGCCATACCGGATTTTCAACTCTGCCTGTCCCCGCGACCGCACGACGCTAGCGTCAAGTCCATGATCGTATGGCTCAACGGGACCCACGGCGCAGGCAAGACGACGACCAGTGCGCTCGTCCGGCAACTGATGCCGGACTCGCGGGTGTTCGATGCCGAGAAGGTCGGCGAGACACTCATGGACATCGAGCCGGGACTGCCCGAGACGGACAACTTCCAGCACTGGCCGCCATGGCGGCCCCTCGTGGTCGAGACCGCCCGACGCATCCTCGACTACACCGGCGGCACCCTGGTGATGCCCATGACCGTCCTGGTCGAGCAGTACTGGCGCGAGATCAGCTCGGGCTTCGCCCAGCACGCCATTCCGGTCCGGCATTTCGTCCTCCATGCCGACCAGGACACCCTCCGCGCACGCATCGCGGGCGACACCGTTCTCGGCCCCAACTCCCCGTTCCGTCTCCGCTACCTCGAGCCCTACGCAGAGGCGGCCCGCACGTGGCTGCACGCCGAGGCCGAGGTCGTCGACACCACGCACCTCACCCCCGCCCAGGCCGCCCAGCAGATCGCAGAGGCCGTCAAGAGCTGAGACCTTCCGGCGCCGCACCTCGCTCACACACCCATCAGGCATGCACCGGCTGCCGAGGGCTGTCAGAGGTCCAAGCTGAGCGCGGCCGGCCTTACATGGTCGATGAGCCCGTGGTTGCCGGGGGCAGACCTTTCGCAGCGGCTCGCACAAGGTGCCAGGCAGGGTGCGGGGACTCGCCCTCCTCGATCGAGCCGCTCGTGCGGTCGCTGCGGAAGGTGGACGGGCCCGCGTCCGGCGGAACAGCGGTGCCTGGCGTACGGGTTCGGGGGCGCCCGACCGGGCCGGGCAGGGTGATCCTGTCCGGCCCCGCTGTCGTCGGGTCAGCCGAAGTCGAGCGTCTCCTGTGCGAAGTCGGCCGGGGCCGGCCGAGGCAGGGGCGGCGGTGCGCCGTCCAGGGGGGTGGTCTTCCGGCGCTCGGTCAGCTCGTCGACCCGTTCTTCGGTTGGCGGCCCTGTTCCATCGTGACCCTGTCCCTTCAGCGCTTGGGTGGCATCCGACGGAGCCGGCGCCGATCGTCCGGCGCCGAGGCTCACGCGGCGCGGTGGTGAGATGCCGAGTAGCGGACTGATTCCATGACCCAGCGGGCATGTGCCGCGACCATGGTGCGCAGGGTTGTCATGGTGTCGGTCATGGCCTGGGCCTGTTCGGCGGACAGGCCACGGGCCTGGGCCCGCAAGGCGTGTTCGTAGCCTGGAAGGTCGTCGATACGCTGGGCGATCTGCTGTTCCACCAAGGCTACGGCGACGTCCCGATCACAGCCGAGGGCTTGAGCCAGGACGAGGACGTAGTTGTCGTGGTTGCCGCTCGCCATCTCGGAGGGGAGGGAGACGATGTCGTTGCGCCAAGCCGTGATCTGGTTGGACGCGGTGGTCAGATAGCGCCAGGCGAGGCTCCGGGTGAGCTCGGCGGGAACCTCGCGCGGGTGGACGGTTTCGATGAGGTCCCACATGAACATGCCGTTCGACCACAGGCGCAGGTCCATGAAGGTGGCCAGTGACGGTGTGCGGCGTTCGGCTCGCAACACCGCCTCCCAGGCCATCGCCTGGCCGTGGAGGGCGAGGTGCCGGGTGAAACGATGCAACCAGGCGCTGGACATGCGGTCGGTGAGCGGCCGCCACTGCTCCTGGACAGCGCGTACGAGGGGGTCGTCCGACGTGGGGACATGTCCGGCGAGGGCGGCTTCGATCCGCTCGTACAGGTCATGTATGTCCTGCGGCCGGGAAGAGTCGTGTTCGCTGCGGTCAAGCATGACCAACTGCTTTCGTAGGAGCGCTTGAGCGGAGAACAGTGTTCGCGATAGGACAGACTTGTGCGGGTAGTTGCGGGTGTACATGCGAGTGAAGCAAGGGAGCATGTGAATCCGGCAGTGCTTACCCCAAGTCACCTGTTGGGAAACGCAGTTCACGCTCCTTGGGAAACGCATCCCTCAGCGCGTTCGGTCAGTGATGCGAATCGGAGGGTCGGCAGTAGGCGGCGACTGCGTCCAGGATTTCGTCGCCGGTCTTCGCGCGGACGAAGGGCCTGGGGTGTTCGTTCCAGTCGGTGAGCCAGGCTCGGATGTCGCGTTCGAGGCTCCTAGCCGTAGCTGAGGGAACCGACGGATGGTGGCCCCGGCTGCCGCGGCGCTCGACCGGAGTCCGGCGCATGCTCAACACCACGCTGTCCTCGGCGGTCCCGGCGGGCCGTCCCCATCGCGCCGGTCGGTAGGCCCCGGCGCGATGGGGTTCTCACAGGGACCCGCACAGCCGCCTGGCGTCGAGGAGCGCGGCGTGGACGTTGCGGTGGGCCACCGCGTCACCGATGCGGAACAGCTGGTAGGTCCCGCCCTCATGGGTCATCCGGTCCTGTGGCCTGCCCTCGGCCAGCGCGGTCACGTCGGTCTCGCCGAGGTTGCGGGAGCCCGCCCGCAGCCGGTGGTACAGGTCGTCGGCCGGGGTGGTGCCGTGTTCGACGACGACTTGGTCGACCGTCCGCTCGCACACCGCGTCGGTGTAGGCGTTGGCCAGCGTGGCCACCAGTGCGCCGCCCTCGCGGCGGACCGCGCGCAGGAGATGGTCCGGGGTCAGCACGGTGCCGTGTGCGTACAGGGCGCGCAGGTAGTCCGGGTAGAGGGTGCCGGTCACATCGGCGCCGACCGTCCGGTCGGGGGTGACGAGCTCCACGTGCGCGCCGGCGGTGGCCAGGTACTCGGCGGCGGTCAGTGCCTGCTCCCCGCCGTGATCGTCGAAGATCAGGACCCGGTGGCCGGACCGGGGCCTGCGGCCGAGTACGTCCCAGGTCGAGTCGACCAGTTCCTCCCCGCTCTGGCCCACGGCGGTGTTCGGGAGCCCGCCGGTGGCCACCACCACGACGTCGGGCCGCAGAGCCAGGACGTCGGCGGGCTCCGCGAGGCAACCGCGTCGGACGGTCACTCCCAGGTGCTGCACCTCCTTGGCCAGCCAGTGGACGATGCCGGCCTTTTCGGCGTGCCGTGGGGTGCGCGCGGCGAGGATCACCTGCCCGCCGAGCCGGTCGGCGGCCTCCAGCAGCGTGACCTGGTGACCGCGTGCCGCGCAGACGCGGGCGGCCTCCAGCCCCGCCGGACCGCCGCCGACCACGACCACCCGCTTGCCGGCCGGTGCGGGGCCGACCAACTGTGGGATCGCCTCCTCCCGGCCGGTGGCGGGGTTGTGCAGGCAGAAGGTCTCGACGCGGGAGGCGCAGTAGGTGGCGCCGACGCAGGGGCGGATGCGCTCCTCCTGTCCGGCGAGGAGTTTGGCCACGATGTGCGGGTCGGCGATGTGCGCCCGGGTCATGCCGACCATGTCGGCGTGACCGCCGTCGATGGCGTGCCGGGCGGTGGGCAGGTCGGCGATCCGGCCGGCGTGGAAGATCGGGATGCCGCCGGCCGCCTCGCGGATCGCGGCCGCCACCGGGAGGTGGGCGCCCAGCGGCCTGCCGAAGACGGGGATGACCTCGGCCAGTTCGCGGTCGGTGTTGCCGGAGCCGTAGACGACGGACAGGAAGTCGAGCTTGCCGGTGCCGGCCATGGCCGTGGCGATCTCGGCGCAGTCGGCGGCTGTGAGGCCGTCGGCCACGCCCTCGTCGCCGGGGACGCGCATGCCGACGACGAAGTCGTCGCCGACCTGTCTGCGGATCTCTTCGAGCACCAGGTGGCCGAAGCGCAGCCGGTTCCGCAGGGTTCCGCCGAACTCGTCCGTGCGGTGGTTGGTGCGCGGCGACCAGAACTGGTCGATCAGGTGGCCGGCCATGGCCGCGATCTCGATGCCGTCCAGGCCGCCCTCGCGTGCCCTTCGCGCGGCCGTGCCGTAGGCCGTGACGATCCGGTCGATGTCGAAGCGCTCGATCTGCTTGGGGAAGCTGCGGTGGGCCCGCTCGCGCACCGGGGACGGGCCGAGGGCGGGCAGCCACTGGTCGATGTCCCACTTGGAGCGCCGGCCCAGGTGGGTGAGCTGGGTCATGATGGCGGTCCCGTGCCGGTGCACCCGGCCGGCGATGGAGCGGTAGAACGGCAGGATGGCGTCGTCCCCGGCGTTGATCTGGTCGAAGACGTTGGCGGAGTCCGCCGCGACGTTGCTCGAACCCCCGATGATCGTCAGGGCGATGCCGCCCTTGGCCTTCTCCTCGTGGTACAGCTCGTACCGCAGGCCCGGCACTCCGCCGTCAAGGTAGCCGGACGGCGCGTGCCCGGTGCTGAAGATCCGGTTCTTGAGGGTCAGGTGGTTGATCCGCAGGGGTTGCAGGACGGGGTCGTTGACACGCACGGGGCTGGACTCCTTCACCGGCTCGATGGGGGGAATGGGTTCGGGGGTCAGGGCAGGCGTACGGCCTGGCCGGTGTGGGCGCTGGTACGGGCGGCGTCCAGCACGGTGGCGGTCTCCACCGCGTCCCATGGATCGACGGGCACCGCACCGGTGCCGCGGACCGCCGCGGCGAAGGCGGGGTAGAACAGGTCCCACGCGCCGCGGACGGACGGCACGGGTTCGGCGTGCGCTCCGCGCAGCACCTGTCCCCAGTGGCCCTCGGGCTCGGTCCCCCAGCGGTCGCCCTCCGACGCCGGGCGGGCGCCCGCGACCAGCAGCGCCTCCTGCCCGTCCATCCGGTCGACGACGTAGGTGCCCGCGGTGCCGGTGGCCCGGATGCGTGGACCCGGGGCGCCCTGGCGCCAGCTTCCCCACAGGTGTGACTGCACGCCGCTGTGGTGCGTCAGCGTGATGAAGACGTCGTCGTCGAGGCCGCCCGCGTCGTCGCGGTGGTGTGTCTGCGCGTACACCCGCTGAACGGGCCCGGACAGTACGAGGGCGTGGTCGACCAGATGACTGCCGAAGTCGAGCAGGGTGCCGCCGCCCGCGGCGGGCGGGCCCGGCTCGGGCTCGAAGCGTTCGAAGCGTGACTCGTACCGGATCAGCGTGCCCAGCCTCCCGTCGTCGACCAGCTGCCGCAGTGTGCGGAAGTCCGAGTCCCAGCGGCGGTTCTGATAGACCGTCAGCAGAACACCGAGCCGGTCCGCCAGCCGTACCGTCTCCCGTGCCGACTCCGCGTCGAGCGCGAACGGCTTGTCGCAGACCACCGCCAGGCCCAGCGTCAGCGCCTGCCGCGCCAGTGTCACGTGGGTGGCCGCCGGCGTGGAGATCGCGACCGCCTCGGCGCCGGCCCGGGCCAGCTCGTCGAGCGAGGCGTACGTCGGCCGGTCCAGGTCTCGGGCGACCCGGGCGCGGCGCTCGGGCGAAGTGGTGACCACCCCGAGGAACGCGCAGTCCCGCGCGGAGGCGATCAGCGGCGCGTGGAAGTACCGGCCGCCGAAGCCGTAACCGACCAGACCGATGCGTACGGGCGTGGTCATGCGTTGTCCTTCCTGTGGTGGGGCGGTGGTCAGCGGAAGCGGCCGGGCCGGAACGCGGCCACCAGCGGGCTGCGCTCGCCGGTGGTGATCTCGTCGGCGAGCAGTTCGCCGGCGATGAGGGCGAGGGTCGCGCCGCTGTGCGTGAACGCGACGAACAGGCCGGGGACCTGGTCGAGTTCGCCGAGGACCGGCTCGCCGTCGCCGGGGATCGGCTTGCGGCCCACGCCGTAGGAGTCCAGTTCCAGCCGCGGGCCGCCGGCCAGCACCGCCGTGGCCTCGCGCAGCAACTGCTCGACGGTGGAGTCCTTGACCTCGTAGCCGCCGTCCCCGTGGTCGATCACCTCGGCCGCCGATTCGTCGGAGTCCATCACCAGCGCCCCGCCCGGGGCGGGCCGCAGCGCCACACGCGGGGTGTTCAGCGTGGCGCGCAGGGCCGTGTCGACCGGCTTGGTGCGCACCAGCAGCGCCTGTGGCGTCGCGTCCGGGATCCGGACCCCGTAGGGGCGCACCATGCGCGGTACGTCGGCGCCCGTCGCCAGCAGCACCGCGTCGACGTCGATCCGCTCCCCCGCGCCCGTGCGCACCGCTACCGCCCGGCCGCCTTCGACGACCACGTCGGCGGCGCCGCCACCGGCGCGGATCACTCCCCCGGCCTCGGTGAACACACCGGCGAGGTGCCGGACGAGCGCGACCAGATCCACCCAGCCCTCACCGGGGTTGAAGATGGCGCCCTCCTCGGGGACCGCGGCCGGGTTCACGCCGGGCGCCCACCGCGGGACCTCGTCCCGGGTCAGCCACACGGCGTCGTAGCCGTTGCGCCGCATGTGCTCGAACGCCGCGCGGTGCGTGTCCTCGCCCGGCGCCGCCCAGGTCAGTCCGCCGTCGAACCTCAGGAAGTCGGAGGACGGGACGCGGGCGGCGAAGGTGCGGTAGCGGTCGATGCCCAGGACCCGCAGGTGGTGGTAGGCCTCGGAGCGCATGCCGCCGAAGGAGTTGAGCCAGGACAGCGAGCGGCCCGACGCCCCGTCGGCCAGTTCGGACTCGGTGACCAGGACGACCTGTGCTCCGCGGAGGGCGAGCCGCGTCGCGGTCGCCACCCCGATGACCCCGCCGCCCAGGACGGCGACGCGGGGACGGGAAAGGGAAGTACGCATGGAGAAACCTCTCGGTGTTCGGGACAAGGGCATGGACGGGACGCCCGGGGCACGGCGCTTGCTCGCGGGCCGGGTGCGGTGCCCCGAAGGTGTTCCGGCCGATGCCGCGGGTGCGGTGGATCAGCCGGGGGGTGCGGTACGGGGATCAGCCGGGGTCAGGGTGCGGTGGATCGGCCGGGGGTGCGGTACGGGGATCAGGCGGGGTCGGAGCGGCTCAGCCGGAATGCTCGCGCACGCCGTGGCGGTGCTCGGCGGTGCTGGAGCGGACGACCAGTTCGGTCGGCAGCACGATCCGCTCGGCCGGGCGGTCGTCGCCCTTGATCCGCTCGAAGAGGCGCACCGCGGCGGCGCGGCCCATGTCCAGCGGTGACTGGGCCACCACGGTGAGCGGCGGATCGACGAGCGTGGTCCAGTCCAGGTCGTCGAAGCCGACCAGGGAGACGTCCGCGGGGATCGCCAGTCCACGCCGACGTGCCGCCATGAACAGGCCCTGCGTGGTGACGTTGTCGGTGGCGAAGACGGCCGTGGGCGGCTCTGGCTGCGTCAGCAGGGCCTCCGCCCTCCGCTGGGCCTGTGCCGCGTCGCTGAGCGGCGTGTACTGGATCAGGTCGGCCGAGGAGGTCGCCCGGTGGTCGTCCACGGCCGCCAGGTAGCCCCGGATACGGTCGATGGACGGGCGGGCGGCGCCCCGGACCGTCAGCCGCCCGGTGCCGGTCCGCGCCACCAGTTCCGGCCCCTCCGCGGGGTCGACGCACGCGAGCAGACCGACCCGGCGGTGGCCGAGGCCGAGCAGGTGCGCGACCGCCTCGTACGCCGCCGCCTGGTTGTCGATCACCACGCTGTCCGCTTCGAGCGCACCGATGTGCCGGTCGAGCAGGACGATCGGCACGCCCAGCTCCTTCGCCCGCTCCAGGTGGGCGACGTCGGTGACCGAGGTCGGCGCCACGACGATGCCCTCGACCTGCTTGTCCAGCAGGACGCTGACCGCGGCGTGCTCCACCTCCAGCCGGTCGTCGCTGTTGGCGAGGATCGGCTCGTACCCCTGTTCGCGGGCCACGTCGCAGATGCCGCGCATCGCGGTGGCGAAGTAGGGGTTGGAGATGTCGGCGCCGACGAAGCCGATGCTGCGCGTGCCACCGGAGCGCATGCTGCGCGCCACGGCGTTGGGTGAGTAACCGAGCCGTTCCGCGGCCGCCTGCACTTGCTCGCGCAGGTCGTCCCCGACCCGACCGTAGTTGCCCAGCGCCCGGCCGGCAGTGGCCACCGAGACACCCGCCTCGCGGGCCACGTCGGCCACCGTCGGACGCCTGCGCCCCGGCGCGGCTCCTGTGCCGACCGACATCACAGCACCTGCGACAGGAAGGTCTTCAGCCGCGGCGAGGAGGGCGCGTCGAAGATCTGCCCGGGCGGCCCGGACTCCACCACGACTCCCGCGTCCATGAACACCACCGTATCGGCGACCTTCCGGGCGAACCCCATCTCGTGGGTCACCACGACCATGGTCATGCCGCCCCGGGCCAAGTCTGCCATCAATTGGAGGATGCCTTTGACCAGTTCGGGGTCGAGCGCGCTGGTGACCTCGTCGAAGAGCATCACCTGCGGCTCCATGGCCAGGGCGCGCGCGATGGCGACCCGCTGCTGCTGACCGCCGGACAGCTGGGTCGGACGGTGTCCCGCGCGGTCGGCCAGGCCCACGTCCCGCAACCGCTGCCGGGCGATGACCTCCGCCTGTTCCTGCGGCATCTTCTTCACATGTCGCAGCGCGAGCATGATGTTCTGCGCCGCGGTCTTGTGCGGGAAGAGGTTGAAGTGCTGGAAGACCATGCCGACCCGCTGGCGCAGCACGTTGATGTCCATCGTCGAGGTGTCCTCGCCGCCCAGCAGGATCCGGCCCGCCGAGCGGGTCTCCAGCCCGTTCAGGCAGCGCAGCAGCGTCGACTTGCCCGAACCGGACGGGCCGATGACACACACCACCTCGCCGGCCGGGGCGAGGAGGTCCGCGCCGCGCAGGACCTCGACCGGCCCGAACCTCATCCGCACGTCACGGGCTTCGAGCGAAGTCCCCTCGTAGCGGTGCGAGTGGGCGGGGACCGCCACATCCGGCGTCGTCATACCAGCGCCTCTTTCGGGTCCACGAGGGACGGTTCGTCGGTCGCCGCGGCCGGGCGGGAGCCGTCGCGCAGCCGCCGGTCGATGGAGTTGACCAAGTGGGTCAGCGGGACGGTCAGCAGCAGGTAGCACAGTCCCGTGGCCAGCAGCGGGGAGAGGTTGCCGGTCGTCATCGCGTCGTCCTGACCGATGCGGAACAGCTCCCGCTGGCTGGTGACCAGGCCCAGGAAGTACACCAGGCTGGAGTCCTTGATGATGGCGATGAACTGGTTGACCATGGCCGGCAGGACCCTGCGCACGCCCTGCGGGACCACCACCAGGCGCAGCGCCTGGCCGTGGGTGAGCCCGAGGGCCCGGCACGCCTCCCCCTGGCCCTTGTCCACGCTCTGGATGCCCGAGCGGAAGATCTCGCCGATGTACGCACCCGACATCAGGCTCATCGCCAGGATGGCCACCGGGTACGGCGAGGTCAGCCAGCCGACCTGCGCGGAGAACACTCCTTCGCCGATGATGAGGATGGTCAGGGCCGCGGGCAGGCCCCGGAAGAGGTCGGTGTAGACCCGGGCGGGCAGACGCAGCCACCAGCGGTTCGACAGTCCCATGACCGCCAGGACCATGCCGATGACGCTGCCCAGCAGCGCGGAGGCCACCGCGAGGACCAGTGTGTTGCGCAGCCCGTAGGTGAGCAGGTCCGGCAGCGCCTGGCCGATCAATCGCCAGTCGAAGAAGTTGTGCAGGAACGCGTTCATGACTACCCCTTGGGGGTGTACGGGGGCAGCTGGCTGCCGGTGGGCACCGGGTCCTGCGGGAAGTACTTCTTGTACAGCTTCAGCCAGGTGCCGTCGTCGACCAACTGCTTGAGCGCGCCGTTGAGTTCGCCGGCCAGCTCGGTGTTGCCCTTGCGTACCGCCCAGCCGGCGGGGAAGTCGGTGGCCGGGAGGGTGATGGGCTGCTTCAGGTGCAGGTCCGGGTACTTCTTGACGATGCCGAGGTTGGGCCCGAAGTCGTTGAAGAATCCGGCGACCCGGTTGTTCTTCAGCGCCAGGTCGGCGGAGTTGTCGTCGGGGAACCGGACGATGTCCGCGCCCGGCAGGAACGTGTCGGCGTTGGCGTCCTCGATGGACCCCTGCAACACGGCGATCCGCTTGCCCTTCACGCTCGCGACGGAGGAGGTGATCCCGCTGTCCGGCTCGGTCAGGACGCCGAAGTAGCCGGCGAGATAGCCCTCGGAGAAGTCGACCATCTTCTTGCGCGGCGCGGTGATGCCGATCGCCGCGGCGGCCACGTCGAACTGCCGGTTGCTGACCGCCGGCAGCAGCGCCGAGAAGTCCAGGGACACGATCTGCGGCTCCAGCTTGAGCTTGCGCGCGGCTGCCGAGATGAGATCGACCTCGAAGCCGGTCAGCTTGCCGTTCTCCTCGTAGGCGTAGGGCTTCATGTTGTTCGAGGTACCGATCTTCAGTACGCCCGCTCGACCGACCCCTTGCGCCTGCCCGGCGGAGCCCGCCCCGGCGGACGTCCCCCCGGAACCGCAACCGGTCACCGCGAGCAGCAGCACGGCCACCGCGGCAACCCCTCTCTTCGCTGGACGGGCCTTCCCCATAACTCCTCCATGCATGCCGGGACACTCGCGCGTGTGCTTGAGGTCCGGATCCGACTGACCGACCCGGACGAGAGGACAGGTGGGACAGATGCCGACGGGGCCGAAGCGATGGCACGTGCAGCACGCCCCTCCACTGCGAGAGAACGTTCTCTCGCTGCGGAGTGAGAGAACGTTCTCACCGGCCGTCGTGAGCGTCAATACCTTCGGCCGGAAAACGAGAGCGGGGGGCGCCGCGACAGCCGCACGCGATCGGCACCGCGATCACCCGGGGAGGCGGCTCGCGTGACCGCCGCGGGCGACAGGAAACGGTTCCGTCGCCGCGGGGCAGTGCCTCGTGGCGGCAGGAAAGGGTTCCGTCGCCGCGGGACAGCGCCTCGTCGAGACGTGAACGGTCCGCGATCACCTTGCCGGGCTGAGCCTGCCGCGCCATGCCCTCCCTCCCGGTCAGCTCACGACCTGGAGCTCGGCATCGACGTCACCGACACCTCGCTCACCACCACGGGCGGATTCGTCGGCTCGCTGGAGCGAGAAGGCCCTGGCCCTCCTCGACGCTCCCCCGACGAAGGGCACGGGCGGGACGCCGCGGACAAAGGTCACGGGCGGGGGCGGCGAGGGCAAGGAGGCGGGCGGGGGCGGCCGGGTGCATCAGGCCCGCACGGGCCAGGGTAGTTGCAGACGCTTTATATAGGCACACGCGGTGTTTCAGCTCTTGCAATAAAAGCTGTGTGCAAGTATGCTGGCCATCGACCGGCCCACCACCGAAGGAGGCTCCTGTGACCGCCACCGCCCCAGCGCTCTCCGTCCTGGCTCAGGGCTGGTGCGCCCTCTCCCTGCTGCACGGCAAGATCGAGACACACCTCGAACGCGCCCTGGAAACGGATCACGGCCTGAGCGCCCGCGAGTACGCGCTGCTCGACGTGCTCAGCCGGCAGCACGACGGAGACGGAGGGCACTTGCAAATGAAACAGGTCGCCGACGCCGTCGTCCTCAGCCAGAGCGCCACCACACGTCTGGTCACCCGACTGGAGGACCGCGGACTGCTGTCCCGCTACCTGTGCCCCACCGACCGCCGCGGGATCTACACCAACGTCACCGACGCCGGTGCGGAGCTGCTTGAGTCAGCGCGCCCCACTCACGACACCGCCCTGCGGGCGGCACTCGCCGAGGCAGCTCGGGACGCCAGGCTCGAACCGCTGGTCCGAGCGTTGCAGTCGTCGCCCACCCCGATCGCGATCGCCGCCTGAAAGGAACACGTCCGCCCATGAAAGCCATGGCACTGCGCCGGTACGGTCGTGCCGAAGACCTCGAATGGACAGAGCTGCCGGACCCGAAAGTGGCACCCGGGGAAGTCCTCGTCCGTGTGAAGGCGGCCGGGGTCAACCCGGTCGACTGGAAGCTGGCCGAAGGCAGGCTCGACGCCGTCATGGAGACCGGCTTCCCGCTGGTTCCCGGCTGGGACGTGGCCGGGGTGGTGGAGCGAGTGGGTTTCGACGTCACCGAGTTCGCCCCCGGCGACGAGGTCTTCGGCTACATCCGCAAGGACTGGGCCCAGTTCGGCGCCTATGCCGAGCTGGTCTCCGCGCACGTCCGCCTGCTGGCTCCCAAGCCCGCCGCGCTCACCTGGGAGGAAGCGGCGGGCGTGCCCCTCGCGGGGCTCACCGCCTACCAGGCCGTCCGGCGCGTCGGCCTCCAGCCGGGCGAGACGTTGCTCGTGCACGGCGCGGCCGGGGGTGTCGGCTCGTTCGGGGTCCAGATCGCCACCGCCCTCGGGGCACGGGTCATCGCGACGGCGAGCGAGCGCAACCACGAGTTCGTCCGATCCCTGGGCGCCGTTCCCGTGACCTACGGGCCCGGTCTGCGTGACCGTGTCCGTGAGCAGGCCCCCCAAGGCGTGGACGCCGCTGTGGACTTCGCCGGGCACGACGCGGTGGACGTCTCGCTCGGCCTGCTCCAGGACCCCGGCCGGCTGGCCTCCGTCGTCGATCCCGAAGCCGCCGCCAAGGGCGGCCACTACGTGTGGGTGCGGCCGGACCGGACCGATCTCGACGCCCTGGCCGCCCTGGCCGACGACGGCCGGCTGACCGTCCATGTCGACCGCGTCCTGCCCCTGAGCGAGGCGGCGGAAGCATGGCGCGTCAGCCAGGGCGGTCACACCAGAGGAAAGCTCGTCCTGTCGGTACCCGGGCGCTGAACGGCCCGGTCCCCCCGTGCGAAGGAGCACATCATGACAGCAGCACCCACTCCATCGGTTCACCGTCGTCCGCGGGAGGTCTTCGCCGATCACGGTACGCGGCTGGGCACGGGGGATCTCGACCGCGTCGCCGCCAACTACGCCGAGGACGCCGTCTTCATCACGCCGTCCGGCACCCTGCACGGCCGCGAAGGGGTCAAGGAGGCGATCGGCAAACTGCTGGCGGATCTCCCGGACGCCGACTGGGAACTGAAGCCGCAGTTCGCCGGTGACGTCCTGTTCCTCGAATGGTCCGCGGCCAGCCCGGCCGGGCGCCGCGTGGAAGACGGCGTCGACACCTTCGTCTTCCGCGACGGGCTCATCCAGGCCCAGACCGTCCGCTACACACTGATCACTGACCACTGATCACCGACCGGCTCAAGGACCCGGCACGCCCCTCCGCCACGTCTCCGAAGCCGACGTCGAGACGGCATGCAAGAGCGAGCGGGGTTCCGCGCGGACGCTACGCCGCGGTTCCCGGCCCGGCTTCCCGCGGGTCGCCGTGCGGCCGGGTCAGCCCGTCGTCCGTCACCAGCCGGCGCTCCGGAGCCGTCGCGTCCAACTCCCAGTAGTGCAAGCACTCCTCGCAGCGGACACCGTCCACCAGGACGTCGTCCTCCCCGTTCGGGCAGTCCGTACCGTCCCCGCGCCCCGCGCACACTTCCGTAGCCCCCATGGGTTCGACGGTGCGCTGCGTCCGCCACGGTCGGACAGAGGGCGTACAGGGCGCACAGGCGCTCAAGGTGGACGACACGTCCCGAATGAGCCCACCAGCCCGGTCGGCCGCTGCAAGTGCTTTCGTCCCTGCGGAGTCGCCACTTCCTGTAGCGAGGACTTCCAGCTCGTGAGGGAGGTGGCGTTCAGCCCCGACGGCGCCACGCTCGCCGCCGGGAACAACGACGGCACCACACTCCTGTGGGACGCGGACCTCCCCGGTGCGGGGGCCATCGCCGACTCCGTCTGCCACGGGCTGGGACGCGACTTCACCGAGGCCGAGAAGACGGAATACCTCCGCGGCCAGAACTCCGCCCCGGTGTGCCCGGACCCGGAGCGCTGAACGGCCAGGGAGGGAGGCGGAGATGCCGGAGTTGGCGGACGAGTCACGCCATGAACACCGGCCTGACGCCGCTGACCGCGGTCCCACCGGTCCGATCAAGTCAATCCGTGCACGGGTAGTGACCGGCAGTCAGGTTGTCAGTAGGTTGGTCGCCCCAGCACATCGCACCGGTTGTGAGGACATCATGGACCCGCTCGTGACCGCTGCCGCGACAGCGCTGGTCGGCACCATGGCCACGGACGCTTGGCAGCAGGTGCGGGCAACGGCCGTGGCGCTGTGGCAGCGGGCGCTCCCGGAGTCGTCGACGGCGGTCGACGCCGAACTGGCCCAGGTCCGCGAGGAGGTCGTGACAGCCCGCGCCGGCGACGACCGGCAGGCGGAGGCTGATCTCGCCCGGGAGTGGGGACTCCGGCTGGCCCGGCTGCTGCGTCAGGCACCTGAACTGGCGGAGGAGTTGCGCAGGTTGCTGGAGAACGAGTGGCTTCCTCTGCTGGCGGTCGCCGACGGGGACCAGGCCGCCGACATCCGGATGACCGCCAACGCCTCCGGGCAGGCACGGATCTACCAGGCCGGCCGGGACCAGCACATCACCTGATCATGGCGGAGCGAGAGGACAGGCCGTCCGGACCGGCCGCCGCCGGGCACGGGGACGACCCGGACCACAGGGGCCACGCGGACCACGGCGATGAGGAGGGGAGCGCGGACGGCCCTCCCGGGCACCGTCGTTCCGGTGAGGAGGACGACGGCCACCCCCTGGTGATGAACGCCACGGCTCACGGTGACAGTACGGTTCTCCAGGCCGGACGCGACCAGTTCGTCGCCGAGCGCGACCTGCACCTGCACTACCGCGACGGCGTCCGCGGTGCGCGCCGCGCCGACACCGTGTCACTGGTCGACGAGTGTCCCTACCCGGGGCTGGCGGCATTCGGCCCGGAGCAGGCGCGTTGGTTCTTCGGCCGGGACCGGCTGGTGGCCGAACTGGTCGAGCGTCTGGCCGAGTCCCTGGACGACGGCGGCGCCGTGGCGGTCGTCGCGCCGTCGGGAGCGGGCAAGTCGTCGCTGCTGAGGGCCGGACTGCTGCCTGCGATCGCCCGGGGCGCGCTCCCCGCGGCCGGGTCACGGCACTGGCCCCGCCTGGTGCTGACACCGACCGCACGTCCCATGACCGCACTGGCCCACCGGCTGGCCCCCCTGTTGGGTCTGCCGCCCGACGACGTCGTCCGGCTGCTGGACGACACTCCGGAGCAGGCGGCCGTCCGGCTGCGCGTCGATCCCGGTGATCGGGCGAGTTCCGAACATCACCTCGGTCCCGGTCATCGGGCCGGTTCCGAACACCACCTCGATCCCGGTCATAGGGTCGATCCGGGGCATCGTGCCGGGGTCGTACCCGGGCAGGATCCCGCAGACCGGATCCGCACGGTCGACCGGCGCGTGGTCATCGTCGTGGACCAACTGGAGGAGATCTTCACCGAGTGCTCCGACCCGGTCGAACGGCAGGCCTTCCTCGACACCCTGGAGGTACTGGCCCGCCGCAGCCAGGCCGGCGAGGCGCCGGCCGCCCTGGTGGTCCACGGACTGCGCGCCGACTTCTACGCCCCGTGCGCGAGCCGTCCGCAACTGCGCGAGGCACTGCAACACCGCCAGGTGCTCGTCGGGCCGCTCAGCCCGGACGAGCTCAGGGAGGCTGTCGTCTTCGCGGCCGAGGACGTCGGTCTCACGGTCGAACCGGGGCTCGTGGACCTGCTGCTGCGCGACTTGGGGGCCGGCACCTCCGGCGGGCCCCGCACAGCCGGAGGGGAGGTGTACGAGGCGGGTCGGCTGCCGTTGCTCGCGCACGCGCTGCGCACCACCTGGCAGCAACGCCACGGCAGTACCCTCACCGTCGACGGCTACCGCAGTACCGGGGGCATTCACCACGCCGTCGCCACCACCGCCGAGCGCATCTTCCGGGATCTGGGTCCGGCATCCCGGCAGGCCGCGCGGTTGATGTTCCTTCGCCTGGTCCGGATCGGCGACGGCACCGAGAACACCCGCCGCCGCGCCCGCCGCACGGACCTCCTGGCGGGCATGGCCGACCCGGCGGCCGCAGCGGAGGTACTGGAGGCGTTCACGCGCAAACGCATGCTCACCCAGGCCGAGGACACCGTGGAGATCACCCACGAGGCGCTGCTGTCGGCGTGGCCGCGGTTGCGCGGATGGATCGACACCGACCGGGCCGGGAACCTGCTGCGCCAGCGGCTGGAGGACGACGCCGGAGCCTGGGAACACGACCGCGAGGACACCTCCAGGCTGTACCGGGGCGCCCGGCTGGACGCCGCCCGGGACTGGGCCGCGAGCAACGGGAGCGGCGTGCTGAGCCCCGCGGCCACCGCGTTCCTCACGGCTTCGGAAGGGGTCCGGCGGCAGGAGGCACGGCGGCGACTCGCCTGGATCGTCGCCCTGGCCGCTGTCGTGGCGTTGGCCTTGGTGGCCGGAGGCGCGGCCTGGCAGCAGAGCCGGGTCGCCGAGTCCCGCCAGGCGGAGGCGGCGGCCCGGCGGGCCGCCGCGGTCGCGGACAACATGCGGTACTCCGACCCGGTCACCGCCATGCGGCTCAGCCTGGCCGCCTGGCGGACCGCGCCCGACCTCGTCGAGACCCGCTCGGCCCTGCTGGGGTCGTGGATGCAGCTCGAGGAGGACCGCTTCCGGCCCACCGGGGCCACGTCGGACGGTGAGTTCCGGCTCAGCGCCGACGGGCGGACCCTGGTGCAGGTCGCGGCCGGCCACGTCACCACCTGGGACGTGGCCGGGCACCGCCGTACGGGCAGGTTCCGCGGACCGGGCGAGGACTGGTACGGCCTGCTGGCGGTCAGCGGGGACGCCCGGCGGCTGGCGCTCGACACGGGCGGTGGGCTCGCCGTGTGGGACGTCCGGCGGGGCCGGACGGTGTGGGCGCCTGCCGGCGACCATTCCGGGAACGTGGCGGTCTTCGACAAGAACGGCCGTTCGCTCCTGCTGGCCGACGAGGAGGGCGGTACGGTCGGCGGTCCCGTCACCACACGGCTGTGGGACCTGCGCACCCGCCGCACGCTGTTCCAGCGCCCGACCCCGGAGATCACCGGCGCTCGGATCAGCGACGACGACCGGTACGTCGCCCTGTGTCCCTCCTCGGGGCCGGTCCAGCTCTGGCGGGTCGCGGGGCAGCGGCGGGTGCCCCTACAGCATGCTCCCGCCGTCGGCGACTCCGACCAGTGCGCCGTGGCGGTCAGCGGCGACGGGCGCCGGGTGACCTTCTCCGTGGGCCGTTCGCTGACGACGTGGGACACCGCTTCCGGCCGCCGGACCCACCAGGTCCTGGGCCACGGATACGACTCCTTGCGCTACGGCTCCGACGGACGGTTGCTGATCGCCTCCGGGCAGGAGGGCATCGAGGTGTGGCGGCCGGGCGCGGAGGGGGCGCTCTTCACCTACCCGACCACCGCCGACTCGAGTGCCGCGGTGAGTCTCGACGCGGACAGCCGGTACGTCCGTTATCTGGTGGGCGAACAGGGCGAGGCCGGCAACGGGGTGGCGGTCCGCACGGTCCGGCTGGCAGACCTCACCCGCCTGCCGCGGCAGGCGGAGGAAGCTCCGGCGACCTGGTACAGCCCCGACGGCCGACGGTTGCTGTCGGCGTGGCCGGCGGGCGAGGACGTGCGATTCGGGTTCGCCGATCCCGACGGCGGCCGGCTGGTGCGCCGGTTGCCGGATCCCGGACGGCCCGGCACCGGGCCCGTGCGGGACGGCGAGGACGACAAGGACGGAGAGGGCGTCGAGTGCTTCCCGCAGGCCGCGTTCAGCGCTGACGGCAACACCGCTGCCTACGCATTGGTGCCCGTGGACGAGAAGGTCACCCGGCAACCGGTGGTGGTCCGGCGCGCGGACGGGAGGTCCGTCACCCTCTCGCTGCGGCTGTCCCACGACGAGGACGTCCGGGGCATCACGCTCACCCCCGGGGGACGCTGGCTGGTGACCTCTTCGAAGGAGGGTGGGGCGAACGGGCGGATGGTGGTCTGGGACGCGAGGACGGGGGCCAGGCACAGGACGATCCGCGGCATCGGCGGCGGCAGTCTCGCGGTGACCGCCGACGGACGCCGGGTCGCGGCCGGCGACGGCCAGTACGCCGACCTGTCCACCGGGCGGGTGGGACGGATGCCCCTGGACTTCGACACGGGCGGCGGCCCCGCCGCCGACGGCGGGACGGCCGACCCGGGGCCCGGCGGCGACGTCTCCGAGCTGGCGCTCAGCCGTGACGGCCGGTACGTGGCCGTCGGTGACGGGTCGGGGCGGGTGATCCTGCTGGACGGCACGCTGACGCGCCGACGAGGTGAGATCTCCGGTCTCTTCACCAGCCACCGGCAGGACTCGGCGGAGCCGGTCACCGCGCTCGCCTTCTCCGCGGACGGAACCACCCTGGCGGTCGGCGGGCTGGACGGTACCGTACGGCTGTGGGACGTCAGGTCCAACCAGGCACTCGGCACGACGCTCCCCGCGCCGGCCGACCAGGTGCTGAGCCTGGTGTTCCGCGGTGGCGGCGCCGGGGGCAGCCTGTACGTGGCGAACCAGAACGTGCCCTCACGCGCCTACCCGGTGGCGCCGGCCTCCGTCGCGGCGGCGGTGTGCGCACGGGCCGGCGGCGGCCTCTCCCGGGCGGCATGGGCGGACTTCCTGGCCGAGGTGCCCTACCGGAGGGTGTGCGAAGAGAACCTCGACAGTGGATGAGCGTGGCGTCCCGGGGCGGGCCTGGTTCGATCGGTCCGGCCGTCGGCGGGGCGTGCCGGGTGCTACGGAAACCGCACTTGGCCGGATAGCGGCTGGCGATGACTCCGACGCGCGCGGCACGCTGGCTCGTGGCGTGACCAGTGCCTGGCAACCGTAGCCGAAGCTCTACCAGGCCGACCCGTCTCCGGAGTGTGCGTGGGGGTGCCCGTGAAGGCTCACAAGCGTGTCACTACGACCTTCCTCTCAGTCGCACTGTGCAGTGGCACCGTGCTCCTCGCGCCCGTGGCGCAGGCGCACGAGCAGTCGCCGACAGCGGCGACCAGCTGCTACGGAAGTGCACACTCGTACTTCAAACCGGACGGCGACGAGACATACCCGGCCGGCAGCGGCCTTCTCACCACCACGAGCAATTGCAGCGACATCAACTTGAAGCCCAACACCGACCGTTACGTCGCTGTGTGCTGGGACACCGGAGGACCCGTAGCCCCCTGCCAGGACCACTACACCCTGGCGTACGCGGGTCAGTGGAACGTGATCGCCACGGACGTCTACGACGGTACGCGGTTCTTCTTCACTTTCCGGTCGACCGCGCAATCCTCCGGATCCTGGGCCGGCTGATCACGCGATGGTACGGACGCTCAGTCCTTGCCCCCTCCGGCCTTCGAGAGGATGTCTCGTGAAACACGTTCGAACGGCGAAAAGCACACGTCTGAAGCTCGCTGCCGGTTTCTTCCTGGGAACCGTGACCTTCGCGCTGACCACCGTGACGACGGGAACGGCCGAAGCCGCGGACTGCCCGTCCGGCGCGCTGTGCGCCTACACCTCGACGTACGAGACCGGCTCACGCGGGGCCGTCTACGAGGACAACAGGGACCTCACGGGCTTCTCCCAGTTCCGTGGTGCCGAGTCCCTGTGGAACGCCGGCACCTCCTGCAACGTGCGGGTCTACAGCGAGCGCAACTACACCGGACACTACTGGACACTGCCCCGGGGCACGGGGATGTACTCGCTCAACGACGTGGCGAACAACCCGGAGTGGGGCACGGCTCTGTATCACCACGTGTACTCCGACAACTGGTGTGTATGAGCCGGTCCCGCGCACGGCTGGCGGGGGTCGTCGCCGCCGCCGCGGCCTTCACGGTCGGCTGTTCGCCTCCAGGTGACGGCCGGGAGCAGGACGTCCGCGATCCCCGGCCTCTGTCCGCCTCGCTGGTCACGTCCGTGGCGGACACCGGGCGTCTGCGGCAGCGGGAAGAAGCCGCCGTCGCCGACTGCATGGCCCGCCGCGGATACACGTACGTGCCACAGCGGGTGAAGGTGAACGAGCGGGCGGTGACCACCAACCCCTACGGTCTGCTGCGCGAGGAGCAGGCACGGCGGGACGGATACGGCGCGGTGGGCGAAATCCTCGGCGGCCCGGGCCGGAACGTCGCGGTGGCCGCACGCCACTCCGTCGGCTGGACGCAGGCGCTGGAAGGCACACGCCGGAAGAAATACGCCCTCCCGACCGGTGTGGTCTTGACCTACCGCCCCGACGGATGCGTCTACCAGGGCCGGGAAGCGGCGTACGGGCCGGGCTGGAACCGGCTCGAATACGAACTGGAAGGCCTCCAGGCGGCCGTGATGGACCGGGTCGAAAGGGACGGCCGGTACAAGAAGGCGCTGGCCTCCTGGTCCGCGTGCATGCGAAAACGAGGTCACCCGTACGACGACCTCCAGGACCCGAGACGAGAACTCGCGGGTGCCATCGGGAGAACCGGCGGCAAGGACCGGGCCTTGCGGGCCCTCGGCCGCCGGGAACTGCGCACCGCTGCCGACGATTACGCGTGCGAGCGCGACGCACGGCTTCACGAAGCGGTGTACGAGGCGCAACGGTCCGCGCAGAACTCCCTGCTGGACAGCTCCGCGAGGGCCGACATCCGGCGCTACCGGGCGTTGAAGCGGTCGGCGCTGGCACGGAAGGCGTCCATCCCGGTGAAGCCACGATGACTCGGACATGGGCGCGGAGGAGCCGCCGGGAGGGGCGCCGTCGCCCCCCCAGGGTCCCTGACGCCTTCGCGTACGGCTTCCCCCATCTGCTGAGCGCCTCGTCCTGGGCGGCGCCGAGACCTCAGGCCCGTCAGCCGCTCGGTGTCCCCCACCACCGGAGGGGCTGGCCCTCCGTGTCGAACTCGTCGCCACCGAGCGCCTGTCGGCAGTGGGGCAGCCGACAGGCGCAGCCCTGGAACGGCCGCAGCGGCACGGGTGACCGGGGGCGGCGCACCCGTGGTCGACACTGTCGTCCGCACTGGAGAGTGCCGGCCGGAGGCGCGGCCCGCCCAAGTGGCAGCACGCGCGGCAGTTCGCCTCATCCGGGCTCTTGACCGAGCCCGGTTCACGGCTATGGTCTAGACCTAGTCAGGGAAGGTTCGGGCCATCGTCGGATGCCGCGACTCCGGCCCGTGGCGGCGGTTTCGGCGCGGACCGACCGGCAACGGCTCCCGGGCATGCGGCGCGCGGGCCGGTGCCGCCCGGCCCGGATGCGCGCAGGCTTGGAGAGCCCGGCGTCACGCTGTCGGCGGCGGGGGACTTCGTCGGGAGGGGCAGGTCCGTGGAGACGGCACAGCCGGTCGAGTCCTGGGCGGAGTTCGGGCGGCGGCTGCGGGCCCGGCGCAGACAGGCCGGGCTGACCCAGTTGCAGCTTGGACTGAAGGTGGGCTACCACCACAGTCTCATCAGCAGGCTCGAAGCGGGGCTGCGCGAACCGCCGGCCGGACTGGTGGGCCGGCTCGACTCCGTCCTGGGGACCGGCGGCGAGCTGGCGGCGGTCGTTGCCGCGCCGTGCGGAACGCCGTACCGCCCCGACCGTCCGCCGGCGGACCCCCGGCTGTTCGCCGCGGTGCCGGGCGGCGGGGAATCCCCCGTCGGCCGCGACGCGCTCGACCCCGCGCTGTGGCCGTCCGAGCTGCCCGCCGAGGGGCTGGCGTGCCCGCTGCACGGCACGGTGGGCTGTGCGGTGCCCGACCGGGCGGGGACACCCGGCCTGCTGGACGGGCTGACCGCGCCGCGGGACGGGTTCGACGGTCTCACGGGCAGCGAGCCGGAGCTGCTGCACGCGCTCACCGCGGTCCTGGCCTGTCTGATCCGCGGCGCGCTGCACCGGGGCGCGTCCGACGGTGTGACCACGGTGGAGCGGCTGTTACGGGCCCTGGTGCGGTGGGCCGGGGCGGTGAACTCCACCGGCCGGCTGCCGTACGGTCAGCTCCGGCTGGCCGCCCAGTACGCCCAGGTCGCCGGGCGGCTGCGGATGCAGTGCGGGCAGAGCAGCATCGGCATGGCCTGGTTCGGCCACGGTCTGGGCTGGGCGGACGCGGTGCACGACGCCTCGGCTCGGGCGACCCTGCTCAGCGATGTGTGCACCCTGGTCCGGCTCGACCGGGACGCCGGGTCGGCCCTCGCGTACGCCGAGGCCATCGGCGCGGTGGACCCCAGGAGACGGTGGGTGGTCACCCTCTCGCACCTGTACCGGGCACGCGGGCACGCGCTCGGCCACGACATCGCCGAGTGCCGACGGCACATCGCCCTGGCGCGGCGCGGATTCGCCCGCCTCGGCCACCGGGACCGTCTGGAGGCGCCCTGGCTGTCCGGCGCCGAGGGCGAGATGAGGGTGGAGTCGGCGATCGGCGGGGCGCTGCGCGATCTCGCCGCCGCGACCGGCGACCGGATGACGGCACGGCGTGCCGTCGACGCCACCGCGCGGTCGCGTGCCCGACTGCCGCCGCTGATGCGGGAGACCAGGCTGCTGCTCACCCTCCGCCTGGCCGACAGCTGGGCGTGCGCGGGCGACCCGGGCGCGGCGGTCGCCCTGGCGGCCCCGGTGCTCGACGAGGCGGTGTCCTCGCGCGAGTTGATGATCAACGCCGAGTTGCGCGGACTGCACGGCAGGCTGCTCGCCCGCTGGGGTGACGTGCCGGAGGTCAGGGAGTACCGCGAGCGGCTGCCGGCCGCGGGGATCTGAACGCGTCCCGCCGCCCCGGGCGTTTGCCGGTTTTTGACAGGACGGGACGGCGGGCCGCGAGCCGTTGACCCGGGCGCGGGGCGATGTGAGGGTTCGGCCAGCCCGGCGGCGTGGCACACCACCCCGGCGCGGGGCGGGCGGAGACACCGACGTACCGCGGACACCGGTGAGCGGATTGGCATGAGCATGCCTATTTGGGCACCGGGTGAGCCCCACGACCTCTCACAAGGAGCAACGATGCTGAGAAAGCTGGTGGTGGCCGGGACATCCCTGGCCCTGACGCTGGGAGGGGTGGTGATGCCGGCCGCCTTCGCCTCGGCCGCGCCCCACGCCGCGCCCCCGGCGGGCAAGCCGAAGCCGGCCCCCGTCGCCCGAGCCGTCGCAGCCGCCGACCAGGCGGCGCGCAGCGGCCTCGACGCACTGGCGAAGGGCCCCGAGGAGCAGTACGACCGGCGGCAGGTCACCCCCTGGGTCAAGGGCCTGTACTCCGTCGCCTACGAGCGCACCTACCGGGGCCTGCCCGTGGTGGGCGGCGACGTGGTCGTCCTCGCCGACGGCGACGGCCGGGTCCGTTCGGTCCAGTCCGCCACCAAGGCCAGGATCGCGCTCTCCACCAAGGCCCGGGTCACCGCCGCGGAGGCGGTCCGCACCAGCCGCGCCAGGCTCGCGAAGACCGAGAAGGTCGACTCCCGGCGGCTGGTGGTGCGGGCCGAGAACGACCGCGCCACCCTCGCCTGGGAGACCGTGCTGACCGGGCGCACCCAGGCGAACGTCCCCAGCCGGCTGCACGTCTTCGTCGACGCGCGCACCGGCAAGGTCGTCGACGCCTACGACGACGTGCGGGCGGGCAGCGGCACCAGCAAGTGGAACGGGCCGAACCCGCTGACCATCGACACCTCCCGGTCGGGCTCCTCCTACGTGCTGCGCGACACCACCCGGCCCGGATTGCAGTGTTCGGACTACAGCGGCGGCCTGTTCACCAAGGCGACCGACAACTGGGGCACCGGCAGCCCCACGAGCAGGGAAACCGGCTGCGTGGACGCGATGTTCGCCGCGCAGAAGGAATCGGACATGCTCAAGAACTGGCTCGGCCGCAACGGGCACGACGGCAACGGCGGCAGCTGGCCGGTCCGCGTCGGCCTCAACGAGCTGAACGCCTACTGGGACGGTTCCACCGTCACCATCGGCCGCAACAGCGCGAACGAGTGGATCGCCGGAATCGACGTGGTGGGCCACGAGTTCGGCCACGGCCTGGACTCCTTCACCCCCGGTGGCGCCAACCACGAGAGCGGACTGGGCGAGGCGACCGGCGACATCATGGGCGCCCTGACCGAGGCGTACGCCAACGAACCGGCGCCGTACGACACTCCCGACTACACCGTCGGCGAGATGATCAACCTTCAGGGCCGCGGGCCGATCCGCAACATGTACAACCCCGGCCAGGTCAACAACGACCCCGGCTGCTACTCCGCGTCGATCCCGCAGACCGAGGAGCACGCGGCGGCCGGCCCGCTCAACCACTGGTTCTACCTGCTCGCCGAGGGCTCCAACCCCGGTGGGGGCAAGCCCTCCAGCCCCACCTGCAACAACTCCACCGTCAGCGGCGTCGGCATCCAGCACGCGGGCAAGATCTTCTACGGCGCCATGCTGCTCAAGACCAGCGGCATGACGTACAAGCGCTACCGCACCGCCACCCTCACCACGGCGAAGAACCTCGACGCCGGTTGCTCCCTGTTCAACTCCACCAAGGCCGCCTGGGACGCGATCAGCGTGTCCGCGCAGACCGGCGACCCGACCTGCGCGGGGGAACAGACCGACTTCTCGCTGGCGCTCAGCCCCGCCTCGGGTGACGTCGACGCGGGCTCCTCGGCGCGCGCCACCGTCAGCACCAGCACCGTCTCCGGCAGCGCCCAGCAGGTCTCGCTGACCGCCTCCGGCGCGCCGGCCGGGGTGAACGTCTCCTTCAGCCCGGCGACGGTCACCTCCGGCAGCGGTTCCACGATGACGGTCTCCACCTCGTCGGCCACGGCCGCCGGGACCTACCAGATCACGGTCACGGGCACCGTCGGCGCCAGGACCCACACCGCCCAGTACGCCCTGCGGGTGGGCGGCGGCGGTGGCGGCAACCCGTCCACCCCGCCGGACGTCGACGTGGCCAAGGTGCAGGCACATCTGACCCAGCTGAACACCATCGCCTCGCAGAACGGCGGCAACCGCCGTTCCACCACCGCCGGTTACCGGGCCTCGCTCGCCTACGTCAAGGACCGGCTCCAGACGGCGGGCTACACGGTCACCGAGCAGAGCTGCACCTCCGGCTGCACCGCGGGAGCGGGCAACAACCTGATCGCCGAGTGGCCGCAGGGCGACGCGAACAACGTCTACATGTTCGGCGCACATCTCGACAGCGTGTCCGCCGGGCCCGGCATCAACGACAACGGCTCCGGCTCCGCCGCGCTGCTGGAGACCGCGCTGACCCTGGCACAGTCCAACCCCGCCATGAAGAACCGGGTCCGCTTCGCCTGGTGGACCGACGAGGAACAGGGCATGAAGGGCTCCGGCTTCTACGCCCGTTCGCTCTCCACGACCGAACGCGCCCGGATCAAGGCGTACTACAACTTCGACATGGTCGCCTCGACCAACGCGGGTTACTTCGTCAACAACCTGAACTCGGCCGCCGCGGCCCCGATGAAGGCCTACTGGGACTCCCTGGGTCTGGCCCCGCAGGAGAACGTCGAGGGCCAGGGCCGCTCCGACGACTACTCCTTCCAGCAGGTGGGCATCCCCACCTCCGGCTACGCCACCGGCGCCTCGGACGTGAAATCCGCCACCGAGGCCGCCAAGTGGGGCGGCACCGCGGGCCGCGCCTATGACTCGTGCTACCACTCCGCCTGCGACACCACCGGCAACATCAACGCCACGGCGCTGAACCGCAGCGCGGACGGGATCGCGTACACGATCTGGAAGACCGCCGTCGGTGACGCGCCCGCGCCGGCCGACGACTTCTCGATCTCGGCCGACCCCGCCACCGGCACGGTCTCGCCCGGCTCGTCCGCCACGGTGACCGTATCCACCGCCACCACCAGCGGAAACGCCCAGAGCGTCAGGCTGTCCGCGTCCGGCGCACCGGCGGGTGTGAGCGTGTCGTTCAGCCCGTCCTCGGTGACCTCCGGCCAGTCCTCGACCGCCACCGTGCAGGTCGCCGCGGGCACGGCCGGCGGCACGTACACCCTCACCATCACGGGGACGGGCGCGGCCGGCCACACCACCACCTACACCCTCACCGTGCCCGGCGGTGGCGGCGGCGACACCACCTGGCGGGTGGGCGCCACCTACGCGGCCGGTGACGTCGTGACCTACGACGGCGTCGGCTACCGGTGCCTCCAGGGTCACACCGCTTACCCGGGCTGGGAGCCGCCGAACGTCCCCGCCCTGTGGCAGCGCGTCTGACGGCAGCCGCACGGCAGGACGCACACGCACGAACGCACACACCGGCCCCGGCCGGTCCCCGTGAGACGGGGACCGGCCGGGGCGCTCGGCGGTGAGCGGGTAGCCACCGTCCCGCTCCAGCGGCCTCACTGACGAAGCCGCACCCCAACTCGACACACCCCCGCGGCTCCGGAGCCGTTCGGCCGGGGGCTACTTGAATTCCACTCGTCCCATCGGGGCGGGGCCGGCCGTCACTTCCTCGCACACGGTCTGCCAGGTGTGGGCGCCGGGGTGGAGCTGGGTGTGGAGGTAGGCCGCGGTGAGCCGGGCGAGGGCGGCGACCCGCTCGGGGTTCTCGTCCGTGGTCTCGGCGGCGTCGTACCCGGCGATCCCGCCGAGTCCGTGCTCCGCGTCGAACAGCGTGAACAGGGTCTTGGGTCCGGGGGCGAGGGTGTAGGGATCGGCGTGCCAGTCCGGTCCCATGTCCGTGAAGTGCCGGGAGTCGTCCTTGTCGCCGGCGACGACCAGCGCCGGCGCAGTCATGGTGGAGAAGTCGACGGCACCGATGACCGGCATCCGCTCGGCCATGGGCCCGTTGAGGACGTCGCCGCCCCTGCCGGGCGCGGCGAGCAGTACGCCGGCCTTGATCCGGGGCTCGACGAGGTGCACCACGTTTCCGGTGTCGGGGTCCTTGACCCCGGCGCCCAGCAGCAGGGCGGCGGTGAAGCCGCCGAGCGAGTGTCCGGCGACGGCGACCTTGGTGCGGTCGATCCGTCCCGCGAGCTGCGGCACCGTGCGTTCGATCACGTCGAGCCGGTCGAGGATGTGGGTCATGTCCTCGGCGCGGGATCGCCAGAAGTCGGGTGCGCCGGGTGCGTCGGCGACCAGGTGGCTCAGTGTCCTGGAGGTGAGGTGGGTGGGCTGGATGACGGCAAATCCGTGAGCGGCCCAGAAGTCGACGAGCGGCGCATAGCCGTTGAGCGAGGAGAGGTTGTTCGAGGGACCGTGACCGTGGGAGAGGAGGATGACGGGAAGGCCGGTCCCGGTCGCGGGTACGGACACGCGCACCTGGAGGTCCACGGGACGTCCGGGCACGGGGAGGACCACGGGGCTGAAGGACAGGACCGGTGCGGGCGCGGCCGAGACGTCGGCGTGGGTGGCGAGGGATGTGCTCACGATGTGGGTTCCCTTTCGGTGGCACCTGCCGCCTGCTGGTCTCCTGCGACCGTGGACGGACGAGGCGGTCAGGGGTGTCCCGCTTCCGCTAGACTGAAGCGGAGCGCTGTTCCACTTAGTATCCGGAGCGCTGCTCCGATTTGTCAACCGGCGTGGAGGAGTACGCGATGACCACCGACAGCCCCTCAGGGCAGTCGCCGTCACGAAGCAAGCGGGCCGACGCCCAGCGCAACCGTCAGACGGTGCTCGCCGCCGCCGCCGAGGTGTTCGTCATCTCCGGCGTCGACGCGCCGATCCGCCAGATCGCGGCCCGGGCGGGTGTCGGAATGGCCACGATCTACCGTCACTTCCCGACCCGGGCGGATCTCGTCACAGCCGTCTACCGCCATCAGATCGAGGCATGCGCCGAAGCCGGCCCGGACCTGCTGGCCAGTGCCGGCTCCCCGCTCGACGCGTTGCGTCAGTGGATCGACCTCTTCGTCGACTTCCTCGTCACCAAGCACGGACTCGCCGACGCCCTTCAGTCCGACGACGACCGCTTCGCCGCGCTGCACGCCTACTTCCTCGACCGCCTGCTGCCCGTCTGTGCCCAACTGCTCGACGCCGCGGTCGAGGCCGGCGACATCCGGCCCGGTACGCAGCCGTACGAGCTGATGCGCGGCATCGGCAACCTCTGCATCGGACGCGACAACGACCCCCGTTACGACCCCCGACGCCTGATCGCTCTCCTCCTCCAGGGACTGCGGCGGCCTCACGCGACCTGATGCCGACGAGCGGTATCGCGTCTGGTCGCTCCACGACGCACGCGCGCCGAGAGCCACGACGCCGGCATCGCTGACGGGCAGCACTTGCCGCGCGGAAGCGGGAGCGGAAGCGGGGGTCGTGCAGATCGGAGGCAGGTCAGGATGCTCGCCCAGGGGAAGGCGACCGGCCGCGGCAGCCCTTCCCTCGGCCGTCGGGCCCGTTGCGCTCCACGGTGGTGTCAGCCCAGGCTCGGCGGAGCCCAGTCGGCGTGCCGCAGGATGGCCCGGACGGTGACGCCGGACGGGGCCAGCCGGAGTCCCGTATTGCGCAGGGCCACGGCAAGAGGGTGCGAAAGTCGCTGGCCCATCCGGCCGGCCTGGCGTGCCGCACGGGCCACGGACTGGCTGCGTGGGCGGCGTTCGGCGTCGTAGCGGGCCAGTGCCGAGGCGACCGTGGGCTCGGTGGCGAGCGCGGCCGCCAAGGTGGCCGCGTCCTCCAGGGCCTGACAGGCGCCCTGACCGAGGTTCGGGGTCATGGCGTGTGCCGCGTCGCCGAGCAGCGCGATCCGGTCCGCGGTGAAGGCGGGCAAGGGCGTCGCCAATTCGCGGATGTCGTGGTGCAGGACCGCGTCCGGCCGGGTCGCGTCCAGCAGCGCGGGGATCGGATCGTGCCAGCCGCCGAACCGGCGGCGCATCTCGGCCAGGGGGTCCGCGTACCGGGTGCCGGGCGGCGCGTTGAGCACCGCGTGCCATTCGGCCCGGCCGTCGGTGAACGCGATGTGACCGAACTCGGCGCCCCTGCCCCAGGTCAGTTCGAAGTCGGTGCGCAACGGCACCGGTTGCTCGGAGATGGCACGCAGGACCGTCGATCCGCTGTAGACGGGGCCGGGGTGGCCCGGGAACAACCGGCCGCGCAGCCGGCTGTCCACCCCGTCGGCCGCCACGACCAGATCCGCTTCCAGGACGCCGTCCGCGAAGGGCACCCGCACCCGGCCCGGGTCCGAGCAGTCGACGGACATCACCTCGGTACCGACGACCAGGCACCCGGCAGGCAGAGCCTCGCGCAGCAGGCGGTGCAGCACGGCCCGGGGGATGCCGACGATCGGCGTGCCCAACTCTCGCTCCAGTACGGCTCCGTCCATGCGGGCCAGCCACCCGCCGCCGGGTGTGCGGGTGCCCCCGGTGTACTGGCGGCGGGCAGCCGCACGTACCGCTTCGCCGACGCCGAGAACGTCGAGAGCACGGATGCCGTTGGCGTGCAGGGAGATGCCCGCGCCCACGTCGGCCAGGGTCCGGGCCCGTTCGACGACCGTCACCTCCCAGCCGATCCGGCGCAGGCCGATCGCCGCCGCCAGCCCGCCGATGCCTCCTCCGACCACCACCGCACCGCCGCCCATGCCCGGCCCCCTCCAGCCACTCCGCCGCCACTGCTTCTACAGATGTAGAAAGAGGGTATCCCCGGCCTCTACGGGTGTAGAAATGGGGGGTGCCCGACGACCGACGTACCGTCCTTGCCGACACCGCCATCGCAGTGCTCGCCGAGACCGGAATGCGAGGACTGACCCACCGCGCGGTGGACCGGGCGGCGAACCTGCCGCCCGGCACCACCTCCGCCTACTACCGCACCCGCCAGGCACTTCTCACCGCACTGGTCCGGCGCCTGGTCGCCCTCGATCAGCGGGAACTCCAGGAGACCGGGGACCGGACACCGGTACCGCGGAACGCCGAGGAACTGGTGACCGGGATCGCCGCCTTCCTCGAACAGCGACTCACGGGAGAGGGACGGCGGCGCTCCCTCGCGCGCTACGCGTGCGCCATCGAGAGCGTCCATCACCCCGGGCTGCGGGAGATCCTCGTGCCGCGGGAGAACGCCGGGCGACGGGTCGTACAGGACTTCCTGGCCTCGCAAGGCATCGCGGACGCCGAGGCCCGTACCGTCACCTTGCTGACGTGCGTGGACGGGCTGGTCTTCGACCGTCTGGTCAGTGGCGGCAGCGTGTCCCACGCGGAGATCCGGGGGCTGGTGGCCGCGGCCCTGCGCTGAGCCTCCCCTACGGAAGCTGAGCCTCCCCCTGCGGAACTCGCCGCGCACAGCGAACAGCTCAGTCGGCGCTTACGGCCTCGACGACGGACAGCACGGTCGGTGTGGGCACGATGCGCCGCAGGCGCAGCCCCGCCTCCTTGAAGAGCTGGACGAAGTCCTCTTCGGTGCGCTCCCGTCCCACCAGGGAGCACATCATCATCAGGTCGAGGGTCTTGGACTGGTGGGCCAGGTCGCCGGGTGGCACGACGGCGTCGATGACGAGGATGCGGCCGCCCGGTGCCACGGCCTGCCGGCAGTTGCGCAGGATCGTGGCGGACTGCTCGTCGTCCCAGTCGTGGAGGATGCGCTTGATGAGGTAGATGTCTCCCGACGGGACCGAGGAGAAGAAGTCGCCCTCGACCGTGGTCCATCGGCCGACGATGTCGTCGTGGTCGCCCAGCCGGTGGTCGGCGAGGACGTGTGCCTGGTCGTACAGCACTCCGTGCAGGCCGGGCTGTTGGCGGAGAACCTCGTGGAGCAGGCCGCCGTGGCCGCCGCCGACGTCCACGACGGTGCCCGTGGGCGGGAAGTCGTATGCCTCGGCGATGGGTTCGTTCTCGTGGTCCGACATGGCGGCCATGCCGACGTGGAAGACGGCGGCGGTTTCCGCGTCGCGCGCGAAGTAGTCGAAGAACGTCGTGCCGAAGATGCCGGTGAAGGCGGAGTCGCCGTCGGTCAGGCAGCGGTGCATCTCTCCGGCGGGGCGCCACATCGTGGCGTCGGTGAGCATCAGGATCGCGGCACGGGCGGAGTGGGGGGCGTCCGAGCGCAGCGCCTGACCGGTGGTGGTGAGCCGGAAGCGCCCGGCGCCCGTCTCCTCGACCACGCCGCGGGTGGCGAGCAGCCGCAGGACTCGCCCGAGGTTGCGGGCGTCGGTCCCCGTCGCCTCGGCGAGCCGCTCGACGCTCTCGTCGTCGTCCGCCATGTGGTCGGCCACGCGCACCGCGGCGGCAGCGCGCAGTGCCGCGGGAAACAGGAAGCCCAGACTTTCGTCGATCAGGCGTGCGGCGGATTGCCGTGCCGTGTTCATTGCTGCGTCACCTCTTCGTGGCCGGGCCCGTCCTCGTGGCGGCCGGGCCGCGGGTGCGGGGACGGGCGGGGGCGGGTGGTCCAGGATGGCGGGGACGGCCGTTGCCGTCGCGGGTTCCACGGTCATGGTGACCGGCGTTGACGGGCGGGCGGGTTCGGTGAGGGCGCTGGTCCCAGTGCATCCCCTGGGGCCCGGCGCGGACAGAGGGCTTCCGGCCGTCTTCACCCGGACGAGCGCACCGGGTGATCAGCCCGCGATCGCGGCTCGCGGTGCCGGAAGGTGACACCGGTACGCCGGTCACCGCCCCTTCAAGGAGACGAGGTGCGGCGCGGGCAGTGCGTCGGCGGCCCGCGTCAGCCGTCGCGGCCCATCGCCTCACGGATCCAGCCCGCGTAGGCGGGCGCGCTGGTGTAGAGCCCCGGGCCCTCGCTACAGCGCACGCCCGGGGCGCCGGGGCCCGAGGTGACACCGATGAGTTCCCAGCGCCCCTTGCGGTCCCGCCGGAGCTGGGGACCGCCCGAGTCGCCGTTACACGCCATGGCCCTGGGCACCTGGCTGATCGTGCACAGGCGGGTGCCGTCCGCGTACCCCGGCGCGCACTCGGAGACCGCGCCCCTGCGCGTGTCCAGTTCCTGGAGCCGGTCGGGGAAGACCCATTGGGTGCGGTCGGGTGTGTCCTCGATGGTGCCGAAGCCCAGGATGCGGGTCGGGGTGCCGGGGCGCCCCGGCTTGTCGGCGATGCGGACGGGCTTCTCGGCGACCGGGCGGTTCAGGCGGATCAGAGCGATGTCGTCGTGGTTGGGGCCGGTGCCCTCGCCGTTCTCGTAGCCCGGGTGGATCACCGTCTTCGCGACGGTCCGGACCGTGCCCCCGGAGTTCCTCCACTCACTGCCGATCCGGACGGTGCCGTCCAGGGTGACGAGCGCCGGGTCCACGCAGTGGGCGGCTGTGAGCACCCACTTCGAGTCGATCAACGATCCCCCGCAGACGCCCTTGAAAGCGGGGTCGTCCGCGCCCGTCACCGGGATCGACACCATGGACGGGTAACGCTGCGTGGAATCCTGCCCGTTGACGATGGCTTCGGCACTGCCGGTCATCATGGCGGCGCACGCCGCTCCCGCCAGGACCACCGCGGCGGTGCGCGCCACCGGGCGGCGCGAGGACGTCAAGCTGAACACTGGTTCTCCGATCGGACGAGCATGTGCGATGTGCCCAGCCTCCGCGATCGAGAGGAACCGATCCATCCGGTCAGTGGGCCTGTCCGAGGTCCGGCCAGCGGGCCCGTGGGGGTGGGGAAGACCCCCGGAAGGCTTGGACGCGTCGTGTGGTCCCGGACGCGGAGGAGACGCGGAGGAGAGATGACATCCCGAGGCGGCGGGTAGCGGGCACGGGCTCCACGGCGGAGTCCTACGGCTCACCGCCCTTACCCCGCGGGAGCGGGAGGTGATGACGCTCGTGGCCACCGGCCTGTCCAACGACGAGATCGCCGAACGCCTCTTCGTCGCCCCGGTCACCGTCAAGACACACGCCAACCGCGCCATGGCCGAACTCGGCGCCCGCGACCGCGCCCGGCTCGTCGTCATCGCCTACGAGACCGGCCTCGTCCGGGCCGGGCAGACACGGGCCCGAGACGCCGGACAGACGCACTGACTTCTCGGCCGAGCGGGTGGCCGGAATCCGGAGTCGGCCCACGGCAGACTCCGAAGGGGCCATTGTCAGAGCACCAGTACCTCTCATGCGCCCATCCGGAGGACCCGTGAAGCCTGTGCCGGCCCTTGTGCATCCTCCCGTCGTCTTCGACGGCGGCCGCGTCCGCGAGACCGGCACACTGCGGGGACCGGCGGACCTCGACGGCGCGTACGCCGCCGTGTTCACCCTTCATGCCTTCGGCTACCGCGCCGAGACCGGAGGGGCGGCATGATGCCCGGACACGCGCGGCCTCGTGCCATGCCCACGTCGGTCGGCGCCCGGAAGGACGCCCCGCCGGACGCGACGACCGTGGCGGGGCTCCTGCCGCTGTTCTACCGGATCGTCCCCGCCGTGGTCGACGAAGGTCCCGCCGGGACCGCGACCCGCAACTACGTGGCGCGTGACAGCGACGGCGGCCGGTGGTTCGTGAAGGTCTACCCGGCGGGTGCCGATCTGGACGCGGAGCGCCGGGCGCTGGAGCTGGGCGAGTTCGCGCGCCTCGGCGGCCTCCCGGTGCCTGCCGTGCGGCGGACCCCGGACGGTGACCTCGTCGCGGCCGCCGACGGGACAGCGGTGTCCGTCGCGGCGTACGTCGAGAACGCGGAGACAGCGGAAGGCGGCCTGTCCGACGGCCGGTGGGCCGCGGTGGGCGAGACGGTCGGCCGCCTGCACCGGACGCTGGCCCGGCATCCGGCCGGGCCGCCGCGCCGCGTGCCCGTCCGAGAGGTCTGCGATGTGAGAGGGGCCGGGCAGCGCCTCGAACGGCTGCTCGCCCGCTTCGCCAGGAGACCGCCCACCTCGGGGTTCCCCGCCTGGGCGCACGAGACCGCGGCACAGCGGCTCGACGCGCTGCCCGCCGTGGCCGCCATGCTCGAAGGGCTGCCGGCGGGCCTGACGGTGCAGACCGTTCACGGCGACCTGGCCTCGCCCAACCTGCTCCTGCGCGGACAGCAGGTGGCAGCGCTGATCGACTTCCGGCCGCCCGGTCACCGCAGCCCCGTGTGGGAACTCGGGCGGATCGTCCTCGACCCGCGCACGGTTCTGGCCGCGCCGGACTGGCCCACCGGCATGGTCGGCGCGATCGCCGCCTACCGGGCAGCCGACCCGGCTCTGCCGGCCGGAGAACTCCTCGCCGTACCCCGGGTCGCCGCCGGGTACCTGGCCTGCTCGGTGTATCCCCTGTCCGAGGCCGTCGACCACCCGGCCGCCGTCACCCCGGAACTCGCGGCGTACGGCCGGAACCGGCATGCGGCCTTGGCCGAGCTGTGCGAGCGCCTGACGGAAGCCGAGGAGATGCTCCATGGCCTCCTCCACTGACCCTCGACCGCTCCCGACGGGTGCGCAGGCGGGTACGGCAGCCGCGCGGGCGGCGATGGTCGCCCGTCTCGAGGACGAGGGGGCTCTGGGGCCGGGCCCGGTCCGCGAGGCCCTGCTCCCCCTCCCCCGCGAAGTGCTGATGCCGCAGGCGTACGTACGGCGCAGCACCCCCGGCGAGGAGCCGCCGTGGTGGGACCTGCCGGACTGGTCGGCGCCACAGGACCGTCCCGAGCTGCTCGGACTGCGGTACGGCGGGGCCGGCGTGCTCATCCGGCACGACGGGGAGCCGCTGCTGAGCCGGGCGCGCGGGACCCGGTCGGGCGCGTCGATCACGTCGATGCCGATCGTGATGGGCCTGACCGCCTCGCTGCTGACGGAACTCGGACCGCGCCCCGGCCAGCGAGTGCCGGACGTCGGGACGGGCGCGGGGGTGACCGTCGCGGTGGCCTGCCAGATCTGCGGCGACCAGGGGGTGGCGGCCACCCTCGACCGGGACCGTCACCTCACCGACGCGGCCACGGTCCGCCTGGCCGGCCCTGCCATCCCCAGCCACCACCCTGCGGGCCGGGAAGAACGGTCCGCGGCAGCCGCCGCGCACCCGGCCGCCCCGTAAGGCCGTGCCGACCTGTCCCGACACCGCGCTACCGCCCCGCCTTCCATGAACGAGGAGCGATCTGTGGGATACACCCGCGCCGACTGGTCCGAGCACTACAGCGAGGGGCGGGACTTCCGCCGGCTCGGGGACGAGGAGAAGGGCCTGCTCGTCGACCACGCACCGCCACCCGTGGACGGCCGCGCCCTCGACGTCGGCTGTGGAACCGGCGAGATGTCCGTGTACCTCGCCTCCCTCGGGTACACCGTCGACGGCGCGGACTTCGCCGAGGGCGCGCTGAAGCGGGCCCGTGTACGGCACGCCGGGGTGGAGGGAGTGCGCTGGCTGTGCCTCGACGTGGTCCATGACGACCTGGTCGTCCTCGCCGAGGGCGGTTATGACCTGATCGTCCTGCGGCTCTGCATCGCCTTCATCAGCGATCGCGCCCGGGTCCTGCGCCGTCTGGCCGCACGGCTACGCGAGGGCGGTGTGCTGGTCGTCATCACGCCGGTCGTGGAGCACACGCCGGAAGAGCGGCGTCACATCGCGCTGGACGCGGACGAACTCGCGGCGCTCACCGATGGGTTCGGGCACGTCGAGCGGTTCGACGCGGAGGGCCTGGCAGTACTGGCCTTGCGCGGGCCGGCCGCGTCGTTCAGCGCGGTGGAGAAGGCGCGGCCCGAACCACAGGCCGTCTTCGGCGCCGCGGCGGTGGTGACCGACGCGTCCGGCCGGGTCCTGCTGGGCCGCTCGTCCCGTGGCGTGTGGGAGCTGCCGGCCGGCCGCGTCGAGACGGGTGAGGCCGCACCGGCCGCCGCTGTGCGGGAGCTGGCGGAGGAGACCGGGCTGACAGCGCGCGTGGAGGACGCTCACCTCATCGCCGTACTCCACGACGACCGCCTCGACGTGCGCCGCGTCACCGCCGTCGCCCGTATCACCGACTGGAGCGGGGACCTCGGTCTGCCCGAGCCGCACAAGTTCGTGCGCTGGGAGTGGCACGACCTGAACACCCTGGCCACCCTGGGGAGCATCTTCGCACCCAGCGCCCAGGCCCTCGCCGCGGTGTGGCCAGGGGTGCTGGCGGGGCTGCCGCCCGTTCACTCCTATGCGTGCGCCACCGCCGCCCCGCCGGTGCCCGGGGAGCCGGCCGAGGCGATCCGGTTGCGTGAGCGGATGGCGGACGCCGTGATCGGCAAGGGATGGGCTCCCTCGCCGCGGGTCCGGGCCGCGCTGCGTGAGGTACCCCGGCACCGGTTCGTGCCCGAGGCTCCGTTGGAGACGGCCTACGACGACGACCTCGCGGTGGTGACGGTACGGGAGCCGGGCGAGACCGCGCTCAGCTCCGTCTCCGCGGCCTGGTTGCAGGCCGACATGATCGAGCGGCTCCGGTTGGAGCCGGGGATGACCGTGCTGGAAGTCGGATCGGGCGGGTACAACGCGGAGCTCCTCGCGCACGTCCTCGGCGAGCGCGGCCGCGTGGTGACCCTGGATGTCGACCCGTACGTGGTGCACCGCACGCAACGGCTGTGCGCGGAGGCCGGCAGCGGCCGGGTCACCGCCGTCCTCGGCGACGGTGCTCTGGGAGCACCCCCGCACGTCCCTGCTCGCGGGTTCGACGGGATCGTGATCACACACAACGCGGCCGACGTTCCCCGGGCCTGGCGCGAGCAGCTTCGTGAAGGCGGGCGGTTGGTGGTACCGCTGGAAATGGGCGGCTACACCCGCTGCCTCACCCTCGTCCGGCGTGACGACGTGCTGCACTGCGAGCACTGGACGTACTGCGGGTTCGTGCGGGACCGCGGTGCCGCCGCGCGCACCGCCCCCGCCGTCCGCCTGGCCGACGGCGAGGTCACCGTGCGGTGGGAGGACGGCGCTCCCGGTGACACGACCGGGCTGGAGGAGGCCCTGCGCGGGCCGCGGCACGAGCGGACCACCGGACTCGTTGTCCGGGGAACCTTCAATTTCGAGACCTTGCAGGTCTACGCCGCGACCACACTGCCCGGGTTCTGCCGCTTGGCCGCCCCGGAGGGATCCACGCTGGTCGCGCGGCAGGACGTGGCCGCGATGCTGGCGGACGGCTCCCTGGCCTACCTGACCCATCGCGTGGTCCGGGACGCGCCGGACATGGCCGACCGCCTCTCCGAGTTCTTCATCCACGCCTACGGCCCAGCCGCCGAGGAACTGGCGGAGCGCTTCGCCGCCTGTGTGCACACCTGGAACCAGACGGTGCGGGAGGCCGGCTATCCGCCGGTGACCGTCCATCCTGCCGACACCCCAGACGAACGACTGCCCGTCGGCGATGTGCTCGACAAGCCGTCCGCAAGAATCGTCTTCCGGTGGCCGGACCGGTCGGTCCGCGTCCCCGACGCAGCGCGGAGCCTGCCGGCGGCACGCGGACAGCGTGTCTGAGGCCGCCCGGGCGATCGCCCCGCCGACCGCCCGGGGAGAGCCCGGGCCGCTTCGGCTTCTCGTGATCGTCAGCCGGGGCGCCTGGCCATGACGACCAGACCGGGCCCGCTGTACTCCTGCGGGGGAAGTCGCAGTTCGGCGACCGGCTCGAGGCCGGCTCGCTCGATCAGGTCGACGAGTTGTTCCGGCCGCCACTTGTGCGTCGTCCAACGCACGGGTACGCCTCCGTAGGCCTCGGTGCGCACCGCGTCCTCGTCGCCGACGTGTGTCGCGGTGATGAAGTGTCCGCCCGGCTTCAACGCGCGCGCGAACACGGCGAGGACCTGGGGAAGGATGTCCCTGGGCAGGTTGAACAGCGACCACCACCCGAGCACGCCGCCCAGGGACGCCTCACCGAGGTCCAGCTCGGTGGCGGAAGCGACGGCGAAGCGGCACTCCGGATGAAGTCGGCGCGCGTTCTCGATCATGCGGGGAGAGAGGTCCACCCCGGATACGTCGAGTCCGCGTCCGGCGAGGTAGGCGGTTACCGTTCCGGGCCCGCAGCCGACGTCGAGGACAGGCCCGAGCCCGTGCACGGTGTCGGCGAAGGCGTCGATCGACGCCTTCAGCCATGGATGCCTGCGGATGTCGCCGACTCCCGTCGTCACGACCATGCGGGCATAGTTGTCGGCCACCCGGTCGTAGGACTCACGTACAGCGTCGAGATCGGCCGGGCGGTCGACAGGGTGTGCGGGCATCAGCCGATGATAGGGCCGAGGGGGCGTCGGCGCAGCCGAAGTCGAGCGTCTCCGTGGGAAGTCGGCCGTGCACGGTGACCGTTCACGAAGCCTGGCAGAACTCGGCGTCCAGGACCTTGTCCAGGCGGGCCGGGTCGGGCCAGTCGGAGTTGATGGCCACCGTGGCACGGTGTGTGCCGTCGTCGGTCGCTGCGGCGTAGGAGAGATAGCCCTGGATCTGGCCGCCGTGGCCCCATGCCGTCTTCCCGCAGGGCAATCTGCGGGCCAACAGGCCCAGTCCGTAGGAGAGCTGGTCGTTGAGCGGCACGGTGGTTCGCATCTGCCGCAGCCATGGTTCGGGGACGAGGCGGCCCGACATCAGGGCGGAGAGGAAGCGGTTGAGGTCGGGGGCGGTGGAGATGATCTCGCCGGCGGCGTTCGGCACGGTGGGGCTCATGCGCGTGACGTCGTGGACGGGGGCGGAGGGGTCGTTCTCGCCGAGTTTCGAGTAGCCGCGCAGGCGAGGTGCGGGCACCTCGACGGAGGTCCCCGGAACGGTGGTCTGACGCAGACCGAGGGGTTCGAGGATGGTACGGCGAAGCTGCCCCGCGTAGGTGCGGCCGGAAGCCTTCTCGATCACGAGTCCGGCCAGGGCGTAGTTGGTGTTGGAGTAGTTCCAGCCCCTGCCGGGGGCGTGGTACGGGGGGTGGGTGAGCGCCGTCGCGATGAGCTGCTGTGGTGTGAAGCGGTCGAAGCGGTGGCGCAGGAAGTTCTCGCCCGTCAGATAGGAGCGGACGAAGTCCGGGTCGGAGGTGTAGTCGTACAGGCCGCTGGTGTGGTTCAGCAGCTGGCGCAGGGTGATGTTCCGGCCGTCGTTGCCGTTGCCCCGCACCAGGCCGGGCAGCCACCGGTCGACCGTGTCGTCGAGGCGGAGGCGCCCCTGGGCGGCCAGTTGGACGAGGGCGGTGGCGGTGAACATCTTGGTGATGCTGCCCGCGCGGAAGCGATGCTCGGGCAGAGGGGTGACCGACGCCCCGCGCTCGGCCGTGCCCGCCGAGGCGTACCAGGTCCCGCGGGAGTCCTCCGCGACGGCGAGCGCCCCCGGGGTACCGGTCGACAGCAGCGCGCGTACCTCCTGCCCGGTGGCCTCGTGCCCTTGTGCGGGGGCGACGGTGGCGGTGCGGGTGCCGGGGGCGGTGGGCGGGGCGGTGGCGAGGGCGGGAGCGGCGGTGGCCAGTACGGTGACGACGGAGGCCGCGGCCAGGGCGGACACGAGTCTCATGGGCACCTCGCGGATCGGAAGGCAGGGGCCTAGGGATGTTTCCGTCCGTGGTGTCCCGGGATAACGGGGATTGCTCTGTTCGGCCGCAGGCGAGCGTCCCCGGTGCGAAGCCGGCAGGCCAGGCGGTGATCAGTGCTCAGGGCATCCACACCGGTGTCGCGCGGTGCGGCCCGTACTGCCTGCGTACCCTGGCCGGTGGCCTTAGTACGCGGAGTTGACGTTGTCGATGGAACCGTAGCGGTGCGCGGCGTAGTTGGCGGCGGCGGTGATGTTCGCGACCGGGTCGGTGGTGCTGTGGGCGG
>NZ_JOCB01000020.1 GCF_000718775.1 Streptomyces sp. NRRL S-31
GGCCGTGCCGCCGGGGCCGCGGCCAGCCGGTCCAGCTCCCGGGCGAACTCCGCGGCGCCCGGCCAGCGCCGCGCCCGGTCCGGCTCCAGCGCGCGCAGCAGCGCCCGCGCCACGTCCCCGCCCAGCTCCGGCCGCAGCCGGCGGGGCGGTACCACCTGCCCCGGCGGTCCCGGCACGGTCCCGGTGAGCAGCTCGTAACCGACCGCGCCCAGGCTGTAGACGTCCGCCCGCTCGTCGATGCCCGCGCCGGGCTCGGCCTGCTCCGGCGGCCGGTAGCCCGCGGAACCCGCAGCCAGCGTCAGCACCGAGCCCTGCGCGAGGCTCTTGGCCAGGCCCAGGTCGGCCAGCAGCACCCGGCGGGTGCCGTCCGGGGCGGTGTGCAGCAGCACGTTGGTCGGTTTGATGTCGCGGTGCACGATGCCCGCCTCGTGCAGCGCGGCGGCGGCGCGCGCGGCCTCGGCCGTCAGCGCCAGCGCGTCGGACACCGGCAGCGGACCGTCCGTCAGCAGTTCGGCGAGGGTGCCGCCACCGGCGTACTCCATCACGAAGTACGGCCTGCTGTCCGGGAGTTCACCGATGTCGTAGACCTGCACCACCCGGCTGGAGCCGGCCCGGCGCAGCAGCCGCGCCTCGGTCAGGAACCGCTCCCTGACGTCGAGCCGGTGCGCCCAGTTCTCGGCGAGGACCTTCACCGCCACCGGGGCCTGGAGCTCGGGGTCGTGGGCGAGCCACACCGTGGCGAACGCACCGCTGCCCAGCGGCCGTTCGAGGCGGTGGCGGCCGATCCGCTCCAGGGGGCGCATACGACTATCATGCCTGCCCTCGGACCGACGTGAAGGGGGCCGCCCGTGCACGACCAGGCGCCGGTGGAGGACCTCGCCCGGCGGGCCGCGGGCGGCGACCGCGCGGCCCTGGACCGGCTGCTGACCGAGATCCGGCCCGAGACCGTACGCCGCTGTGCGCGCTTCCTGCCCTGCCGGGAGGACGCCGAGGAGGCGGCCCAGGACGTGCTGCTCCAAGTGGCCCGGCACATCACCGGCTTCGAGGGCCGCAGCCGCTTCGGCACCTGGCTCCACACCGTCGTCGCCAACTGCTGCCGGCAGAAGTACCGCGAACTCAAGCGGCGGGCCGCCGAACAGCCCGCCGTCATCGAGCCCGGGCACGCCGTCGACCCCCGCACCACCAGTGTCATCGCCGGCTCCCGGGTGGACCTGCTGGAGGCCCTGGAACGGCTGGAGCGGGAGCACCCGCGGCTGGTCGCGCCCCTGGTCTACCGGGACATCTGCCAACTGGACTACGCCGAGGCCGCCGAGCGCGCCGGACTCCCGCTCGGCACCTTCAAGTCCCGGCTGCACGAGGCCCGCAGACAGATACGGCCATGGTTGACCGCCTCCTGAGCCCTACCGGTCCTCCTCGAACAACGGCAGCTCCGCCCAGATCGTCTTGCCCTCGGGGGTGTGCCGGCTGCCCCAGCGCTGGGTGAGCTGGGCGACCAGCAGCAGGCCCCGGCCGCCCTCGTCGAAGACCTTGGCCCGGCGCAGGTGCGGCGCCGTGTGGCTGGTGTCGGACACCTCGCAGATCAGCGTGGTCGCGTCGTGGATCAGCCGGAGCCGGATCGGGTGGGCGCCGTACCGGATGGCGTTGGTGACCAGCTCGCTGACCACCAGCTCCGCCGTGAACGACGCCTCGCTCAGCGACCAGGCGGCCAACTGGTCCACGACCTGCTTGCGGATCGGCGCGACCAGCGCCGGGTCGGCGGGGATGTCCCAGGTCGCCACCTGCGAGGCGGGCAGGCCCTGGGTGCGGGCCAGCAGCAGCGCCACGTCGTCGGCGACCCCGCCGGACGGCAGCAGGGCGCGCAGGACGCGGTCGCAGGTGGCGTCCAGCGACTCCGGTTGCCGCCCGAGCGCCCGGCACAGCAGCTCACGGCCGGCGTCCCCGTCCCGCTCCCGGGACACCACCAGACCGTCCGTGTACAGGGCGAGGACGGAGCCCTCGGGCAGTTCCACCTCGGCGGACTCGAACGGCAGCCCGCCCAGGCCCAGCGGGGGACCGGCCGGCAGGTCGAGCAGGCGGGGCCCGTCGCCGGGACGCACCAGCACGGGCGGGGGATGGCCGGCGCGGGCCAGCGTGCAGCGCCGGGAGACCGGGTCGTAGACGGCGTACAGACAGGTCGCGCCGACCTCGCCGGCACCGCCCTCGCCACCGGACTCGTCCGACAGCCGCAGCACCAGGTCGTCGAGGTGGGTGAGCAACTCGTCCGGGGCCAGGTCGATGTCGGCCAGGGTGCGCACGGCGGTGCGCAGCCGGCCCATGGTGGCCGATGCCTGGATGCCGTGCCCGACCACGTCCCCGACGACCAGCGCGACCCGCATCCCGGACAGCGGGATCACGTCGAACCAGTCGCCGCCGACCCCCGCCCGGGCCGCCGGCAGATAGCGGCAGCACGCCTCCACGGCGGCCGTGCGCGGGAGTGTGCGGGGCAGCAGGCTGCGCTGGAGCGTGAGCGCGGTCTCCCGCTCGCGGGAGTAGCGGCGGGCGTTGTCGACGCAGACGGCGGCCCGGGCAGTGATCTCCTCGGCCAGCAGCACGTCGTCGCCGGTGAACGCGTCCGGGCGCCGGTGCCTGGCCAGCACCGCGACCCCGAGGGTCAGGCCGCGGGCCCGGATCGGCACCGACATGTAGGAGTGGATGCCCACCCGGCGCACGCGCTCGCCGCGGTCCGTCAGGGCCGGCCACTCGTCGGTGTCGCCCCCGGTCACCGAGGCCGTGACGGTGCGTCCCGCGACGAGCGACCGCGCCTGCGGGGAGGAGGCCGGATACGCCTCGGCGAACTCGGGACCGGCCACCGCCTCCGGTTCGCCCTCCAGCACCGACCGGTGGGCGACCCGGCGCAGCCGGACCGGTGCCGTGACGCGGGCCGGGGGCTCGCCGCCGTACTCCTCGGGGTCCAGCAGGTCGACCGTGACGAAGTCGGCGAGCACGGGCACGCACACGTCGGCCAGCTCCTGCGCCGTACGGGTGACGTCGAGGGTCGAGCCGATGCGCACGCTCGCCTCGTTGACGATCTGGAGGCGCTGGCGCGACCGGTAGTTGTCGGTGACGTCGTGCGCCGCCACGCACACGCCCCGCACCCGGCCCTCCGCGTCGGTGACCGGTGCCAGCCGGGTGAGCCAGGCGCGCGCCCGGCCCTCGCCGCCGATGCGCATGACGGTCTGCACGTCGACCGGCTGCCCGGTGGCGAGCACCCGGAGCATGCTCCGCTCCAGCTCCTCGCCCTGCGGCTTGCCGCCGATCTCCGAGATCCGCAGGCCGCGCACCCGGTCGGCGGGCAGCCTGGTCGCCTCGGCCATGGCGTCGTTCATCCGGCGCAGCCGCAGCGCGTCGTCGTAGACCGCTATGGCGCACGGCGACTGGATGAGGCCCGCCCGGGTGAGCGGATCATCGGGGGCGCTCGGCTCGCGGCCGGTCAGCGGGGTGACCACCAGCCAGTCGCCGCCGCGGCCGTCGCCCGGTGGCCGGTGGTGGGCGAGCACCCACACCGAGACCGTACGGCCGTCCCGGTGGCGCAGTCCGACCGTGCCGTCCCAGCGTCCGACGGCGGGCACGGGGGGAGTGCCGTCGCCGGCCAGCAGCCGGGCGGCCGGGCGGCCCACGACATCCGCCGCCGAGTGGCCGAGCAGGCGCCGGGCGCCCTCGTTCCACTCCACCAGCGTGCCGTCGTCATCGATGACAGCCCGGGCCGTCGCCGCATCGTCGAACGGATAGACCCGGCTCATCGTCGCCGCTCCCAAGCGCACACTCACAGTCAACAGGTGGCACCACGCGTGTCCCAGCGTAGTGCTTCCCGCTCCCGTGCGGCCGCCCGGGTCCGCGGTCGGGGCGCCGGGGCGGGACGGATGTGCGGTACGAGTGCGGTGAATGTATGACGGACCGTCAGAATCTGTCCGTACGTGCCCGGTTGTGGGCCCGGCGGGCGGGAGGCGGATGGCGCGGGTTCGGGTGGCGTGCCCGCGGTCGGCGGGGCCGGTGGGCGTGGCGCCCCGACCGGTCGAACCGGACATCGCCCTCCGACCGGCCCGGTACCGTCCCAAATGTCACCCCACCTGCGCATATTTACGCGTGAGTACCCGCGCGGTACCGTGAGGGCATGCCAGCTCTGAATGTGGAGTTCAGCGAACGGGAACTCGACGACCTGCGCCAGATCGCCAAGGAGCGCGGTACGTCGATGAAGGCCCTGGTGCGCGAGGCCGCCGCCGCCGACATCGCCCGGTACCGGGCCCTCCAGGAGGGCGCGGAAGCCTTCCGCCGCTTCTTCGCCGGTCATGCCGAGGAGTTCGCCGCGGCCTTCCCCGACGACGAGTCCCCCGTCCGGGGCGAGGCCGCCTGAGCGATGCCCTCCGTCATCCACATCGACGTGCCCTGGCTGCTCCAGCGACACGAGGAGGTCCTGCCCGACCAGCCCGCCGTGGACGACTTCTCCGCGCTGGTCGCGGCCGTCGCCCGGCACCGGGTGGACCCGCCCCGGCTCGGCGTCGACTCCGACCCGGCCTGGCGCGCCGCCGCGCTGCTGCACACCCTCGCCGTCCTCAAGCCGCTGCCCGCGGCCAACGCCCGCTTCGCCTGCGCGACCGCCGTGGCCTACATGTTCGTCAGCGGCGTCGGCATCGACCCGCCCTACGGCGCCCTCGTCGACCTGGCCCGCGACCTGATCTCCGGCAAGACCGACGTGTACGGCGCCGCCGACCGGCTCCGCTCCTGGCAGATCTGACCCCGGCACCCCTCGGGGGCGGGGCCCGCCCCGTACCCGGCCGGCGGGAAGGCCGCCGGGCCGCCGGCCGGGCACGGGGCTGTCCGGGGAGGACCGGCTCCCAGTCCACCACCGGCCCGCGCTCCCCGGGAGCGTGCGCGACCGGCCGGTCCGTGCGCCCGCTTCACACGGGGTGCGACGGGTCCGGCCCGGCCCTCCCGCAGGAGCGGCCACCGACGCGGGCCACCGACCTCTCGCCCCGAGTTGGCCCTGGTGACCTTTCGGGTGGTTCTCGCGAGCTGCCCGGCGTGCCGGCGGCCGGACTCCAGCGGGCCGGGCCGGGCAGCCGCACAGCACCCGGCTGGTGGCCGCCGGTCCGGCGAAGGATCTCTGACTCGGATCACCAGTCACCAGTCACCAGGCAGCCGGCGGCCCGCCACAGGGCGCCAGCGCCGACCGCGTCAGCGTGTGCGGGCTCGCATGGCCCGACAGGGCCAGGGTGAGGTCGAATTCGGCCAGCACGCAGCGGATCACGTGGTCCACACCCGCCTGGCCGTCCAGGCCGAGGCCGTACACATAGGGCCGGCCCAGCAGGACCGCCCGGGCGCCCAGGGCCAGGGCCTTGAAGACGTCGTCTCCGGTGCGCACCCCGCTGTCGAACAGCACCGCCAGCCGGTCGCCGACCGCGTCCGCGACCCCGGGCAGCGCGTCGGCCGCGGCGACGGAGCCGGCCACCTGCCGGCCGCCGTGGTTGGAGACCACCACGCCGTCCATCCCGGCGTCCGCGGCGAGCCGGGCGTCGTCCGGGTGCAGCACGCCCTTGAGGACGATCGGCCCGTCCCAGTGCTCGCGCAGGAACGCCAGGTCCGGCCAGGTGTGGCCGGCGTCCCCGAACAGGCCGAGGAAGTGCAGCACCGCCGCGTCCGGGTCCTCGTGCACCGGCTTGGCGAGACCCGCCCGGAACGCCGGGTCGGTGAAGTAGTTGGCGGTGCCCACCCCGTGCACGAACGGCAGGTACGCCTGGTCCAGGTCGCGGGGCCGCCAGGCGAGCAGCGGGGTGTCCAGCGTGACGACCAGCACCGAGTAACCGGCCGCCCGGGCCCGGCCGAGGAAGCTCCGCGTCACCTCCCGGTCCTTGCCCCAGTACAGCTGGAACCACCGCTCGGCGTCCCCCATCGCCTCCGCCACCCGCTCCAGCGGTGTGCTCGACGCGGACGACAGCACGAACGGCACGCCCAGCGCGGCGGCGGCCCGGGCGGCGGCCGTCTCGGCGTCCGGGTGCACGATCGACAGCACGCCGACGGGTGCCAGGGCGAGCGGGGCCGGCAGGGTCCGCCCGAGCACCTCGGTCGTCAGGTCGCGTTCGCGCACGTCCCGCAGCATGCGGGGCACGATCCGGTGCCGGGCGAGTGCCTCCCGGTTGGCGCGGGCGGTGCTGCCGTCACCCGCGGCGCCCGCCACATAGCCCACCGGCCCCGGGGCGAGCCGGTGCTCGGCCAGCTCCTCCAGCCGGGTCGGGTCGGTCGGCAGCCGGGGCACCGCCCCGGTCGTCCCGTTCAGATAGATCTCGTACTGGAAGTCGGCCCAGTGCCGCGCCATCCGTCCTCCCGCCCGTCGTCGGCCGCGTGCCCGCCCGACGATACCGACCGGTAAGTCGGCGCGGGGCGGAACGTGGCACCGGTCCGCGCCGGTCGCCGGCCACGGGAAGTGGCATCGGCCGCCTCGTCCGGATGGCGGATGTGTCCGCTTCTGGTGATCACTTCATGAACACAGGGAGTCATGAAGGATCGCGGGACGGGCGCAGCCGGAATGTTTCAGGACGATTAACGAACCGCCGCTTTCCGGCCAGTTGGCCGCTTCCGTGATGAGGGAGGGGCTCTGTTACGGGGCCGCCGTGTTCGGACTCCGTGACTTCGCGCCACTGATTCAACACGAAAGGTTACTGAAACCCATGGGGTCGATGTGAGTTTCTCCCGTCGACTCGGCAGAGTGGCGCACGCCGCACCCGGTACCCGACCGGAACCGGAGCCGGCGCCTCGTCCGTTCGAGCGGAAGGATGCACACCATGCGGAACACCGCACGCTGGGCAGCGACCCTCGGTCTCACCGCCGCCGTCTGCGGACCCCTGACCGGGGCCGCCGTCGCCGCACCGGGCGCCGCCCCGGCGTCGCTCTACGCTTCCTCGGCGCTGGTGCTCACCACCGGCCACGGCGGCGACGCGGCCACGGCCACTCCCGAGCGCGCCGTCACCCTGAGCTGCGCTCCCACGGCCTCCGGCACCCACCCCGCGGCGGCCCGGGCCTGCGCCGAACTGCGCGGCCTCGACGACGGACTCGACGGCGGGCTCGACGCCCTCAAACCGGCCGGCGACGCGCTGTGCACCGAGGTCTTCGACCCGGTCGTGGTCACGGTCCAGGGCGTCTGGCAGGGCAAGCGCGTCTCCTACGAGCGCACTTTCCACAACGCCTGCGCGAGGGACGCCGTCGGCGGCGGCCTCTTCGCGTTCTAGACCGGGATCGCGCGGACCCCCGTGAACGCCGGACAAGGCCCGCAACTGGGGAGTGCGGCCCCCTGGGGCGGGGGTCCCGCGATCTCGCGCCGGGGCAGGCGGGCGGAGTGGGGCCGCCCGCGGGCCCCGGGCACACAGCCGCTCCCCGGGCAGGTCCGTGGGGGGCCTTCCCGGGGAGCGGCGGGAAACGACGCGTCGGGAGCGCGTGTCAGGCCTTGCGCCGGTGGCTCGTGTCGCACCAGGGGTAGCGGCGACTGCGCCGGCAGGTACACAGAGCGACACGGAACCGGTCCGAGGAGACCGTGGTCCCGTCCTCCAGCTCGATCTCCACGGGCCCTTCCACCAGGAGGGGCCCGCGCCGTCGCACGGTGATCCGGCGGGCCCGGTCGGCGGGCGCGCGCGCCGCGGAGCCGATGGGGCCGTCGGAGTCAGCAGGGTCGTTCGGCACGGATGACCACCAGCTCTTCCCTGTCGTCGGCCGACGCGAGCAGCCCGCGCCGGCGCAGCCAGTCCTCCCGGGAGCGCAGCACCGGACCGAAGGCGATCCAGCGGCGCCGGACCACGGCGGCCTTCAGTCCCGCCGCCCGCAGCAGCTCCAGGGTGCGGTCCGGACCGCTCAGCGCCGAGTGCACGATCAGCAGCAGCCCTCCGGGGCGCAGCAGCCCCGGCGCGTCGCGGCAGATCCGGTCCAGCACCATCCGTCCGTCGCCGCCCGCGTCCCAGGCCCGCGACCGGCCGCGCGGCGCGCGCCCGTTCACGGGGGCCGGCACGTAGGGCGGGTTCGTCAGGATGAGGTCGTACGTGCGGTCCCGGACCGGCGCGAAGAGGTTGCCGCGCCGGATGCGCACCGGCAGCCGGGTGAGCCAGGCGTTCAGCCGGACCGTCCACACCGCCCGCCGGGACACGTCCACCGCCGTCACCTCGGCTCCCCGCCGGGCCGCCTCCAGGGCCAGCGCACCGCTTCCGGTGCCGACGTCCAGCACGCGCGCGCCGCGCGGCGGGGACTCCTCGCGGAGCACCTCCGCCAGCAGCTCCGTGTCGTCCTGTGGGGCGTACACGCCCGGAAGCAGCAAAGCGATCACATCCGGCGAGTACCCCGATCAGTGCGAGGTATGGGACAGCCGCCGTGGCGGGAGTGACTCCGGGGACGGCTCCGGCCCCGCCGACGGCACCGGCGGCGTGCGCAGCGCCGACCGCCCCGCCCGCCAGGCGGCGAGCAGCCGTCGGCCCAGCCGGTCCTCCAGGTACTCGGTCGCGTCGATCCCGAAGGCGATGTCCGGGGCCAGCTCCGGCTCCTCGTCGAGCAGTCCGCCGATCACCTCGTGCCGGACGATCTGCTCGTGCACGGCGTCCGCCTCCACGTGCTCGTCGTAGAAGAACCGGGCGGCCGGGCCGGCTCCGGCGCGGCGCATCGCGTCGGCCAGCCGGCGGGAGCCGGGCGAGGAGGTGATCTCCACCTCGGCGAAATGGCCCACCAGCGCGCCGCGCCACCTCCGGTGCAGGCCGAACAGGGACATCAGGTTGACCACGGCCAGCATCTCGGCCGGGGCGGCGTCCAGCTGGCGGCCGTAGGTGGTATCCACGCCCAGGTCGGTCATCAGGTCGGCGAACAGGCGCGCGTGCACCCGCTCGGCCCGGCCGCCGCCGAACTCGTCGAACTCCACCGCCGCCATCGCCGCCTTCGCCCGGCCCCACAGCCGCGGCAGCACCCAGGCGTGCGGGTCGGCCTCCTTCAGGTGGTACAGCGAGCGCATCGCCGCGTACTCCCGCAGCTGCCACAGCTCGCCCTCCGCGCACAGGAAGTGGCTGACCCCCGTGCCGTCGGCCGGCTCGACCAGGAGGGCGCCGAGCGCGTCGTCCAGGCTGTCGTGGCCCGGGGTGTCGGCGCGCAGCGCGGTCAGGAAGCGGTGCTCCAGCGCGGCCCGGACGCGCAGCAGCTCCGGGTCCCACTCGCGCTCCGGCGGCACCCCGGCGAAACCGCGGTAGTGCAGCTCGTAGCAGAGGTACAGGGCGAGCTGGAGGTCGTCGCCGTAGGGGTCCGCCGTCTCGGCGCCGGAGACCGGCGGGAGAGGGCCCGCATCGCGCAGGGAGGCGGACACCGCCGCGGAGAGCGGGCCGCGGGGCGGGGGCAGCTGGGGTCCTCGCTGGTGGTGGCTCATACGGCCCGGGTACCCGGCCGGTACCGAAGCAGTGGTGATCGACCGCACGCCGCCGCTGTTCCCGGAGGTCCGGGGGCCGGGGCGCCCCGGATGCCGCCCGCCGTGCGACCGGCGAGGTCCGGGGCGTGGTCGCGGACCTCGCCGGTCACCCGGCCGGTCCGGTCGCCTCAGTCGCCCTCCGCCTGCTCCTGGGCCCCGGTGTTCGGGGTGATGGCGTCGCCCGCCTCGCCCGAGGCGTCGCGGTCCTCGTCGCGCTCCCCGCTCTTCCCGGCCCGCGCGACCTCCCGGACCACTTCGTCCAGGGCCGTCTCCGGCCGCTCCTCGTGGTCGTTCCCGCCCGGCATGGCGTCTCCCTTCCCTCGGGTGGTGATTCTCCCCTGCGGGTTGCCCGCCGGCGCCGTCCCAAGCGTCGGGCCGGACCGGCCCCCCGACCGGTCCGGCCCGACGCCCGGGACGGCCGCTCACATGTGGACGACGGGTGCGGCGCCCTCGTCCTGCCGCGGCACCCCGCGCCGGTAGAGCAGGAACGCCAGCACCGCGCCCGCGCCGAAGAGCACCGCCGACCACCGGAAGGCGGTGGTGTAGCTCTCGATCGTGGCCTGTGCCCGCACGGCCTGACTGGTGGCGTCCCGGCCGGCGAGGTAGTCGGTGGCGGCGCTCGACGCGAGGGTGTTGAGCAGGGCCGTGCCGATGGAGCCGCCGACCTGCTGCATCGCGTTGACGGTGGCGGAGGCCACGCCCGCGTCCTCGGCCGCCACCCCGCCCGTGGCCAGCTGCATGGCGGGCGGCATGACCAGGCCGAGGCCCACGCCGATCACGATCAGCTGCGGCAGCACCGCGCCGGCGTAGTGGGAGCCGACGCCTATGCCGGTCAGCCAGGCCATGCCGGCCGTCGCGATGGCGAAGCCGAGCGGGATGACCGTCTTCGGGCCGATCCGGGGCACCAGCAGCGTGGTGCCGGCCTGGGCGGTCACCATCAGCGCGCCGACCATCGGCAGGAACGCCACACCGGTTCTGGTCGGGCTGAAACCGAGGTTGAGCTGGAGGTAGTAGGTCAGGAAGAGGAACACGCCGAACATGCCCGCGCCGGTGATGAGCACCGCGAGGAAGGAGGCCGCGCGGTTGCGGTCGAGCAGGATGCGCAGCGGCAGCAGCGGGTGCGCGGCGCGGGTCTGCCACCAGGTGAAGGCCACCAGCAGCAGGCCGCCCGCGAGCAGGAAGCCCCAGGTGAGCGGGGAGCCCCAGTCGTGGGTCTCGGCGTTGGAGAAGCCGTACACCACGGAGAACAGACCGGCGGCGACCAGGACGGTGCCCGGCACGTCCAGCTTGGCGTCGGCCGCGTCGCGGTGGCCGCTCAGCAGGATCCAGCCGCCCGCGAAGGCGGCGACGGCGATGGCGACGTTCACGTACAGCGTCCAGCGCCAGTCGAGGGCGTCGGTGAGCACACCGCCGAGCAGCAGGCCGACCGCGCCGCCCGCACCGGCGATCGCGCCGTACACGCTGAAGGCGCGCGCCCGCTCGCGGGCGTCGGTGAACGTGGTGTTGAGCAGCGACAGCGCGGCGGGGGCGAGCAGGGCGCCGAAGGCGCCCTGGAGGGCGCGGGCGGCGACCAGCATGGTGAAGCCGTTCGCGGCGCCGCCGAGCGCGGAGGCCGCGGCGAAGCCGACCACGCCGACGAGGAAGGCGGGCTTGCGGCCGAACAGGTCGGCGATCCGGCCGCCGAGCAGCAGCAGGGAGGCGAAGGCGAGGGCGTAGGCGGTGACGATCCACTGCCGGTTGCCGTCGGAGAAGCCGAGGTCGGTCTGGGCGGACGGCAGGGCGATGTTCACGATCGTGGCGTCGAGGACCACCATCAGCTGGGCGACGGCGATGACCGCGAGGATCCACCACCGCTTCGGTGGGGCCGCGCCCTGCTCGGTCGCCGCCGCGTGCGCGCGGGGGCCGTCGGCCAGGGTCTTCTCGGACATGGGTCCACTCCAGGGAGGTCGTCCGGGTACGGAAGGGTCCGGAAAAGGGTCGGAACGGAGAAGGAGTCGGAGGGTTCGGAAAGGTTAACAACTTGTAAACGAAACGGTTTCGTACACATCGAGCCTATGACACGTCGAGCGAAACGGCAACGTTTCTTTAAATGGGCCGTCCGCCGACGGCCGGCCGGGTGTTCCGCCGTGCGCGGTGTTTCAGCGTGTGGCGCCCTGGATACACCGCGAGGGTTCGGCCCCGGAGTTCGCGAGCCCGTGCACGCCGTCGAGTTGAGGTCGTCACCATGTCCCACGCACCGTCTCCCGCAGGACCGTCGAACAGCACCCGGCCGGCCTCCGCCCCGGCCGCGGAACGCCGTACCGCCCCGGGGACCGGCCGCGGCCGGCCCGGCCGGGGCGGTGCCGCCCTGGTGACGGGTGCCTCCTCCGGCATCGGCGCCGCCGTGGCCCGCCGGCTGGCCGCCGAAGGGGGCTGGCGGCTCGCGCTGAACGGCCGCGACGTCACCCGACTGGAGCAGGTGGCCGCCGAGGCCGGCGCGGTCGCCCTGGCCGCCGACCTCTCCCGGCCCGGCGCCGACCGCCGGCTCACCGATCTCACCCTGGACCGCCTCGGGCGGCTCGACCTGCTGGTGGCCGGCGCCGGCGTGGGCTGGGCCGGGGACTTCACCGGCATGCCCGCCGCGCGGATCGACGAGATCGTGGGTGTCGACCTGCTGGCCACCGTGCACCTGGTACGCGCCCTACTGCCCCACATGGTCGCGGCCGGCTCGGGACGCGTCGTGCTCATCGGGTCCCTGGCCGGCAGCGTCGGGGTGCGCGGGGAGGCCGTCTACTCCGCGGCGAAGGCCGCCCTGGGCACCTTCGCCGACTCCCTGCGGTACGAACTGCGCGGCACCGGTGTGGGCGTCAGCCATGTCGTCCCCGGCGTCGTCGACACGCCCTTCTTCGACCGGCGGGGAATCCCCTACACGCGGTCCTGGCCGCGGCCCGTGCCCGCCGAGCGGGTCGCCGACGCCGTCTGCGCCGCCGTACGGCACGGCAGGGACGAGGTGTACGTCCCCGGGTGGCTGCGGCTGCCCGCACTGGTGCGGGGCGCCGCGCCCGGACTCTACCGGCGGCTCGCCGCCCGCTACGGGTGACCGGGCCATGACCGCGGTCACGGTGCTGCTCGCCCTGCTCGCGGCCCTGTCCAACGCGTCCGCCTCGGTGCTCCAGCGGCGGGCCGCCGTCCAGACGCCGGACGAGGGCGGCGGCGGGACGCGCTCCGCCCTGCGCCAACTGGGGCACATGCTGCGGCGCCCCTCCTGGCTGGCGGGCGCCGGACTGCTGGCGCTGTCCAGCCTGCTCCAGGCCGGGGCGCTGGCCACGGGCAGCCTCGCCCTGGTCCAGCCCCTGCTCGCCGCCGAGCTGCTGTTCACGCTCGCCGTGGGCAGCGTCGTCTTCCGGCGCCGGCCCGGCACCCGGACCTGGCTGGCGTTCCTCGCCCTCGCCGGCGGGCTGTCCCTGTTCCTGCTGGCGGCCGCGCCGTCGGCCGGCCGGCCCACCGCGGAGCCGCGGGCGTGGCTGCTGGGCGGCGGCGCGGCACTCGGCGTCGTGGTCCTGCTGGTGCTGGTCGCGCGCCCGGCCCGGGGCGCCTCCCGGGCCGCGCTGCTCGGTCTGGCCTCGGCGGTGTCCTTCGCGACCACCGCGGCACTGCTGAAGGAGGCGGTGGGACGGCTGGCACAGGGGCCCGAGGCGATGTTCGGTCACTGGTCGCTGTACGCCACCGGAGCCGCCGGACTCGTCGCCTTCCTGCTGCTCCAGGGCGCGCTCGCCGCCGGTTCGCTGACGGCGTCCCAGCCCGCGCTCACCCTCGGCGACGCGATCACCAGCGTCGTCCTCGGCTGGGTGCTGTTCGCCGAGACGATCCACCTGGGCCTGAGCGTGCTGCCGGAGCTGGTCGGCATCGCGCTGATCGGCGCGGGCAGCATCGGCCTGGCCCACGCCCAGTCCACAGGCGGGGAGTGGGACACCGACGACCCGACGGCGTCCCCCGGCTCCGCCGCCCCCGTCCCACGCGCACCGAGGAGGTAGGTCACCGATGTCCCCCGTGTCCGGCCGGTCCCGGAGTACGGCCGCCGTCCTGCTGCCGGCCGCCGTCGCCGCGGCCCACATCGGCCCCGCGGCCACCTGGCTGCCGGGGGTCCGGCCGCTGCTCTTCCCCGGCTTCGCCGGTATCGGCCGCCACCGGCACATCGCGCTCACCTTCGACGACGGGCCCGACCCCGTGTCGACCCCGCGGTTCCTGGACGCGCTGGACGCACTCGGGGCGCGGGCCACCTTCTTCGTGCTCGGCGAGCGCGCGGTGCGCCACCCGGACGTGGTGCTCGAGACCGTACGGCGCGGGCACGAGCTGGGGGTGCACGGCTGGAGCCACGACCGGCCCTGGCGGCCCGCGTTCGCCCGGGACGCCGAGGAGGTCGCCCGGACCGCCCGCCTGCTGCACGACCTCACAGGGACCCGCCCGCGCCGGTACCGCCCGCCGTACGGCATCCTCAGCACGAGCCGCTGGCTGGCCGCCCGGCGGGCCGGGCTGCGGACGGTGCTGTGGTCGGCGTGGGGCAGGGACTGGACGGCCGACGCCACGCCGGAGTCCGTACGGGCCCGGGTCGCCGCGGACCTGCGCGGCGGCGGCACCGTCCTGCTGCACGACTCCGACCGGTACGCGGCACCCGGTTGCTGGCACGCGGCGCTGGGCGCCCTGCCGGCCGTCGTCGAGGGCTGCCGGGCGGCCGGGCTGACGGTGGGCCCGCTCCGCGACCACGGCCCGGCGCCGGCACCCGCCCGGCGCGCCGTACCGGAGCTGGCTCTTCCGGCGCGGCCGGGTCGGTGAGCGCGCCGGTCGGGGTCACCGTGGGCGTGGCGGCGTGGCGGGGTCGCCCTGTGCCTCCCGGGCGGGACCGGGGCCCGGCGCGTCGTACCGGAGTTGGTTCTTTCGGCGCGGCCGGGTCGGTGAGCACGGCGGCCGGGGTGACCGTGGGCTGGGCGGCGTGGCGGGGTCGTCTCGTGACTCCTGTGCCGGATCGGGGCTCGGCGCGTCGTACCGGAGTCGGCTCTTCCGGCGTGGCCGAGTTGGTGAGCGCAGCGGTCGGGGTGACCGTGGGCGGGGCGGTGTGGCGGGGTCGCCTTGTGCCTTCCGGGCGGGACCGGGGCCCGGCGCGTCGTACCGGAGTTGGCTCTTCCGGCGCGGCCGGGTCGGTGAGCGCAGCGGTCGGGGTCACCGTGGGCGGGGCGGTGTGGCGGGGTCGCCGCGTGCCTCCCGCGCCGGACCGCGTGCGCTGCCTCGCCCCCCTACAGGTCCGTCAGGCAGTCCATCGCGTCGGCCCGGAACAGCGCGCGGCCCCGGGCCACCCGGGCCGTGCGCGCGCCTCCGTCCTCCCGCAGCGCGTCCAGGGCCCTCAGCAGCGTGGGAGGGTCCGGGGCGAGTTCGCAGACGCCGAGGTCGGCCATCCGGCGGACGCCGTCCGCGCCATGGCCGGGCAGCGGGCGGTGGCCGATCACCGGGAGGCCCGCGGCGAGCGCCTGCACGGCGGTCTGCCCCGCCGCGTTGTCCACCAGGGCGTGGCACGCCCCCAGCAGCCCGGGCATGTCGTCCACCCAGCCCAGGGCCAGCGCGGCCGGCTCCCCGGCCAGCCGTGCGAGCAGCCGCTCGTTCCGGCCGCACAGCACCACCGGCAGCCAGCCGGCCGCCGCCAGCAGCCGTGCGGTGGCGGCCGGCCGGGACGCCGCGCCCCAGGCGCCGGCGGACAGCAGCACCGGGGGCCGGCCGGGCGCCCGCGCGGCGAACCGCTCCCGCCAGCGGTCCGCCCCGGCGGCCGGCGCGCGGAAGGCGGGCCCGACCACCGGGCCGGTCGTGACCACGGGCGCCGCGACGGCCCGGCGCACGGCCCGCGCCGCGGTGTCCGTCAGACACAGGTACCGGTCGTTGCCCGGGTGCAGCCACTGCCGGTGCACCGCGAAGTCGAGCAGGAAGACGGCGCTCGGCACCCGCAGCGCGCCCCGTTCCCGCAGGTGCCCGGTCAGCTGTGCGGCCAGGTGGAAGACGGACACCACCAGGTCGGCGCCCGTCCGGTCCACCAGCTCGGTCAGCCGGTCCCCGGCCAGCCGGGCCAGCGGGACCCCGCTGGGGCGCGGGCCGCGACCCTCGCGCAGGAACGCGCCGTAGACCCCGGCGTACACCCAGGGCAGGTGCCGCACCGACGCCTGGTACCCGCGGCGCAGCCCCGTGCCCAGCCCGTACGGCAGCAGCCGCAGCACGTCGGCCACCCGGACCTCATGGCCCCGGGCGGTGGCCCGCCGCGCCAGTTCGGCGGCCACGGTGTCGTGGCCGGCCCCCATGCTCGCGCTCAGGATCAGCGTTCGCCGCCGCCGGTCCGGCGCCTCGTCGTCGGTGGTGCGCACGGAGTGACGGTTCTCCGCGGGCACGGCGCCCAAACGGCCGGTGCGCCGCCCGGCCGGCCGGTCACCCGTGCGCACCACGGGGCCGTGCCGGTGCCCGTCCTCCGGCCGCGGCGCGTGCCACGCTGGAGGGACCGGCACGTCCGAGCCAGTGGGCGGCGAGCACGGGAGGAGCCGTGAGACGGTTGCGGCGCGGCCTGCACCGTGCGTGGCAGTGGCTGCGCGTCCGGGCCCTGTTCGAGCACGGGCGGGAACTGGAGCTGATGCACCGGGCCATGGGGTTCGCCACCCTGGCCCTGGTCACGCTGGCGCCGCTGCTGATCGTGGTGGCCGCGGCCGACCCCCTGGTGCGCGGCGGCTTCGCCTCCTGGCTCACCGACGGCATGGGGCTGTCCGGCCGGTCCGCACACGTGATCACCGACGTCATCAGCCCCCCGCGCAAGGTCATCGGCACCACCAGCGTCTGGAGCGCCGTGCTGCTCGCCGTCTTCGGCGTGGCCTTCGGCGGCAGCGTGCAGAACGCCTACGAACGGATCTGGGGCCTGGCGGCCGGTCCCTGGCACCGGGTGTGGCGGCAGGCGACCTGGCTGGTGGTGCTGACCGCCTACCTCTACCAGGAGGTGGCGACGAAGACGACGCTCCACGGCGGCCAGCGGATCACGCTGTCCACGATCAGCGGTGTGCTGTTCTTCTGGTGGGGGCAGCGCTTCCTGCTGGGCGGCCAGATCCACTGGCGCTCGCTGCTGCCGGGCGCGGTGGCCACGATGATCGGTCTGGCCGGGCTCCGCGCCTTCTCCTACCTGGTCTTCACCCCGCTCATCGTCACCAACGCGCTCAGCTACGGCGCCGTCGGCACCGTCCTCGTCGTCGAGTCGTGGCTCATCGGCGTCGGGTTCGTCATCTACGGCGGTTCCCTCTTCGGCCGCTGGTTCACCGAGCACCACTGGCTGCCGTCCCACCACCGCGACGAGCCGCACGAGCCGCACGCGCCGGACGGCCCGGACGACACGCGCTAGGCGAGCTGCCGGCGCACCAGCTCGTGCAGCCGGCCCGACGTGTCCGCGAGGAGTTCGGCCGGGGTGCCCTGCTGGACGACCTTGCCCTCCTCCATCACGATCACCCGGTCGGCGTCCAGGACGGTGGAGAGCCGGTGGGCGATCATGATCCGGGTGGCGTTCAGCTTGCGGGTGCTGTCGATGACGACGCGCTGGGTGTCGTTGTCCAGGGCGCTGGTCGCCTCGTCGAAGAAGAGGATGCGCGGGCGCCGGATCAGTGCCTGGGCGATCATCAGGCGCTGCCGCTGGCCCCCGGAGATCGCGCCGTTGCCCGCGACGATGGTGTGCAGCCCCATCGGCATCCGCTGGATGTCCTCCGCCAGCCCCGCGAGCGCCGCCGCCGCCATCACCTCCTCCGGCGTGTACGGCTCGGTGCCGCAGATGACGTCCATGATCGAGCCGGTGAACGGCTGCGCGTGCTGGAGGACGACCCCGCACTGGCGGCGCACCGCCGACCGGTCGAGCGCCGCCAGGTCCTGACCGTCGTACAGGACGCTGCCGGAGACCGGCCGGTCGAAACCGATCAGCAGCCGCAGCAGCGTGGACTTGCCGCAGCCGCTGGGGCCGACGATCGCCACGAACTCGCCCGGCCGGACGGCGAAGGAAACGTCGTCCAGGACCAGCGGGCCGTCGTCGGCGTACCGGAAGGAGATCCGGCGGGCCTCCACCGCGCCCGACAGCGGCCCGGGGCGGGTGCTCGCGGCCCGCACCTCGGGCACCGCCTCCAGCACCGGCTTGATCTCCTCGAACAGCGGCAGCGCCGCCACCGCCGACACGAACGCGCCGGTCAGCTGGGTGACCGAGGTCAGCACCATGGTCACCGAGGTGTTGAAGGCGAGGAAGTCCGCCGCCGGCATCGCCCCCGCGGCCGGGCCCGCCAGCAGCATGAACATCAACAGGGTGCACACGGGCAGGTAGACCGCGCCGAGGACCGTGGTGAGGTTGCTGATCCGGCCGACCCGCTGCTGGAGCTCCCGGCTGCGCGCGAACTGACGGGCCCACGCCGCGTAGGCGTAGTTCTCGGCCGCCGCCACCCGCAGCTTGGGCAGCCCGCGCAGGGTCTGGAACGCCTGGTTGTTCAGTTTGTTGCCGAGCTTCACCAGCCGCCGCTGCCAGCGCACCTGCCACAGCCCGAGCCCGCCGAACACCGCCGCGATGACCACGAGCATCCCGATCGCCGCGAGCGCCATCGGCACGCTGTACCAGAGCAGCAGCCCCAGGTTCATCGCGCCGACCGTCACCGACTGGGCGACCACCGGGCCGACACCCGCCAGCGTCCGGCGGATCGCGCTCACGCCCATCGCCGCGCCGGCCAGCTCGCCGGTGGACCGCTGGGTGAAGAAACGGGTGGGCAGGCGCAGCAGCCGGTCCCAGACGGCCGGTTGCAGCGCCGCCTCGATACGGCCCTCCAGCCGCAGGATCGACAGGTTCTCCAGCAGCGTGAACGCCGCCGTGACCACCCCGCTCACCATCACCGCCAGGCACACCTGGGCGATCAGGCCCTCCTGGGCCTTAGGCACGTACTCGCCGAGCACCTTGCCGGTGGCGATCGGCACAAGCGCGCCGATCGCCACCGTCACCAGCCCCGCGAGCAGCAGGTGCAGCAGATCGGCACGGGTGCCGCGCAGGCAGAACCGCAGCAGCCCGAGCGGTGAGAGCCGCTTGTCCGGCAGCGGCCGGTAGAACATCACCGCGCGCGACTCGAACTCCTCGGCGTTCGCCTTCCCGACCGGCGTCTCCCGGCCGGTGCCCGGATGGACGGCGACGTAGCCGCCGCGCCGCCACAGCAGCGCCACCGGCGCCCCGGACAGCGCCCGGTGGCCGACCAGCGGGCCCACGTCCTCCCGCCACCAGCGTCCCTCCAGCCGGACGGCCCGGGTGCGCACCCGGGAGGCCAGCGCGACCCGCTCGACCGGATCGAGCCGGTCGTCGCTCCCGGTGCCGCTCCGCGCGGGCTCTGCGAGCGCGATCCCGGCCGCCTGAGCGGCCAGCTTGCAGGCCGCGTACGTGGCGTCCGCGTCGGCCGCCGTCGGCCGGCGTGCCGAGCGCGTGCCGATCGCGGCCAGCAGGGTCTGGTCGGCCTGCGCGCGCACCGCCTCCCCGGCCCTGATCCCGGCGGCCGTGCGCGTCTCGTGCGCCTGCTCCAGCCGCTCGATCCACCGGTCCAGCGTGGTCAGCAGCCGGTACTGCTGGTCCACCAGGCCCTGCCACAGCGCCGGGTCCATCAGCAGGTCGGCGGCGGCCTCCGCGCCGTACAGCGAGCCGTACTGCACACTGCCGGGCGGGACCTGCATCCAGAACACGTCGTCGTCGGCGGGCGCGGCGGTGTGCTCGTCCGCCATCGGGGCCTGGAACAGGACCGACAGGCCACGGCCGACGCCGAGCGCGACCGCGTACTCCAGCGGGCTGCTGGCGGGCGGCACGTACTGCGGGGCGCCGTACTCGTCGTACGACCACGTCTGGGTGTGCGCCGGCTGGTACAGCTCGCGCAGGCCGACGCGGTGCACCACGCAGTCGCGGACCGGGCGGGCCACCAGGGTGTGCCGGGGCCCGGTGACCGGACCGAGCAGCAGCGTGCCCGCCTCCAGCCGGCCCAGATGGTGCCAGTGGCCCTGCTGGGCGGCGTCCACCGCGAACAGGTCCAGCGCACCGGCCGCGACCAGCCACAGCACCTGCGGCCCCGCCAGGTCCAGGCGGCTCAGACCGGCGCAGTCCAGCCGGGTGCCCAGCGAGCCGAGGGCGCCGAGCACCAGGTCGCCGTCGTGCTCCTCCCGCACCGTCGTCATCTCACCGCTCCCTGACCAGCGCGGCGTACGCGCCGCCGCGCGCCACCAGCTCCTCGTGCCGTCCGCGCTCCACGACCGTGCCGTGCTGGAGGACGACGATCTCGTCACTGTCGCGGACCGTGCTCAGCCGGTGCGCGATCACCACACAGGCGCAGCCGCGCCGGCGCAGGTTGTCCATCACCACCAGTTCGGTCTCCGCGTCCAGCGCGCTGGTCACCTCGTCCAGCACGAGGATGCTCGGCCGGCGCACCAGCGCCCGGGCGATCTCCAGGCGCTGGCGCTGCCCGCCGGAGAAGTTCCGGCCGTCCTGCTCGACCGCGCTGTGGATGCCGCCGGGCCGGCGCGCCACCACGTCGTACAGGGCCGCGTCCTTCAGCGCCTCCACCACGGCCTCGTCCGGGACGGACGGGTCCCACAGGGCCACGTTGTCGCGGACCGAGCCCTCGAACAGGAAGACGTCCTGGTCGACGAAGGAGACCGAGGCGGCGAGCGCCCCGCGCGGGATGTCCTCCAGCCTGCGGCCGTCGATCCGGATCACCCCGTCCCACGGCGTGTACAGGCCGGAGATCAGCCGGGAGACCGTGGACTTGCCGCTGCCGGAGCCGCCGACCAGCGCCACCTGCTGCCCGGGCCCGACGGTCAGGTCGAAGCCGGTGAGCAGCGGCTGGTCCAGCGGGCTGTAGCCGAAGGCGATGTTCTCCAGCTCGATGTGCCCGTGCAGCCGTCGGGTGGAGTCACCGCCGCCCGGGCGGGCGTAGAGCGGGTCGGCCCGGAAGTTCTCCACGTCCTTCAGCCGGGCCACGTCGGCGGCGAAGTCCTGGATGCGCCCCGCCACGCCGTTGAGCCGGGTCAGCGGCGCGGTGAAGCGGGTGACCAGCGCCTGGAACGCGACCAGCAGACCCACCGAGATGTGCCCCTCCACCGCGCGCAGACCCCCGATCCACAGGATGAGCGCGCTGTTGAAGGTGGCGAGCGTCGGCGCGACCACGCCCAGCCAGGCGCTCGGCACGCCGAGCCGCTGCTGCTCCTCCAGCGTGGTGGCGTGCTGGCCGGCCCACTTGCGGAAGTAGCCGTCCTCGCCGCCGGTCGCCTTCATCGTCTCGATCAGCTGGAGACCGGTGTACGAGGTGTTGGTGAGCCGGGCGGTGTCCGCGCGCAGCTTCGCCGTCCGGGTCGCGCGCAGCCGTACGACGAGCCGCATGGCGACCACGTTCAGCAGGGCCACGGCGATGCCGAGGAAGGTCAGCTGCGGGTCGTAGGTGTAGAGCAGGACCGCGTACAGCACGACCACGATCGCGTCCACGCCGGCCGCCGCGAGGTCGCGGGCCAGGGTCTCGGCGACCTGGTCGTTGGACTGGAGGCGCTGCACCAGGTCGGCGGGGGAGCGCTGGGAGAAGAACGTCACCGGCAGCCGCAGCAGATGGCGCAGGAAGCGGGCGCTGGAGAGGGTGGAGGAGATGATCCGGCCGCGCAGCAGGTTGGCCTGCTGGAGCCAGGTCAGCACCAGGGTGAGCAGCACGCAGACGGCCATCGAGGTGAACAGCACGCCCAGCAGCGAGGTCTGCCCGCCGATGAGGAACACGTCGATGTAGGTCCGGCTGAGCGCGGGCAGGGCGGCGCCGACCGCGACCAGCAGCAGACTGGCCAGCACCGCCGCCGGGAGGGTGCCGGCGGTGCCGCGCAGCCGGGCCGGTACGGCGCCGAGCACGCCGGGCCTGCGCCCGCCCTCGGTGAAGCCCTCGCCGGGCTCCAGCACCAGCACGACACCGGTGAAGCTGCCGTCGAACTCCTCCAGGGGCACGAACCGGCGGCCCTTGGCGGGGTCGTTGACGTACACCCCGCGCCGGCCGAAGCGGCGGCCGACGCCGTCGTAGACGACGTAGTGGTTGAACTCCCAGAAGAGGATGGCGGGTGACCGCACCTCGGCGAGGGCGGCCAGGTCCATCTGCATGCCCTTGGCCGTCAGGCCGTAACCGCGCGCGGCCTTCAGCAGGTTGGAGGCGCGCGAGCCGTCGCGGGAGACACCGCAGGCGATGCGCAGTTCCTCCAGCGGGACGTGCCGGCCGTAGTGGCCGAGGACCATGGCGAGGGAGGCGGCGCCGCACTCGACGGCCTCCATCTGGAGCACGGTGGGCGTGCGGACCGTGCCGGTACGGGACTTGGGCGCCGGCCGCCTGGCGGGGGCCGCCCGTCTGCGGCCACGGGTTTCCTGCGTCTTTCCCATTCGGGCGGTCACGGGAGCAGCCAATCGACGGGGTGCTGGTCGGCGAGGTGGACGGAGCCGGTGGCGAGGGTCATGGAGTCGAGCCGGAACGGCGGCCCGCCGGCGGAGGACCACCGGTAACCGCTCTTCGTGGCCGACGGGTCGAGCCGCACCAGCACGGCCACCGGCCGGCCCTTGCGGGTGAACTGCTCGCCGAGCTGGCTGTCGCCGAGGAACGCGGCGATCGACTGGGCGGACTGCGCGGTGCGGTCCACCGACGTCACCTCGCCGCGCAGCACGCCGTACCGCTCCGTCGGCACGGACGACACCGTCAGGTCGACGGAGGCGTGCGCCGGGATGGCGGCGGCGTTCTCGGCGGGCACGTACACCGTCGCGTACAGCGGGTCGGAGCGGTGGGCCACCTTCTCGACCGCGGCGACCGTGGTGCCGGTTCGGATGATCTGCCCGATGTCGGCGGCGAGCGTGGTCACCCGGCCCGCCGCGACGGTGCGGATCACGGATGTGCCCCGCGCCGTACGGACCTTGAGGACCGGCGCGTTCGCCGGCAGGCGTGCGCCCTGCCGGGTGAGTACGGCCGTCACCTGGCCGGACACCGGACTCTGGAGCAGATAACTGCCCTGTCCGTGGGTGAGGATGGCCGGCGCGCCGACGGTGGAGGCGACCGAGCCGGTCACCGCCCACACGGCGGCGACGGCCATGACGACGACGGTGAGGCCGAGCACGAGCCAGCCCTGCGGGCGGGCGAGCCGTACCGGAAGGTCCAGCTCCTCCGGCGACTGGAGCTTGGCGAGGGCCTGTTGGCGGAACTGCACGGGACTTCCCTCACCTGTGGGAGAGACGCATGTGGTTCGGAGCGCGTGCGGCCGGCCGCGTGTGTGGGGGGTGGCGTGTGCGGCCGGCGACGCGTAGGTGTCAGGGCACCCGAGAGTCCCGGAGCCGGGGTGCGGCTCCGGGACTTCGACGGCACCGGGGTGCGGTCAGAGACCGGCGACCAGGCCGGTGACCGGGGCGGTGTTCAGGCCGGAGACACCCTCGACGGTGCCGACGACCGTGTTGACCAGACCCGACACGCCCGGGGCGACCTCGTTCACGGTGCCCAGGGTGGCGTTGAGGGTGTTCACGGACAGACCGCCGGAGACGTTGTCCAGCTCGGCGTCCGAGATCTCGACGGTCTCAACCTGGGGGGTGGAGTTCATGATGGAACTTCCCTTCGTATGGGTATTTCACAAGGGGGAGAGCGGCCCCCTCTGGGGACAGACGGACGGCCGCGACCGCGGTCGCCGGGCCCCCGTCTCCGGGAGGCCCGCCGACCCCTGCGGTGCGATGGATCAAAGCACGCCCGCAGTGCGCGCTTCCACTCAACCAGGGCTCCCACCTGGGAACTTGCCCCGTGAAGGGGTTCATCCGTGCAGGTGCGGGCACGGCGTGTCAGCGACTCCTTCACATGGGTCACGGCATCACCGCGCCGGACCCCTTGTCCGCCGGAGCGCGAAACCGGCACTCCTCGCCAATGGCGTGCCGGGGGGCGCGCGGATGTGCAGAACCCCGGGCGCCGGTGACGCGGCTGCGGGGTGGATGTGCAGATTCCCCGAAGGTAGGATTCCGCTTGATGTCCGGAGCTGACCGTGACTGATCGATTGCCGAACGTGTCAGCCCAGGATCGCCTGGACCGTGCTCGCCCGGGCGGCCTCGCTCAACGTGACGTCCGCGAACGCCATCCGCCGGCCCGGCTTCGTCGGCACCGCTTCGACCAGGACGTCCGCACCGGTCACCGCCCGCTGGAACGAGGTCGACTGCCGCACCGTCGTCATCGGGACGAAGCCGCCCCGGGCGGCCGGGACCGCGATCACCGTCGCCGTGTCGGCCGCCGCCATCAGCGCCTGTCCCGACAGTCCGCCGCCCTCCCGGGCGAGCCGGTCCGACCACGGCAGACGCGGCACCGCCCGGCCCTCGCCCACCGCCTGGACGGTCAGCCCCGGTTCGAGCACCCAGGGGGTGAAGCGGGCGGCGAGGATCTCGTCGGCGCCCATCGTCATGGGGGGATGCTGCCCGGCCGCCCGCCCCGGCACGCGGCGCCCGGCCCCCATGCACGGCGTCGACCGGGTGCGCGAGGCGGAACGGGAGGGTCCGGGTGCGATGGGCGCGGGTGGGTGCCACGGGGGTGTCCTACCGGGCTCGTCCGCGTGCCGTGGCTGCCGGGAAAGGCGCACTGCTGTGCGAGGAAGCATGGGTGGTGTACCGGTTTGTCAAATGCGCCCCCGTCACGCCGGGATGGCCGAATCTCGGCCATTGGCGCGGAGTCGGCACCCTCCGGAACCGGTCAGCCGCCGCCGGGTGGTGACCGTGTGCCGGGCGGTCGGGGCGTGTCGGCCGTGGAGCCCAGTCGGCCACGGCGTGTTGCGCCACCGCCCCGGCGGCGAGCCCCCGAATTGTCCGCTGGTCGGATCATCAGCCCAGATCAGGGCGGTTCCGGCCGGTCCCGGGGGCGGTACGGCGGCGCACCGCCCCGGCGCGGCCGGGGAACGCTCGGCGCACCGGTTGACGCACCGACGGCAACTTTTTCGTTCGGGCCCGGTTTGCGGATGAGGCGCCGGGGCACACGCGGTCCGACGTACCCGCCCGCAGCCGCCCGCGAGCGAGGGGTCGGCCGGAATGGCCGGACGGTGACGCAAAAGCACCGGCAGAGTACTCTCCGTTCAACTTCAGGGGGTTGCTTGCACGTGACTCGCCGTGAAGACTGTGGCCGAGTTCCGTCGAAACGAAGGTCTTTCGAGATACGCGTCATGCCAATCGTGGGGCGGCATGCCCTGCGACTGCGTATTCTCACACCGCGTTTCGGACGGCCGGGGCTGGGGGCCCCGCTGCCCGTTCAGGAACAGGGAGGGTCCCGCGTGCTCGCCGCGCGGGAGGTATCACCGAGGGGATGGGTTATGTCGGGTTGGCCTGCCACACGAGTGGGCTCGCTGCGGGGCCACGGCCGGCCGCGCAGCCGCCACGTCCTGCACCGCATGTGTTGAGGGCGTAGGTCCACCCCGGCACCAGACCGACACCGGCTGACCGTCCCGCCGCGCACGAGCCGAGCCGTGCGGGCACGCCGCCGCTTCCGTCCGACGTCCAGGCGACGGGCACAGCCGTGCCCCGAACCGCCCGCGGCCGGGCCGGACCCGGTCCCACGACATCCCCCGTACGCGACTCCTGCGTGCCCGCACGCGCCAGCCGCTAGCAAGGAGACAAGGTGACAGGCAAGCAATCGACGGGGGAACGCCTCCTCCTGGACGAGTTACCCGACCGCTGGCGCGGCTTACGCGAGGCCGGGCCGGTGCGGTACGACGAGACGCAGCGCGTCTGGCGGGTGCTGGACCACGAGACCGTCGCCGCCGTGCTCGCCGACCCGGCGACGTACTCCTCGGAACTCTCCGCCCTCGCCCCCACCCAGTCCGACTTCGAGACCTTCACCCAGGGCAACTTCGTCGGCATGGACCCGCCGGAGCACCGGGGGCTCCGTACCCTGGTGAGCCAGGCGTTCACCCCGCGGGTCGTGCACGGGCTCGGCCCCCGCATCGAGGCCGTGTGCGCCCGGCTGCTGGACGCCGTGGCCGACCGCGACCGGTTCGACCTGATCGACGCGCTGGCCTATCCGCTGCCGATCATCGTGATCGCGGAACTGCTCGGCATCCCGGCCGAGGAGCACCGGCTCTTCCAGGAGTGGGCGAGCGTCCTGTTCGGCGGCGACCAGCTCGGCGAGGCGCCCGACATGGCCGACCTGGAGCGGGCGCTGGAGGCCATCGCCCCCACCGTGCGCGAGATGAACGGCTACATGCTGGAGCACATCCGCGCCCGCCGTGCCGCCCCCGGGGACGATCTGACCAGCAGACTCATCGCCGCCGAGGTGGACGGGGTCCGCCTCGCCGACCAGGAGATGGTCGGCTTCGTGGCCCTGCTGCTGGTGGCGGGGCACATCACCACGACCGCGCTGCTGGGCAACGCGGTCGTCACCTTCGACCGGCACCCCGGCACCGACGCCGCGCTGCGCGCCGACCCGGCGCGCATCCCGGCCGCCGTCGAAGAGGTGCTGCGCTGGCTGCCGCCCTTCCCCGAACTGGGCCGGCGGGTCACCCGGCCGGTGGTCCTCGGCGGCCATGAAATCCCGGCCGACACACTGTTGATGGCCCATCTGGGCGCTGCCAACCGGGACCCCGCCCGGTTCGCCGCACCCGACGTCTTCGACCCGACGCGGAACCCCAATCCGCATCTGACCTTCGGGCACGGCATCCACTTCTGTTTCGGCGCGCCGCTGGCCCGGCTCGAGGCGCGGATCGCGCTGCGGATGTTGCATGAACGATTCCGCATCCTGGCGATCCCCTCCTACGAGGACATCGTCCACCAGAACCCCGCCGTCATCGTCGGCGTCCGCCACCTGCCCGTCGAGGTCGTCAGACCCTAGCCCCGGCGCGCAGCGCCCCCGGCCGGCCCACACCGCTCTCCGGGCCCGGACCGGCACACCCGCACATGAGACCCACCCAACGGGAGTCCCCTTCTCATGCCGTACACCATCCCCGCCGCTCCGGCCGCCTCCCGGACGCCGTCCCTCTTACACCGGGACCTACAGGAACGCCTCGGCGCCCTCGCCCGGACCCACCGGGTGCCCGGCGCCCAACTCGCCGTCGACACCGGCACCGACGTCATCGCCGTGCACACGGGTACGGCCGACGTCACGACCGGCAGCCCCGTCACCGCGGACACCGCGGTCCCGCTGGGCTCGCTGACCAAGCCCTACACCGCCGCGCTCGTCATGCTCCTGGCCGACGACGGCGACCTCGAACTGGACGAACCGGCCTCCGAACACCTCCCCGAGCTGGCCGGCACGCCCGAGGTGACGATACGTCAGCTGCTCAGTCACACCGGCGGACTGCCCACCGGACCCGACTCGGACACCGCCGCCGCGACCACCGCCGCGCGCTACCTCACGGCCGTCTGCACCGCCCGCGACCTGCTCTTCACGCCGGGGACCGACTTCTCCTACTCCAACGCCGGTTACGTGGCCGCCGGACGGCTGGTGGAGACCGCCACCGGCATGCCGTGGCCCGAGGCCGTGCGGGCGCTGCTCCTGGAACCCCTCGGCATCCGGCCCGCGTTCGTCGGCGACGCCGCGCCGGTCCGTCCGGTGGCCGCGGGACACGCCGTCAACACCGCCACCGGACAGGCCGTCGCCGCCCGGCAGAACCTGGCGCCGCTGGAGGCGCCGGCCGGCGCGCTGCTCGCCGGCGCACTGGACCTCGCCGCGTTCGGCGCCGCGCTGACCGGCCGCTCCGACCTGCTGCCGCCCGCCGTCACCAAGGAGATGCGCAGGCCCGAGCCCGCCGCCCGCCCGGGCACCCTCGCCGACGGCTGGGGCCTCGGCGTCGCCCTCTACCAGCGCGACGGCCGGGTGTGGTGCGGCCACGACGGCAACGCCCAGGGCACCTCCTGCCATCTGCGCGCCGACCCGGAGAGCGGTGTCGTGGTCGCCTTCACGGGCAACGCCGGAGGCGCCACCGCGCTCTGGCGCGACCTCGCCGAGGAGCTGGACCGGCTCACCGGCATCCGGGTGCCCGCCGCCGACGTCCCGGACCGCGGCCGTCCCGTCGAGTTGCCCGACTGCGCGGGCACCTACCGCAACGGCACCACGGCCTACCGCATCGCGCCCGGACCGGACGGCACGCCGGCACTGTCCGTGGACGGCGACCTGGCCCTGCCGCTGGTCTGCTACGCCGACCTCTCCTGCGATCTGCGCGATCCGGCCACCGGACGCCTCGAACCCGGCGGCCGGTTCCACCGCGATCCGGCCACCGGCAGGATCGACCGGGTGCAGATATCCGGGCGCACGGCACGCCGCACCGACGACGGCTGAGCCACCGGGTCGGGATTCCGCCCCCGGCGACCGTCGCTCCCGGGCTCCGGCCCGGTGCCGACGGCCGGTCCCGACCCGCCCACGGCAGCGGTGTCCCGCAGCGGCCCCCGTCGGACCCGACGGCGGACCGCTCACCGGGCGGTCTCCGTGCCGTGGGAACGCGGGCCCGGGAGCCTCCCGACGACCGGCACCCGCCCCTCGGGCCGCCCGCCCGCGCCCCAGCCGACCCAGCCGCACCGGGACACCCCCGGCCCACCGCACCGCCGCACCGTCGCGCACCCCCGGCGTGTCACGCCCGATCCAGCGCACCGCCCCCCCCGGGGGGGGCGGGGCCGGAGCCGGCCGCGTGGCCCGCGCCGCATCGTCCCGCTCTCCAAAGGACTTCACCCATGACGGACCTGCACGACAAGCCCGCACCGGCGTCCTCCCTGCCGCAGGCCGGTCCCGGCGGCGGCGCACCGGAGAGCGCGGCGGCCGCGGCGCACCCGACGCTCGGCGAGCTGTTCACCGCCTGGGTGGCCCGCACCCCGGACGCACCGGCCCTCACCGACGGCCGGCGGACCTGGAGCTACCGGGAACTGGGCGCGCGCGCCGACCGGCTGGCCGCGCACCTGGTGCGGCGGGGCGCGGGACCCGACCGGGTGGTGGCCCTGGTCCTGCCCCGCTCCATGGAGCTGATCGCGGCGGAGCTGGCCGTCGCCCGGGCGGGCGCCGCCTTCCTGCCCGTGGACCCCGCCTACCCCGCCGAGCGCCGGGCGCTGATGCTCGCCGACGCCGCGCCCGCGGTCACCCTGGACGATCCGCGCCGGGTGGGCGAGCTGCTGGAGACGGGCGACACGCCGTCCACCGGGGACGGCACGGGACACCCGGCCGGCGCGGGACACCCGTCCGGCACCGGCGCCGAGGCCGGCCACGCGGCCTACGTCATCTACACCTCCGGCTCCACCGGCACCCCCAAGGGCGTGACCGTCACCCACCGCGGCATCGGCGGCTTCACCTCGGCCGCCGCCGAACGGTACGCGGTGGGTCCCGGCGACCGGGTGCTCCAGTTCTCCTCGCCGAGCTTCGACGCCTCCGTGCTGGAGCTGTGCGTCTCCGTCCTGTCCGGTGCCACCCTCGTCGTACCGCCGGACGGGCCGTGGCTGGGCGACGAACTCGCCGCGGTCCTCGACGAGCACCGCGTCAGCCACGCCCTCATCCCGCCCGCCGCGCTGGCCACCCTGCCCGACCCCGCGCGGGGCACCGCGCGTCACCTGCGCACGCTGATCGTGGGCGCGGAAGCCTGCCCGGCCGCGCTCGTGGACCGCTGGGCCCCCGGCCGCCGAATGATCAACTCCTATGGCCCGACCGAGGCCACCATCGTCGCCACCTGGACGGGGCCGCTCACCGCCGGCCGCTCCACGCCGACCATCGGCGGAGCCCTGCCGCACACCCGGGTGCACGTCCTCGACGCCGGGATGCGCCCGGTGCCGCCCGGCGCGGACGGCGAGCTGTTCGTCGGCGGCGACGCGGTGGCCCGCGGCTACCTGGGCCGCCCGGGCCTGACCGCCGCCCGCTTCGTCGCCGACCCCTTCGGCCCGCCCGGCGCCCGCCTCTACCGCACCGGGGACCGGGTACGCCGTACCGCCGAAGGGGAGCTGGAGTACCTGGGCCGGCTGGACCAGCAGGTGAAGATCCGCGGCTTCCGGATCGAGCCCGGCGAGATCGAGGCGGCGCTGCGCCGGGCCGGCGCGGTCGACGAGGCCGTGGTCGTCGTCCGCGAGGACGAGCCGGGCCACCGGCGGCTCGTCGGCTACGTCACCCCCGCGCCCGCCGCGGACCCCCTGGACCCGGCCGCCCTGCGGGCCGCCGTGGCCGGTGCGCTGCCCGCGCACATGGTGCCCTCCGTCGTGGTCGTGCTGGACCGGATGCCGCTCACCCCGCAAGCCAAGATCGACCGACGCGCGCTGCCCGCACCGGAGCGCACGGCCCCGGCGGTCCGGGTGGAGCCGCGGTCGGCCCGGGAGCGGGCCCTCGCCGCGATCTGGGCCGACGTCCTCGGCGTCGACACGGTCGGGGTCACCGACGACTTCTTCGACCTGGGCGGCGAATCGATCCTCGCCGCCCGCGTCCTGGCGCGCGTCCGCGACGAGCTGGGCGTCCGGCTGACCGTGCGGGACGTCTTCACCGCGCGGACCGTCGCCGCCCTCGCCCCGCTGCTCGCCGACCCGTCGGCCGCCGCGCCGCCGGAGCCGATCCCGCCGGCCCCGCACACCGACGGCCTGCCGCTGTCCAGCGCCCAGCGGCGGCTGTGGTATCTGGACGACCTCACCGCGGGCGGCACCGAGTACAACACCGGCGTGGTCCTGCGGCTGCGCGGCGCACTGGACCCGGACGCGCTGCGCCGCTCCCTCGACCGCCTCGCCGCCCGGCACGCCGCACTGCGCACCACCTTCCCCACGGTCGACGGACAGGGCGTGCAGCGGATCACGCCGGAGCCGGAACTGCCCCTGCGGACGGCCGACGTCACCGGTGTGCCCGACGCGCGCCGCGCCGAGGCCGCCGAGGAACTGCTCACCGGGGAACTGGGCCGCCCCTTCGACCTGGCGGCCGGCCCGCTCACCCGGGCCCTGCTGGTCCGGCTCGCCGACGAGGACCACCTGCTGCTCCTGGCCCAGCACCACATCGTCACCGACGGCTGGTCGGTGGGCGTCCTCACCCGCGAACTCGCCGCCCTTTACCACGCGGAGACCACCGGCGAGCCCGACGGCCTCGCGCGCCCCGCCGTGCAGTACCCCGACTTCGCGGTCTGGGAGCGGCGGCGGCGGGCCGGTGCCGCGGACACCGCCGACCTCGCCTACTGGCGACGCCACCTGGCGGACCTCACGCAGCTGGAGCTGCCCACGGACCGGCCGCGTCCCGCCGTACGCACCACCGCGGGCGCGGCCCACCGGCACCTGCTGCCGGCGGAGCTGACGGACCGGCTGCGGCAACTGGCCGCGGGCCGCGGCACCACGGTGTTCACCCTGTACGCGGGCGCCGCCGCGCTGCTGTTCTCCCGCTACTCCGGGCAGCGGGACATCGCGTTCGGCACCGTCACCACCGGCCGCGGCCGGCGGGACCTGGAGGACGTGCCCGGCTTCTTCGCCAACACGGTGGTGCTGCGCGGCGAGGTGGACGAGCGGGCGACCGTGGACCGGTTCGTGGAGAGCATGCGGACGACGGTGCTGGACGCCTTCGCCCACGACGGGGTCCCCTTCGACCGGGTGGTGGAGGAACTGGCCCCGCCCCGCGACCCCGGCCGCACCCCGCTCGTACAGGCGCTCGTCGTGCAGCAGACCGCGCTCCCGGTGCCGCCGCGCTCCGGCGGCCTGCGCCTCGCCGAGCACCCGCTGCCCCGCCCCGCCGCCCGCTTCGACCTGGTCCTGGAGTTCACGCCGGACCCGGACGGCGGCTGCGTGCTGACCGCCGAGTTCAACACGGACCTGTTCGACGCGGCGACCGTGGCCCGGATGACCGCTCATCTGCACCGGTTGCTGGAAGGCATGGCGGACGGCCCCGGCCGCACACTGGCCGCACTGCCCATGCTGTCGGCCGAGGAACAGCGCACGCTGGTGGAGAGCGGGAACCCGCCCGCCCGTCCGGCCCGGGAGACCGGGCACGACACCCTCCCCGGGCTGCTCCACGCCCAGGCCGCCCGGACCCCCGACCGCACCGCCGTCGTCTGCGGCCCGGTCCGGCTGGACTACGCCGAGGTCGCCCGGCGCGCCAACCGGCTGGCCCGGCGGCTCGTCGCGCGCGGCGCGGGCCCGGAGAACCTGGTCGCGCTCTGCCTGCCGCGCACCGCCGACCTGGTGCCCGTGCTCTGGGCGGTGCTCACCTCGGGCGCCGGCTACCTCCCCGTCGACCCGGCCTACCCCGCCGACCGGATCCGGCTCATGCTCGACGACGCCCGGCCCGCCCTCGTCGTCGCCACCCGGGAGACCGCAGCCGCGCTGCCGCCCCAGTGCACGCCGCTGCTCCTGGAGGACTGCGCCGGTACGGACACCGCCGACACCGGGCTGACCGACGCCGACCGGGTCCGGCCGCTGCTGCCGGACCACCCCGCGTACGTCATCTACACCTCGGGCTCCACCGGCCGCCCCAAGGGCGTCGTGGTCACCCACCGCACCGTCGCCGCGCTCGCCGCGTGGGCGGGGGAGCGGTTCGGCGCCGGGGAGCTGGCCCATGTGATCGCCTCCACCTCCCTCAACTTCGACGTCTCGGTCTTCGAACTGCTCTGCCCGCTGGTGTCCGGCGGCACCGTCGAGGTGGTCGCCGACCTGCCGGCCCTCGCCGACGGCGCCGGACCCCGGCGGGCCGGACTGCTCAGCGGGGTGCCGTCCGTCGTCTCCCGGCTGGTCGCGGGCGGCACGGCACCCGTGACGGCCGGCACCGTCGTCCTCGCCGGCGAGGCCCTGCCCCTCCAGACGGCGCACGACCTGCGGGCCGCCCTGCCCGGCTGCCGGATCGCCAACATCTACGGCCCCACCGAGGCCACCGTCTACGCCACCGCCTGGTTCGCCGGCGACCGGCTGCCGGAGCAGGCCCCGCCCATCGGCACCCCGGTCGCGCTCACCCGCGCCTACGTCCTCGACGGCTCCCTGCGGCCCCAGCCCACCGGCGTCACCGGCGAGCTGTACCTCGGGGGCGGCGGACTGGCCCGCGGCTATCTGAACCGGCCCGGACTGACCGCCTCCCGGTTCGTCGCCGATCCGTTCGGCGCGCCGGGGGAGCGCATGTACCGCACCGGCGACCTGGTGCGCCGCCGCCCCGACGGCGCGCTGGAGTACGTCGGCCGGACCGACCAGCAGGTCAAGGTGCGCGGCTTCCGCATCGAACTCGGCGAGGTGGAGGAGGCGCTGCGCGGCTGCGCGGGCGTGGCCGGGGCGGCGGCCGTCGCCGCCACGGACGGCGACGGCCACCGGCGCCTGGTCGGCTACGTCGTCCCGGCCCCCGGCGAGCGCGCGGACCCCGAGGCCGTACGCCGGGAACTCGGCCGTTCGCTGCCCGACTACATGGTCCCGTCGACCGTCGTCGTGCTGGACGCGCTGCCGCTCAACCCCAACGGCAAGCTCGACCGCGGCCGGCTCCCCGACCCCGGGCCCGCCGTGCGCGCGGTACGGCACGTCGCGCCCCGCACCCCCACCGAGCGCGCCCTCGCCGCGATCTGGGCCGAGGTGCTGCGGGTGGAACGGATCGGCGTCGACGACAACTTCTTCGAACTCGGCGGCGACTCCATCCTCAGCATCCAGGTGGTGGCCCGCGCCCGGCAGGAGGGGCTGCCGCTCACCTCCCGCGACGTCTACCAGCACCAGACCGTGGCCGCCCTCGCGCACCGCGCGGACGCCGCCGCGCTCCCGCGCGACACCGCGCCCGCACCGGAGGCGGCCACCGGCACGGCACCCCTGACGCCCATCCAGCACTGGCTGTTCGACACCGCCGGGACACGCGCCGGCCACTTCTCCCAGGCGCTCTCCCTGCGGATGCCCGACGACCTGGACCCGGCGGCGCTTCAGGACGCGCTGAACGACCTGGTCGCCCACCACGACGCCCTGCGCTCCCGGTTCGAGGCCGGCGACGCGGCCGGCGGGGCCGGCTGGTCCATCGACGACCGGGCGCCCCGCCTGCGCCTGGCCCGGCACACCGGCCCGGAGACCGACACCCCCCACTTCGGCCCGTTCGACCTCGCCCGGGGACCGCTGCTGCGGGCCGTGCTGCACGACCCCGGCACCGGCCGGCCCCCCGTCCTGCACCTCGCCGTCCACCACCTGGTGGTCGACGGGGTCTCCTGGCGGCTGCTGCTGGAGGACCTGGACCGCGCCTACCGGGCCCGCCGGGCGGGCGACGACGGCGCCGCCGCGCTGCCCGCGAAGTCCACGCCGCTGCGGCAGTGGGCCCGCAGGCTGAACGCCCACGCGGCGGACGGCGGCTTCGACGACGAGCGCGCCTACTGGGCCGACGCGGTCCCGGCCGGAGGGCCCGGCCTCCCCGCCGGCCCGGCGGACGGCCCCGGCACCTACGCCGCGCAGCGCTCGGTCACCGTACGCCTGAGCCCCGCGACGACCTCGGCCCTGCTGCGCACCCTGCCCGACACCTACCGCACCCAGGCCAACGACGTCCTGCTCAGCGCCCTCGGCCGGGCCCTGTGCGCCTGGAGCGGCCGGGACCGGGTGGTGGTCGACGTCGAGGGACACGGCCGCGAGGAACTCTTCCCCGAGCTGGACATCAGCCGCACGGTCGGCTGGTTCACCACCCGCTACCCCGTCGCCCTCTCCGTTCCCGGGGACGCCGGCTGGGACACCGTGCTGAAGCGGGTCAAGGAGCAGCTGCGCGCCGTACCCCGGCACGGCCTGGGCCACGACGCGCTGCGCCGGCTGGCCGTCCCCGGGCCGGCACCGCGCACCGCGGACGCGGAGATCAGCTTCAACTACCTGGGCCGGATGGACGCGCCCGAGGACCCGGACGGCCTCTACCGGGGCACCGTACGCCCCCTGGAACTGGACGCCGACCCGGCGGCCGAGCGCCCGCACGCCCTGGAGGTCGTCGGCCGACTCGTCGACGATAGCCTGGAGTTCACCTGGTTCTACGCCGACCGGCCGGGCCGCGAGGAGACGGTCGCGGACCTCGCCGGGCGCTTCACCGACGCGCTCGCCGACCTGGCCCGGCACGCCGCCCGGCCCGGAGCCGCCGGCCGCACCCCCTCCGACTTCCCGCTGGCCCGCCTCGACCAGGCCGCCGTCGACCGGATCACCGGCGCGGCCCCGGCCGCGGTGGCCGACGTCCTGCCGCTCACGCCCACCCAGGCGGGCATGCTCTTCCACGGCCTGTCCCAGGACGACCGCGGTGTCTACGTCCAGCAGCTGACGTTCCTTCTGGACGGCGTGCCCGACCCGGACGCCCTCGCCGCCGCCTGGCAGCACGTGACCGACCGCACCGAGGTGCTGCGCGGCCGGGTCGTGTGGCAGGACGTACCCGAACCGCTGCTGGTGGTGGAGCGGCACGCCCGGCTGCCCGTCACCCACCTGGACTGGCGCGACCTGACGGAGGACGAGCGCCGCGCCCGGCTCGACGACCTGCTGGTCCGCGACCGCGCCGACGGCATCGACCTCGGGCGGGCCCCGCTCCAGCGCCTGCTCCTCGCCCGCGTCTCCGCCACCGCGGTGCGCGTGGTGTGGTCCTTCCACCACCTGCTGCTGGACGGCTGGAGCATGTTCCAGGTGCTCTCGGACGTCTTCGCCCGGCACGCCGGGGCCGGCGCCCTCCCGCACCGCCCGCCCCACCGGGAGTACGTGGCCTGGCTCCGGCAGCGCGACCCGGACGCGGCCGAACGGCACTGGCGGCGCCGCCTGTCCGGCCTGGCCGAGGCCACCGCGCTGCCGTACGACCGCGAACCGCGCGAGGCCCACCGCGCCGAGTCCACGGCCGCCGTCCACGGCACGCTGCCCGCGCCCATCACCCGGGCGCTGGAGGAACTGGCCCGCACCTCCGGCCTCACCCTCAACACCCTGGTGCAGGGCGCCTGGGCGCTGCTGCTGGCCCGGCAGGCGGGCCGCGACGAGGCGGTGTTCGGCACCACCGTGTCCGGACGGCCGCCCGAGCTGCCCGGCGCCGACGCCATGACCGGCCTGTTCATCACCACCCTGCCCACCCGGGCCGCCGTCCCCGCCGACGGCACCCTGCTCGACTGGCTGCGTGCGCTCCAGCACGACCAGAGCGAGGACCGGCGCTTCGACCACCTGCCGCTCACCCGCATCCGCACCTTCACCGAACTCCCCGAACGGGCCGCCCTGTTCGACAGCATCGTCGTCTTCGAGAACTACCCGGTGGACGACGACCTCGCCGCCGCCCACGGGCTGCGCCTGAGCGGCCTGGAGGGCGTCGAGACCACCAACTACCCGCTCAGCCTCACCGCTTACCCGGGCGAGGAACTGGGCCTGCGCCTCGGCTACGACCCCGAGCTGTTCGACACCGCCACCGCCGAGCGGCTGACCGAGTACCTGACCGTCCTGCTCACCGGCATGACCGACGGCGCCCACCGCCCGCCCGCCCGGCTGCCGCTGCTCGGCCCGGACCGCCGCGAGCAGGTGCTGCGCGCCTGGAACGACACCGCCACCGACCTGCCCGACACCACCGTCGCCGCCCTCTTCGCCGCGCAGGTGCGCCGCACCCCCGACGCCGTGGCCCTGGAGGCCGGGGACGAGCACCTCACCTACCGCGAACTCGACGCCCGCGCGGCCCGCCTCGCGACCCGGCTGACCGCGCTCGGGGTACGGCCGGAACACCCGGTCGGCGTCCTCATGGACCGCTCCGCCGCCCTGGTCGTCACCCAGCTGGCGCTGGTGCGCACCGGCGGCGTGTACGTACCGCTGGACGGCAGGGCGCCGGCCGAGCGGCTGCGCCGCACCCTCGCCGAGGCCGGGGCCGGGCTGCTGCTCACCGACGCCGGCCGCGAGCGGACGGCCCGCGAACTGCTGCCCGGTGACGGCGTCCTGCGGGCCGACGACACCCCGGCCGACGACACCCCGGCCGACGACAGCCCGGCCACCGACGCCGCGCCCGCCCCGGCCGTACGCCCCGACAACGTCCAGTACGTGATGTTCACCTCCGGCTCCACCGGCACCCCCAAGGGCGTCGCGGTACGCCAGCGCGACGTCGCCGCGCTCGCCCTGGACCGGGCCTTCGCCGGACACGACCGGGTCCTCGTGCACTCGCCGCACGCCTTCGACGCCTCCACCTACGAGGTGTGGGTGCCGCTGCTGCGCGGCGGTACGGCCGTCCTCGCCCCGCCCGCCGACCTGGACGCCGCCGAGGTCCGGCGCGCCGTCACCGAGCGGCGGGTGAGCTGCCTGTGGCTGACCGCGGGCCTGTTCCGCCTGCTGGCCCAGGAGGACCCCGGCTGCCTGCGCGGCGCCCGCGAGGTGTGGACGGGCGGCGAGGTTGTGCCCGGCGCGGTGGTGCGCCGGGTCCTGGACGCCTGCCCCGGCCTGACCGTCGTGGACGGTTACGGCCCCACCGAGACCACCACCTTCGCCACCCGCCGCGTCTTCCGCTCCGGCGACCCGCTGCCCGCCGTACTGCCCATCGGCCGGCCGCTCGACAACACCCGCGTGTACGTCCTGGACACCGCCCTCCAGCCGCAGCCGCCGGGCGTACCGGGCGAGCTGTACATCGCCGGCGCCGGACTGGCCCGGGGCTACGCGGGCCGGCCCGGGGCGACCGCCGCCCGCTACCTCGCCGACCCCTACGGGCCGCCCGGCACCCGCATGTACCGCACCGGCGACGTCGTGCGCTGGAGCGCCGACGGGGAACTCCACTTCGTCGGCCGCGCGGACGACCAGATCAAGATCCGCGGCTTCCGCGTCGAACCCGCCGAGATCGAGGCCCGGCTCACCGCCCACCCCGCCGTCGCCGAGGCCGTCGTCTCCCTGTACGAGGACGCCGGACGCAAGCGGCTCGCCGCCCACCTCGTGCCGGCCGGCGCCGCCGCGGTGCCCTCCGCCACCGAACTGCGCACCCACCTGGCCGCCGGACTGCCCGACTACATGCTGCCCGCCGCCTTCGTCACCGTGCCGGAGCTGCCGCTGACGGCCAACGGCAAGGTCGACCGGCGGCGGCTGCCCGCCCCCGACTGGTCGGCGGGCGGCGAGCACGGCCACCGCGCCCCGCGCACCGCCACCGAGCGGGCCCTCGCCGGGATCTGGGCCGACCTGCTCGGCGTGGACCGGGTCGGCGTCGACGACAACTTCTTCATGCTGGGCGGCGACTCCATCCTCAGCATCCAGGTGGTCTCCCGGGCCCGGGCCGCGGGACTCGCGCTCAGCCCCCGCGACCTGTTCCGGCACCCCACGGTGGCCGAACTCGCCACCGCCGCCGGCGGAGCCGCACCCGCCGTCGCCGGCACCGGACCGGTCGACGGAGAGGTCGGCCTGCTGCCGATCCAGCACTGGTTCCTCGACCCGCGCCCGGCGGACCCCGCCTTCTTCAACCAGTCCGTCGTCATCGAGACCGCGGGCGCCGTCGACCAGGACGCCCTGCGCCGCGCCCTCACCGCCCTGTGGACCCACCACGACGCCCTGCGCGCCCGGTTCGTCCTCGACGACGACGGCGGCGACGGCACCTGGCGGCAGGACGTCGCCGCCGCCGAAGGCCCGGAGCCCGAGCTGCTCGGCGTGCACGACCCGGCGGACGAGGAACACGTCACCGCCGCCGCGCACGCCGGACTCCGGCTGGACACCGGCCCGCTGTTCGCCGCCCGCCTGTTCCCGGCCGGCGGCACCCGGCCCGCCCGGCTGCTGCTGGTCGCCCACCACCTGGTGGTCGACGGCGTCTCCTGGCGCATCCTGCTGGAGGACCTGGAGACCGCCTACCGGCAGGCCGCCGCCGGCGAACCCGTACGGCTGCCCGCCCGCACCACCTCCGTTGGGGAGTGGGCCCGCCGGCTGCGCGACCGGGACCGCTTCGCCGCACACCTCGCCCACTGGGAGCACACCGCACGCGCCTGCGCGGACCGGCTGCCCGTGGACCTCGCCGGGGGCAACACCGCCGCCGACGTCCGCGAGGTCACCGTCCGGCTCGACCCCGCCCGCACCGCCGACCTGCTGCGCCGCGTCCCCGGCGTCTACCGCACCCGCATCGACGACGTCCTGCTCACCGCGCTCGGCCGGGTCCTCGCCGACTGGACCGGACGCGACACCGTCGCCGTCGGCCTGGAGGGGCACGGCCGCGAGGACCAACTCTTCGAGGACGTCGACCTGTCCCGCACGGTCGGTTGGTTCACCTCGCTCCACCCGGTCGCCCTCACCGTCCCGGCGGGGGACTGGGGCACCGCCCTGAAGTCGGTCAAGGAACAGCTGCGCGCCGTACCCGACCGGGGACTCGGCCACGGCGTGCTGCGCCACCTCGCCCGCGAGGAACGGCTCACCGGCACGCCCGGGCCCGGCATCAGCTTCAACTACCTGGGCCGATTCGACTGGTCGGCCGGCACCGGCACCCTGATCGGGGCGGTGCCCGGCGGCCTGGGCGGAGCGGAGGCGCCAAGCACCGAACGCCCGCACCTGCTGGACGTCGTGGCCCGGGTCGAGGACGACCGGCTGGAGATCACCTGGCACTACAGCGCCGGACGGCACCGTCCGGAGACCGTCACCGCGCTCGCCGAGGGCATGCTGCGGGCGCTCGGCGACCTCGTCGCGCACTGCGCCCTGCCGGACGCGGGCGGCCGCACCCCGTCGGACTTCCCGCTGGCCCGGCTGGACCAGGCCGCCGTGGACCGGATCGCCGGGGACGGCCGGGACGTCGCGGACATCTACCCGCTGACCCCGATGCAGGCCGGCATGCTCTTCCACAGCCTGCTAGACACCGGCGGCCGCACCTACGTCAACCAGGTGCAGCTGGTCCTGACCGGCGTCACCGACCCGCACGCGCTCGCCGAGGCGTGGCAGCGGACCGCGGACGCCAACCCCGTACTCCGCACCCACCTGGTGTGGCAGGAGACCGCGGAACCGCTCCAGGTCGTCCGGCACCGGGCCACCGTGCCCGTCACCCACCACGACTGGTCCGGCCGGCCCGCCGGATCCGGCGCGGACGAACTGGACCGGCTGCTCGCCGCGGACCGGGACGCGGGCATCGACCTGGGCGCCGCGCCCCTGATGCGGCTGACCCTGATCCGGCTGGCACCGGACCGGGTCCGGCTGGTGTGGACGTTCCACCACGTCCTGCTCGACGGCTGGAGCGCGGCCCAGGTCTTCGACGAGGTGTGCGAACGTTACGCCGCCCTGACCTCCGGGCGCCCCCCGCGCACCACCGAGCGGCGGCCCTTCGCCGATTACCTGCGCTGGCTGTCCGGGCGGGACCGCGGCGACGCCGAGCGGTACTGGCGCACCACCCTCGCCGGCTTCCAGGCACCCACCGAGCTGCCCCGCGACCGGCGGCCCGCCGAGGCCCACCGCGCCTCCTCCTCCGGGTCCGTGCGGATGACCCTCGGCCCGGACGTCTCGGCACGGCTGCGGGAGACCGCCCAGCGGGCCGGGCTGACCCTCAACACGGTCCTCCAGGGCGCCTGGGGGCTGCTGCTGTCCCGCTACGGCGGCGGTGACGACGTGGTGTTCGGCACGACCGTCTCCGGCCGGCCCGCCGAACTGCCCGGCGTCACCTCGATGGTCGGCCTGTTCATCAACACCCTGCCCACCCGGGTCCGCGTCGACGGGCGGCGTCCGCTGCCGGACTGGCTGCGCGAACTCCAGGACGCCCAGGCGGAGGCCCGGCGCCACGACTTCGTCTCGCTGGCGCAGGTGCAGTCGTGGAGCGAACTGCCCGGCGGCACCAGCCTGTTCGACTCCATCGTGGTCTTCGAGAACTACCCGTTCGACGAGGACGCGCCGGCCCGGCACGGCCTGACCCTGGAGCAGGAACGGGACCTGGAGCCGACCAACTACGCGCTCGGCGTGGTCGTCGCGCCCGGCGACACCCTGGCCGTCAACCTGGACTACGACCCGGACGCCTTCGACGCCACCACGGTGCGGGCGCTCGGCGAGAGCCTGCGCACCCTGCTCACCGGCATGGCCGACGCACCGGAGAGCCGCCTGGCCGACCTGCCGCTGCTGGACCCGGCCGAGGGGCGCGCCCTGCTGGACCGGTTCGGCGGCCGGGTGGCCGAGGCCCCCGAGGACACCCTGCCCGCCGCGTTCCGGCGGCAGGCCGAGCGCACCCCGGACGCCCCGGCCGTCCGGCACGCCGGCACCTGCCTCACCTACCGCGAACTCGACGCCCGCTCCAACCGGCTGGCCCGGCTGCTCATCGCCGCCGGCGCCGGACCCGAGCGCTTCGTCGCCCTCTGCCTGCCCCGCACCGCCGACCTGGTCGTGGCCCTGCTCGCGGTGCTGAAGAGCGGCGCCGGCTATCTGCCGGTCGACCCGCGCCACCCCGCCGAGCGCGTGGCCTTCCTCTTCGAGGACGTACGGCCCGACGCCGTGATCGCGTCCGCCGAGACCGCCGGCCGGCTGCCCGAGGGGCCGTACACCCGCGTGCTGCTGGACGACGAGCCCGGCACCGGTGTGCCGGACACGCCCGTCGGCGACGACGAGCGGCACGGCACCCTGCTGCCCGCCCACCCGGCCTACGTCATCCACACCTCCGGCTCGACCGGCCGCCCCAAGGGCGTGGTCGTCAGCCACGCGTCCGTACGGGCGCTGACCGACTGGGCGGCCGCCGAGTTCACCGGGCGCGGTCTGGAACACGTGCTGGCGTCCACCTCGCTCAACTTCGACGTGTCGGTCTTCGAGATCTTCTCGCCGCTGCTGTCCGGCGGCTGCGTGGAGATCGTCCGCGACCTGCTGGCCCTCGCCGAGCGCCCCGGGCCCTGGCGGGCCGGACTGCTCAGCGCGGTCCCCTCCGCGCTGGACCGGCTGCTCGCCGAGGGCGCCGTCCGGATCACCGCGGACACCGTCGTCCTCGCGGGGGAGGGGCTGCCCGCCCGGACCGTGGACCGGGTCCGCGCGGCCGTCCCCGGCAGCCGGGTGCGCAACATCTACGGCCCCACCGAGGCCACCGTCTACGCCACCGCGTTCACCTGCGACCCGGCCGACCCCGACCGCGACCCGCCGATCGGCCGGCCGCTCGGCGGCGCCCGCGCCTACGTCCTGGACGAGCGGCTGCGCCCGGTACCGGCCGGCGCGCCCGGCGAGCTGTTCCTCGCCGGGACCGGCGTCGCCCGCGGCTATCTGCGCCGCCCCGGCCTGACCGCCGCCCGCTTCCTGCCCGACCCGTTCGGCCCGCCCGGCAGCCGCATGTACCGCACCGGCGACCTGGTCCGCTGGACGGCCGACGGCGACCTCGTCTACCTCGGCCGCGGTGACGACCAGGTGAAGGTGCGCGGCTTCCGCATCGAACTCGGCGAGGTGGAGGCCGCGCTGGCCCGCCACCCGGCGGTGTCCGCGGCGGCGGCCCGGGTCGTCGAACACGCGGGCCACCGCCGCCTGGTCGGCTACGTGGTGCCCCGCCCGGCCGCCCCCGACGGCGCCGCGGACCAGCCGGACGGCCTGCCCGAACCCGGTGAGCTGCGCGCCTTCCTCGCCCGCGGCCTCCCCGACCACCTGGTGCCCGCCCTCGTCGTCCCGCTGGAGCGGCTGCCGCTCGGGGCCACCGGCAAGCTCGACCGGCGGGCGCTGCCCGTGCCCCGGTGGGCCGCGCCGACCGCCGGCGGGTCCGGCCGACCGCCGCGCACCGGGGCCGAACAGACCCTCGCGGCCATCTGGTGCGAGGTGCTGGACGTGCCCGAGGTCGGCGCCGACGACAACTACTTCACCCTCGGCGGCGACTCCGTCCTCGGCATCCAGGTCGTCTCCGCCGCCCGCCGGGCCGGCCTCGCCCTGACCCCCCGCCACCTGTTCACCCACCAGACCCTCGCCGCGCTCGCCGCCGTCGCCGAGCGGCTCCCGGACCCCGCCGCCTCCGCGGTCGCCGCCGAGCAGGGGCCGGTGACCGGCGAGACCCCGCTCACCCCCGTGCAGCACTGGCTCCTGGACACCCTCACCGGCGACCCCGCCCACTTCAGCCAGACGGTCTCCTACGAGCTGCTCCCGGACCCGGACGAGACGCTGCTGCGGGCCGCCCTGGCCGCCGTACTGGCGCACCACGACGCGCTGCGCATGCGCTTCGAGCCGACCGGTGCCGGGCGGTGGCGGCAGTACGGCACCCCGCCCGGCGCGGACACCCCGCACCTGGAGGTGCACGACGGCACGGCCCCGGAGGAGGTGGCCGGCGCCCTGGCCGCCGGCTTCGACCTGGCCGGCGGGCCGCTGCTGCGGGCCGCGCTGTGCCGGCCGGCCGACGGCGGCCGGCCCGTGCTGCTGCTCGCCGCCCACCACCTGGTCGTGGACGCCGTGTCCTGGCAGCTGATCCTGGAGGACCTCCAGAGCGCCTACCGCGCGCTGCGGGACGGCGCCCGGCCCGCCCTCGCCCCGAAGAGCACCTCGTTCCGGGCCTGGGCACGGCGGCTCGCCGAGCACACCGCGGCGGGCGGCTTCGACGCCGAACTCGCCCACTGGACGGCCCTGGACACCTCCGCCGGACTGCCCGCCGACCATCCCGGCGGCACCAACACCGCCGCCGACGAGGACAGCGTGACCGCCGGGCTCGACGCCGAGGAGACGCGCCGCCTGCTCAGGGACGTCCCGGACGTGTACCGCACCCGCGTCAACGACGTCCTGCTGTCCGCGCTGGGCCGGGTCCTGGCCCGCTGGACCGGCCGGGACCGGGTGGCGGTGACGCTGGAGGGCCACGGCCGCGAGGAACTGTTCGAGGACACCGACCTCGCCCGGACCGCCGGCTGGTTCACCGCCATGTACCCGGTCGCCCTGGACGTGCCCCGGGACGCGGACACCGGCACCGTGCTGAAGACCGTCAAGGAGAACCTGCGGGCCGTACCGCGGGGCGGGCTCGGCTACGGCGCCCTGCGCTTCCTGCACCCCACCGCCGGCCGCGAACTGCCCGGCCTGCCCCCGGTCTGCTTCAACTACCTGGGCCGGCAGGACCGGACCGCCGCACCGGACGGCCTGCTGCACGCGCCGCACGACGGGCTCGCCGGCGGCATGGACCGCTCGGCGGACCGGCCCCACCTCCTCGACGTCCTCGGCCGGGTCACCGGCGACCGGCTGGAGTTCACCTGGTCGTACTCCCGCGCGGTGCACCGACGGGAGACCGTCGCCCGACTGGCGGCCGAACTCACCGACGAACTCCGGGAGATCCTCCGGCACTGCGCCGGACCCGGCGCCGGCGGCCGCACCCCCTCCGACTTCCCGCTCGCCCCGCTGGACCAGGCGGCCGTGGACCGGATCGCCGGGGACGGCACGGACGTGACCGACGTCTACCCGCTCACCCCCACCCAGACCGGCATGGTGATGCACGGCCTGGACGACGCCGAACACGGCCTCTACGTCGAGCAGATCACCTTCGTGGCGGACGGCGTCCACGACCCGGCGACGCTGGCCGCCGCCTGGCAGCACGTCGTCGACCACACCCCCGTGCTGCGCACCTCCGTCGCCCTGCACGGGGTACCCGTGCCGCTCCAGGTCGTCCACCGGCACGTCACCCTGCCGGTCACCGCGCACGACTGGAGCGCGCTCCCGGCCGGCCGGCACGGCGCGGAGCTGGAGCGGCTGCTCGCCGACGAGCGGGCCCGGGGCATCGCCCTGGACCGCGCCCCGCTGCTGCGCATCGCCCTGGTCCGGCTCGGCCCGGACGCGGTCCGCGTCGTGTGGACCTTCCACCACGTCCTGCTGGACGGCTGGAGCGTCTTCCACGTCCTGTCCGACGTCACGGCCGCGCACGCCGCCCTCACCCGCGGCGAACGGCCCCGGCCGCCCGAGCGCCGGCCGTTCGCGGAGTACGCCGCATGGCTCGCCGCCCGCGACACCCGGCAGGCGGAGGAACACTGGCGCGGCGTCCTGGCCGGTCTCGACACCCCGACCCCGCTGCCGTACGACCACCGGCCCGCCCCGGGCGCCACCGCCCGCTCCGGCACCTGGCTGTCCCAGCGGCTGGACACCGAACACACCCGGCGCCTGGAGGAGTTCGCCCGTCGGCACCGCCTCACCCTGAACACCGTGGTGCAGGGCGCCTGGGCGCTGCTGCTGGCGCGGTGGAGCGGCGAGCGGGAGGTCTGCTTCGGCACCACCGTCTCCGGGCGGCCCGCCGGACTGCCCGGCGCCGACACCATCACCGGCCTGTTCATCACCACCCTCCCCGCCCGCACCGGGGTCGACGGCGGTGCCCGCTGCGACACCTGGCTGCGCGCGTTCCAGGAGGCCCGCGCCGAGGACCGCCTCCACGACCACCTGCCGCTCAGCACGCTGCACGCCCTCGGCGGACTCCCGCCGGGCACCGCCCTCTTCGACAGCCTGGTGGTCTTCGAGAACTACCCGGTCGGCGACGCGACCGCGGGCGCGCACGGACTCGCCCTGCGCGAGCTGGACGCCCGCGAGGCCACCAACTACCCGCTCACCGTGGTCGTCTCGCCCGGTGACCGGCTGACCGTCGAACTCGGCTACGACCCGCGGTACTTCACCGAGGCCACCGCCGCCTCGCTGGCCGGGCAGCTGCTGCGGGCCCTGGACGTGCTGGCCGCCTCGGACGGCACCGCCCGCCTCGACGACCTCGACGTGACTCCGCCGGAGCAGCGGCACCGGCTGCTGCGCGGACCGGTCCGTCCCGCGTCCGCACCGGTGCCCGCAGCCACCCTGCCCGCCCTCGTCGAGGCCGCCGTCGACCGGTGGCCGAACGCCCCCGCGCTCGACGCGGCCGGCCCGCCGCTGACCTTCGCGGAGACCGAGGACCGGGCCAACCGGCTGGCGCACCGGCTGATCGCCCGCGGCACCGGCCCCGGCGACCTCGTCGCGCTGCTGCTGCCCCGCTCGGCGGACATGGTGCTGGCGCAGCTGGCGGTCAGCAAGGCCGGCGCTGCCTTCCTGCCCGTAGACCCCGCCTACCCCGAGGAGCGCATCGCCCTGATGCTGGGCGACGCCGCGCCCGCCCTCACCCTGGACGCCAAGGAGGTCGCCGGCCTGCTCGCCGCCCCGCCGGACGACGTGCCCGGACACCGGCCCACCGACGCCGACCGGGCCCGCCCGCTCGACCTGGACGACCCGGCCTACGTCATCTACACCTCCGGTTCCACCGGCACCCCCAAGGGCGTCGTCGTCACCCACCGCGGGCTCGCCGCGTTCAGTGCCGCCGAGGCCGGGCACTACCGAGTCGCCCCCGGCGACCGGGTGCTGGCCTTCGCCACGCCCAGCTTCGACGCCTCCGTGCTCGAACTGTGCATGTCCCTGCCGCACGGCGCCCGCCTGGTCGTCCCCCGGCCGGGACCGCTGCTCGGCGCCGAACTCGCCGACGTCCTGCGGAGCGAGCGCGTCACGCACACCCTGCTGCCGCCGGCCGCGCTCGCCACCCTGCCGGCCGACACCCCCGGCACGCTGCCGGACCTGAAGACGCTGATCGTCGGCGCCGACGCGTGCGGCCCCGAACTCGTCGCCCGCTGGGCCCCGCACCACCGCATGGTCAACTCCTACGGCCCCACCGAGGCCACCGTCGTCGCCACCTGGTCCGCACCGCTGGCGGCGGACGGCACCGCACCGCCCATCGGCCGCCCGCTGCCCGCCACCGGCGCCTACGTCCTCGACGCCCGGCTGCGGCCGGTCCCCGACGGCGTCGCCGGTGAACTCTGGCTGAGCGGACCGGCACTGGCCCGCGGCTACCTCGGCCGGCCCGGACTGACCGCCGCCCGGTTCACCGCCGACCCGTTCGGCGCGCCCGGCACCCGTATGTACCGCACCGGCGACCTGGTGCGCCGGGACGGCGCCGGCGAACTGCACTACCTGGGCCGCACCGACCACCAGCTCAAGCTGCGCGGCCACCGCATCGAGGCGGGCGAGGTCGAGGCCACCCTGGTTGGCCATCCGGGCGTGCTGGACGCCGTGGTCACCGTGCGCGAGGACGAACCCGGCCTGCCGCGCCTGGTCGCCCACCTGCTCACGGCCCCCGGCGCCGAACCGCCCGCCCCCGCCGAGCTGCGGGCGCTGGCCGCCCGCTCGCTGCCGGGGTACATGGTGCCGTCCGCGTTCGTGGTGCTGGACCGCTTCCCGCTCACCGAGAACGGCAAGACCGACCGGGCCGCCCTGCCCGCCCCGGCGCCGGAGGAGGAGCGGGACCGCCGCCCCGAGTACGTGGCACCCCGCACCCCCACCGAGGAGGCGGTGGCGGCCATCTGGGAGGAGACCCTCCAGACGGCCGTGGGCGCCGAGGACGACTACTTCCTGCTCGGCGGCGACTCCCTGCGCGCCCTGCTCATCGCCTCCCGCGCCAACGACGCGTTCGGCGTCACGCTCACCCCCCGCGACGTCCTGGTCACCCGCACCGTCGCCGCCCTGGCGGAGCTGGTGGAGGAACAGGTACTGAGCGAACTGGAAGGGGCGGCGTACGGCGACGTCCCGGTCCCCGGGTACGGCGACGACGTCCCGGCCCCCGGGTACGGCGACGACCTCCCGGTTCCCGGGTACCACGACGCCGGCCCGGGCCCCTCGCACGGCCACGACACCGAAGACGCCGCGTCCGGCGGCCACGACCACGAACGGTGAGGATCCGACGACCATGACGTCTTCGACCCCTTCGCACCCCTCCGGTTCGGAGCAGCCTTCCGGCTCCGGGCGGCCCTCCGGTTCCGCGCAGGCTTCCGGTTCCGCCGAGCAGTCCACCGGCTCGGGCCAGCCTTCAGGCTCGGGCCAGCCTTCCGGCCCCGCGCAGCCCACCGGTTCCGCCGCGCAGCCCACCGGTTCCGCGCAGCCCGCCACCCCCGCGCAGTCCTCCCGGCCGGCTCGGCCCTCGCGGCGTGATCGTGCCGAGGCGCTGCCCGAGGAGTTGCGGGAGGCGTTGCGGCGGCGGCTCGCCGGGCGGGCCGGTGGCGCCGCCCCGGCCGCCCGGCAGGGCATCCCGCGCGCCGACCGGGACCGCCCGCTCCCGCTGTCCTTCGCGCAGCAGCGCCTGTGGTTCCTGGACCGGCTGCGGCCCGGCGACGCCCGCTACAACAGCGCGGTGGCCGTCCGTCTCACCGGCACGCCGGACCACCGGGCACTGAGCGCGGCCCTGGCCGCCGTGGTGGCCCGGCACGAGGCCCTGCGCACCACCTTCGAGGAGACCGACGGCCGCCCCGCGCAGCGCGTGCACCCGGCGGGCGAGGTGCCGCTGCCGGTGCGGGACGCCGGCGACCTGGACGCGGAGCTGCTGGCCGAGTACTCCCGCCCCTTCGACCTCAGGCAGGGGCCCCTGCTGCGCGCCGTGCTGCTGCGCGAGTCGGCGGCCTCGCACGTCCTGCTGCTGACGGCCCACCACATCGTCACCGACGGCTGGTCCATGGGCGTGGTCCTCGACGAGCTGTGCACCGCCTACGACGCCCTCGCGCGGGGCGCCGCGCCGGAACTGCCGCCGGTGGCCACGCAGTACCCGGACTTCGCGGTGTGGCAGCGCGCCCAGCTCTCGGGCCCCCGCCTGGAGAGCCGGCTCGCCCACTGGAGGGAGCGGCTGGCCGGCGCGTCGGCACCCGAGCTGCCCCTGGACCGGCCGCGGCGCGGCGAGGAGGCGGGGGCGGGCGCCGTCCACACCTTCGCCGTCCCGGCCCGCCTCGCCACGCGCCTGCGCGACCTCGCCGCCGAGCGGCACGGCACCCTGCACACCGCCCTGGTCGCCGCCGTCCAGGCGCTGCTGGCCCGCTGGTCCGGCCAGGACGACATCACCGTCGGCTCCCTCACCCCCGGCCGCGCCCGCACCGACCTCGAACGGACCGTCGGGTTCTTCGTGAACACCGTCGTGCTGCGCACCCCGGTGGACGCCGCCGGGTCCTTCCGCGATCTGCTGGGGCGGGCGGCCGAGACGGTGGGCGACGCCTTCGCCCACGGCGACACGCCGTTCGAGCGGATCGTGGAGGCGGTGGGCGCCCCCCGCGAGGCCGGCCGCAACCCGCTGTTCGACGTGATGGTCCTGCTGCACCCCGACCCGCCCGCCGCGACCGCCCCGCACGGGCTCGCCACCACCGCGGTCACCGTGCCCCGGCAGGCCGCCACCTTCGACCTGAGCATCGAGTTCGTACCGGACGGGGACGGGCTGACCGGTCTGCTGGAGTACCGCACCGACCTGTTCGACGCGGCCACGGCCGAGCGGATGGCCGGACAGCTGCTGCGCCTGCTGGAGGGCGCCTGCGCCACCCCCGACCGCCCGCTGGGCGCCCTGCCCCTGCTGACCGGGGAGGAGACCCGGCGGGTCCTGCGCGACTGGAACCCCGCCCCGCTCCCCGTGGCCGGCACCACCCACCCCGAGCTGTTCGAGCGCCGCGCGGCCCGCACCCCCGACGCCCCCGCCCTCGTCGCCGACGGCGAACGGCTGGACCACGCCGCCCTCAACGCCCGCGCCAACCGGCTCGCCCACCACCTCATCGCCCTCGGCGCCGGCGCCGAGGACCTGGTCGCGCTGCGGCTGCCGCGCACCGCCGACATGATCGTCGCGATCCTCGCCGTGTGGAAGTCCGGCGCCGGCTACCTCCCGCTGGACCCGGCGCTGCCCGAGGAGCGGGTCCGGTTCCTGCTGGACGACGCCCGCCCGGCCCTGGTGCTGGACGAGGCGGCCCTCGGCGCCGTGCCCGCGACCGCCCCGGACACCGATCCGACCGACGCCGACCGGCGCGCCCCGCTGGACCCGGACCACACCGCGTACGTCATCTACACCTCCGGTTCCACCGGCCGCCCCAAGGGCGTCGTGGTGTCCCACCGCTCCGCCCTCCACCTGCTCGCCGCCCACCGGGCCGGCTTCGTCGCCGAGGCGGGCGGCGGCCCGCTGCGGGTCGCGCTCACCGCCTCGTTCTCCTTCGACACCTCCCTCGAAGGGGTGCTGCTGCTGGCCGACGGCCACCCGCTGCACCTGGTCGACGAGACCACCCGGATGGACCCGGCCGCCCTCGTCGAGTACGTCGTCGAGCACCGGATCGACTTCCTCGACGTCACCCCCTCCTACCTGCGGCAGCTGCTGCCCGCCGGACTGCTCACCGACCCCCGGCACCACCCCCGGGTGCTCATGCTCGGCGGCGAGGCGATCGACCCCGCGCTCTGGCGGGAACTGGCCGCCCACCCCGACGTGGCCGCCCACAACTTCTACGGCCCCACCGAATGCACGGTCGACGCGCTGTCCTGCCGCGTCGACGGCGGCGACCGCCCGCTGGTCGGCCGCCCCCTGCCGGGCGTGCGCGCCTACGTGCTGGACGCCCGGCTCCAGCCGGTGCCGCCCGGCGTCGGCGGCGAGCTGTACCTGGCGGGCGCGCAGCTCGCCCGGGGCTACGCCGGCCGGCCGGGCCTGACCGCGGCCCGCTTCCTGCCCGACCCGTTCGCGGCGCCGGGGGAGCGGATGTACCGCACCGGCGACCTGGCCCGCTGGACCGCCGACGGCCGCCTCGACTACCTGGGCCGCGCCGACGACCAGATCAAGGTGCGCGGCCACCGCGTCGAGCCCGGCGAGATCGAGGCCGCCCTGCTCGCGCTGCCCGACGTCACCGCCGCCGCGGTCGTCGCCGTCCCCGACCGGCACGGCCACACCCGGCTCGCCGCGTACGTCGTCCCCGTGCCCGGCGCACCCCGGCCGGCCCCCGCCGACCTGCGCGCGGCCCTGCTCCGCGTGCTGCCCGACGCCCTCGTCCCCTCCTCGTACACCACGCTGGACGCGCTGCCGCTGACCTCCAACGGCAAGCTGGACCGCCGCGCCCTGCCGGAGCCCGGGAACACCGCGGACGAACGGGAGTTCACCGCCCCGCGCACCCCCGACGAGGAGACCCTGGCCGGCATCTGGGCCGAGGTGCTCGGGGTGGCCCGGGTGGGTGTCACGGACAACTTCTTCGAGCTGGGCGGCGACTCGATCCTGAGCATCCAGGCCGTCTCCCGGGCCCGCGCCGCGGGCCTGCGCATCGGCTCCCAGGACGTCTTCCGGCACCAGACGATCGCCGACCTGGCCGCCGCCGCGTCCCGCCGCACCGCCGCCGTACCCGCCCCCCGGCGCCCGCACCGGGACGGGCCCGCCCCGCTCGGTGCCGTCCAGGAGTGGTTCCTCGCCACCCACGGGCCGCTGCGGCACTTCAGCATGTCGATGCTGCTCGACCTGCCGTACGACCTCGACGAGCGGGCCCTGGAACGGGCGCTGGACGCCGTGGTGGCCCGCCACCCGGCCCTGCGCACCCGCTTCACCCGCACCGACGGCACCTGGCGGCAGCACCCCGGCACCGGCCCGGCCGGCGGGCTGCTGACCCGGTACGGCGCCGACACCCCGCCCGCCGAGGCCGCCAGCGCCGCCCGCGCGGCCCTGGACCCGGGCACCGGCGCCCTGCTGCGCGCGGCCCTGCTGACCGGCGGGGAACGCCCGCGCCTGTTCCTCACCGCCCACCACCTCGCCGTCGACAGCGTCTCCTGGCGCATCCTGCTCGCCGGCCTGGAGACGGCCTACCGGCAGGCGGCGGCCGGCGAGGAGCCCCGGCCGGAGCCCGAACACACCCCGTTCGCCGACTGGGCCCGTGCCCTGGCCGAACGGGTCCGGGCCGGCGACCTCGACGACGACGAGCCCTACTGGACGCGGGAGGCCGCCCTGCCGCGCACCCCGCTCCCCGTCGACCTCCCCGGCACCCCGCTCGCCGGGACCGTGCGCACCGTGCGCACCCGGGTGGACCGGGACACCACCGGGGCGCTGCTGCGCCGGGTGCCGGCCGCGTACCGCACCCAGGTCAACGACGTGCTGCTGAGCGCGCTCGGCCGGGTGCTGGCCGACTGGACGGGCGCCGACCGGGTGACCGTCGCGCTGGAGGGCCACGGCCGGGAGGAGGACCTGGCCGAGGGCGCCGACCTGTCCCGCACGGTCGGCTGGTTCACCACCCAGTACCCGGTCACCCTGACCCCGGCGGGCCCGGAGGACTGGGGCGCCACCCTCAAGTCCGTCAAGGAACGGCTGCGGGCCGTGCCCCGGCGCGGCCTGGGCTACCAGGCTCTCGGGCACCTCGGCTCGCCCCGGCCCCAGGCCCGCGCCCTCGGCGGACCGCCGCTGCCCCAGGTGTGCTTCACCTACCACGGGCAGTGGGAGGCGCCCGGCGGCGGGGACTTCGCCCCGGTCGCCGACGTACCCGGCCGGGACACGGACCCCGCCGCCCCGCTGGACCACCTGCTCGACGTGTCCGCCCTGGTGGCCGACGGCGAGCTGGAGATCACCTGGCACTACAGCGACCAGGTGCACCGGGAGGACACCGTACGGGAGCTGGCCGCGGGCATGGTGCGGGCGCTGGCCGCCATCGCCGAGCACTGCGCCCGCCCCGGCGCGGGCGGCCGCACCCCCTCCGACTTCCCGCTGGCCCGGCTGGACCAGGCCGGGGTGGACCGCCTGGCCGGCGACGGCCGGGACGTCGAGGACCTGCTGCCGCTCACCCCGCTCCAGGAGGGCATGCTCTTCCACCGGCTGGTCGGCGGACCGGACGACGTGTACGTCGACCAGGCCGCGCTGCTGCTGGACGGGGTCACCGACCCCGACGCCCTCGCCCTCGCCTGGCAGCGGGTCACCGACCGCACCCCCGCCCTGCGCACCTCGGTGGTCTGGGAGGGCGTGCCGGTGCCGCTCCAGGTCGTGCACCGCCACGTCACCGTGCCCGTCACCCACGCGGACTGGCGCGAACTCGACCCGGCGGAACGGGCCGAACGGCTGGACCGGCTGCGCGCCGACGACCTCGCACGCGGCCTCGACCTCGGCACGGCACCCCTGATGCGGCTCACCCTGGTCCGGCTCCCCGACGCCCGGTTGCACCTGCTGTGGACCTCCCACCACCTGATCCTGGACGGCTGGAGCCTCGCCCAGGTGCTCACCGACGTGTTCGAGGAGTACGCGGCGCTCACCGCCGGCACCGCGCCCCGGCCCCCGGCACGCCGGCCGTTCGGCGATTACGTGCGCTGGCTGGCCGGCCAGGACTCCGACGCCGCGCACGCGCACTGGCGGGCCGTCCTCGACGGGTTCGCCACCCCCACCCCGCTGCCCGTCGACCGCGTCCGGCGCCCCGGGCACGAGACCCGGTCCGCGGGCGTGCACACGGCCGGGCTGTCCGACGAGGTCTCCGCGCGGCTGGCCCGCACCGCCCGGGCGGCCGGGCTCACCCTCGGCACCGTGGTGCAGGGCGCCTGGGCGCTGCTGCTGTCCCGCTACAGCGCCGAGCCGGACGTGCTGTTCGGGACCACCGTCTCCGGCCGTCCCGACGACCTGCCCGGCGCCGAGTCCATGGTGGGCATGTTCATCAACACCCTGCCCACCCGCGTCCGCGTCGACGGCGGCCGGACCGCCGCCGCCTGGCTCGCCCGGCTCCAGGAGGAGCAGGCGTGGGCACGCCGGTACGCGGCGGTGTCCCTCGCCGAACTGACCTCGCTGAGCGACGTGCCGGCCGGCAGCCCGCTGTTCGACAGCATGGTGGCCTTCGAGAACTACCCCTTCGACGAGGCGCGTTCGGCCGTGACGGGGCTGCGCCTGGCGGACGTCTCCTCCCGCGACGCCACCAACTACCCGCTCGTGCTGCGGGCGTTCCAGGGCGAGCGGTTCGGCTTCGACCTCGCCTACGACCCGGAGCTGTTCGACGCCGCGACCGTGCGCGACCTCGCCGGCCGGCTGTGCCTGCTCCTCACCGAGCTGGCCGACGACCCGCACCGGCCCGTGCGCGACCTCGCCTGGACCACCGCCGAGGAGCGGCGGCGGATGCTGACCGACTGGAACGGCACCGAGCGGGGCCGGCCCGCCGACACCCTGGACGCCCTGTTCGCCGCCCAGGCCGCCCGCACCCCCGGCGCCGAGGCCGTCACCTGCGGCGCCGAACGGCTCGACTACGCCACCCTGGACGCGCGGGCGGGCCGCCTCGCGCACCGGCTCGCCGAACTCGGCGCCGGACCCGAGACGTTCGTCGCCCTCGCGCTGCCCCGCTCCGCCGACCTCGTCGTCGCCGTCCTCGCCGTCCTCAAGGCCGGCGCCGCCTACCTGCCCATCGACCCCGGGCTGCCCGCGGAGCGGATCCGGCACCTGCTCGCCGACGCGGGACCGGTCGCGCTGGTCACCACCCGGCGGACCGAGTCCGGCCCGGAGGTGCCCCGGCTGCTGCTGGACGACCCGGACGTGCGCGCCGACCTGGCCCGCCGCCCGGCCGCCGGCCCGCCCCGGCGCGCCCTGCCCGACAGCCCCGCCTACGCCATCTTCACCTCCGGCTCCACCGGCCGCCCCAAGGGCGTCGTCGTCCCGCACGCCAACGTGGTCCGGCTGTTCACCCGCACCCGGCACTGGTTCGGCTTCGGACCCGACGACGTGTGGACGCTGTTCCACTCCTACGCCTTCGACTTCTCGGTGTGGGAGCTGTGGGGACCGCTGCTGCACGGCGGACGGCTCGTCATCGTCCCCGAGGACACCGCCCGCTCCCCGGAGGACTTCCTGCGCCTGCTCGCCGACGAGCGGGTCACCGTCCTCAACCAGACCCCGTCCGCGTTCTACCCGCTGATCCGGGCGGACGCCGAACTGCGGGACGTCGGCGACCGGCTGGCGCTGCGCACGGTGATCTTCGGCGGCGAGGCGCTGGACGTGGGCAGGCTCGCCGACTGGTACGCCCGCCACCCCGACACCGCGCCCCGCCTGGTGAACATGTACGGCATCACCGAGACCACCGTGCACGTCACCCACGCCGGGCTGGACCGCTCCACCGCCCGCCCGGCCGCCGCGAGCCCCATCGGCACCGGCATCCCCGACCTGCGGCTCTACGTCCTCGACGACACCCTGAAGCCGGTACCGCCGGGCGCCGTCGGCGAACTGTTCGTGGCCGGCGAGGGCCTGGCGCGCGGCTATCTGAACCGGCCCGGCCTCACCGCCGCCCGCTTCCCCGCCGACCCCTTCGGCCGGCCCGGCACCCGCATGTACCGCACCGGGGACCGGGCCCGGTGGCGGGCCGACGGCACCCTGGAGTACCTGGGCCGCGCCGACCAGCAGGTGAAGATCCGCGGCTACCGCATCGAACCCGGCGAGATCGAGGCCGCCCTGCACGGCCACCCGGGCGTCGGCGCGGCCACCGTGGGCGTCTACGAGGACACCGCCGGGACCCGCCGGCTCGTCGCCCACGTCGTCGGCACCGGCGCCGCCGAGCCCCCGTCCGCCGCCGAACTCCGCGCCCACCTCGAAGGACTGCTGCCCGCGCACATGGTGCCGGCCGCCTACGTGCCGATGGCCGCGCTGCCGCTCACCGTCAACGGCAAGCTCGACCGGCGCGCCCTGCCCGCGCCCGGCCCCGACGGCTTCGCCGCCGACGGCACGCGCACTCCGCCGCGCACCCCGGCCGAACACCTGGTCGCCGCCGCCTGGACGGACGTACTGGACACCGACGAGGTCGGCGTCGACGACGACTTCTTCGCCCTCGGCGGCGACTCCATCCTCGCCGTACGCGTCACCTCCCGGCTGCGCGCCGCCTTCGGCACGGACGTCTCACCCCGGCTGCTGTTCACCCACTCCACGCTCGCCGGCCTCGCCGCCGCGCTGGGCGAGCCGCGCGCCGGGGACGGCGCCGACACCATCCCGGCCACCGACCCGGACGCCCCGGCGCCGCTGTCGTACGCCCAGCAACGCCTGTGGTTCCTCGACCGGTTCGAGCCGGGCAGCACCGAGTACACCACCCTGTCCGCGGTGCGGCTGCGCGGACCGCTCGACACCGCCGCCCTGCGCACGGCCCTGGACGGCCTGGTCGCCCGGCACGAGGCACTGCGCACCACGTTCGCCGAACACGACGGCCAGGCCCGGCAGATCGTCCACCCGCCCCGCCCGGTGGACCTGCCCGTGACGGACCTCGCGGACGCCGCCGCCCTGGACGGCCTGCTGGACCGGGAGGCCGCCACCCCCTTCGACCTGACCACCGGCCCCCTGCTGCGGGCCCGCCTGGCGCGGCTCGCCGCCGACGAGCACGTCCTCGTCCTGGCCGTGCACCACATCGTCACCGACGGCTGGTCCGTCGGCGTGCTGGGCCGGGACCTCGGCGAGCTGTACGCGGCGGCCCTGGCGCGGCGCCGCCCCGAACTGCCCGCACTGCCCGTCAGCTACCGCGACCACGCGGCCTGGCAGCGCTCCCGCGCCGACCGCGCCGAGGCCGAACTCGCCTACTGGCGCCGGACCCTGGACGGCGTCACCCCGCTGGAGCTGCCCACCGACCGGCCGCGCCCCGCCGTCCGCACCCGCGACGGCGCCCTGGTGACGTTCACCCTGCCCGCCGCGCTCACCGAGCGGCTGCGGGACCGCGCCGGGGAGGCCGACGCGACCCTCTACATGACCCTGGTGGCGGCCTGCCAGGTGCTGCTCGCCCGGTGGGCGGGCACCGAGGACGTCACCGTCGGCACCGTCACCGCCGGCCGGGACCGGGCCGAACTGCACGACGTGGTCGGCATGTTCGTCAACACCCTGGTGCTGCGCGGCCGGGTCGGGCCCGAGCTGACCTTCCGCGAGCTGCTCACCGAGGTGCGCGGCACCGTCCTGGACGCGTTCGCCCACCAGGAGGTGCCCTTCGAACGCGTGGTGGACGCCCTCCAGCCCGAGCGGGACACCAGCCGCACCCCGCTGTTCCAGGTGATGGTCGCCCTGCACAACCTCGGCGCCGAGCCACCCCGGCTGCCCGGCCTGGCGGCGGAGCCGGTGACCCCGCCGGTCCGCACCGCCGCCTTCGACCTCGCCTTCGACTTCGTCACCGGCGACGACGGCCTCACCGGACACCTGGAGTACAACACCGGCCTCTTCGACACCGACACCGCCGAACGCCTCGCCGCCCGGCTGCGCGTCCTGCTGGAGGCCGCAGCCGAGGACCCCGGACAGGCCGTCGGCCGGCTGCCGCTGATGACCGACGAGGAACGCGACCGGGTGCTCCGCCAGGGACAGGGCGCCCGGCTGCCCGAACCGGAGACCACCTTCCCCGCCCTGTTCGAGGCCCAGGCCGCCCGCACCCCGCGGGACACCGCCCTGGCCGCCCGCGACACCACCCTGGACTTCGCCGCGCTGAACGAGCGCGCCAACCGGCTCGCCCACCACCTCATCGCCCGGGGCGCCGGCCCCGAACAGGTGGTCGCCGTCCGGCTGCCGCGCACCTCCGAGCTGGTGGTGGCGCTGCTCGCGGTCCTCAAGGCGGGCGCCACCCTGCTCTGCCTCGACCCCGGGCTCCCCGCCGAACGCCAGGAGTTCCTGCTCTCCGACGCCCGCCCGCACACCCTGCTGACCGACCTGGACGCGGTGCCCTGGGACCGGCTGCCCGCCCACGACCCGACCGACGCCGACCGGCTCCGGCCGCTGCTGCCCTCGCACACCGCCTACCTCGTCTACACCTCCGGCTCCACCGGCCGCCCCAAGGGCGTCGCCGTCGAACACCGGAACCTGGTCAACCTCTGCCACGACCACCGCACGCACCTGCTCGCCCCGCACACCGCCGGCGGACGGCGGCTGCGCGCCGCGCTCAGCGCCTCTTTCTCCTTCGACACCTCCTGGGAAGGACCGCTGCTCCTCGCCCTCGGCCACGAGGTCCACCTCGTCGACGAGGACGTGCGCCTGGACCCGCGGGCGTTCTGCGACCAGGTCGTCGCGGACCGCCTCGACCTGGTCAACGTCACCCCGACCTTCCTGCGCGAACTGACCGCCGCCGGCCTGCTCGCGCCCGGCCGCCACCACCCGCGCCTGCTGCTCGTCGGCGGCGAGGCCGTCACCCCGGCCGGCTGGCGCGAACTGCTGCGCGCCGAACGGGAACAGGGCGTGGCGGTTTACAACATGTACGGACCCACCGAGACCACCGTCGACGCCGTCTACGGCCGCTCGGCCGACCGGCCCGACCGCCCGGTCATCGGCCGCCCCGGCGGCAACCTGCGCGCCCACGTGCTCGACGGCGCCCTGCGCCCGGTGCCGCCCGGGACCCCCGGCGAGCTGTACCTGGCCGGCGCCCAGGTCGCCCGCGGCTATCTGAACCGGCCCGGCCTCACCGCCGCCCGCTTCCTCGCCGACCCGTTCGGGGCACCGGGGGAGCGCATGTACCGCACCGGCGACCGGGCCCGCTGGGACCGGGACGGACGGCTGGAGTTCCTGGGCCGGGTGGACGAGCAGGTCAAGATCCGCGGGTTCCGCGTCGAACCCGGCGAGGTGGAGGCCGCCCTCCTGGAGCACCCGGACGTCACCGACGCCGCGGTCGCCGCCCGGGAACACGCCGGCCGCCTCATGCTCGTCGGCTATGTGGTGCCCGCCGCCGGACGCGTCCCGTCCGCCGACGCCCTGCGCCTCGCGCTGCGCCGCACCCTGCCCGACCACATGGTGCCCGCCGCCTTCGTCCCGCTCGCCCGCATCCCCCGCACCACCAGCGGCAAGACCGACCGGCGGGCCCTGCCCGCGCCACCCGCGCAGCCCGACAGCGCCACCCCCTACGTCGCCCCCCGGCCCGGCACGGAGGAACGCCTGGCGGCGATCTGGGCGGACGTGCTCGGCGTCGAACGCGTCGGCGCCCGCGACAACTTCTTCACGCTCGGCGGCGACTCCATCCTGAGCATCCAGATCGTCTCCCGCGCCCGGCAGACCGGACTCGCCCTCACCACCAAGGACGTCTTCCGCCACCAGACGGTCGCCGAACTCGCCCTGCGCGCCACCGAGTCGGCCCCGCGGCGGCCCGACGCCGGGGAACCGGCCGAGGCGCCGCTCAGCCCGATCCAGCACTGGTACCTGGACGGCCGCGAGCCGGGGCAGCGGCTGCGGTTCACCATGACCCAGCGCCTGGAACTCGCCCCCGGCACCGACGCCCGGGCGCTCCGGGCCGCCGCCGACGCCCTGGTGCGCCGGCACGCCGCCCTGCGCACCCGGTTCCGCCGCACCGCCGACGGCTGGCGCCAGGAGATCCTGACCGAGGCACCGGACGGCGTCCTCACCCGCCACCAGGTGGCCGCGCTGCCCGACCCGGAGCTGGAGAACGAGGTCCAGCGGCTCACCGACGAGGCACAGGCCGACCTCGACCCCACCACGGGACGGGTCGTCCGCTTCCTGTTCTTCGACCGCGGACCGGAGCGGGCCGGCCAACTGGTCGTCACCGCACACCACCTGGTCGTCGACGGCGTCTCCTGGCGCATCCTGCTCGCCGACCTGGAGACCGCCCACCGGGCGGCCGCGGCCGGACTGCCCGTCGAACTGCCCGCCCCGGGCACCTCCTTCGGCCACTGGACCGCCCGGCTGGAGCGGCACACCCGCGCCGGCGCCCTCGACGCCGACCTGCCGTACTGGCGGGGCACCGGCACCGCACCGGCCGAACTGCCCGCCGGCCGGCCCGGACCGAACACCCACGGCACCGCCGCCACCCTCACCGTCACCCTCGACCCGGAGACGACCGCCGCGCTGCTGCGCGAGGTCCCGGAGATCTACCGCACCCAGGTCAACGACGTCCTGCTCAGCGCCCTCGGCCGCACCCTGGCCCGCTGGTGCGGGCGGGACACGGTGCTGCTCGGCGTGGAGGGGCACGGCCGGGAGGAACTGTTCGCGGACGTCGACCTGTCCCGGACCGTCGGCTGGTTCACCGCCGAGTTCCCGCTCGCCCTGCGCGTCGACCCCGACGCCGGCTGGCACGACACGCTCCGCTCGGTCAAGGAACAACTGCGCGCCGTGCCGCTGCACGGCCTGAGCCACGGCGCGCTGCGCCACCTGGTGCCCGGTGGCCCGCTCGCCGGGGCCCCCGCCCCGCGGGTAGGCTTCAACTACCACGGCCGCTGGGACACGGACGGCGGCGGCACCGACGGCCTGCTCCGCGGCGCGCTGCCCCCGGCCGGCCGGGACACCGACCCCGACGAACCCCGGCCCTACCTCCTGGACATCACCGGCGTGGTCCAGCACGGCCGCCTCGAACTCGGCTGGACCTACCCGCCCGACGTCTACGACCAGGACACCGTCCGCCGTCTCGCCGAGGACATGCGCACGGCCCTGCGGGAGATCGTGGCGCACTGCGCCGACCCCGGCGCGGGCGGCCGGACCCCCTCCGACTTCCCCCTCGCCGGCCTCGGCCAGGACCAGCTGGACCGGCTCGTCGGCACCGGCCGGGACGTCGAGGACGTGCTGCCGCTCACCCCGCTCCAGTCCGGCATGCTCTTCCACGGCCTCGTGGACACCGAGCACGCCTACTTCGACCGCACCGCCGTACGACTGTCCGGGGTGGCCGACCCGCGCGCCTTCGCCGCCGCCTGGCAGCAGGTCGCCGACCGCACCCCGGCACTGCGCGGCAGCGTCCACTGGCACGGCCTGCCGCACCCGGTCCAGGTGGTCCACCGTCGTGCCGAACTGCCCGTCACCCACCTCGACTGGCGCGCGCTCCCGCCCGCCGAACGCGCCGAGGCCACCGAACGGCTGCTCGCCGAGGACCGCGCGGCCGGCCTGGACCTCACCACCGCGCCGCTCACCCGGCTCACCCTGGCCGCGCTGCCCGGCGACGAGGTGCTGCTGGTGTGGTCCACCCACCACATCGTCCTGGACGGCTGGAGCACCGGGCAATTGCTCACCGAGGTGTGCGAACGCTACGCCGCGCTCACCGGCGGCCCCGACCCGGCACCCCCGGTCCGGCGGCCCTTCGCGGACTTCCTGCACTGGCTGGGCGAGCAGGACGGGACGGCGGCCGAACGGCACTGGGCCGACGCCCTCGCCGGGTTCACCGCCCGCACCCCGCTGCCCTACGACCGCACGCCCGCCGAGGCGCACCGCGCCCGCTCGGCCGCCGCCGTCCACCACGAACTGGACGCGGAGGTCTCGCGCCGGCTGCGGGAGACGGCCGCCCGCGCCGGACTGACCGTCAACACCGTGGTGGAGGGCGCCTGGGCGCTGCTGCTGGCCCGCTCCAGCGGCCGGGACGACGTGGTGTTCGGCACCACCGTCTCCGGCCGCCCGGCCGAACTGCCCGGCGTCGAGGGCATGATCGGCATGTTCATCAACACCGTGCCGGCCAGGGTCCGGATCCCCGCCGGGCCGGCGCTGCCCTGGCTGCGCGACCTCCAGGAGCGGCAGAGCGACGCCCGCCGCCACGACTTCCTCGCCCTGCCCCGCATCCAGGCCGTCAGCGACATCCCGTCCGGCGAACCGCTCTTCGACAGCATGGTGGTCTTCGAGAACTACCCCGTGGACGAGTCGGCGACGGCCCGCACCGGCGTCCGGGTCGAGGAGGTGCGCGCCGACGACGCCACCACCTTCCCCTGGTGCCTCCGCGCCCACCTGGCCGAACGGCTCGGCTTCGACCTGGCCTACGACCCCGCCCTGTTCGACCCCGGCACCGCCGAGCGCGCCGCGGACCGGCTGGCCGCCCTGCTCACCACCCTCGCCGACGGGTTCGACATCCGCCTCGCCGACCTGGACCTGCTCACCCCGGCCGACCGCGAACTGCTCACCGCCTGGAACCGCACCGCCCGCCGGGCCGCCCCGCCGAGCCCCGTGGACCTGTTCGCCGAGCGGACGCGGCGCACCCCGGACGCGGTCGCGGTGCACGACGGCGACCGCCGGCTCACCTACCGGGACCTGAGCGACTGGGCACACGCCCTGGCCGCCCGCCTGCTGGCCGGCGGACTGGCCCCCGAGGACCGGGTGGCGCTGCTGATGGACCGCTCCGCCGAACTGGTCGTCGCCCAGCTCGCGGTCCTCCTGGCCGGCGGCGCCTACGTCCCCGTCGACCCCCGGGCCCCCGAGGAGCGCCGCCGCGCCCTGCTCGCCCAGGCGGGCGCGACCGTCCGGCTCACCGCCGCCGAGGTGACCGCCGCCCGCGGCACCGCCGCCGAGCGGCCGGTGCCGGCCGCCGACCCCGACCGGCTGGCGTACGTCATGTTCACCTCCGGCTCCACCGGGCTGCCCAAGGCGGTCGCGGTGCGGCACCGGGACGTGGCGGCGCTGGCCACCGACAGCCGGTTCACCGGCGGCGTGTGCGACCGGGTGCTGCTGCACTCGCCGGTCGCCTTCGACGCCGCCACCTTCGAGGTCTGGGCGCCGCTGCTCAACGGCGGCTGCGTGGTCGTGGCCCCGGACGGGGGCGTCGACGCGGCCGGGCTGCGCCGGCTGGCCGACGGCGGCGGGCTGACCGCGCTGTGGCTCACCGCCGGACTGTTCCGACTGCTCGCCCAGGACGCCCCCGACTGCTTCCGGGGCCTCACCCAGGTGTGGACCGGCGGCGACGTCGTACCGGCCCAGGCCGTGCGCCGGGTGCTGGCCGCCTGCCCCGGACTGACCGTCGTGGACGGCTACGGACCCACCGAGACCACCACCTTCGCCACCTCCCACGCCCTCACCGACCCGGCGGCGGTACCCGGCACGATCCCGGTCGGCCGGCCGCTGGACGACATGCGGGTGCACGTCCTCGACGCCCGGCTGCGCCCCGTGCCGCCGGGCTGCGCGGGCGAGCTGTACCTGGCCGGCGAGGGCGTCGCCCGCGGCTACCTGGGCCGCCCCGGCGACACCGCCGCGCGCTTCCCCGCCGACCCCCTCGGCCCGCCCGGCGCCCGCATGTACCGCACGGGCGACCTGGCCCGGCGGCGGCCGGACGGCACCGTCGAGTTCCTCGGCCGCGCCGACGACCAGGTGAAGATCCGGGGCTTCCGGGTGGAGCCCGGCGAGGTGGAGGCCGCGCTCGCCGCCCACCCGGACGTGGCGGACGTGGCCGTACTGGCCCGCGAGGACCGGCCGGGCGCCAAACGCCTCGTGGCCTACGTCGTCGGACCGGCCGCCCAGGACGCCGAGGGCCTGCGGGCCTTCGCCGCCCGTACCCTGCCCGACTACCTCGTCCCCGCCGCCGTCGTCCCGCTCACCGTGCTCCCGCTCAGCCGCAACGGCAAGGTCGACCGCGCCGCCCTGCCCGCGCCGGAGGCCCTTGCGGGCCGTGCCCGGGTCGAGCCCCGCACCGACGCCGAACGCCGCACGGCGGCCGTCTTCGCGGAGGTGCTGGGCAGCGAACCCCCCGGCGTGGAGGACGACTTCTTCCAGCTCGGCGGCGACTCGATCCTCAGCATCCGGCTCGCCTCCCGGCTCGCCGAGACCTTCGACACCGACCTCACCCCGCGCGCCGTGTTCGGCCACCCCACACCGGCCGCCCTGGCCCGGCTGCTCGGCGACCGGCGGGGCTCCGGCCGCCCGGCGCTCGTCCCGGCCGCCCGCGACGCGGTCGCCCCGATGTCCCACGCCCAGCAACGCCTGTGGTTCCTCCACGAGTTCGAGCCGGGCGGCGCCGAGTACGTCACCGCGCTCGCCCTGCGGCTGCGCGGCCGGCTGGACACCGGCGCGCTCCGCGCGGCCCTCGACGCCGTGGTGGCCCGGCACGAGTCGCTGCGCACCACCTTCGACAGCGTCGACGGCCACGGCATCCAGCGCGTCCACCCGCCGCGGGAGGTGCCGCTGCCCGTGCACGACCTGACCGGGCTCGACGGCGCGGAAGCGGAGCGGGAACTGCGCCGGCTGCTCGCCGAGGAGCGCACCCGCCCCTTCGACCTGCGCGAGGGACCGCTGCTGCGGGCCGCGCTGGTCCGGTGCGCCGAGGACGACCACGTACTCACCCTCGCCCTGCACCACATCGTCACCGACAGCTGGTCCACCGGCGTCCTGCTCGGCGACCTCGCCCACCACTACCGCGCCGGACTCGGAGCCGGCCGGCCGGACCTGCCGCCGCTGCCGGTGCAGTACGCCGACTACGCGCACTGGCAGCGCACGGCCGGTGACGCCGAGGCCGACGAGCACCTCGCCCACTGGAAGGAGCGGCTGGCCGGTCTCGCGCCGCTGGAACTGCCCACCGACCGCCCCCGGCCGCCGGTGCGCACCAGCGCAGGGGCGACCACCCGGCTGGTGGTGCCCGCCCCGACCGCCCGGCGGCTCACCCGGCTCGCCCGGGACCACGGCACCACCCTGTTCACCACGCTCGTCGCCGCCGCCCAGGCCTACCTCGCCCGGCTCACCGGCGCCGAGGACATCGCCGTCGGCACCGTCACCTCCGGCCGCGACCGGCCCGAGACCCAGGCCCTCGTCGGGTTCTTCGTCAACACCCTGGTGCTGCGCTCCCGCGCCGAGGCCCGACGGCCGTTCACCGGGTTCCTCGACGACGTACGGCAGACCGTCCTCGACGCCTTCGCCCACCAGGACGTGCCGTTCGAACGGGTCGTGGACGAGGTCCAGCCCGTCCGCGACACCAGCCGCAGCCCGCTCTTCCAGGTCATGGTCGTCCTCCAGAACACCCCGGCCGCCGCGCTCGACCTGCCCGGCCTGGACGTCACCGACGTCGAACCGGAGTCGGACCAGGCCGCGTTCGACCTCACCCTGGAGTTCGCCGCGACCGGCTCCGGAGCCCTGCACGGCCTGCTCACCTACAACACCGACCTGTTCGACGCGGCCACCGCCGAACGGATGGCCGGACAGCTCGGCACCCTGCTGCACGCTGTCGCCGAGGACCCCGGCCGCGCCCTCGGCGCGCTGCCGCTGACCTCCGACGACGAGCTGAAGACCCTGCTGGACCAGGGCCGCGGCGGCTTCCGCCCGGTGCCCGAGACCACCCTGCCCGCCCTGTTCGAAGCGCGGGCGGCCCGTACCCCGGACGCCGTCGCGCTGATCGACGAGGACCGGGAGCTGACCTACGCGGAGGTCGACCGGGCCGCCAACCGGCTGGCCCACCGGCTCCTCGGGGACGGCGTCGGACCCGAGCGCGTGGTGGCCCTCGCGCTGCCCCGCTCGGCGGCCACCGTGGTCGCCCAGCTCGCCGTCGCCAAGGCCGGCGGCGCCTTCCTGCCCGTGGACCCCGACTACCCGCCGCAGCGCCGGGAGTTCATGATCCGGGACGCCGGCGCCCACCTGGTCCTCGGCGACCCGGCCGCGGTGTGGTCCGCCGACGGACCGGAGACGGCCCCCACGGACGCCGACCGCGGCACCGCGCTCACCCCCGGCCACCCCGCCTACGTCATCTACACCTCCGGCTCCACCGGCACCCCCAAGGGCGTCGTGGTCACCCACCGGGGCCTCGCCTCCTTCGCCGCGGCGGCCGCCGAGCGGTACGCGGCGGGCCCCGGCGACCGGGTGCTCCAGTTCGCCTCCCCGAGCTTCGACGCCTCCGTGCTGGAACTGTGCGTCTCCCTGCTCAGCGGGGCCGCGCTGGTGACCGGCGAGGAGGGGCCGCTGGTCGGGGAACGGCTGGCGGAGGTGCTCGCCGGACGGCGGATCAGCCACGCGCTGATCCCCCCGGCGGCGCTGGCCACCGTCCCGCCGGAGGCCGCCGCCGCGCTGCCCGGGCTGCGCACCCTCATCGTGGGCGCCGAGGCATGCCCGGCCGACCTGGTCGACACCTGGGCCCCCGGCCGCCGGATGATCAACTCCTACGGGCCGACCGAGGCCACGGTGGTCGCCACCTGGACCGGCCCGCTGGCCCCCGGCACCGGCGCCCCGCCCATCGGCCGCCCCTCCGGCGGCACCCGCGTGCACGTGCTGGACGCCGCCCTGCGCCCGGTGCCGCCCGGTGTGACCGGCGAGCTGTACATCGCCGGGCCGGGCCTCGCCCGCGGCTACCTGGGCCGGCCCGGACTCACCGCCCAGCGGTTCCTGCCCGACCCGTTCGGCGCGCCGGGGGAGCGGATGTACCGCACCGGGGACCTGGTGCGCTGGACCGCGGACGGCCGGCTCCGGTTCGCCGGCCGCGCCGACGACCAGGTCAAGCTGCGCGGCTTCCGCATCGAGCCCGGCGAGATCGAGAGCGCGCTGCGCCGCAGCCCGCTGGTGCGGGACGCGGTGGTCGTCGTACGCGCCCAGGAGACACCCGGCGGCCAGGAGACGCCCGGCACCCAGGACGGGTCCGCCGCCCGGGGCTCGTCCGGCGCCCCGGCCCGGCTGGTCGCCTACGTCGTACCGGCGCGGCAGCCGGGCACGGCGTCCACGGACACCGAGTCCCCGGACGCCGCCCCGTCCGGCACCGCCCCGTCCGGCACCGCGCTGTCCGTCGGCGAGCTGCGGCTGCACCTGGCCGGGCTGCTGCCCCCGCACATGGTGCCCTCGGTCTTCGTGCCGCTCGACCGGCTGCCGCTCACCCCGAACGGCAAGCTCGACCGGCGGGCCCTGCCCGCGCCCGGGCCCGCCCAGGCGCCGGACGGACCGCGGACCGCGCCGCGCACCGACACCGAACGCCGTATCGCCCGCATCTGGGCCGATGTGCTCGGCATCGAGGAGGTCGGCGCCGACGACAACTTCTTCGCGCTCGGCGGCGACTCCATCCTGAGCATGCAGGTCGTCTCACGGCTGCGCCGCGACGGCCTGCACGTGGCCACCCGGGACCTGTTCACCCACCAGAGCGTCGCCGAACTCGCCACCGTGGTCCGCGCCGCGCCCCGGCGGGCCGCCGACGGCCCGGTCACCGGCGAGGTGCCGCTCACCCCGATCCAGGAGTGGTTCCTCACCACCCCCCGCGCGGCCCACCACCACTTCAACCAGTCCGCGCTGCTGGAACTCGACGGCCGCCCCGACCCGCGCGCGCTGCGCGCCGCGCTCGACGCCCTGCTGGAGCACCACGACGCCCTGCGCATGCGGTTCACCCGGGACGAGCACGGCTGGCGGCAGTTCAACCCGCCGCCCGGCACCGGCCACGACCTCCTCGTCCGGCACGACCTGACCGGACTGAACGCCGAGGAGGCCGACGCGGCCATGGCGAAGGCCGCCGACGCGCTGCACGCGGGCTTCGACCTGGCCGGGGGCCCGAAGCTGCGGGCGGCCCTGTTCACCGGGGACCCGGGGCGGCCCGCGTTCCTGCTGCTCGTCGCCCACCACCTGGTGGTGGACGCCGTCTCCTGGCGCATCCTGCGCGACGACCTGGAGACCGGCTACCGGCAGGCCCGCCAGGGCGGCCCGGTCACACTGGGGGAGCGCGGCACCAGCTTCCGCGAGTGGTCCCGGCGCCTGGCCGCGCACGTCGCCGAGGGCGGCCTCGACCACGAACTGCCCCACTGGGAGCAGGCGGTGGGCACCGAACCCGCCGCCCCGGCGGACCCCGACCCGGGCCCGCACCCCGCCGCCGAGGCCGGACCGGCCGCCACGGTGAGCGTGGAACTCGACGAGGACGACACCACCGCCCTGCTGCGCTCCGCGCCCACCGCCTACCGCACCCGCGTCAACGACGTGCTCCTCGCCGCCCTCACCGTGGCGCTGGCCCGGTGGACCGGACGCGACCGGGTCCGCGTGGACCTGGAGGGCCATGGACGCGAGGACCTCCTCGACGGAGTCGACCTCTCGCGCACCGTCGGCTGGTTCACCACCGTCTACCCGGTCGCCGTCCGGGTGCCCGACCCCGGCGACCTCGGCCCGGACCGCGACTGGCGGTCCCTGGTGAAGTCGGTGCGCCGCCAGCTGCGGGCCGTACCCGGCAACGGCATCGGCTACGGCGCCCTGCGCACGTTCGGCCCGGCCGAGGTCCGCGAACGCCTCGGCACCCGGGCCCACAGCCAGGTGGTGTTCAACTACCTCGGCCAGTGGGACGCCCGCCCCGAGACCCCGGACGGCGGCCTGGTCCGCGTCGAACACGGCTCCTTCGGGCAGGACCACGACCCGCGGGACCCCGGCTCGCATCCGGTGGAGGTGGTCGGCGCGGTGCAGCACGGCCGGCTCGCCTTCACCTGGCACCACCGGCCGGGCTTGCACGACACGGAGACCGTGCGCCGGGTGGCCGAGGAGTTCGCCGAAGCCCTGCGCCACCTCGCCCGGCACGCCCGGGGAGGCCGGTGACCACACCCCGGCCCCGCGAGGCACCGCCCCGGCGGACCGCCCGGCACGGCCCTCGCGCGCCCCGCGCCCCGACCGCCCGCCCCGTTCCGACCGCACACCACGACCCCACCGGCCATCCGATCCGGACGACGAAAGAAGGCGACATGGACGAGAACACCCGCTACCAGGTGCTGCGCAACGACGAGGAGCAGTACTCCCTCTGGCCCGTGGACATCGAGGTGCCCGCCGGCTGGCAGCCCGTCGGCAAGGAGGGCACCGTGGCCGAGTGCTCCGCGTACGTCGACGAGGTCTGGACCGACATGCGGCCCAAGAGCCTGCGCGAACGCATGGAGAACGCCGGCGCCTGAGCGGCGTACCCGCACCGACACGCCGGGCCGGCCGCACCCGCGCCGGCCCGGCGCCTCCCCCCCCACGCGTCGCCGTCCCGGCGCCCCACCGCCCTCGGCCCCCACCGCACCGCATCCCACCCGAGGAGCCCGCCATGACCCCCGTCCTGCGCACCGAACGCCTGGACTTCCTCCCCTACCGGCCCGAACACGAGGACGACTTCGTCGCCCTGCTGCGCGACGCCGAGGTGTGCCGCTGGATGGGGCAGGACCTCGTGCCCGAACCGCGGTTGCGCGAGCTGTTCCGGGCCATCCTCACCGACGTCTACCCCCAGCGCCGGTTCGACGTCTGGGGCGTGTGGCTGGAGGGCGCCTACGCCGGCCACGCCGAGGTGAAGCCGACCGGCAACGTCGACGGCCATGAACTGGTCACCGCCCTCGCCCCCGCGTTCTGGGGGCGCGGACTGGGCGGCGAGGCGGTACGCGGCCTGCTCCGGCACGCCGCCGACAACCTGGGGCTGACCGAGGCGTACGGCATGGTCGGCGCCGGGAACACCGCCAGCCTGTCGATGTGCCGGCGCCTGGGCTTCCGCCACCTCCGCGACGTCGTCGCCGACGACGGCTCCGTGACGAAGCTGCTGGTCATCTCCACGGCCACCGCGCCGGACACACCGGAGGGCGGACACGGGGCGACGGAGACGGCCGGGGCGGCGCGTGCCGTGGGCGGGCCCGGCGAGGACCCCGCATGAGCCGGGCGCCGCTGCGTGCGGACGCCGCCGGTGCGGCGGGGACCGGGCCCGCGCCGGGGCTGTGGCGGAACCGGGACTTCAACCTGCTGTGGACCGGCCAGTGCCTGTCCGACCTGGGCGGCGCCCTGGTGGACCTGGCGCTGCCCCTGCTGGTGCTCCAGCTGACCGGGTCCCCGGCCCGGGCCGGGCTCGTCGGCACCGCCGGACTGGTCACCACCCTGGTGTGCCGGCTGCCCGCCGGCGTCCTCGCCGACCGCTTCGACCGGCGCCGGCTGATGATCGTCTGCGATCTGCTGCGGCTCGCCGGGTACGCCCTGCTCGGCTGGGCGGTCGCGGCGGGCACCGCGAGCCTGCCGTTGATCGTCGCCGTGGTGGTCGCCGGTGCCGCCGCCACGGCCGTGTTCAGCACCGCCGAGCACGCCTGCGTCCGCAATCTGGTCCGCCCCGACCAGCTCACCGCCGCCGTCGCCCGCAACGAGGCGCGGGCCTACGGCGTCTCGCTGGCCGGGCCGCCGCTGGGCGGCCTGCTGTTCGGGCTCGGCCGCGCCCTGCCCTTCCTCGGCAACGCCCTGAGCTACCTGTTCTCCCTGCTGGCCGTCTCCGGCATCCGCCGGCCCCTCCAGGAGGCCCGGCGGGCACGGGCGCAGGAGGCACCGGCGGTCGGCGCCTCAGCCGCGCAGGGCCTGCGCTTCCTGCTGGGCCACCCCTTCCTGCGCGCCCTGCTGGTGATCGCCGCCCCGCTGAACATGGCCTTCACCGGCATGATCTTCGCGATGACCCTCGCGCTGCGCCGGGCCGGCGCCCCACCGGCCCTGGTGGGCCTCGCCGGCACGATCTTCGCGCTGGGCGGCCTCCTCGGCGCCTTCCTGGCACCGGTGCTCCAGCGGCGGCTGCGGCTCCCCGTCCTGATCACACTGCTGTGCTGGGCGACCGCCGCGCTGATGGCGGTCAGCACGCTGCTGGCCGGCACGGTGCAGGCCGCCGTACCCCTGGCCGCCGCCGTGTTCCTCGGGCCCACCGCGAACGCGGCCCTCTTCGCCCACCAGGCCGCCGTCACCCCCGACCACCTGCAAGGCCGCGTGGTCGGCGGCGTCCTGCTCGCCGCCGGTTCGGCCGCCGCGCTCGCCCCCGCCCTGGCCGGCGCCCTGCTGGCCCGCTTCAGCCCGGCCCCGGCCATGCTGGTCTTCCCGCTGCTGGTCACCGCCGCCGCGATGACCGCCACCTTCGGCAAGGGCATCCGGACCGTGCCCGGCTAGCACGGGCGCACAGGGGCTGCGCGGGCGGCCGACACGCGCTGTAATGGCGACGTGGTGAGTGAGGGCGCCGCGATCGGCGAGAACGCGATCGGCGGGAAGAAGACGGGACCGGAGCGTGCCGAAGCCGCCCTCGCCTCGCTGACGGCGTCCCCGGCCGCCCCGGACCGGACGCGCCGGGTCCTGGAGCAGGCGCTCGTGTTCGCCGGGGCCTCCTTCGCCGGGGTGTACACGCCCGGCGACGACCCCGCGCTGCTCACCCTCGCCGAGTCGGCCGGTCTGCCGCGTACCCTGTGCGGCCTGCGGGACGGCTACCCGGTGGCCGGCTCCTTCCCGGTCGCCGAGGTGTACCGCACCCGGCGCGCGCTCTGGCGGGACCCCGCCGGACCGGCCGGCCACCCGGACGCGCGCCGCACCCCGGCCGCCGGCTTCGCCCTGGCCGTGCTGCCGCTCGTCCCGGCGGACGGCGGCTGCCTGCTGGCCGCCGGCGAGCGCCCCGGCGGATTCGGTCCCGACGAACGGGCCTGCCTGGAGCTGATCGCCCGCGCCGTCGCCGTACCCGGCCCGGCCGCCGTCCGGGACACCGGCGAACCGCCCGCGGACGGCTTCAGCCTGGCCATGGACACCGGCCGGGTCGAGGCCGGCACGGAGCTGCTGCGGCTGTTCGGGATCGGCCGGGAGGGCTTCGACGGCAGGGTGGAGACCCTGCTCGGCCATGCGGTGCCCGAGGACCTGCCGGCGCTGATGTCCGTGGTGGAGGCCGACCACATGTCCGTCGGCGAACGCGAGCTGGAGTTCCGCGTCCACCGCTCCGCGGGCCCGCCCAGGTGGCTGCGGCTGCGGGGCCGCCTGGTGCCCGGCGGCGAGGGCCGTGCCGCCCGGCTCGTCGGCACGCTCGCCGACGCCTCCACGCTGAGCTCCGACGTCACCGACGTGGCCCGGGTGCAGCGGCTGGCCGCCGCCCTCGCCACCGCCGGCACCGTCAAGGACGTCGGCCGGGCCGTCGTCGCCGCCCTGCGCCGACCGCTCCGAGCCGACCGGATCGCCCTGGCCGAGCTGGAGAACGACCGGCTGGTCTTCACCGTCCTCGACCCGCCCGGCCCCGACGCCTGGCCCGAGCTGTGGCGCAGCGAGTGGCGCACCGAGTGGCCGGACGCGCCGGTGCGGGCCATGCCCACCCTGGCCGCCGCGCTGCGCGCGGGCCGGGCCCGGATATGGCCCGCCGGAGCGCCGCTGGAGCCCGCCCTCGGCGAGGTCGGCCCCGGTGGTCTCGCCGTGCTGCCGCTGCCCGCCGGCGGTCGCGTGGCCGGCGCCTGCCTGATCGGCTGGGACCGCCCGCACGACTTCCCTTCCGACGAACGCGCCCTGCTCACCGCCTGCGCCGGGCTGACCGGCCAGGCCCTGCTGCGCGCCCACGCCTTCGACGCCGAGCACGAACTCGTCGGCATGCTCCAGCGCACCCTGCTGCCGCGCCGCCTGCCCCGGCTGCCCGGCGGGGTCGCCGTCGCCCGCTACCTGCCCACCACGGCCGGCCTGGACGTCGGCGGCGACTGGTACGACGTGATCCCGCTCGCCGACCACCACGTCGCCCTCGTCATCGGCGACGTCCAGGGCCACAACGCGGGCGCCGCCACCCTGATGGGCCAGATGCGCACCGCCCTGCGCGCCTACGCGGCCGAGGGCCACGCCCCGGACGTGGTCGTCGCGCACGCCAACCGGCTGCTGCTGGACATGGAGACCGACCTCTTCGCCACCTGCGCCTACGTCGACGTCGACATGGAGGACGGCACCGCCTGGTGCGTACGCGCCGGACACCTCCAGCCGGTGCTGCGCCACCCGGACGGCGGCACCGAGATCCTGCGGGCCGAGGGCGGGCCGCCGCTGGGCGTGCTGGCCCGGGCCGAGTTCCCGATGACCCCGCTGCGGCTCCGCCCCGGCACCGTGCTCGCGCTGACCACCGACGGCCTGGTGGAGTCGCCGGGCACCGACCTCGACACCGGCATGGACCGGCTGGCCCGCGAACTGGCCGCCGCCGACCCCGCCCACCTCGGCCTGGTCGCCGACGCGCTGCTGACCGGCGCCCACCGCGGCGACGACGTGGCGCTGCTGCTGATGCGCTACGACGGCATGGCCGTACGGCCGCTCAGGGAGAGCTGGACGGTGTGGCGGGTGCCGGAGGCGGCCCGGCACGCCCGCCGGTTCACCCGGCGCACCCTGCGCGCCTGGGACGTACCCGGGGACACGGTCGACGCGGCCCTGCTGGTGGTCTCCGAACTCGTCACCAACGCGCTGGTGCACACCGGCGGCCCGGTCCGCCTCGACCTCAGCCTGGTCGGCCACCGGCTGCGGCTGGCCGTCGCGGACTCCTCCCCGCGCAGCCCCGCGCAGCCCACCAGCATCGGCTGGGAGGCCACCGGCGGCCGGGGGATCCTGCTGGTGGAGGCCGTGTCGGCGGCCTGGGGCACGGTTCCGGTCAGCGGCGGCAAACAGGTCTGGGCGGATCTCGTACCCGGCGGCTGACCGGCCGGCCGGGTGCGTACGGGCTCCGTTCGGGGCGGTTGGGGAGGCGCGTCCCACAACTCCTGCCTAGGGTCGGTAGGCGTGGCACACACCTTCGAAGAACTGGTGCAGAAGCAGCGCGCGGCCGACGCGGCCCAGGCCACGGTCGAGGACCTGCGGGACACCTACGGACCGCCGGCCGAACGCCGGATGACGGGCGCCCAGTCGGGCACCTACGAGACCGCCCTGCGGGCCTGGCGCGACCTGGCCCGGGACGCGCAGACCGCGGTCAGCGAGTACGCCAAGGACACCGGCCGGCCGCGCCGCGAGGTCGAGGCCGAGGTCGAGCGGGCCGCGGCGGAGGAGGGTAGCTGAGGGTGCCGTGCGGCGCGCGGTGAGCGGTGCCGGCCGGCTGACCGGCGCCCACCGGCGCATCCGCGGCGCTCCGCCGGGTACCCGCCGGCCATGGACACAGCCATGTACGAAGCAGCGACGGGCGCTCAGGCCTTCGGATACGTCCTCATCCTGGTCGCCGGAGTGGCCCTGGTCGTCGGCATCATCTGGGCCTTCCGGCTGGGCTTCAAGGTGCGCGAGCGCGAACCGGCGCCGCCGCGCCCGGAGGAGCAGCCCAAGCTGCCGCCGTCGGGACCGGTCCGGGAGACCCGTGAGGTCCGTGAGCCGGACGAGGTGCCCCGGGCCACCGAAGAGGGCGAGCGTCTGACTCCCCATCAGCTCGGCAACGTCGGCACCCGGCGCGCCGACGACCAGAGCCGCCCCCGCTGGTCCCCCGGTTCCAGCGGGTCCTTCGGCGGCGGAGGCGGCGGCCGGACCTGAACCGGCGCGGGACGGCCCGCGTTTGCCGGGGCGCGGCCCGGGGACCCGCCCGGACACGGACGGTCCCCCGGGCCCTGACGGCCCAGACGGCCCCGGCAGCGATCCCGCGGTGGGCGGGAGACAGAGGGAAGATGAGTGACGTGACGGCGCGTGCCAGCGAGAAACCGGCCATACCCGACGAGACGGGCTGGGCCCAGGCCCGCCGACGGCGGGACCGGGGAGTACGGACCTGTCTGCCGGCGGTACTGGACCGCACGTCGGCGCGGTCCCAGGGCGCGGGCGCCGAGGACAACATCGTCCGCGGCGAGGACTGAACGACCGGGACGTCGTCCCGTTCGGCCTGTCCGGCCGCACGTGGCAGCCGTCGCCCGGCCCATATGGCAGTGGTCGCCCGGCCCATGTGGCAGTGGTCGCGCGGTCGCACGTGGCAGCCGTCGCCGTCCGCGGCGGTGCGCCGCGGCCCATGCGCTCTCGCCCCAGCCGCCGTGCGCTCTGAGGCCAGGCCGAGTGGCTTGTTCCCGTAGGTTCGGCCCAGCGCTGGAGGCGCGTGTCCTTCCCTTCCCCGAGGAGCCTGCCATGACCGATCCCACCATTGTTCTCGTCCACGGAGCGTTCGCGGACGCTTCTTCCTACGCCCCTGTCACCGCCCGGCTGCTGAAGCGCGGGTTCAAGGTCATCGCTCCCGGCGTGCCCAACCGCAGCCTGCTGGGTGACGCCGAGTACGTGGCGTCCGTCGTGCGCGGTGTCGAGGGGCCGGTGGTCCTCGTCGGTCACTCCTACGGCGGCGCCGTCATCACGATGGCCGGGACCGAGGACAACGTGAAGGCCCTGGTGTACCTCTCGGGGTACGCGCTCGAGGAGGGCGAGAGCCTGGGTGAGCTCCAGGGCGGCTTCCCCGACTCAAAGCTGGGCGCCGCTCTCGTCTACACGCCGTCGCCGCTGGCGGACTACGACGAGAAGAACCCTGACGTCACCGTCGACATCGAGAAGTTCCCCGAGGTTGTGGCCGCCGACGTGGACCCGGAGTTCGCCGCCGTGCTGGCGTCGTCGCAGCGTCCGCTGGCGGGTCTGGCGTTCGCCGAGAAGGCGACCGCCGCGGCCTGGAAGACGAAGCCGGCCTGGGCGGTCGTCTCCAGCTCCGACACGACCATCAATCCCGAGGTGGAGCGCTTCGGCTACCGCCGTGCCGGAATCGACTTCGTGGAGATCGACTCCTCGCACATGGTGATGCTCTCCCACCCCGACGAGGTCGTGGACATCATCGTGCAGGCGGTCGAAGCGACCAGGTGAGACCGTACGCGGCGCGGGCGGAGAGGCTTGCCGCCGATCCGCTCCCGCCGCGGCCGACGACGGTGTGAGCCGGGCGGGCTCCACGGGCCGGTGGCGCGGGGACCGCGCTCCGGTCAGCCGCGGGTCTTGGCGAGGAGGTCCGCGATCTCGGCGGCCGTGCCGCTCTCCCCGAGCCGCGGGAAGATCCGCTCGACGCTGTTGGCGTGCGCCCCGGCGTCGGCGTCGGCCATCGCGTCGGTGGCGAGCGTGACGTGGTAGCCGTGCGCGTAGGCGTCCCGGGCGGTGGACTCCACGCCGATGCTGGTGGCGATCCCGGTCAGCACGATCTGTGTGATCCCCCGGCGGCGCAGCTGGACATCCAGGTCGGTGCCGTGGAAGGCGCTCCAGTTGTGCTTGGTGACGTGGATGTCGCCGGGGTGGCCGGACAACTCGTCGACGATGACGTCCCAGCCCTCGGGGAAGGCGAGCCCGCGCGCCTGCCGTTCGGTGCGGCCGGGCACGGCGTCCGCCCCGTCGGCCGCGAAGGAGACCCGGACCAGGACCACGGGCAGCCCGTGGGAGCGGAAGGCGGCGGCGAGCCCGGCGGTGCGGGAGACGACCTCCGGGCCCGGGTACGGCTGGGTGGGCATGGCCACGATGCCGTTCTGGAGGTCGATCGCGACGAGGGCGGTACGGGGGTCGAGCGTGCTGAGCGACATCGGTCGGTCGGGCCTTTCGGGGGTTGCGGGGTGTGCCGGGCCGAGGGACGGCCGGGTTCGGTCGTGACCGGCCGCGCTGCGCGCCGGTCGACCGGGGGATTGCCCAAGGGGCACGTGGGTCGGGCCGGGCCGGGCCGCGACGTCCGGTGCGGTGCGTCGGGAGACCGTGCGTCGGGAGGCGGAGGACCACGCGCGGACCGGCCGGTGCGGTGCGGGGGGAACGCGGTGGCGGCGGCGGACGCGCACCGCGCGCCGGGACGGGCGGGGGTGCGGGGCGCCGAGCGGCACCCGGCCGCGCACGGCCGGGGACGGGTGGCCGCGCCGGTCGCCGGGCCCGTGCGTCGGCTCCGGTCGCCGCGCGCGGCCGCTCCGGGGCCGTGCGGTGGGTCTCACGATCACGGCCGGGACAGCCGTTCCATCAGCTCCAGCGCCGTGAGGACCGTCCGCCGCTCCTCCTCGGTGTAGCGGTCCTGGAAGGCGCGGGCCAGCCACTCCTCGCGCACCTGCCGGTTCCCCTCGACGCGCGCCCGGCCGGAGTCGGTCAGGGTGACGAGCTGCCGGCGGCCGTCGTCGGGGTCGGGGGCGCGGCGGACCAGTCCGTGCTGCTCCAGCGCGGCCAGCGTGGTGGCCATGGACTGCGGGCGCACCCCCTCGGCGGCGGCGAGCGCGCTGGCCGTGGCCGCGCCGTGCTTGCCCACCAGGGTGAGCGCCGACTCCTGCGAGGGGCTGAGGTCGGCGTCCTGCGCCACCTCCCGGATGCGGCGCCGCAGCCTGCTGAAGACGACGCGCAGGTCGCGCGCGGCACGCACGGCGGATTCGGAGATGTCGGCCATGGCGCCAGGCTATGACCGACAGTGCCACCTGTCCAGCCCAGACTGTTCAGCTTTGACTGTCTATTTGCCGGGTACTCGCCGGTCCTCGGAGAGCCGGCCGGACCGGACCGTCGGCGGCATCGTCGACGACTCCGGACGAGGGCGCCGGTCGATGACGGCGCCGGCACCCCCGGCGACACAGCAAGGGAGTCCAGATGACCTCTGCGGACAGGTCCGGCCTGGAGGCGGCCCTCCGCGCCGAGGTGGACGGAGAGGTCCGCTTCGACCCGGGCAGCCGCGGCGCCTACGTCACGGACGGTTCGAACTACCGGCAGGTCCCGATCGGCGTCGTCGTCCCCCGCACCGTGGAGGCGGGCGCACGGGCGGTGTCGGTGTGCGCGCGCTTCGACGCCCCCGTCCTCTCCCGGGGCGGCGGCACCAGCCTCGCGGGACAGTCGACCAACACCGCCGTCGTGATCGACTGGAGCAAGTACTGCACCGGCGTCCTCTCCGTCGACCCCGAGCGGCGCACCTGCGTGGTGGAGCCCGGCATCGTCCTGGACGAACTCAACCGGCACCTGGCCCGCCACCAGCTCCAGTTCGGCCCGAAGCCGTCCACCCACAGCCACTGCGCGCTCGGCGGCATGATCGGCAACAACTCCTGCGGCGCCTCCGCTCAGGCGTACGGCAAGACCGTCGACAACGTCCGGCGCCTGGAGATCCTCACCTACGACGGGCAGCGCGCCTGGGTCGGCCCCACCCCGCCCGACGAACGGGACCGGATCATCGCCGGCGGCGGCCGGCTCGCCGAGGTCTACGCCGGCCTCGACCGCATCGCCACCGAGTACCTGGCCGACATCCGCCGCGGCTACCCCAGGATCCCGCGCCGTGTCTCCGGCTACAACCTGGACTCCCTGCTGCCCGAGAACGGCTTCGACGTGGCCAGGGCGCTCGTCGGCAGCGAGGGCACCCTGGTGACCGTCCTGCGCGCCGAACTCGACCTCGTGCCCGTGCCGGCGTACCAGTCCCTGCTCGTCCTCGGCTACCCGGACATCTGCGCCGCCGCAGACGACGTGCCCCGCCTGCTGGAACACTGCTCGCCCACCCAACTGGAGGCCCTGGACGGCCGGATGGCCCAGCTGATGCGCGAGGAGGGCGCCTACCTGGACTCGCTCGCCATCCTCCCCCAGGGCGACAGCTGGCTGATGGTGCAGTACAGCGGCGACAGCCAGGACGACGTCGACGGACAGGCGCACGCCCTGCTGCACGCCGTCGGCCGCGACGAGCGGGACGCGAACGTCGCCTTCTCCGACGACCCCGAGCGCGAGCAGAAGATGCTCAGGGCCCGCGAGGCCGGACTCGGCGTCACCGCCCGCCCGCCGGACGACCGGGAGACCTGGGAGGGCTGGGAGGACTCCGCCGTGCCGCCCGAACGGCTCGGTGACTACCTGCGCGACCTCAAGCGGCTGTTCGAGGAGTTCGGCTACGACCACCCGTCCCTGTACGGCCACTTCGGCCAGGGCTGCGTCCACACCCGCATCCCCTTCGGCCTGAAGACCGCCGAGGGCGTGGCCGGCTTCCGGCGCTTCCTGGAACGCGCCGCCGACCTCGTCACCTCCTACGGCGGCTCCCTGTCCGGCGAGCACGGGGACGGCCAGGCCCGGGGCGAACTGCTCACCCGGATGTTCGGGCAGCGGCTGGTGACCGCGTTCGGTGAGCTGAAGGCGCTCTTCGACCCCGGCGACCGGATGAACCCCGGCAAGATCGTCCACCCCAACCCGGTCGACGGACAGCTGCGGCTCGGCCCCTCCTGGCGCCCGGCCACACCGGCGACGCACTTCGGGTTCCCCGAGGACGACCACTCCTTCAACCGCGCCGTGATGCGCTGCGTCGGCATCGGCAACTGCCGCGGCCACTCCGGCGGCGTCATGTGCCCCTCCTACCGGGCCACCATGGAGGAGGAGCACTCCACCCGCGGCCGGGCCCGGCTGCTGTTCGAGATGCTCGACGGACACGCGGACTCCGTGATCCGGGACGGCTGGCGCTCCACCGCCGTACACGACGCGCTCGACCTCTGCCTGGCCTGCAAGGGCTGCAAGTCCGACTGCCCCACCGGCGTCGACATGGCCACCCTCAAGGCGGAGTTCATGTCCCACCACTACGCGGGCCGGACGCGTCCCATGGCGCACTACTCCATGGGCTGGCTCCCGCTGTGGGCCCGGCTGTCACGCACCGCCCCCGCCCTGGTCAACTCCGCCCTGCACGCGCCCGGTCTGGCCCGCCTCGGCAAGCGGCTCGCCGGCGTCGACGGGGCCCGCCCGGCACCGGTGTTCGCCGAGAAGTCGTTCGTCCAGTGGTGGCGGGAGCGCGGCCGGGACGAACCGGACCCGGCCGACCCGCGCACGGTCCTGCTGTGGCCGGACACCTTCAGCAACCACTTCCACCCCGCCATCGCCAAGTCGGCCGTCCGCGTCCTTCAGGACGCCGGCTTCCGGGTCGCCGTCCCCACCGAGCCGGTGTGCTGTGGCCTGACCTGGATCTCCACCGGACAGCTCGCCACCGCCAAGAAGGTGCTGGCCCGCACCCTCGCGGTGCTGCGGCCCCACCTGGAGGCCGGCACGCCGGTCATCGGCCTGGAGCCCTCCTGCACGGCCGTCTTCCGCTCCGACGCGCCCGAGCTGCTCCCGGCCGACCAGGACGTCCAGCGGCTGGCCGGACAGGTCCGCACCTTCGCCGAACAGCTCGTCCACCACGCCCCCGACGGCTGGCGGCCACCGTCGCTCGCCCGGCGGGCCACCGTCCAGACCCACTGCCACCAGCACGCCGTCATGAAGTTCGACGCCGACCGCGAACTGATGCGCCGCGCCCACCTGGACGCCGAGGTGCTGGACGAGGGGTGCTGCGGCCTGGCCGGCAACTTCGGCTTCGAACGCGGCCACCACGAGGTGTCCATGGCCGTCGCCGAACAGGGCGTCCTGCCCGCCGTCCGCGGCACCGCCCCGGACAGCATGGTCCTCGCCGACGGCTTCAGCTGCCGCACCCAGATCGAACAGGGCGGCACCGGCCGCCGCGCGCTGCACCTCGCCGAGGCCCTGGCGTTCGGCTTGGCCGGCAACCTGCCCGGCGACCACCCGGAGCGGCTGGCCGTCCGCCCCGACCGGCCGTCCCGTACGGCCCGCTGGACGACCACCGCCACCGTGGCCGCCCTCGGCGCGGGCGCCGTGGGGGCGGCATCCCTGGGCGCGCTGCGCCGGCCGGGGAGGCGGCCATGAGCGACCGCCCGGCCGTCGACGCGCTCGACACCGCCGTCTACACCGTGCCCACCGACGCCCCCGAGGCGGACGGAACCCTCGCCTGGGACAGCACCACCCTCGTCCTGGTCACCGCCCGCTCCGGCACCACCACCGGGCTCGGCTACACCTACGCGCCCGCCGCCACCGCCCACGCCGTCCGCGAACTGCTCGCCGGCACCGTCACCGGCCTGTCCGCGTACGACGTCCCGCGCGCCAACGAACGGATGTGCCGGGCCGTGCGCAACGCCGGACTGCCCGGCCTCGCCGCCCAGGCCGTCGCCGCCGTCGACATCGCCCTGTGGGACCTCAAGGCCCGCCTGCTCGGCCTGCCCCTCGTCCACCTGCTGGGCGCCGCCCGCGACGACGTGCCGGTGTACGGCAGCGGCGGCTTCACCACCTACGACAGCGCCCGGCAGGAACGCCAGTTGCGCGGCTGGACCGAGGAGCAGGGCATCCCCCGCGTCAAGATCAAGATCGGGGAGTCGTGGGGCGCCCGGGAGGACCGCGACCTCCAGCGCGTCGCCCGCGCGCGGGCCGTCGTCGGCGACACGACGGAGCTGTACGTCGACGCCAACGGCGGCTACCGTGCCGGCCAGGCGGTCCGGGTCGCGGAGCGGCTCGCCGGCCAGGGCGTGACCTGGTTCGAGGAACCCGTCTCCGCCGACCACCTCACCCTCCTCGCGGACATCCGCGGCCGGGTCCCGCTCGACGTCGCCGCCGGCGAGTACGGCTACACCCTGCCGTACTTCGCGCACATGCTGGCCGCGGGAGCCGTCGACTGCCTCCAGGCCGACGTCACCCGGTGCGGCGGCATCACCGTCTGGCTGCGCGCCGCCGCGCTCGCCCACGCGCACGGACTCGACGTCTCCGGGCACTGCGCGCCGCACGCCCACGCCCACGTGGCCGCCGCCGTGCCCAACCTGCGCCACCTGGAGTGGTTCCACGACCACGTGCGCATCGAACGGCTCCTGTTCGACGGTGTCCTCGACCCCGGCGGCGGCAGCGTCACACCCGGCGCCGACGGGACACCCGGACTCGGCCTGACCCTCGCGGCGGAGCGGGCCGCGCCGTACCGGGTGGAGTGAGCCGGACAGCGTTTCCCCGGCGCCGTCCGCCGGAATGTGTCCGCCGGAACGTGTCTCCCGAAGGACCCGAAGGAGAGGACCATGCCCACCACCGTCGTCATCACCGGTGCCAGCGCCGGCATCGGCCGTGCCACCGCCCGCCTCTACGCCCGGCGCGGCGCGAACGTCGTCCTGGTCGCGCGCGGCGAGGGCGGCCTGGCGGCGGCGGCAGACGAGGTCGCGGCGCTCGGCGGGCGGCCCCTGGTCCAGGTGGCCGACGCGGCCGACGCCGGGCAGCTGGAGGCGGCCGCCGAGGCCGCGGAGCGGGCGTTCGGCCCGGTCGACGTCTGGGTCAACTGCGCGTTCTCCACGGTGTTCGCACCGTTCGAGGAGATCACCGCCGAGGAGTTCAAGCGGGTCACCGAGGTGACGTACCTGGGCTTCGTCAACGGCACCCGCTCGGCCCTGACCCGCATGCTGCCCCGCGACCGGGGCACGATCGTGCAGGTCGGCTCCGCGCTCGGCGAGCGGTCGATCCCGCTCCAGTCGGCGTACTGCGGGGCCAAGCACGCCATCAACGGCTTCACCTCCTCCCTGCGCACGGAACTGCTGCACCGCGGCAGCGGCGTGCACGTCACCGTCGCGCAGATGCCCGCGGTCAACACGCCCCAGTTCCAGTGGGTGCGCTCCCGGCTGTCGAAGCACCCCATGCCGGTGCCGCCGATCTACCAGCCCGAGGTCGCCGCGCGAGGCGTGCTGTACGCCGCCGACCACCCGGGCCGCAAGCAGTACTACATCGGTGCCAGCACCGCGGCCACCGTCTGGGCCAACCGCCTCGCCCCGGCACTGCTCGACCGCTACCTGGCCCGCACCGGCGTCGACTCCCAGCAGAGCGACGGCATCCCGCCCGCCGACCTGGACAACCTCTTCGAACCGGTCGACCGCACACGCGCCGACGACCAGGGCGCGCACGGCGCCTTCGACGCGCGCTCGCACGGCCACTCCTGGCAGGAGATCCTGATCCGGCACCCCGCCGTCACCGCCCTGGGCGCGGGCGCCGCCGTGCTGGGCACCGTGCGCGGCATCCGCCGCCTGGCCTCCTGACCGGCACGGGCGGAACGGCGTGCGCCTCCTCCTCCTGTCCGACACACACCTGCCCAAGCGCGCCAAGCGGCTCCCGGAGCAGCTCCTCGCCGAACTCCCGCACGCGGACGTCGTGCTGCACGCCGGGGACTGGGTGGACACCGCCACCCTGGACCTGCTGGAGAGCCGCAGCCGCCGGCTGATCGGGGTCTACGGCAACAACGACGGCCCCGAGCTGCGCGCCCGCCTCCCCGAGGTGGCCCGCGCCGAACTCGGCGGCCTGCGCTTCGGCGTCGTCCACGAGACCGGCCCCGCCCAGGGCCGCGAGGCCCGCTGCGCCGCCCGCTTCCCCGACCTGGACGTCCTGGTCTTCGGGCACAGCCACATCCCCTGGGACAGCACCGCCCCCGGCGGCCTGCGGCTGCTCAACCCCGGCTCCCCGACCGACCGCCGCCGCCAGCCCCACTGCACCTACCTCACGGCGACGGCCGCCGACGGCGCCCTCACCGAGGTGATCCTGCACCGGCTGCCACGGCGCCAGGGGCCGTGACATCATCCCCGGATGATCAACAGCCCCGGCATACCCCCCGTCGTACCCGCCGGCCGGCTCGCCCACCGCGACCAGCCCGTGCTGCCGCTGCCCGGCGGCCTTCAGCTGCGGCCCTGGCGGCTCGACGACGCCGACGCCGACGCCCTGCACACCGCCGGACAGGACCCGGCGATCAGCCACTGGAACCTCTTCTCCGTCGGCAGCCGGGACGAGGCCCGCGCCCGAATCGAACGCCTGCACGCGCGCCGTCGGGCCGAGACCGGGGTGGTCTGGGCCGTCGCCCCGCCCGGCGGCGCGCCCCTCGGGCTCGCCGGCCTGGGCGACGTCGACCTGGCGGGCGGCACCGCCGAGGTCGTCTACTGGGTCCTGCCCGGGGCGCGCGGCGGCGGCATCGCGGTCGCGGCGGCCCGGCGGCTCAGCCGCTGGGCCCTGGCCGACCTGGGGCTGCACCGGCTGGTGCTGTGCCACTCGACGGCCAACCCCGCCTCCTGCCGGGTGGCCGGGAAGGCCGGGTTCAGCTACGAGGGCACCAGGCGCGGTGCCCTGCTGCACGCCGACGGCTGGCACGACCTGCACCAGCACGCCCGCGTCGCCGGAGACCCCGAGTAGCGGCACCCGGGGAGCCGCCGGGCGGGGCGGTTCCGCACCACCCCGGGACGACGCCGGGGGAGAACGGCGCGGAGGCGGGCCGAGCGCCCCGGAAGGGCTTCAGACCCCTCCCCGGGGGTGGATCGCCCCGCTCGTCCGGCTCAGCGGCGCCCCCGTGCCGCCCCGGCACAGGGCCACCACCTCCGCCGCCACCGACACCGCCACCTCCTCCGGGGTGCGCGCCCCGAGGTCCAGACCGACCGGGGAGCGCAGCCGGGCCAGCTCCCCGTCCGTCAGGCCGGCCCCGACCAGCCTGCGCAACCGGTCGTCGTGGGTGCGCCGGCTGCCCATCGCCCCGACGTACGCCGCCGGTCGCCGCAGCGCCTCCCGCAGCACCGGCACGTCGAACCTCGGGTCGTGGGTCAGGACGCAGATCACCGTCCGGCCGTCGGTGCGCGTGCCGCGCAGATACCGGTGCGGCCAGTCCACGACGACCTCCACGTCCTCCGGGAACCGCCGGGGCGTGGCGAACACCGGCCGGGCGTCGCACACGGTCACCCGGTAGCCGAGGAAGCGCCCGATCCGGGCCACGGCGACGGCGTAGTCGACGGCGCCGAACACCAGCATGCGCGGCGGCGGCGCGAAGGACTGCACGAACACCGTGACGGTGTCCTCGCGCCGCTCCCCGTGCGGCCCGTAGCGCCTCAGGCCGGTGGCGCCGAGGGCGGGTCCGCCGCGCGCGTCGGCGGCGACGGCGGCGTCCAGCCCCCGCGTGCCCAGGCCGCCGGCGGCGGTCCGCGGCCACACCGCGAGGGTGGCGCCGCGTGCCGCCGGCCCGTCGACCACCGTGGCCAGGGTGACCGGCTCACCGCCGGTGACGGACGCGACGACCGCCCCGAACGCCGGGTCCCGGGCCGGGGTCACCTGACGTACCAGCACCGTGATCTCGCCCCCGCAGGGGAGCCCGGCGGCGAAGGCGTCCTCGTCGCCGTAGCCGAACGTCTCCAGCCGTGCCGTGCCGCCCTCGGCGACCTCCCGGGCCAGGTCGAACACCGCGCCCTCGGCACAGCCGCCGGACACGCCGCCGACCGCCTCGCCGTCCGGGCCGACCGCCAGCGCCGCACCGGGACCGCGCGGTGCGCCGCGGCTCACCGCGACGACCGTGGCCAGCCCGAACGGCACCCGGGCGGCGTACCACCGGCCCAGCACCGCGAGAATCTCACGCATGGCCCGCTCCTCGCCCGGTCCGGCGGGGCGTCCGGCCGGACCCCGTTCCGTCGCCCCTCAAGGACACGACACTCCGGGCGCCCGCTCGATCCGGGGGCGCCATGGCCGGCGGCGCGTCGCCGGCCGTGGCGAGGTGGCCTCCGGTGCGAGTGGGGGCGCCCCGGAGGCCACGATCTCATGATGGGCCGTCAGCCGCCGTTCGGACCCGTCCAGCCCTCCGGTACGTGTCCCAGCCGGACGCGCTGCGGGTGGTCGCCGACCGGGATCGACGCGACCTTGCGGCCGGTGGCGAAGTCGATGGCCGTCACCTGGTCGGCGCCGCTCTCGGAGATGACGCAGTCCTCGCCGTCCCCGCTCACCGTCGCCCAGTACGGCTTGGACGCCGTGACCAGCGGTCCCTCCTGGAGCGAGGCCCGGTCGACCACGGTCGCGTAGTCGTCCATGGTGCCCGCGACGCACAGTTTGGTGCCCTGGGGGTTCATCGAGATGCCGTGGTGCCGGGAGTCGTTGACCCAGGTGGTGCGGTCCTCGCTGGTCGCCGGGTTCTTCGGCAGCGTCTTCATCCGGGTGATCTTGTCGGTGGCGACGTCGTACTCCAGGAAGCCGTTGAAGAACGACACCTGGAAGTAGAGCGTGGACTCGTCGGGGGAGAACACGGCGGGGCGGACCGCGTCGGAGAAGTCCTTCAGCCCGAACGCGTCCAGCCGCTGCCGCATGTCGATGACCTTGACCTGCTTGTACGTCGTCGCGTCCACGACCGTGATGTGCCGGTCGCCCTTGGTCCAGTCCCAGCCGGGATCGTCCAGCGCGGTGTTGACGTCACCGATCGACATGTTCCAGATGTACTTGCCGTCCTTGGTGAAGATGTTCTCGTGCGGCTTGTCGCCGGTCTTGAACGACCCGAGCTGTCTGCCGGTGACGATGTCCAGCACGTGCACGGTGTTGCCGGTCGAGGCGGAGACCGCCACCCGGGTGCCGTCCGGGGAGACCGCCATGTGGTCGGCGCGGTAACCGGAGACCGGGAAACGCCAGTTGATCTTCCCGGTGGCCAGGTCGACGGAGACGACGTCGGCGAAGCTGGGCCGGGACACCACCACCGACCGGCCGTCCGGGGTGGAGTACATGTCGTCGGCGAACTGGTCGTGGCCCTCGCCGACGCCGTTGCGGATCGCCTGGAAGTAGATCCACTTGACCGGGTCGGCGTTGATCTCCGCCATCCGCGCGTCCTTGTCCGGGACGACGCTGATCCGGCCGATCTTCGCGAAGTCGCCGGAGGACCGGATGACATCGGCGGTGCCGTCCCAGTTGTTGCCGACGAACAGCACCTCGCGCAGCCCGCCGGAGGCGGCGGGGCTTGCGGAGGCCGCGGTCACGGGACCGGCGACGGTCAGGGCGAGGGCGGCGGCCACGGAGCACAGGTGCCTGGTTCTGGAGGCGGCCATGACGGCTCTCTTTCCTCGGGGGAATCTGAACACGGGCGCTTTCACAGTGAACTTACTGAAAAGTAAGGAGAGGGCGGCCTTCTCGACAAGATGTGTGCACGACAAGATTGGACGACCGGCGGCACGGCGGAGGGGGACGCGTGGAGGGCAGGCTCAGAGCGCCGACGGGACGCTACGGCGGCCGGTCCGCGGCGGAGCGGCAGGCCGAGCGGCGCCGCCGCTTCCTGGACGCGGCGCTGCGGCTGTTCGGTGACACCCCCGGCTACCGGGGCACCACGGTCGCCGCGCTGAGCCAGGCCGCGGGCCTGTCCACGCGCCAGTTCTACGAGGAGTTCCGCACCCTGGAGGACGTCCTCGCCGCGCTGCACCTCCAGGTCAACGGCTGGGCCGAGCAGGCCGTGCTGGACGCCCTCGCCGCCGCGGACGGCCTGCCGCTGGCGGACCGCGCCACCGTGCTCTTCCGCGCCTACGCCCGCGGCGTCACCCGCGACCCGCGCCGCATCCGCATCGCCTTCCTGGAGGTGATCGGCGTCAGCCCCCGCCTGGAGGAGCAGCGCCTCGCCCGGCGGGCCCGCTGGGTCGACCTCATCCGCGCCGAGGCGGACGCGGCCGTGGCCCGCGGGGAGGCGGCGCCCCGCGACTACCGCCTCGCGGCCACGGCCTTCATCGGCAGCGTCAACGGCCTGTTGCACGACTGGAGCGCCGGCTGGGTGGACGCCACCCTGGACGAGGTGGTGGACGAACTGGTGCGGCTGCTGCTGGGGATGCTCCGCCCGGACGGATGGCGCCCCGCGACCGGCTGACCGCCGCGTCCCCGGGCCCTCGGCGGCGCGGCCCGGCTCGGCGCGCGTGACAGGGCCGGAACTGGTCTGCTGGGGAGGAAGGCCCTCGCACCCGTCCCTTCGGAGAAAGCCATGAGCACCTATCGAGTCGCGCAGGTGACCGCGCCGAACGGCAGCTTCGAGCTGGTCGAGCGCGAGGTCCGGCAGCCGGGCCCGGGCCACGTCAGGATCGCCGTCGACGCGTGCGGGATCTGCCACAGCGACGCCCTCTTCATCAGCGCCGGACTGCCGGGCACCACGTTCCCGGAGGTGGCCGGGCACGAGATCGCCGGACGGCTGGAGGAACTGGGCGAGGGCGTGGAGGAGCGCGGCTGGCGGGTGGGCGACCGGGTGGCGGTCGGCTGGTTCGGCGGCGCGTGCGGCCACTGCGGGCCCTGCCGCCAGGGCGACTTCATCGTCTGCCACAACCTGAAGGTCCCGGGCTGGGCCTACGACGGCGGCTTCGGCGAGAAGGTCGTCGCACCCGTCGACGCCCTGGCCCGCGTGCCCGACGGGCTGGCCGCGACCGACGCCGGGCCGATGGCCTGCGCGGGCGTGACCACGTTCAACGGCCTGCGGCGCAGCTCCGCCCGGCCCGGCGACCTGGTCGCGGTGCTCGGCCTCGGCGGCCTGGGCCACCTCGGTGTGCAGTACGCGGCGGCGATGGGCTTCGAGACGGTGGGCATCGCCCGGGGCGCCGGGAAGGCCGACTTCGCCAAGCAGCTCGGCGCCCACCACTACGTCGACAGCACCTCCGGCACCCCCGTGGCCGAGGCCCTGCGCTCCCTCGGCGGCGCCAAGGTCGTCCTGGCCACCGCCGGGAACTCCGAGGCCATCACGGCCACCGTGGACGGCCTGGCCCCGCGCGGCGAACTGGTGGCCATCGGCGCGGACACCACACCGCTCGGCATCAGCCCCGCCCAGTTGCTCATGACCGGCCGGATCGTGCGCGGCCACCCGTCCGGCACCGCGCGGGACGTGGAGGACACCATGGCCTTCAGCGCCCTGCACGGCATCCGCCCGATGACCGAGAGCGTGCCGCTGGAGCAGGTCGGAGAGGCGTACGACAAGATGCTCGCCGGCGCCGCCCGGTTCCGCATGGTGCTCACTCCGGGCTGACCCGGTCAGCCGCCGCTCCGCAGGGTGCTCACTCCGGGCTGCCTCGGTCAGCCGTCCAGCTGTCCAGCCGCGCCACCGTCGCCGGCACCGGGGTGGCCCCGTCCCCGCCCCGGACCCGCGCCCCCGGCGCCGCGGCCCGCCGCCGGTACGCGGGGTCCCGGGTGCCCCGGACCAGCGCCGCCGCCGGCGCGTCCACGGTCAGCCGGCGCAGCGATACGGCGGCCGGGGCGACCCCGGGCGCGACCCCGGGCGGCCCGGAAACCTGCGTCGAACCGGACCGGCACCGGCACGGCAGGCACCCGGCGCGCAGCCCGGCCGCCGTGGTGCCCGCGCCCGCGTGATGGACGACGGCGGCCGTCCACCGGAAGAGCGGCGAGTGCGGCACCTCGCCGACGGTCGGCATGTGGTCCCCGTCGGCCGCGTGCCCGCCCCGGCCGCGCTGGATCACCCCGCGCAGCGCGGCCCGCCGCAGCAGCGCCGCCACCACCCGCGCGCCGAGCCGCCCGGCGTCCGGCACGGTGGCGCCCCAGCCCGACAGACCAGGGGCGGCCCCGCGTCCAGGAACTGCCCGGGAAGCCGGGCCCCGGTGTCGTACGGCCACCGGTAGCCGCCGATGCCCGGACCGGTCCGCCCTTCCCCGGGCCGGGGCACGACCAGGGGCTGAAGCCGTGGCGCACGGGCCGGTGCCGCCGCTCCAGGGGGCCCACCGCGCGGCGGCGGCCCCGCCCCGGTCACCGCCGCCGCACGACGTCACACGCCTGCGCGCTGCCTCCGGGAGGCCGCGTCCCTCCCCACCGACCGGCACGCACCACCCCTGGACGGTGCCCCGGCCCGGCGCCGGTCGAGGTCAGCGTCCGGCGTGGCCGAGGCGCCGGTCCGCCGGTCCGGACGCCCGGCGGACGCGGACGGGAGGCGGAGAAGCGATGACGCACACGACGGACCACCGCGCGGCGAGGCGCGGTGCCCTCCTGCGGACCGTCCCGGCCGGCGCCCTCGGCCGGGAGAGCGCGCGCGGGCGCGGCAGTTCCTGTCCGCCGGGCTGTGGCGCCCCGCCTCACGGCCCGCGTCCGGCGTCGACCGGGCGCCCTTACGCCCCCGCGGCCCCTTTGCGCGCCGCGCTCACCGGTGCCG
>NZ_JOCB01000021.1 GCF_000718775.1 Streptomyces sp. NRRL S-31
GGTGCGGGCGGGCCGGCCGTTCCCGCCGCTGCGGCCGGCGGGGCGCGGGGCGAGGCGCCGGCCGCGGCCGGTCCGGTGGGGGTTCCGCCGGGGGCGACGCCCTGGGCCGGGACCGACACGAACGCGGAGTCCGGCGAGGACGACCGTTCCGTACCGCTGCCCGCGACGGTGTTCGCGCCGCCGTTGGGTGACGTGGACGGTGCGCCGCGCCCGCCGGGGTCGGTGCCGGACGCGCCGACGGCGCTGATGTCGGGTGGCAGCGCGCTGCCGCCGACGGCGGTCGTGCCGGCGCTCGACGCGCCGGGCACCCAGGGGGGTGCGCCGGGTGCCGGTCAGGGTGGCACGCCCACGCCGCCTCGGGGCGCGCCGGTCGACGGTCAGGCACCGGCGGCTCCGGGCACCCCGCCGCCGGGTGTGCCGCCGTACCCTCCGGCGCACGGCACGGCACCCGGCGTGCCGGGTGCCCCGCAGGGCGGCACGCCGCCGCCCCCGCCGCCGTCGGCCCCGTCGTACGGCTATCCGCCGCCTCCGGGCGGGCCGGGGTACGGGTATCCGCAGGCGCCGGGCGGTGCGCCGGACGCGCCGCGGCCTCCGGCGGGTCAGGGTCCGGTTGCGGGCCAGGATCAGGGCCAGGGTCCGGTTCGGGGTCAGGGCCAGGATCAGGGGTTGAACCAGGGCCCGGTTCAGGGCCGGGGTCCGGGTCAGGGTGCGGGGGCGCCCGCGCGGCCGCTCGCGCCGCACGCCGGGGACATAGCGGACGCCGCGACGAGCAAGGCGGCGCCGCCGCCGAAGAAGGCGCGCGGGGGAGCGGGTGCGCCGCCTCCGCCACCGGGTGCCCCGGGTGTCCCGGGCGCGCCGGGCGCACGCCCGGGCAGCGTGCCGCCGCCCGGGCCGGGTGCGCCCGCGGGCGGGTACGTGCCGACGCAGCTGGTGTCGTCCCTCGGTCCTGAGGGCCCCGAGGGCCAGCAGGGCGGTCCGGGCGCGCCGGCCGGTCCGGGGGGCGCGGACGGGACCCGGGCACCGGGCGTGCCGCAGCCTCCGGGCGCCCCCGGCGTGCCACCGGGCGCTCCGGGCGGTACGCCTCCGGGTGGTGTGCACCAGGCGGCCACGATGTTCGCCGACCCGAACCGGCCGGGCACCGGCGCACCCCGGCCTCCGAGCGCCCCGGGCGCCCCGGGCATGCCTCTGCCACCTGCCGCTCCCGGCACCCCAGGTGCCCCGCAGCCCCCGCACGCCCCCGGTGCCCCGGCGCCCGGTGCCCCGGGTGCGCCTCGGGGACCCGTGCACCACGCCGAGACCGTGCTGTCCGCTCCGCCGGTGGCCGGTCCCGGCGTGCCTCCGCCGCCGCCCGCGCCCGGCGCACTCGGCGTGCCTCCGGGCGCTCCGGGTGCCCGGCCGCCGATGCCGCCCGGCGCGATGCCGCCCGGCGCGATGCCGCCGCCGGGGGCACCGGTGCCCGGGCAGGCGTACGGGTATCCGCAGGGTCAGCCGATGGTCGGCCCCGGTTACCAGGCCGTTCTGCGCTACCGCGCGCAGGACGGTTCCGAGCAGCAGCTGATCCGGCGTTCGGCGCCGGGTGTGCCGCACCCGGAGTGGCAGATCTTCCACGAGCTGCGGGCCATGAACGTGCCGCCGGACCAGGTGCTGGAGCTGCACACCGAGCTGGAGTCGTGCGCGCTGCCGGGTGCCTACTGCGCGCGGATGATCCGCGAGCAGTGGCCGCAGGCGCGGATCACGAGCATCGCGCCGTACGGCACGGACCAGGCGAGCCGGCAGCAGGGCATGCACCAGTTGCTGGCCCACCAGGGCGAGCTGCACCAGGTGGCGGACGGTCCCGCGCGGCCGGCGCCGGTGCGGGCGCCGCTGCCGCCGGTGCAGGCCGTGCCGCCGATTCCGCCGGAGGGGGTCGCGCAGGAGCTGGCGGCGGCGTTCGGGCCGGGGATCTTCCGGTTCGAGCAGCAGGCGGTGTCCCGGCAGGGAGTGCCGCCGATCGTGGCGCACACGCTGGTGGTGGCCGGACTGCCGCTGGACATGGGCCCGTTCTTCTGGGCGCAGGCGCAGCCGGGCCGGCCGGTGCCGACGCTGGCGGAGCTGGCGGCCGAGCGCGGGGTGCGGCCGGCGGCGGACGCGGGCTCGTACCTGGTGATGGGCACCGACTTCGGCAAGGCGGTGTGTGTGCAGTACGGGACGGCGAACATCGTGGCCGTGCCGGTGGAGGCGGGGCCGGGCGGTGCGCCGGTGCCGCCGCAGTTCGTCAACACGGGGCTGCCGGAGTTCGCGCGGTGCCTGGCGCTGCTGGGCCGGATGTGGCGGCTGCGGTACGGGCTGAACCAGGAGCAGGCGGGCCGCTGGACCGTCGACTTCCAGGCGCAGCTGGCGGCGCTGGACCCGGCGGCGCTCGGTTCGCCGGAGAGCTGGTGGTCGGTGCTGCTGGAGCAGATGTGGGACGGGCTGTTGTAGGGAGTCCGCCGCCCGTCGGGCGGTGTGAGTCGTCGGGCCCTTCACGCGTGCGCGTGAAGGGCCCGACGCGTTTTCCCGTGGGTGCTGCGGAGTGTCGTGTTATGAACTGATACGTCCGATCCATCAAGATGTGCACGAAATCATCCTGTCGTGTATGTCCGGTGGAGAGGAGTCCCCAGGGTGAGCAGCGCATCGATGCCGCCGCACGGCTTCGCGACCGTCCGGGGGCGCGGCTACCGCCCCGAGCAGATCGACGCGTTCCTGGAGGCGCTGTCCGACGACCGGGACGCCGCCTGGGAGCGCGCCGCCCGGCTGACCGTGCTCGCCAGGGACATGGAGGCGGAGGCCGTACGCGCGCGTGAGGAGGTCGCCCAGCTCGTGCCGCAGACGTACGAGGCGCTCGGCGACGGCGCGCGGCGCCTGTTCCAGCGTGTGCGGGAGGAGGCGGCGGATCTGCTGGAGCGGACGCGGCGGGCGGCCCAGGAACAGATCGCGCAGGCCGAGTCGCGCGGCGACCGGGTGCGCCGGGCGGCGGCGGAGGCGGCGGAGGCGATCCGCGCGGAGGCCGACGAACACGCCCGTCGGCGGCTGGTCGCCGCGCAGGCCGAGGCCGACGGGATCCGGGCCGCGGCCCGGCACGACGTGAAGGCGGAGCGCGGGCAGGCGCTCGCCGTGCTGCGCGAGGCGCGGCAACTCGGCACGGGCGCGCTCACCGAGCTCTCCGGGGAGCAGGCCGAGCGCTGGGCCGCGGCCGAGCGCGAGGAGGCCGAGCGGATGGCGGCGCTGGACGCCGCGCACGCCGAGCGGGCGAGCCGGGCCGAGGCCGCGCTGGCGGAGGCCACGCGGGCCCTGGCGGAGGCGGAGGAGTACGGCCTGCGCTGTCAGGAGGCGGCCCGCGCGCGTGCCGTGGAGATCGTCGCCGAGGCGCGCGTGCGCGAGGAGCTGATCGCCCAGGAGACCGAGCGGGTGCTGCGCGAGCACGGCGACACCTGGGACGACGTGCAGGCGCACATGGACTCCGTGCGGGACAGCCTCATCTCGCTGACCGGCCGGGTGGCGATGGAGTAGCGCGGCCGGCGCCCGGGCACCGTCCCCCGCGCGTCACCGCGGGGCGCGTGTCGCAGCGTCGCCCCCGGGCCGCGGAGGCGCGGTGCCGGCCGCCCCCGGCGGAAGGCGCGTTCCAAGGGCCGCAAGAGCCGTTCACTCCTGGAGTACCGGGAACCGCCGGGGCGCGACCAGCAGCAGCACCACGAACGCCACGGCGGCCGCGCCCGCCGCCCCCAGGTACACCGCGTGCACCGCCCCGGCGATCGCCCGCCGGGTCGCCTCCGGGGCCGTACCGGCGTCCAGTGCCCGGGTGACGGAGTCCAGGTCGCCCGCCCCGCCCAGCCGTGCGGCCAGCACCCCGTTGGCGACGGCGCCGAACAGGGACGCGCCGAGGGTCTGCCGGTCTGCCGGCAGAACAGGACCGAGGCGGTCGTGGTGCCCCGCTCCGACCAGCCCACGGTCGACTGCACCCCGACGAGCAGCGGCAGCTGGAACAGGCCCAGCGCCCCGCCCAGCAGCAGCATCAGCAGCGCCGGCTGCCACCACGAGCCGGGGTAGGGCAGGAACGGGAACGCGCACAGGAGCAGCGCCGCCAGGCCGATGCCGAGCAGCGCGGTGTCCCGGAAGCCGATGCGCCGGTAGACGTGCTGGCTCAGCGCGGCGGAGACCGGCCAGCTCAGCGTCCACACCGACAGCACGAACCCGGCGGCGACCGGCGCGAGCCCCAGCACCGACTGCGCGTACGTCGGCAGGAACACCGCCGGGGCCACCATCAGCAGCCCCAGCGCGCCGAGCGCCAGGTTGACGGCCGCGATGGTGCGGCGCCGCCACACCCAGCCCGGGATGATCGGCTCCGCCGCCCGCCGTTCCACGGCCACGACCACGCAGACGAGGGCGAGACCCGTGCCGAAGAGGGCCAGCGACGGCGCCGACAGCCACGGCCAGGCGACGCCGCCCTGCACCAGCGCGGTCAGCAGCACACCGCCGGCCGCGAACACCGCGAGGGCGCCGCCCCAGTCCACGCGCGCGCGGGGCGCCTTCTCCCGCTCCGGCTCGTGCAGGTGACGGACGACCAGCCAGAGGGCGGTGACGCCGATCGGCAGGTTGACCAGGAAGATCCAGCGCCAGTCGGCGTACGCGGCGAGGACTCCGCCGAGTCCGGGCCCGGCCACCGACGAGACCGCCCAGACGGTGGAGAGCCGGGACTGGATCCGCGGGCGCTCCGCCAGCGGGTACAGGTCGGCGGCCAGGGTCTGCACGGTGCCCTGCAACGCCCCGCCGCCCAGGCCCTGCACGATCCGGAACGCGATCAGCGACCCCATGTTCCAGGCCGCCGCGCACAGCAGCGAACCCAGCAGGAACACGGTCGCGCCCACCACCAGCACCGGTTTGCGGCCGAAGGTGTCGGACAGCTTGCCGTACACGGGGAGCGTGACGGTGACGGCGAGCAGGTAGCCGGAGAACAGCCACGAGAAGACGGAGAACCCGCCGAGGTCGCCGACGATCTGCGGGACGGCCGTGGAGACGATGGTGGAGTCGAGCGCGGCCAGGGCCATCGCCAGCATCAGCGCGGCCACGACCGCCCCGCGCCGCCGGTCTCCGTGGCGTCGGGCCGTGCCGCCGCGTATCGCCGGTCGTGTACTCCCCACCGCGCACCCCTCCCGTGCTTCCCGCCGGAAGCTACCCCGTTGCCCCCTGCATCCATGTCCGCGATCCCGGCTTTCCGCGGGACCGGGGCCCCTGCCCGGCACCGGCGGCGAGGCCCGCCGAAGGGTGCGGCGACCCCGAGAACGGCTCCACCCCGAGGTGGAGCCCCCCTAGGGGTTCCTCCGTACCCCGGCTCCGGGAGGGGTCGTCCCGGCGGAGGACGAGACCGCGGGCGGGTCCTCCGTAATCTGGCCGTATGCCGTCGGGGGGCGGCACGGGGGTGGTCCACCGCACGGTTGACGGTGGGGTTTACCCCCCGGAAAGAGGGGGCTCCGCACCAGCGCGCGGCACTCCCGCCGACCGCCAGACTCATCGGCGTATCCAAGACGACCTTCCGGCACTCCGGGCCACCGGCACCGACGTGTCAACCGACATAGGAGACATACCGTGACATCGGCTGTGACCATTCCCAGGCACGGGGGCACTGGAGGGCGTACGGCCGTTGCCGCGCGGGCACGGCAGGTCGTGAAGGCGTACGGGTCCGGCGAGACCCGCGTTGTCGCCCTGGACCACGTCGACGTGGACATCGCCCGCGGCCGGTTCACCGCGATCATGGGCCCGTCCGGGTCCGGCAAGTCCACCCTGATGCACTGCCTCGCCGGACTCGACACCGTGACGAGCGGTCAGATCCACCTGGACGAGACCGAGATCACCGGCCTGAAGGACAAGAAGCTCACCCAGCTGCGCCGGGACCGGATCGGCTTCATCTTCCAGGCGTTCAACCTGCTGCCCACGCTGAACGCCCTGGAGAACATCACGCTGCCCATGGACATAGCCGGCCGCAAGCCCGACCGGGCCTGGCTGGAGCGGGTGGTGGACACCGTCGGGCTCACCGGACGGCTCAGGCACCGCCCGACCCAGCTCTCCGGCGGCCAGCAGCAGCGCGTCGCCGTGGCCCGTGCCCTCGCCGCCCGCCCGGAGATCATCTTCGGGGACGAGCCGACCGGAAACCTCGACTCGCGCGCGGGCGCCGAGATCCTCGGCTTCCTGCGCCGCTCGGTGGACGAACTCGGCCAGACCATCGTCATGGTCACCCACGACCCCGTGGCCGCCTCCTACGCCGACCGCGTGCTCTACCTCGCCGACGGCCGGATCGTCGACGAGATGTACCAGCCGACGGCCGATCAGGTCCTGGACCGGATGAAGGACTTCGACGCCCGGGGGCGTACGTCATGACCGTCCTGAAGACCTCGATGCGCAACTTCGTCGCGCACAAGGGCCGCATGGCGCTGTCGGCGGTCGCGGTCCTGCTGTCCGTGGCGTTCGTCTGCGGCACGCTGGTGTTCACCGACACCATGAACACCACCTTCGACAAGCTGTTCCAGGCGACCTCCTCGGACGTCACGGTCAGCCCCGAGAGCGCCTCCGACGACGGCGAGACCACCTCCCGCACCGGCAAGCCGCCGGTCCTGCCCGCCTCCGTCGTCGGTGCGGCCCGCGGGGCCGAGGGCGTGAAGTCGGCGGAGGGCGCGGTGGTCTCCACCTCGGTGACCGTCGTCGACGGCGGCAAGGAGAAGCTGTCGCCCAGCAGCGGCGCCCCCACCATCGTGGGCAACTGGAACGGCAACGACGCCCGCACCATGGAGATCACCTCCGGTGCGGCGCCCAAGGGCCCGGACCAGATCATGGTCGACGCCGACACCGCCGACAAGCACGGCCTGAGGCTCGGCGACGAGATCGGCGTGATCACGGTCGTCGGCACGCACCACGCGCGCGTGTCCGGCATCGCCGCGTTCAAGGTCACCAACCCCGGCGCGGCGATCTTCTACCTGGACACCGAGACCGCCCAGCGGACCCTGATCGGACGGACCGGCGTCTACACCGGCGTCAGCGTCACCGCCGCCCCCGGCGTGAGCGACGAGCGGCTGAAGCGGAACGTCACCGCCGTCCTCGGCCACGGCTACAAGGTGCAGACCGCCAAGGAGGTCGCCGCCGCCAACCAGAAGGAGGTCCAGAGCCTCCTCAACGTCATGAAGTACGCGATGCTCGGCTTCGCCGGGATCGCCTTCCTCGTCGGCATCTTCCTGATCATCAACACCTTCTCCATGCTGGTCGCCCAGCGCACCCGCGAGATCGGCCTGATGCGCGCCATCGGCTCCTCCCGCAAGCAGGTCAACCGCTCGGTGCTGGTCGAGGCGCTGCTGCTCGGCGTCGTCGGCTCCGCGCTCGGTGTCGGCGCGGGCGTCGGCATCGCGGTCGGCCTGATGAAGCTCATGGGCCAGATGGGCATGCACCTGTCCACCGACGACCTCACCGTCGCCTGGACCACCCCCGCCCTCGGCCTGCTCCTCGGCGTCGTCGTCACCGTCCTCGCCGCCTACCTGCCCGCCCGGCGCGCCGGCAAGGTCTCCCCGATGGCCGCCCTGCGCGACGCCCACGCCCCGGCCGGCGCCCGCTCCGGCGCCGTCCGCGCCGTCCTCGGCCTGCTGCTGACCGCCGCCGGAGCCTGGAGCCTGTACGCCGCCGCCTCCGCCGACCAGGCCAAGACCGGCTCGGGCTGGCTGGGCCTCGGCGTGGTGACCACCCTGATCGGCTTCGTCGTCATCGGCCCGCTCCTCGCCGGCGGCCTGGTCCGCGTCCTCGGCGCGGTCATCCTGCGGATCTTCGGGCCCGTGGGCCGGATGGCCGAGCGCAACGCGCTGCGCAACCCGCGCCGCACCGGCGCCACCGGCGCCGCCCTGATGATCGGCCTGGCCCTGGTCGCCTGCCTGTCGGTGGTCGGCTCCTCCATGGTGGCCTCCGCCACCGACCAGCTGGACAAGACCGTGGGCACGGACTTCATCATCCAGGGCGAGCAGCAGTACCAGATGGTCAAGCCCGAGACGGTCCGCAAGATCAAGAAGACGCCCGGCCTGGAGCGGGTCACCGAGTACAAGATCCTCGACGCCTCCCTCACCACCCCCGACGGCCGCACCACCACCAAGGAGACGATCAACGCGGCCGACCCGGGCTACGCGCAGGACGTGCGCACCAAGACCGTGGCCGGCACCCTCGCCGACGCCTACCGGCCCGGCTCGATGTCCGTCTTCGAGGGCTTCGCCAAGGAGCACCACGTCAAGCTCGGCTCCACCGTCGCGGTCCACTTCGAGGGCGGCAGGACGGCGAAGCTGACGGTCCGCGCGATCACCAGCGACGAGGTCGTCGTCGACAAGGGCGCGATGTACACCTCCATCGCCACCGTGAAGACCCACGTCCCGGCCGACCGCATGCCCCTCGACCAGCTGGTCTTCGCCACCGCCCGGGACGGGCAGGAGACGGCCGCCTACCGGGCGCTGAAGTCGGTGCTGCGCGAGGACCCGGCCCTCACCGTGCGGGACCAGACCGACTACAAGAAGGCGCTGAAGGACCAGATCGGCCAGCTGCTCGACATGATCTACGGCCTGCTGGCGCTCGCGATCATCGTCGCCGTCCTCGGCGTGGTGAACACCCTGGCCCTGTCGGTGGTCGAGCGGACCCGGGAGATCGGCCTGATGCGGGCCATCGGCCTCTCCCGCCGCCAGCTGCGCCGCATGATCCGCCTGGAGTCCGTGGTGATCGCCGTCTTCGGCGCGCTGCTCGGCCTCGGCCTCGGCATGGGCTGGGGCGCCACCGCGCAGAAGCTCCTGGCGCTGGAGGGGCTGACGGTCCTGGAGATCCCCTGGCCGACGATCATCGGGGTCTTCGTCGGCTCGGCCTTCGTGGGCCTGTTCGCCGCGCTCGTCCCGGCGTTCCGGGCGGGCCGGATGAACGTGCTCGCCGCGATCGCCACCGACTAGCCGCACGGACCGGTCCGACGGCCACCGCACACGGGGGTTGCGGAGGAGGACCCGGCGCCGGGAAGCCCCGAGGGGGGCCTCCCGGCGCCGGGTCGCGTGCCGTCCCGGACCCGGGCGTCGTCCACAGCCTCCCGCACCGCCGCCCGCACCGTCGTACGCTGGACAGCCCCGGCCCGTCACACGTGTCGGGTCCTTCGTGTTGCCGACACCCTGGACGGAAAACCCCTCCATGAGCCTGCACGGTCTGCTCGACGCCGTAGTCAAGGACCCCGCCCTCGCGGAAGCGATCGCGGCGGCAGCGGACGGCAACCGCCCGCACGTCGACCTCGTCGGCCCCGCGGCGGCCCGCCCCTTCGCCGTGGCCGCCCTGGCCCGGGAGGCCGGCCGCCCGGTGCTGGCGGTCACGGCGACGGGCCGGGAGGCCGAGGACCTCGCCGCCGCCCTGCGCACCCTCCTCCCCCCGGAGGGCGTCGTGGAGTACCCCTCCTGGGAGACCCTCCCGCACGAGCGGCTCAGCCCGCGCAGCGACACCGTGGGCCGCCGCCTCGCCGTCCTGCGCCGCCTCGCCCACCCCAGCCCCGACGACCCCGAGACCGGCCCGGTCTCCGTCGTCGTGGCCCCCGTGCGCTCCGTGCTCCAGCCGCAGGTCAAGGGACTCGGCGACCTGGAACCGGTGTCCCTGAGGACTGGCCGCAGCGCCGATCTGAACGAGGTCGTCCAGGCCCTCGCGGCGGCCGCCTACGCGCGCGTGGAGCTGGTCGAGAAGCGCGGCGAGTTCGCCGTACGCGGCGGCATCCTGGACGTCTTCCCGCCCACCGAGGAACACCCCTTGCGCATCGAGTTCTGGGGCGACGAGATCGAGGAGATCCGCTACTTCAAGGTCGCCGACCAGCGCTCCCTGGAGGTCGCCGAACACGGTCTGTGGGCGCCCCCGTGCCGCGAGCTGCTGCTCACCGACGACGTGCGCGCACGCGCGCGTGCCCTCGCCGAGGACCACCCCGAGCTGGGCGAACTCCTGAACAAGATCGCCGAGGGCATCGCGGTCGAGGGCATGGAGTCCCTCGCCCCCGTCCTCGTGGACGACATGGAACTGCTGCTCGACGTGCTGCCCGCCGGCGCCATGGCCCTCGTCTGCGACCCGGAGCGGGTCCGCACCCGGGCCGCCGACCTCGTCGCCACCAGCCAGGAGTTCCTCCAGGCATCCTGGGCGGCCACCGCAGGCGGCGGCGAGGCCCCCATCGACGTCGGCGCGGCCTCCCTGTGGTCGATCGCCGACGTCCGCGACCGCGCGCGCGAGCTGGGCATGATGTGGTGGTCCGTCTCGCCGTTCGCCGCCGACGAGGAGCTGGACGCCGACACCCTCAAGCTCGGCATGCACGCGCCCGAGACCTACCGCGGCGACACCGCCCGGGCCCTCGCCGACACCAAGGGCTGGCTCGCCGACGGCTGGCGCACGGTGTTCGTCACCGAGGGCCACGGCCCGGCCGCGCGCACCGTGGAGGTGCTCGGCGGCGAGGGCATCGCCGCCCGCCTGGACGTCGACCTCGGCGCCCTGAGCCCGTCCGTCGTCCACGTCTCCTGCGGCTGCATCGACTACGGCTTCGTCGACCCGGCGCTCAGGCTCGCCGTCCTCACCGAGACCGACCTCACGGGCCAGAAGGCCGCCGGCCGCGACGGCGCCCGGATGCCGGTCCGACGCCGCAAGACCATCGACCCGCTCACCCTGGAGAGCGGCGACTACATCGTCCACGAGCAGCACGGTGTGGGCCGCTACATCGAGATGGTGCAGCGCACCGTGCAGGGCGCCACCCGCGAGTACCTGGTGGTCGAGTACGCGCCCGCCAAGCGCGGCCAGCCCGGCGACCGGCTCTACATCCCGACCGACCAGCTGGAACAGATCACCAAGTACGTCGGTGGCGAGGCGCCCACCCTGCACCGCCTCGGCGGCGCCGACTGGACGAAGACCAAGGCCCGCGCGAAGAAGGCCGTCAAGGAGATCGCCGCCGACCTGATCAAGCTGTACTCGGCGCGCATGGCCGCCCCCGGGCACGCCTTCGGCACGGACACCCCCTGGCAGCGCGAGCTGGAGGACGCCTTCCCGTACGCGGAGACCCCGGACCAGCTCACCACCATCGCCGAGGTCAAGGAGGACATGGAGAAGTCCGTCCCGATGGACCGCCTGGTCTGCGGCGACGTCGGCTACGGCAAGACCGAGATCGCGGTGCGGGCCGCCTTCAAGGCCGTACAGGACGGCAAGCAGGTCGCCGTCCTCGTCCCCACGACCCTGCTGGTGCAGCAGCACTTCGGGACGTTCTCCGAGCGGTACGCGCAGTTCCCGGTCAGCGTCAAGGCGCTCTCCCGCTTCCAGACCGACACCGAGGCCAAGGCCGTCCTGGAGGGGCTGAAGGACGGCGCGGTCGACGTCGTCATCGGCACCCACCGCCTGTTCTCCTCCGAGACCAAGTTCAAGGACCTGGGCCTGGTCATCGTCGACGAGGAACAGCGCTTCGGCGTCGAGCACAAGGAGCAGCTGAAGAAGCTCCGCGCCAACGTGGACGTGCTCACCATGTCGGCCACGCCCATTCCGCGCACCCTGGAGATGGCGGTCACCGGCATCCGCGAGATGTCCACGATCACCACCCCGCCCGAGGAGCGCCACCCGGTGCTCACCTTCGTCGGGCCGTACGAGGAGCGGCAGATCGGCGCGGCCGTCCGCCGCGAACTGCTGCGCGAGGGCCAGGTCTTCTACATCCACAACCGCGTGGAGTCCATCGACCGCGCGGCGGCCCGGCTCCGCGAGATCGTCCCCGAGGCGCGCATCGCCACCGCCCACGGCCAGATGTCCGAATCCGCGCTGGAACAGGTCGTCGTCGACTTCTGGGAGAAGAAGTTCGACGTGCTGGTGTCGACCACCATCGTCGAGTCCGGCATCGACATCTCCAACGCCAACACCCTCATCGTCGAGCGCGGCGACAACTTCGGCCTGTCCCAGCTGCACCAGTTGCGCGGCCGGGTCGGACGCGGCCGGGAACGCGGCTACGCCTACTTCCTGTACCCGCCGGAGAAGCCGCTGACGGAGACCGCGCACGAGCGCCTGGCGACCATCGCCCAGCACACGGAGATGGGCGCGGGCATGTACGTGGCGATGAAGGACCTGGAGATCCGCGGCGCCGGCAACCTGCTCGGCGGCGAGCAGTCCGGGCACATCGCCGGCGTCGGCTTCGACCTCTACGTCCGCATGGTCGGCGAGGCCGTCGCGGACTACCGGCGCCAGCTGGAGACCGGCGGGGTCGAGGAGGAGCCGCCGCTCGAGGTCAAGATCGAGCTGCCCGTCGACGCGCACGTCCCGCACGACTACGCGCCCGGCGAGCGGCTGCGCCTCCAGGCCTACCGGGCCATCGCCTCGGCCAACTCCGAGGAGGACATCAAGGCCGTCCGCGAGGAACTCACCGACCGCTACGGCAAGCTGCCCGAGCCGGTGGAGAACCTGCTGCTGGTGGCCGGGCTCAGGATGCTCGCGCGCGCCTGCGGTGTCGGCGAGATCGTGCTCCAGGGCACCAACATCCGCTTCGCCCCGGTGGAGCTGCGCGAGTCGCAGGAGTTGCGGCTCAAGCGGCTCTACCCGGGCACGGTCATCAAGCCGGCCGCGCACCAGGTGCTGGTCCCGCGACCGAAGACCGCGAAGGTCGGCGGCAAGCCGCTGGTCGGCCGGGAACTGCTGGCCTGGGTCGGGGAGTTCCTCACCTCGGTCCTGGGCTGAGGGGCTGAGTGTGGGGGTTTTCGGCTGAGGGGCGGGCGGGGCACGGGGGCCTGGACGGTCGGCGGGTGGTGCACGAGGCCCCGGGCCGGCCGACGGGTGGTGTACGAGGCGCCCCGGGCCGGCCGGGGGTGCGCCGGGTCCTGGACGGGGTGCGGGGCGCGCGCGGTGTCGTCCCGGCTGCCCTCCCGACTGTCCCGCCCGTCCCGCCTGTCCCGGCCGGCCGCCGGGCCGCCCTGGCGCCGGTCACCAGGTCGAGTGAACTGCCCCGCGTGCTGCCCCAGTTGCCCCCTGCTTGCCCCGTTGTGAGCCGTTAACGCCCCATCTGCTGGGCGCTCGGGGGACGTTACGGTGGGGAGCGGAACGATCCGCCCCCACCAAAGAGGCGGACCAGCACGAGCAAGGGGGCGCACCGTGACGCGTCTGAGGGGCGGAGCGGTCACCGCGGTGGCCCTGCTGGCCGTCGTGACCGGCTGTACGGCCGAGCAGACCGACGGGGCCGCCGGGCCGGAACGGACCGGGGGCGGGGGAGCGGCGCTGGCCGCCGCCGACTCACTGACCGTCAAGGGGCGGGCGCCGAAGACCGGTTACTCCCGGGAGCGGTTCGGCACCGCCTGGGCGGACACCGACTCCAACTCCTGCGACACCCGCGACGACATACTCAAGCGTGACCTGAAGAACGTGCGGTTCACCGGCGGCACCTGCAAGGTCTCCTCCGGTCTGCTGGACCCCGACCCCTACTCCGGCAAGGAGATCAGCTACCGGCGGGGCCGCAGCCAGGTCGACATCGACCACGTCGTGGCCCTCTCCGACGCCTGGCAGAAGGGCGCCAAGTACTGGGCCCCCAGCAAGCGCATCGCCCTCGCCAACGATCCGCTCAACCTCATCGCGGTCGACGCGAGCACCAACCGCGGCAAGGGGGACGGCGACGCGGCCACCTGGCTGCCGCCCGACAAGGCGTACCGGTGCCCCTACGTCGCGGCGCAGGTCGCGGTCAAGAAGAAGTACGGCCTGTGGGTCACCACCGCCGAGCGGTCGGCGATGAAGAAGGTCCTCGCCGGCTGCCCGGACCAGAAACTCCCCAGTGGCGGCAATCCGACCAAGGCACCCGAGCGCTTCCGGGCCCGGTGACGCGCCCCGGCCGGCGGAGCCGGTGCGCGTCACCGCCCCGCCGGGCGGCGCCACCGCCGACTCCGTCGCCCCGGTCCCGGGTCAGCCGTCCAGCGCGTCCAGGTCGATGATCTTCCCCGTCGGCTTGGTCGCGGGGACCGGACGGCCGTAGTCGGTGAAGCTCAGGTGCTCCGGCTCCTTGGCGCCGGACGCGCTGTCGACCCGCAGCAGGTACGGCTTGCCCTCGGTTGCCACGTACGCCGTGTAGCGGTCCTTGCCGTCCTTCTCGTGCAGGACGATCGCGGGCGTACCGTCGACCTCCGTGGTCTTCCCGCGGGTGGTGGCCGACGAGTCGTCGCCGCTCACGTCACCGAGCACCGAGTCCAGGTCGCAGAAGCTCGCGATGTCCTTGGCGTCCTGGCCCTTCACGGCCATCCTGGTCCACTTCCCGGCGAGCATCGCCACGGCCGCGTCCGTGTCCTCCTTGGACTCGCCCTCGCTCTGTGCGCGCAGGAACGCCTCGTCGTACTTCATGTAGACGCTGCTGCCGGTCCGGATCAGATCCGCCTTGCCCTGGCCGCCCATGCTCATCGTGCCGGCGCACTCGCCCTCGTGGTTGAGCGCCATGTCGATGTCGACGGTGCCCTTGCTCTCGTCGTCGGTGATCCGGCCCTTCATCCGCACCGACGAGGCACCCGTGGTGGCCTTCAAGGCGCGCTCGGCGATCCGGCCGCCGCTCAGCCCGGCGAACGGCCCCTTCGGCTTGCTGTCGGCCGTGTCCTGCCCCGACTGGCAGCCGGTGGTGAGCCCCGCCGTGGCCACGGCGGCGAGACAGAGGGCGGCAAGAGCGGTACGACGCATGACGGTTCCTTGCTGGAAGAGGTGACGAGTGTGGGGGTGGGTGGGGTGATGGGTGTGGGGGGTGGGCGGGGTGGAGCGCGCTGCCGTCCCGGTGTGGGGAGCCCCCGCCCCGGGGCGGATCGGAAGGGTCAGGCCTTCTTCCAGTCGCCGCAGTCGTTCGTCTTGAAGTAGGCGTCCGACGGGCTGATGGTGACGACGGCCGTGCCGGTGACGTTGTTGTTGGCGATGATCGAGCCCAGCCCGTGGTCGGCGTCCTTCGTGCGCTCCCAGTAGCAGGAGTCGCCGCCTCCGGTGGACTTGTAGGTGCCCGGCGCGATGTCCGTGCCGACCTTGAACATGCCTCCGTCGCCGTCCATCGAGGTGGCGGGCGTGCCCTTGGCCTTGGGGTCCACGGCCTCCCAGTCCTCGCAGCCGGTGGACTTGAACAGCTTGTCGGTGGCCTTGACGGTCACATAGCTGGTGCCGCTGACGTTGTCGTTGGCCAGCAGGGAGTCCATCTCGCCCGAGGCGTCCTTGGCGCGCTCCCAGTAGCACATGCCGTCGGTGTTGCCGGTCGTGCGGTACGTCCCCGGCCGCACGTCCGAGCCGACTTGGTATTCGCCGTCGCCGCCGAAGGCCGCCTTCTTCTCCTCGGCCGCCTTCCTGCCCCCGGGCTGTCCGGTGCCGCCGGATCCACCGGCCTTGTGACCGGCCGACGCCGACGCCCCCTTGTCGCCGCCGGAACCGCCGTCCTTGCCGTCACTGCCGGCGTTCGCGGACACGGCACCGATGATGGCGATCCCGACGACGGCGCCGACCACGACCTTGGCCTTCATGCCCATGGCGAAATCCTCCCCGAATGCGGCGGCCTCCCCCTCCGGTGACCGCTCGTTCGCTGGGTCAATAAGACCAGAGTCTGTGAACCGAGTCAACGGTGTGAAGGGATGCAGTCGTGTGCACGCTCGTGAATGACGGTCTGTCGTGTACGCCGGTATGCTCGGTGCACACACGGGACGAGGGGAGCGGGGCCGGTGCAGGACAACGCGACAGAGGTGACCGCGGCCGGTATCGCGCGGCTCGCCGGGGTGGGCCGCGCCGCCGTCAGCAACTGGCGCCGTCGGCACGCCGACTTCCCCAGGCCGGTGGGCGGTACCGAGACCAGCCCGTCCTTCGCGCTCGCCGAGGTCGAGGGGTGGCTGCGCAAGCAGGGGAAACTCGCCGAGGTGCCACTGCGCGAACGGGTCTGGCAGCAGCTCGCCGGTCATCCGGAAGGCCCGCTGACGGCCCTGGTGCACACCGGCTGCGCGCTGCTGCTGATCCATGAGCGTCCCACCGTCTGGCTCGACGCGAGTGCCGGCTCCGACGCCCGGCTGGCCGCGATGCTGCCCGGTGCGCTGGGTCAGGTGCTGGCCGCGCGCTTCGGTGGCGGCGGGCCGTTGGACACCGAGCACGGTGTGAACTCATCATCGACGCGGCCGACTGTGAACACTCCGCCGACAGTTCACACCGCATCCGACGTTCACGCCACGTCGATCACCGGCACGCCGGTCACTACCTGCGCAGCAGCCAACGCAGCACCGCGAGCCACGGCGGACACAAAAGCCACTCCCACCGCGCCCGCACTCCGCACCCCCACCGGCCCCCAGCTCCTCCCCTCCGTCCCCCTCCTGCGCGGCGCCGCCGAACTGGCCGCCGAGGTCGGGGCGCGGCAGGCGTTCGAGTTCCTGCTGGGCCGGCAGCTGGACGCCAACCCCCGCCAGTACACGCTCACCCCGGCCGAGCTGGCCGGTCTCATGGCGGACCTGGCCGGCCCGGCCCGCACCGTCCTGGACCCGGCCTGCGGCACCGGCGCCCTGCTGCGCGCCGTCGACGCCCGCCCCGAACAGGAGCTGCACGCCCAGGACAGCGCCCCGGACCTCGCCGCGCTCAGCGCGCTGCGGCTGGCCCTGCACGGCCGGGCCACCGTGCGCGCCGCCGTCGGCGACACCCTGCGCGCCGACGCCCATCCCGGGCTGCGCGTGGACGCGGTGCTGTGCCATCCGCCGTTCAACGAGCGCAACTGGGGCCATGACGAACTCGCCTACGACCCCCGCTGGGAGTACGGCTTCCCGGCGCGTACCGAGTCCGAGCTGGCGTGGGTGCAGCACGCGCTGGCCCGGCTGACCGACGGCGGCACCGCCGTACTGCTCATGCCGCCGGCCGTCGCCTCCCGGCGTTCCGGGCGCCGCATCCGCGCCGACCTGCTGCGACGGGGCGCGCTGCGGGCCGTGGTCGCGCTGCCGGTGGGTGCGGCGCCGCCGTACAACATCCCGCTGCACCTGTGGGTGCTGCGCCGGCCGGACCGGACGCCGGCGTCGCCCGAGGTGCTGCTCGTGGACACGGGCCGGTTCGCCGGAGAGGGGCGGGGCGGTCCCGACTGGGCGGCGGTCCGGGAGGGCGTACTGGACGCCTGGCGCGCGTTCGCGCGCGCGGGGCGGCTGGCGGAGCGGCCGGGGCTCGCCCGGTCCGTGCCGGTCATCGACCTGCTCGACGACGACGTGGACTTCGCGCCCGCGCGCCACCTGCCGCCGCCCGCGGTGGCCGACGGCGCGGAGCAGCTCACGCAGGTGCGTGAGCGTCTGGGCGCGACCCTGCGGCTGACCGCCGACCTCACCCCGCCGCCCGCCGACCCGGCACCGCCCGTGCGCTGGCCGCTCACCACCGTCGGCGAACTCGCGCGCGGGGGCGCGCTGGTGATGCGGACCGGCGGGAACGGCGGCCACGCGCGCGTGCCGGTGCTCACCGACCACGACGTGCTCGCCGGAACGGCACCCTCCGGCACGCTGCCGGAGAGCGAGGAGGAGGCCGTCCTGACCGAGCCGGGCGACGTCGTCGTACCGGTGCTCGGAGGGGGCTCGGTGGCACGGGTGGTCGACGAGGCGACGCGGGGCGCCGCCCTGGGGCGCAACCTGGTCCTCCTGCGCCCCGACCGCACCGCGCTCGACCCGTGGTTCCTCGCCGGGTTCCTGCGCGGCACCGCCAACAACCGGCAGGCCAGCAGCTATGCCTCCACGGCGACCCGCCTGGACGTGCGCCGGCTGCACCTGCCCCGGCTCCCGCTGGAGGAACAGCGGCGCTACGGCGAGCGGTTCCGCGCACTCGACGAGTTCGAGCGGGCCCTCCGGCACGCGAGCCGGCTCGGGGAACAGCTGGTGCGCGGGATGTACGACGGCCTCACCGACGGCACGGTGGCCCCGAACCGACCCGGGCCCGTCCCGGACCGGTGAACCGGACAACGGTTCGGTACAAGTCGGACCGCTTGTCCCTGCCGGGCCATATGCTCGATGCGACGATCGCACGTCCGGTGCCGTCCGCCCCCGCGGACCGTGCCGGGCGGACGGGCACGCCCACTCCCAGGACCAGGAGCAGCCATGCAAGGCCACGGCTACGGACAGCCGGTGCAGCCGCCGCCGCACACCGCGTGGCTGGTTCTCCTGCGTGTGCTGTTCGTGGCGGTCGGCATCCTCTCCATCGGGTTCCTGGCCTGGGTGATGCTGCTGCGGCTGGCGGCCGTCACGCGCCGGTCGCTGGACTGGGGGCTGTTCGTGGCGGTGCTGGCCGCCGACGTCCTCAGCATCACGCTGCTGGCGTCCGAGCCCGGCGACGAGATCCACACCACCGGCGGCTACGTCGGCCTCACACTGCTGCTCTGCACGCTCGTGGGCACGATCGCGTACTACCTCGCCGCGGACATCCGGCACTTCCTGGTGCGCAAGCAGGGCTACCAGGCGCCGAACCCGGCCGCGGCGTACGGCTACCCGGCCACCGCGGCACCGTACGGCGCGACGACCGTGCCGGTCCCGCCTGTCCCGCAGGTGTCGCCGGTCCCGCAGGCGTCGTCGCCGGTCACGCCGCACACCCCGCCCCCGGTACCCCACCCGCCCGTGCCCCAGCCCCTGCGCAAGCAGGACGGCCTTGAGGGCGGACGGTGACCGTGGCGACAGGGCGTGTCGTCGCCGACCGGTACGAACTGTCCACCCTGATCGGGCAGGGCGGCATGGGCCAGGTCTGGACGGCGTACGACCGGCGGCTCGACCGGCGCGTGGCGGTGAAGCTGCTGCGCCCCGACAAGGTGGCGGGCCAGGAGGCGGACGAGCTGCGCCGCCGGTTCCTGCGGGAGTGTCGGGTGACGGCGCAGGTGGACCACCCCGGTCTGGTGACGGTGCACGACGCGGGCAGCGAGGGCGAGGAACTGTTCCTCGTCATGCAGTACGTCGACGGCGCCGACCTCTCCGACCACCTCGCCGAACACGACCCGTACCCGTGGCAGTGGGCGGTGGCGGTGGCCGCGCAACTGTGCGCCGTGCTGAGCGCCGTGCACGCCGTGCCGATCGTGCACCGGGACCTGAAGCCGCGCAATGTGATGGTGAAGCAGGACGGCACGATCACCGTCCTCGACCTGGGCGTGGCCTCGGTGATGGACACCGACACCACCCGGCTCACACACACCGGCTCCCCGATCGGTTCGCCCGCCTACATGGCGCCGGAGCAGGCGATGGGCGGCGCGGTCGGCCCGTACACCGACCTGTACGCGCTCGGCGTGCTGATGCACGAACTGCTCAGCGGCGAGGTGCCGTTCGCCGGCTCCACGGCGCTCGGCGTGTTGCACCGGCACCTGTACGAGCCGCCGCTGCCCGTGCGCCGGATCCGTCCCGAGGTGCCCGAGGCGCTGGAGACCCTGGTGCTGCGCCTGCTCGCCAAGGACCCGCAGCACCGGCCGGCGTCCGCGCAGGAGGTGTACGAGGACCTGGCGGGGCTGCTGCCCGCGCGCGGTACCCCCACCGGCGCACCCTTGGACCCCACGCGCCCCTTCCTGCGTCCGCACGCCCCCTGGCCGGACCGCGCGCGGACGCCCGCGCACCAGCCCGCCCCGGTCGCGCCGGCGCCGCAGGCGGCCGGGAAGCCCGATGTCGCCGCCGCCGTGGACGAGGTCAAACGCCTGCTGGGCGAGGGCCGCATCACACAGGCCGTGGACATCCTCGGGGCGATCCTGCCGGCCGCCGCCGAACAGCACGGCGAGCACTCCCCGGTCGTGCGCACCCTGCGCAAGCAGTACGCGGCCACGCTCATGGACGACGGCCAGTACCGGCGCGCGCTGCCCGAACTGCGCCGGCTCGCCGACGAACGCGCCGCCGAGGCCGGACAGGCGGACCCGCAGTCGCTGCGCTACCGCTACGAGGCCGCGCAGTGCCTGGAGCAGCTCGGCGAACCGGCGGCGGCGCTCGCCGAGTACCGCGCGCTGCTGCCGTACTACGAGAACCAGTACGTCTCCGGGGACCCGCAGCTCGCGTACGAGGTGCGCCGGCGCATCGGCCAGTTGCTGCTCGCCCTCGGCGACCGGCCGGCGGCCCACGACACACTGGCGCGACTGGTCATGGACGTCGAGCGGTTGCACGGTCCCGGTCACCCGCTGGCGGTGGAGGTCCGGCGGACGCTCCAGTGGCTGGGGCAGGTGCGTGGCTAGGCCGCACGGATGTGCCTCCTCCTGGGAGGATCTTGAGCACTACAGGGGCGGCTGTTTCCCGGCAGCGGACCCGGCGCTCGATACCTTGCGGTTCTTTTTCGCCGGACACGTCCCGGAAGGACACGCTTCGCCGGACACGTTCCCGGCGGCCGTTTCCGGGTTCGGCAGGCATTTTCGCGTTCCGTACGCACGGTTCGGTACGCACGGGGTGCACCTCCGTGCGCGACGAGGCCCTGGGCGCGAAGGACGCCGCCGACGCCGAGGCCAAGGCGTCCGCGCTCGGCATGAAGGCGGGCAGCCACGACGACCGCGGACTGGTCGTGGGGCTCCACTCAGTTCACCGGTCACAGCCGCGCCCACCAGTACATGGTCAACAGCAAGGAGTCGCACGGCGGTGTCACGCCGACCGTCGACCGGGACGCCTGGGACGCGCCGGTGGCGATCATCGGCTGACCCGGCCGCCCGCCGGGAGCGGCGCGGCGGTGCCCGAAGAGCGCGTGAATCGTTGGTCGAATGGGTTGGCCGCAGCCTGCCCACTGCCTACCATCGATCACCGCAAGACTCGGTGCGCCCGCCCGTCGCCCGACCAGCACCCCTGGCGGAGGCGCTGGCGCGCCGCACCTGTCGTTGCAATCTCCTCGGGAGGTTTCCTTGCACCGCCGCCGCCGCCGTCGCACCGCGCTCGTCCTCACCGCCGCGATCGCCGCCGCGGCACCCTTGCTGACCGCCTGCGGAAGCGACGCGCACCCCGGTGCCGCGGCCGTCGTCGGCGGGCAGCGGATCACCGTCGCCCAGCTGGAGAACCGGGTCGACGAGGTCCGCCGGGCGCAGCGGGCCGCGGTGCCGGACGAGACGCAGTACCAGCAGGTCGTCTCCTCCACCAGCAGCCTCACCCGCGACACCCTGCACAACATGGTGCTCGACCGGGTGCTGCACCGCGCCGCCCGCGACCAGGCCGTCACGGTCACCCGCAAGGAGATCCAGCAGATGCGCGCGGGCCTGGAGCAGCAGACCGGTGGCGGCAAGGGACTGGAGACCGCCTGGCTCCAGAAGTACGGCATCGCCCCGGCCCGCCTCGACGACAACCTGCGCCTCCAGCTGGAGGCGCAGAAGCTCGCCGCGAAGCTCGGCACCGACACCAGCCGGCCCGCCTTCTGGCAGGCCCTGTCCAAGGCGTCCGCGGAGCTGCACGTCGACCTCAATCCCCGCTACGGCTCGTGGGACGTGCAGAAGAGCAGCCGGGTGGACACCGGCACGCCGTGGGTGCGGGAGGCCACCGCCACCACGACGGGCGGCCAGCCGCTGACGACCTAGTCCGTCATACGATCACCTGATCACGCGATCACACGTTCTCCCGGCCCTGTGGATAACTCGATCCGCTCTTCGGCGCCGTGGGTTACGTTCGGATCGTGAACGAAATCAGCCCCGCCGCCGGTCCCCGGCCCGGCCCGGAAGCCGCCCCGGGCCGCGTCGTCCTGCTCACCACCAGCCACCGCGTCGCCCCCGGCCTGCTCTCCTGGCCCGCCTGGCAGGCGCTGCGCACCGCCGACACCGTGCTGTGCGCGGACGGCGCGCATCCGCAGCTGCCGTATCTGCGTGAGGCCGGGATAGCGGTGGCGCAGGCGTCTCCCACCGCGCGGGAGCTGGTCGACGCCTGCGCGGGCGGGCGGACGGTGGTGGTCGTGGCGACGGGCGAGGGCGAACCGGCGCTCACCGACGGCCTCGCCCGGCTGGCCGGTTCCGGCCGGGTCGCCATGCCGGAGCTGGAACTGCTCCCCGCCTCCTACGACCTGCCCGGCGCCCGCCTGCTCGACCTCGTACAGGTCATGGACCGCATCCGCGCCGAATGCCCCTGGTCCTCCCGGCAGACCCACGAGGGGCTGGCCAAGTACGGCATCGAGGAGGCGTACGAACTGGTCGAGGCGATCGAGGCCGGTGACCGGGCGGAGCTGCGCGAAGAGCTGGGCGACGTCCTCCTCCAGGTCGTCTTCCACTCGCGGATCGCCGAGGAGGACCCGGACGCGCCGTTCTCGGTCGACGACGTGGCCGGCGGCATCGTCGCCAAGCTCATCCACCGGCATCCGCACGTCTTCGGCGAGGAGGAGGCGGAGACCCCCGAGGACGTCAAGGAGCACTGGCTGCGCACCAAGGCGGAGGAGAAGCGGCGCACCTCGGTCACGGAGGGCGTCCCGCTCGGCCAGCCCGGCCTGGCCCTCGCCGCCAAGCTCGCCTCCCGCGTGCGCACGGCGGGCCTGGACGTCCCCCTGCCGGCGGGCGAGGGCATCGGTTACCGGCTTCTCGCGCTGGCGGTCGGCGCCGAGGCGGACGGCGTCGACCCGGAGGCGGCGCTGCGCGCGGCGGCGCGGGCGTACCGGGACGCGATCAAGGACACCGAGGCCGCCCGGACGACGGGCGCCGGAGCGGGAGGCACGGTGGAGGAAGAAGGAGAGGAAGGGGAGGAAGGGGAGTAGGGAGGAGAGGAGGAAGCGGAAGTGGAAGAGGGAGAGGAGGCAGAACAGGCGAGGAAGCGGAGCAGGGGAGGAAGCGGAGCTGGGGAGGAGACAGCGCAGGGCGAGCGCGGTAGCCGAAGCGCGGTCCGGAGCCGCGGCGTCACCGCCCGGAGACCCCGGCGAGCCGCCCCGAAGGCGCCCCCCGGCAAGCCCCCCGGCACGCCGGATACCGTCAAGGGGTGACCGAGCAGCACCAGCCCGACCAGCCGACCCCCGCCCTCTTCACGTGGGAGTTCGCCACCGACCCCTATCCCGCCTACGCCTGGCTGCGCGAGCACGCCCCGGTGCACCGGACGCGGCTGCCGAGCGGCGTGGAGGCATGGCTGGTCACCCGGTACGCCGATGCCCGGCAGGCCCTGGCCGACCAGCGGCTGAGCAAGAATCCGGCCCACCACGACGAGCCCGCGCACGCCAAGGGCAAGACCGGCATCCCCGGCGAGCGCAAGGCCGAGCTGATGACGCACCTGCTGAACATCGACCCGCCGGACCACACCAGGCTCCGCAGGCTGGTCAGCAAGGCGTTCACCCCGCGCCGGGTCGCCGAGTTCGCCCCCCGGGTGCAGGAGCTGACCGACCACCTCATCGACCGGTTCGCGAAGACCGGCTCCGCCGACCTGATCCACGAGTTCGCGTTCCCGCTGCCCATCTACGCCATCTGCGACCTGCTCGGTGTGCCGCGCGAGGACCAGGACGACTTCCGGGACTGGGCCGGGATGATGATCCGGCACGGCGGCGGGCCCCGGGGCGGGGTCGCCCGGTCGGTGAAGAAGATGCGCGGTTACCTCGCCGAGCTGATCCACCGGAAGCGCGCGGCGCTGCCCGCCGTGCCCACGCCGGGCGAGGACCTGATCTCCGGCCTCATCCGCGCCTCCGACCACGGCGAGCACCTCACCGAGAACGAGGTCGCCGCCATGGCGTTCATCCTGCTGTTCGCCGGCTTCGAGACGACCGTCAACCTCATCGGCAACGGCACCTACGCCCTCCTCACCCACCCCGGCCAGCGCCGCGCGCTGGAGGAGTCCCTGGCGCGCGGGGAGCGGGACCTGCTGGAGACCGGCGTGGAGGAGCTGCTGCGCTACGACGGTCCGGTGGAGCTGGCCACCTGGCGGTTCGCCACCGAGCCGCTCAGCATCGGCGGACAGGACATCGCGCCGGGCGATCCGGTGCTCGTCGTCCTCGCCGCCGCCGACCGGGACCCGGAGCGGTTCGCCGAGCCGGATGTGCTGGACCTCGCCCGCCGCGACAACCAGCACCTCGGCTACGGCCATGGCATCCACTACTGCCTCGGCGCCCCGCTCGCCCGTCTGGAGGGCCAGACCGCGCTGGCCACCCTGCTCACCCGCCTGCCCGATCTGCGGCTCGCCGCCGACCCGGCCGAACTGCGCTGGCGCGGGGGGCTCATCATGCGGGGACTGCGCACGCTGCCGGTGGAGTTCACTCCCACCGACTGACCACACCGGCCGTACGAACCATCTGATCACGCCAGGTAGACATGTAAACCGGACACACCGCCTGAACACATCCCTCCAGACGAAGATGACAGGCGTTCAGCTTTGTGATCTTCATGTGATCTGTGCGGCATGAACTTGTGACAAGTGATCGTGTGCCTATACGTTCACCCATCAGCGTGGTGCGGAGCATCTTCCACCGCGCCGGCCCTGCTGTCGCTCGAAAGGCTTCTGCATGCTCTCCGGGAACGGGCGACACCGTCGCCCCCGCCAGGCCCCGGCCCTCCTCGTCGCGGCCGGAGTGACCGGCTCCGCCATCGCCATCCCGCTCCTCGGCGCCGCGAGCGCCAACGCGGCCGACGGCACCACGTGGGACAAGGTGGCCGAGTGCGAGAGCGGTGGCTCCTGGAGCGCGCACACCGGCAACGGGTACTTCGGCGGTCTCCAGATCTCCCAGGACGACTGGGACAAGTACGGCGGCTCGCAGTACGCGGCCAGCGCCGACCAGGCCAGCCGCAACCAGCAGATAGCCGTGGCCGAGAAGATCCTCGCCGCCAAGGGCACCACCCCGTGGGCCACCTGCGCCCTGCTGTCCGGCCTGACCTCGGACTCGGGCTCCGTGGACCTCGACACGGGAGTCGGCTCCGGTGGCACCGCCGGCTCGGACGACTCGTCCGGTTCGGGTCACACATCCGGAAACTCCGGCAAGTCAGGTAACTCCGGCAAGTCCGGGAACTCCGGTAAGTCGGATGACTCCGGAACCTCCGGCTCCGTCGACGACACCGACCCGTCCGCCCTGCCGGACGCGTCGCCCTCGGCCGGTACCGGCTCCGAGGAAGGCTCCGCCCAGGATGCCCCTTCCTCGCCGGACGCGACCGGCAAGCCGGCCGCGAAGCCGGGCAAGGGCGTGGACAAGGGCAAGGGTGCGGGCAAGGACGCGGGCACGGCGACCGGTTCCGCCGGGACCGGCACCGCCGGGTCCGGCGAGACGCCCTCGACGGACCCCGTGAGCCCGCAGGAGGCCGGCGGCGCTCCCACGGCCACCCCGGACGCCGGGATCGAGTACAACCCGCAGCGGGCCGCCGGTTCCTGGAGTCTGGTCGACACCGGCTCGGTCGGCAGTGGCGGACGTCACCGGGGCGCGACGGCGGACGAAACCGTGACAAACGGTCAGAAGGCTTCGTCGTCCGGCCGGCACGCCTCCCGTGAATCGGGCACCTACACCGTCCGTGAGGGCGACTCCCTCGCCTCCATCGCCGACTCCCTGGACGTCGACGGCGGGTGGCATGCGCTGTACGCCGGCAACAAGAAGGCGATCGGTGCCGACCCGAATCACATCAGGGCCGGTCAGACCCTGGAAGTCGGGGGCGAAACGGACGCCGGATAGGGCGAGTTGGCGCCCCGCTTACCGACCTAATGTCCGGTTTGGTGAAAGTGTGGGATGAGTCTCAGAAGCCCTGATCGTCTTTGAAATTCCGTGGATCACCTGCTTACGGTCAAGGCCGCTCGTCACCACGAGCCCCGGCATCCGCCACGCCGAATCCTGCCGGCGGTCGCCCGGGAACAGTCGTCGCGTCAAGCGCCGTAGGCAGGAGCGGGGGACCCAAGGTAGGCGCCGGGGCCAGCAGTTGAGGCTGGAACCGGCTGGGGGTGAAGCCGCACTCCGCGCAAGCGGGAGGTGCGGCCGGGCAACTCAACCGGCCCGAACCCGACAGCTCACCTCGCAGGCGTCGGTGAGGGGATAGATCCATGCTGTTTACCGGCAAGGGCAAGCACCGTCGTCCGTCCAAGGCCGTCCGCGCCATCACGCTCGCCGGTGTCACCGGTGCCGCCGTCGCCGCCCCGCTGATGGCGGCCGGCAACGCCTCCGCCGCCACCTCCTCCCAGTGGGACGCCGTCGCCCAGTGCGAGTCCGGCGGCAACTGGTCCATCAACACCGGCAACGGCTACTACGGCGGCCTTCAGTTCTCCGCCTCCACCTGGGCCGCGTACGGCGGCACCCAGTACGCCGCGCAGGCCGACCAGGCCGGCAAGGCGCAGCAGATCGCCGTCGCCGAGAAGGTCCTCGCCGCGCAGGGCAAGGGTGCCTGGCCGGTCTGCGGCAAGGGCCTGTCGAGCGCCCCGTACAACGGCTCCGCCCCGAGCACCTCCTCCGGCACCGGCTCCGGCAGCGGCACGGGCTCCAAGTCGACCGCGGGCAGCACCACCACCCGCTCCACCGACCAGCAGGCCGCCTCCCGCTCCGCCGAGCGCCCGGCCGCCTCCGCGGGCCAGAGCGGGACCAAGAGCAAGACCGTCACCACCCCGACCGGCAAGACGGTCAAGAAGGGCGACGGCGAGTACAAGGTGGCCGCGGGCGACACGCTCAGCACCATCGCCGCCGAGCACGGTGTCAAGGGCGGCTGGCAGAAGCTGTTCGAGCTGAACAAGGACATCGTCGAGGACGCCAACCTCATCTACCCGGGTCAGCAGCTGCACTTGAAGTGACCCTCCCGGCCGCAGGCCGGACCCCGGGGCCCGCGCCCGCCCGCGGGCCCTGCCCGAGGCCCCGCGCGGGCCACCCCGTCCCCACGGGCTCCCCGTCCCGGCGCGTGTTCCCCCGTACGCGCCGGGGCGGGGCTTTTTCACGCCCGCGGGGCGCCGAGTCCGCCCCAGCCCTTTGTTTCGGGCAGAAACAAAAGGTACCGTCGGCGTGTCCACGGGGCGGTCGGTCAGTGGCCGACGACCCCGGGACGGTTAGGCTCTAGTCGCAAGGCACACCAGCCCCGCACTTCCAGCGTCACATCCAAGAAGGAGATGCTCGTGCCGTCCATCGACGTCGTCGTAGCCCGGGAAATCCTGGACTCCCGAGGCAACCCCACGGTCGAGGTCGAGGTCGGCCTCGACGACGGCAGCACGGGTCGTGCCGCCGTCCCGTCCGGCGCCTCCACCGGCGCCTTCGAGGCCATCGAGCTCCGCGACGGTGACCCGAACCGCTACCAGGGCAAGGGCGTCGAGAAGGCCGTCCTCGCCGTCATCGAGCAGATCGGCCCGGAGCTGGTCGGCTACGACGCCACCGAGCAGCGGCTGATCGACCAGGCCATGTTCGACCTGGACGCCACCGACAACAAGGGCTCCCTCGGCGCCAACGCGATCCTCGGCGTCTCGCTCGCCGTCGCCCACGCCGCCTCCGAGGCCAGCGACCTCCCGCTCTTCCGCTACCTGGGCGGCCCGAACGCGCACCTGCTGCCGGTGCCGATGATGAACATCCTGAACGGCGGCTCGCACGCCGACTCCAACGTGGACATCCAGGAGTTCATGATCGCCCCGATCGGCGCGGAGTCCTTCTCCGAGGCCCTGCGCTGGGGCACCGAGGTCTACCACACCCTGAAGAAGGTCCTGAAGAACAAGGGCCTGTCGACCGGCCTCGGCGACGAGGGCGGCTTCGCCCCGAACCTCGGCTCCAACCGTGAGGCCCTCGACCTCATCCTGGAAGCGATCAAGGAAGCCGGCTACGCCCCCGGCGAGCAGATCGCCCTCGCGCTCGACGTGGCCGCCTCCGAGTTCTACAAGGACGGCAAGTACCTCTTCGAGGGCAAGGAGCGCTCCGCCGCCGAGATGACGGAGTACTACGAGGAGCTGGTGGCGGCCTACCCGCTCGTCTCCATCGAGGACCCGCTGTTCGAGGACGACTGGGCCGGCTGGAAGGTCATCACCGACCGTCTGGGTGACAAGGTCCAGCTGGTCGGCGACGACCTGTTCGTCACCAACCCCGAGCGCCTGGCCCGCGGCATCGAGGAGGGCACCGCCAACGCCCTGCTGGTCAAGGTCAACCAGATCGGCTCGCTGACCGAGACCCTGGACGCCGTCGAGCTGGCCCAGCGCAACGGCTTCAAGTGCATGATGTCCCACCGCTCCGGCGAGACCGAGGACGTCACCATCGCCGACCTGGCCGTCGCCACCAACTGCGGCCAGATCAAGACCGGCGCCCCGGCCCGCTCCGAGCGCGTCGCCAAGTACAACCAGCTGCTGCGCATCGAGGAGATCCTCGACGACGCCGCGGTGTACGCCGGCCGCTCCGCCTTCCCGCGCTTCAAGGACTGAGCGCCCGCCTGGGCCAAGTCGTAGCCAAGTCGTACGTACGTCCCCGGACCCGGTCCCGTACCGTGTCCGGGGACGTACGCGCGTGTGAACGGGAGGCGGGAAGATGGCCGTGAAGGACCGTGACCGGTTCTCCACCGCGACCAGGCTGCGACTGCTCGGCGAGCAGACGGCGGCCCGCGTCTACCGTTCCCAGACCAAGCGGCAGGCCCGCCGCTCCCGGCTGACCGGCCGCGCGGCGCTGCTCGCCCTGGTCGTGTGCTCGCTGGTCGTCGCGCTCGCCTATCCGATGCGGCAGTACGTCTCCCAGCGCGCGGAGATCGCCGACGTCCAGCGCCAGCAGGAGCAGGCCCGCCGGCGGGTCGAGCAGCTGCGCGACCTCAAGGCGCGCTGGCAGGACGACGCCTACGCCGAGCAGCAGATCCGCCGCCGGCTGCACTACGTGCGCCCCGGTGAGACGGGGTACGTGGTCGTCGACCCCGGCGCCGCCAAGCAGTCCCGCACCGACCTCGGGGCCGCGCACCGGCCCTGGTACGCGAACGTCTGGGACGGCGTCGACAAGTCCGACGCCTCCGACCAGTGAACGCAGAGAAAGCCACCCTGAAAGCAGTCATGGAAACCCCTCCGCCGCCCACTCCGCGCACCGAGCCCACCGACGCGGACGTAGAGGCCTTCAAGCAGCAGCTGGGCCGTCCGCCGCGGGGCCTCAGGGCCATCGCGCACCGTTGCCCATGCGGTCAGCCGGACGTCGTGGAGACGGCACCGCGCCTGCCCGACGGCACGCCCTTCCCGACGCTGTACTACCTGACGTGCCCCAAGGCGTCCTCCGCCATCGGCACGCTGGAGGCGAACGGCGTGATGAAGGAGATGACCGAGCGGCTCCAGCACGACACGGAGCTGGCCGCGGCCTACCGCGCCGCGCACGAGGACTACATCCGGCGCCGGGACGAGATCGAGGTCCTGAAGGGCTTCCCGAGCGCGGGCGGCATGCCGGACCGGGTGAAGTGCCTGCACGTGCTCGTCGCCCACTCGCTGGCGGCCGGTCCGGGCGTGAACCCGCTCGGCGACGAGGCGCTGGCGATGCTGCCCGAGTGGTGGCGCAAGGGGGCCTGTGTGACGCTCGACGAGGCCGGAGAGGAGGGCCGGTGACCCGGGTCGCCGCCATCGACTGCGGTACCAACTCCATCCGGCTGCTGGTCGCCGACGCCGACCCGGCGACGGGCGAACTGACCGAGCTGGACCGCCGGATGACGATCGTGCGACTCGGCCAGGGCGTCGACCGCACCGGCCGGCTCGCCCCCGAGGCGCTGGAGCGCACCTTCGCCGCCTGCCGCGAGTACGCGGCGGTGATCAAGGAGCACGGCGCCGAGCGGGTCCGCTTCGTCGCCACCTCCGCCTCCCGGGACGCCGAGAACCGGGACGACTTCGTCCGCGGCGTGCTGGAGATCCTCGGCGTGGAGCCGGAGGTGATCACCGGCGACCAGGAGGCCGAGTTCTCCTTCACCGGGGCGACCAAGGAGCTGACCGGCCGCGCGGACCTGGCCAGGCCCTATCTCGTCGTGGACATCGGCGGCGGCTCCACCGAGTTCGTCGTCGGCGACGACCACGTGCGCGCCGCGCGGTCGGTGGACGTCGGCTGTGTGCGGATGACGGAACGGCACCTGGTGCACGAGGGCAGGGTGAGCGACCCGCCCACCGCCGAGCAGATCGCCGCCATAAGGGCCGACATCGAGGCCGCGCTGGACCTGGCCGGGCAGACCGTGCCGCTGCGCGAGGCGCACACCCTGGTGGGTCTCGCGGGGTCCGTGACCACGGTGTCCGCGATCGCCCAGGAACTGCCCGAGTACGACTCCACGCGCATCCACCACTCCCGGATCTCCCGGGAGCGCGTGCGCGAGATCACCGAGTGGCTGCTGCGCTCCACGCACGCCGAGCGCGCCGCCATCCCGTCCATGCACCCGGGGCGGGTCGACGTCATCGGCGCGGGCGCCCTCGTACTGCTCGCGATCATGGAGCGGACCGGAGCCGAGGAGGTCGTGGTGAGCGAGCACGACATCCTGGACGGAATCGGCTGGTCCCTGGCCTGACCCGCCTACAGCTTGCGGTACACATCCCGCCGGTCGCCTACCTTGACGACGAGAATGATCAATTCGCCATCGTCGACCTGGTAGGCGATTCGGTAGCTTCCGACCCTGAGCCGGTAGAGCCCGGACGGGCCGGTGAGCTTCTTGACGTCGGCGTCCTCGCGGTACGGGTCGTCACCGAGCGCGGTCAGCGCGGTCAGGATGCGCATGGCGTCGGGGCGGCTGATGGCCCGGAGCTGCCGCTGCGCCGCTGTGGTGAACCGGAAGGCGTACTTCACGCCGCGTCGCCGTTCTGCTCGGTGAACAGGTCCGCCAGCAGTTCCGCCATCGTCACCGTGGGGCCGCCCTCAGCCAGGACCGCTTCGGCTTCGCGCGCCAGCATGACGTCGGCGGCTTCCTCCAGGGCCTCGAAGTCCGCGATCGGGACCACGGCCGCCACCGGAGCGCCGTTGCGCGTGATGACGGTCGGAACGCCTTCCTCGGCTCGGTTGATGTGGTCGGCGAGGTGCGCGCGGGCTTCCCGCACGGTCACGGTGTTCTCAGTCATGAAGCCAGTGTACGCGCGAGCGTGTACACGAGACTCCGCTCAGGGGGTCGCGCGCGAGTGATCCTGGACGGGCGTTCGTGTGGCCGGTGGCGTGGCTCTCTTTTGTTACCCATCGGTAGCCATCCGCTGAGCAGGTCCGATAACGTTTGAGCGCCCCTGAGGGCCCCGCCGGCGACCCTCGGTCCGGGTCGTGCGGAAAACTTCGTGAAGTTCTTCACAAGTAATTGGTCCGCAGGGCACCCCCGGAGGGGGTCTATTGGCCCTTCCGGGGCATCAGGAAACGTTTGAACATGTTCAGATGATGGACGCGGAGGTGACCCAGAACGAGGCGTTCCGCATCCGTCACGGCACCCCCGTGAGGCCCCTGCGGCCCTGGAGGGGCAGCTCACGCGGCCTTGACAACGGGGCGAACCGCCCCGCGGTTCCCTCCGGCGCCCATGATCTGCGTCACGCGAGTCGCGGAGTTTAACACAGGGCCTGTCGGACCTTGTGAAGGGGCGCACGAGCACCCCCCCTGAGGCAGGTGGATACTCGATGCCATGAGCACCACGGAGCGTCCCAGGATCCTCGTAGTAGGCGGTGGGTACGTAGGCCTGTACGCAGCTCGGCGCATCCTCAAGAAGATGCGCTACGGCGAGGCGACCGTCACGGTCGTCGACCCTCGGTCGTACATGACCTACCAGCCCTTCCTCCCCGAAGCCGCCGCCGGCAGCATCTCCCCTCGCCACGTCGTCGTCCCGCTGCGACGCGTGCTGCCGAAGGCGGAGGTCCTCACCGGTCGGGTCACCACCATCGACCAGGACCGCAAGGTCGCCACGATCGCCCCGCTGGTGGGCGAGGCGTACGAGCTGCCCTTCGACTACCTGGTCATCGCGCTCGGCGCGGTCTCCCGCACCTTCCCGATCCCCGGCCTCGCCGAGCAGGGCATCGGCATGAAGGGCATCGAGGAGTCCATCGGCCTGCGCAACCACGTGCTGGAGCAGCTGGACAAGGCCGACTCCACGACCGACGAGGAGATCCGCCGCAAGGCGCTCACCTTCGTCTTCATCGGCGGTGGCTTCGCGGGCGCGGAGACCATCGGCGAGGTCGAGGACATGGCACGGGACGCCGCCAAGTACTACAAGAACGTGTCCCGCGAGGACATGCGCTTCGTCCTCGTCGACGCCGCCGACAAGATCCTTCCCGAGGTCGGCCCCAAGCTCGGCCAGTACGGCAAGGAGCACCTGGAGAGCCGGGGCGTGGAGATCTACCTCTCCACCTCGATGGACTCCTGCGTCGACGGCCATGTGGTGCTCAAGAACGGCCTCGAGGTCGACGCCAACACGATCGTGTGGACCGCCGGCGTCAAGCCGAACCCGGCGCTCTCCCGCTACGGTCTGCCCCTCGGCCCGCGCGGCCACGTCGACTGCGCGCCGACCCTCCAGGTCACCGGCACGGACTACATCTGGGCCGCCGGCGACAACGCGCAGGTCCCGGACCTCGTCGGCCGCCGGGCGGGCAACGAGAACGCCTGGTGCCCGCCGAACGCCCAGCACGCGCTGCGCCAGGCCAAGGTCCTCGGCGACAACGTGATCTCCGGTATGCGGGGCTTCCCGCAGAAGGACTACGAGCACGCCAACAAGGGTGCGGTCGCCGGTCTCGGCCTGCACAAGGGCGTGGCGATGATCGTCATGGGCAAGATGAAGATCAAGCTCAAGGGCCGCCTCGCCTGGTACATGCACCGTGGCTACCACGGCATGGCGATGCCGACCTGGAACCGCAAGATCCGCGTCTTCGCCGACTGGACCCTCGGCATGTTCCTCAAGCGCGAGGTCGTCTCCCTGGGCGCCATGGAGAACCCCCGCGAGGAGTTCTACGAGGCCGCCAAGCCGGCGCCGGTCGCCGCCGCCAAGACCGAGGAGAAGGCCAAGGCCTCCTGACCTCCCGGTCACACCCCGGCCCCCGCGGTCACAGCACGACCCGAAGGACCTCCCGCCATCCGTGGTGCGGGAGGTCCTTCGGCGTTCCCGCGACGGCGGGTCCGTAGTCCACCCGACTGTTTTGCCCAGTCGTAACTCCATTGCGGGAGTGTGCTCGGGACCACGCGGTGTTTACGTGGTGAACGGACATCCGGGATCGTCGTCTTGGAGGTGTGCGCCATGGCCGAAGCCGCGCCGCGGCTGAGGAATCTTGCCGAGCAGGTACTGGGAGGCCCGCTCCCGGTACGCCTGAAGGCGTGGGACGGATCGGAGGCGGGGCCGCCGGACGCGCCGACGCTCGTCCTGCGCAACCGCCGGGCCCTGCGCCGGATGCTGTTCAAACCGGGCGAACTGGGCCTCGCCCGCGCCTGGGTCTCCGGAGACCTCGACGTCGAGGGCGACCTGTACACCGCGCTGGACGCGATGGCCGGCCTCGTCTGGGAGCGCGACGAGGACGCCCGCGGCCTGCGCCAGGCCGTGCGCGACCCCGGCGTCCGGGCCGCCGCCCGCGAGCTCCTGCTGCTGGCCGGCCCGCCGATCCCGCCCGCCCCGCCGAGCGAGGAGATCCGCAGACCCCGCCGCCGTCTGCACACCCGCCGCACCGACAAGCAGGCGATCAGCCACCACTACGACGTCGGCAACGACTTCTACGAGATCGTCCTCGGACCGTCGATGGTGTACTCCTGCGCGTACTGGGAGGACGCCGGCACGCTGGAGTCCGCCCAGCGCGACAAGCTCGAACTGATCTGCGCGAAACTCGGCCTGAAGGAGGGCCAGCGGCTGCTGGACGTCGGCTGCGGCTGGGGCTCCATGGCGATCCACGCGGCCCGCGAGCACGGCGTGAGCGTCGTCGGGATCACGCTGTCCCAGGAGCAGGCGGCGTACGCCCGCAAGCGGGTCGCCGAAGAGGGGCTGGCCGACCGGGTGGAGATCCGGGTCCAGGACTACCGGGACGTCGTGGACGGCCCGTACGACGCGATCTCCTCCATCGGCATGGCCGAGCACGTCGGCGCCGAACGGTACCTGGAGTACGCGCGGCAGCTGTACTCCCTGCTGGCGCCCGGCGGCCGGCTGCTCAACCACCAGATCGCCCGCCGCCCGCAGAGCGACGAATCGGCGTACGAGGTCGACCGGTTCATCGACGCCTACGTCTTCCCCGACGGCGAACTCGCGCCGGTCGGCACCACCGTCACCCAGCTGGAGCGGGCCGGGTTCGAGGTCCGGGACGTGGAGTCCATCCGCGAGCACTACGCCCGCACCCTGCGCCGCTGGGTCGCCAACCTGGAGGCCGACTGGGACCACGCGGTCCGGCTCACCAGCCCCGGCCGCGCCCGCGTCTGGCGGCTGTACATGGCCGCCTCCGCGCTCGCCTTCGAACGCAACCGCATCGGCGTCAACCAGGTCCTGGCGGTCCGCACCCCCGAGTCCGGCGACTCCGGGCTCCCGTTGCGCACCCGCACCTGGAACGCCTGACCCGCGGCCCACGGGCCCGCGGGCCCACGGCACACGGCACGAAAGAGGGGCCCCGTGACGTACGGGGCCCCTCTCGCGGTGTACGGGCTACGGGGACTTGATGGCGGCCAGTGGGTTCAGCCGGGCCGCGCGGCGGGCCGGCCACAGGGCGGCCAGCACCCCGACCGTGCCCGCCAGCAGCAGGAAGACCGCCAGCCGGCCCCAGGGCAGGACCAGTTCGTACGTCGGCATCTTCGTGCCCAGCAGTTCACCGGCCGCCCAGCCGAAGAACACGCCGAGACCGATGCCGAGCACCCCGCCGAACAGGGAGATGACCAGCGACTCCAGGCGGACCATCCGCTTGACCGCCCGGCGGTCCAGGCCGATCGCGCGGAGCATGCCGATCTCCTGGGAGCGCTCGAACACCGACATCGCCAGGGTGTTGACGACCCCGAGGACCGCGACGATCACCGCCATGCCGAGCAGGCCGTAGACCATGTTCAGCATCAGCGTGAACATCTTGGCGATGTCGTCGGAGATGTCCTGCTTGTCCTGGACCTTGATCGCCGGATTGTCGCCGAGCGCCTTCTCCAGGCCGTCCTTGGCCGCGTCGGTGGCGCCGCCCGCGGTCTTGACCATCACCTGCATGTCGGCCGGATCGGCCAGGTGCGGGGTGAGGACCGCGTTGTCGAGGATGATGCCGTTGAGCATGTCGTTGCCCTCGTACACGCCCGCCACGGTCAGCCGCCGCGCCGTGCCGTCCTCGAAGTGCGCGGTGAACCGCGAGCCGGCCCGCCAGCCGTGGTCCTCGGCCCGGTCCCGGTCCACCACGACCCGGGTGCCGCCCACGGTGAAGGAGCCGTCGGTCACCTTCAGGTCCGTCAGCCGGCCGATCGCCGCTCCGTCGACACCGGTCAGGAACTCCGTGCCGCCGTCGACGCGGGACTCGCCGTTGCGCAGCGGGCTGCTGGCGGTGACCCCGTCGGCGGCGGCGAGCCTGCGCGCCACGTCGGGGGAGAGCGGGCCGCGGTTGGCCATCGAGACCACGTAGTCGGCGCGGATCGCGGAGCTGGCCATCTTGTCGATGGACGTCTGGAGGCTGCCCGCCATCACCGTCATGCCGGTGATCAGGGTCAGGCCGATCATCAGCGCGGAGGCGGTGGCCGCGGTGCGGCGCGGGTTGCGGACCGCGTTCTGCCGGGCCAGCTTGCCCGACACCCCGAAGGCGCGCAGGACCGGCGCGGCGGCGGCGATCAGCGGCCGGGACAGCAGCGGGGTCAGCACGAACACGCCGATGACGAGCAGGACCGCGCCGAGGCCCAGCACGGCCTGGCCGCTGTCGGCGTTCATCCGCGTGCCCGCGAGGACCACCGCGACACCGGCCGCCGCGAACAGCGAGCCCAGCGTGTTGCGCAGCACCAGGGACTTGGCGGTCGCCTTGGCGTGCACGCTGCCCATCGCCGCCACCGGCGGGATCTTCGCTGCCCGGCGGCCGGGCAGCCAGGCGGCCAGCATGGTGATGAGGATGCCGACGGCGAGGGCGGTCAGCACCGTGCCGCCGCTGATCACCAGCGGTCCGTCGGGCATGCTCCCGCCGAAGGAGCCCAGCAGGGAGCGCAGGCCCGCGCCGATGCCGATGCCGGCGGCCAGACCGGTGACACCGGCGACCGCGCCGACCGCGAACGCCTCGACGAGCACCGAGCGGGTGACCTGGCGGCGGGAGGCGCCGACCGCCCGGAGCAGGGCCAGCTCGCGGGTGCGCTGGGCGACCAGCATGGTGAAGGTGTTGGCGATGATGAACGTGCCGACGAACAGCGCGATGCCGGCGAACACCAGCAGGGCCTGCTTCAGACCGCCCATGGACGAGGAGATCGCCCGCGCCTGGTCGTCGGCGAGTTGCGCGCCGGTGGTGGTCTTCACCAGCTTCGCGGGCAGGGCCTTGTCCAGGGCTGCCTTGAGCGCCCCCTGGCCGGTGCCGGCCGCGGCCCGCACGTCGATCTCGTCGTACGTGCCCTTCTTGCCGAACAGGGACTGCGCGGTCGGCGTGTCGAACAGGGTGAGACTGCCGCCGGCGGCCACGTTGCCGTCGTCGGTGGTGAAGATGCCGCTGACGGTACGGGTGAGGACCGGGCCGTCGACGGAGAGACGCACGGTGTCGCCGACCCGGAAGCCGGCCCGCTCGGCGGTCGCGGAGTCGATCAGCACCTCGTCCCCGCCGCGCGGGGCGTGGCCGCCGACCAGCGGGTAGCGGGGGTCCTCGGTGCCCCAGTAGTTGCCGCCGGCGGACTGCCAGTCGCCGCCGACGAGCTTGCCGTCCTTGCCGGCGACGGCGGTGAAGCCGGAGACGACACCGGTGGCGGAGGCGGCCCCGGGCACCTTGGCGGCCTTGTCGAGCAGGGCCTGGGTCAGCTCGGGCACCTTGCCGACCTTGTCGCCCCGGGAGTCCTGGTACTCGGGCCGTATGGCGACGTCGACCTGTTCGAAGCCCTTGGCCGAACTCTTCTGATAGGCATCGGAGATGGTGTTGGTGAAGACGAGGGTCCCGGAGACGAACGCCACGCCGAGCATGACGGCGAGCACGGTCATCAGGAGCCGGGCCTTGTGCGCGAGGACGTTGCGCAGGGCGGTGCGGAACATCAGCTGGTACGGCCCTTCGCGTCGAACTGCTTCATGAGGTCGAGGACGGAGTCGGCCGTGGGGGAGCGCAGCTCGTCCACGATCCGGCCGTCGGCCAGGAAGACGACGCGGTCCGCGTAGGCGGCGGCCACCGGGTCGTGGGTCACCATGACCACCGTCTGGCCCAGCTCGCGCACGGAGTTGCGCAGGAAGCCCAGCACCTCGGCGCCGGAGCGCGAGTCGAGGTTCCCGGTCGGCTCGTCGCCGAAGACGATGTCGGGCCTGGAGGCCAGGGCCCGGGCGACGGCGACCCGCTGCTGCTGGCCGCCGGACAGCTGCGACGGCCGGTGGCTCAGGCGCCCCGACAGCCCGACCATCCCGATGACCCGGTCCAGCCACGCCCGGTCCGCCTTGCGCCCCGCTATGTCCATCGGGAGGGTGATGTTCTCCAGGGCGGTGAGGGTCGGCAGCAGGTTGAACGCCTGGAAGATGAAGCCGATCTTGTCCCGGCGCAACCGGGTGAGCTGCTTGTCCTTCAGGGACGCCAGCTCGGTGTCGCCGATCCGGACGGACCCGGAGGTGAAGGTGTCCAGTCCGGCCACGCAGTGCATCAGCGTGGACTTGCCGGAGCCGGAGGGCCCCATGATCGCGGTGAACTCCGCCTGCCGGAAGTCGACCGAGACGCGGTCCAGGGCGACCACCCGGGTCTCACCCTGCCCGTAGATCTTCGACAGCTCCGTGGCGCGTGCGGCCACGGCGGTGGTCCGGCCGGCGGTGGGTGTGGTGGTCACGGGAAGGTGCTCCTGTCGGGACGACGTGTTCCTGGGGACCACTCCATCGTCCCGGCGCCGGGAGGGCGGGGAGTCAGTCGCTGTTCCGGTTCCGGGGGGCGACCGGGGTCGGACGGGGGGCCGCCGTGTCATACCTGGGGAGGACGGCCGACCCCGAGACCGGCCCCGGGAAGGGGCAGGCCGGGTGAGCGTCCCGCCGGTACGTACAGAACCGGTGGACCGGCCTTGTTCGGGCGGTGAAATTCCGTCATTTCGTGTACGCGTGCGCACCCGTCACGGCACGCTCTTGGCAAGTGCGGATGGCGCGTTCCAGGGGCTGATGCACCCTCAGACGTCAATAAAATAAGACAACATCGGTCCACCCGTCCGCTGTTCGGGGGATGGCTGCCGATAGGCTCGGACCCTCGATGCGGAGCCCATGGCCTGCCCGGATGGTGGAATGCAGACACGGCGAGCTTAAACCTCGCTGCCCCTTCGCGGGCGTGCCGGTTCAAGTCCGGCTCCGGGCACTTCTCCGACACCTTCGCGCGTACGAGAACCGGTCATCCGGTTCGGTACGCCCATCGCGCCGTACCCGCCGCGCACCGTGTCGACCTCCCCGCGCTCACCGGGGGCCGGTCCGTGACCGTCTCCGCCCGGCCGAGGTCTGCGACCTCCGGGTGTTCACCGTCTCCCGCGCGGCCGAGACCGGCCTGGCCCAGGCGTGCACAGCTTCTCCGCCCGGCCGCGCGTCCATGGCTGGGAATCGGAAGCGCGCGTAGCGTGTTGCGAAGCAGGGCAGGGGGAAGATCCTCCTCAAGTATCATGGTCGATCCTTTGCCAATCCATTACTCTTGAGCCAAGACTGCACCGGCAGTCATGGAGGAGTGAAATGAGGAGCAGTAACCCGGTCTTCTCGCGACGGGGCTTCAGCCGCGACAACGGCTACGCCGGCTTCAACACCGCACCGCAGGCCGGGTACGCACAGGGCAACCCGTACGCGCAGAACCCCTACGCGCAGAACCCGTACGCCCAGCCGGACGCGCAGTTGGGCGTACAGCCGCAGGCCCCGGCCGCCACCGGCCGGATGACCATGGACGACGTCGTCGTCCGCTCGGCCCTCACGCTGGGCACGGTCGCCGTCGGCGCCGTCCTCGCCTGGGCGCTGCTGCCGGTCTCGGGCACCAGCTACGGCCTGGCCGTCGGCTCCGCGCTGATCGCGTTCGTCCTGGCGATGGTCCAGAGCTTCAAGCGCACCCCGTCGCCCGCGCTGATCCTCGGGTACGCCGCCTTCGAGGGCGTCTTCCTAGGCGTCTTCAGCGAGATGTTCAACAGCCGCTGGAGCGGCGCCCCGTTCCAGGCGGTGCTCGGCACCATGGCGGTCTCCGGCGCCACCCTGCTGATCTACAAGGCCGGCTGGATCCGTGTCACCGCCCGCTACGCCCGCGTGGGCCTCGCCATCGCGATGGCCTTCATGGTCGTCATGGCGGTCAACCTGCTGCTGGTGGCCTTCGGCGTCGCCGAGAACGGCGGACTGCGCAGCTTCGGGCCGCTCGGCGCGCTCGTCGGCATCATCGCGATCGTGCTCGGCGCGTTCTTCCTGACCCTCGACTTCAAGCAGATCGAGGACGGCATCGCCTACGGCGCCCCGCGCGAGGAGTCCTGGCTCGCCGCGTTCGGCCTCACCATGACGCTGGTCTGGATCTACGTGGAGATGCTGCGGCTGGTGGCCATCTTCAGCAGCAACGACTAGCGCGTCCGCCGCACGCGCCAGGGCCCCGGGCAAGCCGCCCGGGGCCCTTGGGCGTTCAGAGCAGCTTGCGCGCCGCCCTCCTCAGGTCGTACTCGTGCACGATCGCCTTGGCGTGGCCGTACGCCAGGTCGTACTCGTGCCGGAGCCAGCTGACCTTCTCCTCGAAGCGGAACAGTGCCGGGCCTTCTTCGACGGTGCGCAGCCAGTCGGAGACTTCACGACCGGTGCAGTGCGGGATGCGGGCGAGCAGGTTGCGGTGGGTCTCCTCGGAGAAGACATGGGACATCGGCGCCTCCGGACACAAAGGGGATGTAAGCCGGTCCTTCAGGTCACCGTGCCCGAGCGTTCGCGTCTTGGCAACAGTGCGGCGCGTTACGCTCGGCGCGTGGTTGATACGACGCCCCTGACCCAAGCAGTGGATCATTTCGCCGACCGGTTGCGGGCGGCACCGCAGAGCCGGCTCCAGCGCAGCGCCGCGGCGGAGGCCCTCGCCCTGGCCAGGGAGTTGGCCCGGCGGACCCAGGCCGTCGAGGAGCCGGGGAGCGAGCCCCGCCAGATGCCGGACGCGGGCATGTTCGCCGTGGCCGACCAGATCCTGGTGGCCGCGCACGACCTGGCCCTGGTGCTGAGCAGCGCCGAAGAAGTCGCCGAGGCCGTGCGGCTGGTGGAGGAGGCACGGCAGCGGGCTGGGGTCTGAGGGCCGTTGACCGCCGGTGCCTCAGACGGACGCGATGACCCTGTCCGCGAGGACGAAGACCGTCTCCTCGCCGTACGCGAACGTCAGGGTGTACGCGCCGGAGATGCCCGAGCCGCCCAGGAGGTACGGCGACTCGCCCGACTCCAGGGCCGTGGCCAGGCGCTCCGCCGTCTCGCGGTGGCCCGGGGTCATACAGAGGGTGGTGCCGTCGGCGAAGACGTAGACGTCGAGCGTGCCCAGCGGACCGGGACGGACGTCGGCGAGCCCGATGCGCCCGGCGGCCAGCTCCTCCAGCGCCGTCACCGTGCGCTCGTGGTCGTTGCCGGCCGGGAACTGCACCGGGACGAAGTCGGGGTGCGAGGGGTGCCGGCGGCGGGCGGCGGCCAGCTCCGGGGACTCCCCGGCGAACTCGTCGGCGTCGGCGGTCGGCTCGGACACCGGCTCCAGCGGCTCAAGACCGGTGAAGTCCGCCTGCCGGGGCAGGAACAGATCGGCCTCGGGCAGACCGAACAGCGACGGCGCGTCGGAGGCGTCCCGTGCCTCCTGGGCCGCCCAGAAGGCACGCGCCTCGGCCAGCTCGCGCTCCCGCTCCTCGGCGAGCGCCTCGGCCACGGCCGCGCGTATCTCGTCGGCGTCGGCCGCGGCACGGGCGTGCGGCAGCGGGGCGCGCGTGCCGGCCGCCCCGTCCTCGGCGAGCTGCCGCTGGAGCTCGGTGAGCTGGCGGCGCAGCTTCAGGACGGTGCGCAGAACGGCGACGCCCACGGCACCCGTGGCGGCCGTGGTGAGCAGCAAGGCGATCGGCATGGCGCTCACTGACAGACTCCTGGTTCGCAGTCGACCCCCGACTTCCTACATCAGCTTGAAGGGTGGACTAACCAGCTGTCAGTGCGTAACGTCACGAAACGGACAGTTCTTCAGGCTCGTGGTGGTGTCGTGCGCCGTGCCGACCCGTGTTGACCTGCGCGGATGTTCAGAGCAGGCGAGATAGGTCACATCATGGGCGAGATTGGGTCACGGAAAGACCCGGAACCTCGTTCCTCCCCGGTTCCGGGCCGTTCCGCGACCTGCCGTGCGGGGTCCGCTACGGACGGTGGGTCCGCCGCGGACGTCGGGTCCGCCGCGGGCGGTGGGTCAGCTGAGGCGCTCGATCACCATCGCCATGCCCTGGCCGCCGCCGACGCACATCGTCTCCAGGCCGAACTGCTTGTCGTGCCACTGGAGCGAGTTGATCAGCGTGCCGGTGATCCGGGCGCCCGTCATGCCGAAGGGGTGGCCGACGGCGATGGCGCCGCCGTTGACGTTCAGCTTGTCCAGGTCGATGCCCAGCTCGCGGTAGGAGGGGATCACCTGGGCGGCGAAGGCCTCGTTGATCTCGACCAGGTCGATGTCGTCGATGGTCAGCCCCGCCCGCCGCAGCGCCTGCTTGCTCGCCTCGACCGGGCCGAGGCCCATGATCTCGGGCGAGAGGCCGGAAACGCCGGTGGACACGATCCGGGCCAGCGGGGTCAGCCCCAGCTCGCGGGCCTTGGTGTCCGACATGATGACGAGCGCGGCGGCGCCGTCGTTCAGCGGGCAGCAGTTGCCGGCGGTGACCAGGCCGTCCGGGCGGAAGACGGGCTTCAGACCGGCCACGCCCTCCATCGTGACGCCGGCGCGCGGGCCGTCGTCCGCGCTGACCACGGTGCCGTCGGGGAGGGTCACCGGGGTGATCTCCCGCTCCCAGAAACCGTTCTTGATGGCCTGCTCGGCGAGGTTCTGCGAGCGGACGCCGAACTCGTCCATCTCCTGGCGGGTGATGCCCTTGGCGCGCGCCAGGTTCTCGGCGGTCTGGCCCATCGCGATGTACGGGTCGGGCAGCAGGCCGTCCTCGCGCGGGTCGTGCCAGGTCGTGCCCTCCTGCTTGGCGACGGCCTCGGTGCGGGCCTCGGCCTCGGCGAACAGCGGGTTGTGGGTGCCCGGCATACCGTCGGAGCTGCCCTTGGCGTAGCGGGAGACCGTCTCGACACCGGCCGAGATGAAGACGTCGCCCTCGCCCGCCTTGATGGCGTGCAGCGCCATCCGGGAGGTCTGGAGGGAGGAGGAGCAGTAGCGGGTGATCGTGCAGCCCGGCAGGTGGTCCATGCCCATCTGCACGGCGACGATCCGGCCGAGGTTGTGGCCCTGCTCGCCGCCCGGGAGGCCGCAGCCGAGCATCAGGTCGTCGATGTCCCGGGGGTCCAGCTCGGGCACCTTGGCGAGCGCCGCCTGGATGATCGTGGCGGTCAGGTCGTCGGGGCGCAGGTCCTTCAGGGAGCCCTTGTTCGCGCGGCCGATGGGGGAGCGGGCGGTCGAGACGATGACGGCTTCGGGCATCACGGCTCCAGTGGAAGGAGGTTGGGCAGGGCCGGTTGGGAAGTTACCCGTACGTATGGTCCAGGTCACCGGTGTCGCGGTGTGACGCTGACCGCAATTGTCTAAGCGCTTGCTTGGCTTCCGGGGGCGGGCGGCGGCCGGTCACAGCGACGGGGCCGCCGGCTCGGCCTCCGGCACCCGGCGCCGGCGCCGCCGCTTGAGCAGCGCCCATGGCCCGCGCGGACCGGCGGGCATCGCCGCCGCCACCTCCGTACCCGCCTCCGACACCGCCTCGGCCGCGGCCCGGGCGACCGGCAGGAAGCCCTCGCGGCGCGACTCGTCCGGCCGGTCCTCCTCGGCCGGCCACAGACCCAGCGCCGCGCACACCGTCGGCAGCACCGCCATCGCCGCCGTCGCGTAGCCCTCGGCCGACGGGTGGTAGTTGTCCGGCCCGAACAGCTCGCGCGGGTTCGCCTCGAACTCGGGGCCGAGCAGGTCGCCCAGCGACACCGTGCGCCCGCCCTGTTCCACCGCGCCGATCGTCTGGGCCGCCGCGAGCTGCCGGGACGCCCGCCGGGCCAGCCACCGCAGCGGCTGCTGCACCGGCTCGATCGTGCCGAGGTCGGGACAGGTGCCGACCACCACCTCGGCCCCGGCCGTGCGCAGCCGCCGTACCGCCGCCGACAGGTGCCGCACCGAGCGGGTCGGCGGCATCCGGTGGGTCACGTCGTTGGCGCCGACCATGATCACGCAGATGTCCGGGACGGGCGCGGGCGACGACAGCACCAGGGCCACCTGGCGGTCGAGGTCGTCCGACTGGGCCCCCGGCAGCGCCACGTTCCGCAGCTCCACCGGGTGCTCCGCCACCGCCGCCAGCCCCGAGGCCAGCAGCGCGCCCGGGGTCTGGCCCGCCCGGTGCACCCCCTGCCCCGCCGCCGTGGAGTCCCCGAGCATGGTCAGGCGCAGCGGCGGCTCGCCCGGGACGCCGTACGCATGGCCGTACACGCCGTCGGCCGTCGGCACCCTCCCGCCGCCGCCGTTGCCCACATGGCGCCGCGCCAGCCGGACCTCCGCCAGCACCAGACCGACCACGGCCGCGCCGATCAGCCCGGCCCCGCCGCCGCCGTACGCCGCCCCGGCCGCGATGCGCCGGGCCACCCGCGCCCTCGACATGCTCGTCATGCGTCGCCGCCACCTCCTCGTAGCCGTACACCCACTCCTTGCCCCGTACGGGCCGTGCGCCAATCTCAGCGGAGAGTGAACGACGCCGTCCCCCGCACGGCTGGCCTTAGGCTGGCGACACCACTACGAACACATCTTTTTGCGGCGACCGGAGACAACGGTGCAATATCACGACTCGATGATCAGCCTCGTCGGCAACACCCCGCTGGTGCGGCTCAACAGCGTGACCAAGGGCATCCAGGCGACCGTCCTGGCCAAGGTGGAGTACTTCAACCCGGGCGGTTCCGTGAAGGACCGCATCGCCCTGCGCATGATCGAGGCGGCCGAGCGCAGCGGGGAGCTGAAGCCCGGGGGCACGATCGTCGAGCCGACCAGTGGCAACACCGGCGTGGGTCTTGCCATCGTGGCCCAGCAGAAGGGCTACAAGTGCATCTTCGTCTGCCCCGACAAGGTGAGCACCGACAAGATCAACGTGCTGCGCGCGTACGGCGCCGAGGTCGTCGTCTGCCCGACCGCCGTGGACCCCGAGCACCCGGACTCCTATTACAACGTCTCCGACCGGCTCGTCCGTGAGACCCCGGGCGCCTGGAAGCCCGACCAGTACTCCAACCCCAACAACCCGCTCTCGCACTATCACTCGACCGGTCCCGAGCTGTGGGAGCAGACCGAGGGGAAGATCACCCACTTCGTGGCGGGCGTGGGCACCGGCGGCACCATCTCCGGCACCGGCCGCTATCTGAAGGAGGCCAGCCAGGGCGCGGTCAAGGTGGTCGGCGCCGACCCCGAGGGCTCGGTGTACTCCGGCGGTTCCGGGCGGCCGTACCTGGTCGAGGGCGTCGGTGAGGACTTCTGGCCGACCGCCTACGACCGCACCGTCGCGGACGAGATCGTCGCCGTGTCCGACAAGGACTCCTTCCAGATGACCCGCCGGCTGGCCAAGGAGGAGGGCCTGCTGGTGGGCGGCTCCTGCGGCATGGCCGTCGTGGCCGCGCTGGAGGTCGCCGGGCGGCTCGGCCCGGACGACGTCGTGGTGGTGCTGCTCCCGGACAGCGGGCGCGGCTACCTGTCGAAGATCTTCAACGACGAGTGGATGGCCGACTACGGCTTCCTGGAGGACGAGGGCCCGAGCGCCCGCGTCGGCGACGTGCTGAACGACAAGGTGGCCGGCTCCATCCCGTCCCTGGTGCACATGCACCCGGAGGAGACCGTCGGCCAGGCCATCGAGGTGCTGCGCGAGTACGGCGTCTCGCAGATGCCCGTCGTCAAGCCCGGCGCCGGTCACCCTGACGTGATGGCCGCCGAGGTCGTCGGCTCCGTGGTGGAGCGCGAGCTGCTCGACGCCCTGTTCAGCAAGCGCGCCTCGCTGGAGGACCCGCTGGAGAAGCACATGTGCTCCCCGCTGCCCCAGGTCGGCTCCGGCGAGCCGGTCGGCGACCTGATGCAGGTGCTCGGCACGGCGGACGCGGCGATCGTGCTGGTCGAGGGCAAGCCGACCGGTGTGGTCAGCCGGCAGGACCTGCTCGCCTTCCTGGCCAAGGGCGGCGCCAAGTAGCGGACGGCCGGCGGGAGACGGCCGGCCGGCGGACCGCCCGGGACCGCGGCGGACCCGGCGTGGGCACGGGCGCGCGGCGGGCGCGGGGCGGGGGTTCGCGGAAGTGGTACGAGCGTGTCATGTGCGCGCAGCACCCGCTTAACACGGGTCCGGCACATTGGTGGATGTCGGCGGGCGGGAGCGGCTCCCCGCCCGAACCGGCGCCGAACGGCGCCAAGGACCTCCGGAGCGGCTCCCGGACCTCCATGGACGCCATGGACGCGCAAGCCCGGCCCTGACCCGGCCCGCGTCCCTCGCGGGGACCGCCGTCGTCCCGCCCCCCGGCAACGGGGGTGCGGCGGTCCCCGCGACAACCTCTTTCCCGGCCTTCCGGCGTTCTCGGCCTTCCGGCGTTCTCGGCCTTCCGGCGTTCTCGGCCTTCCGGCCTTCTCGGCCTTCCGGCCTTCCGGCCTCCCGTTTCCGGGTGGGGCGGCGCCGGGCGGTCAGTCGTCGTTTCGGGAGGTGGCCGGGGCGCGGCGGGTGGGGAGGAGGCCGGGGTCGAGCCGGACGGCCTGCACCGCGTTGACGCCGACGATGCCGATCCAGGTGACCACCATCCCCGGCAGCCCGGCGAGGGCGCCGGCGATCGCGGACAGCGGGATCGACAGGACCAGGGTGATCAGGGCGAAGCCGTGGCGCTCGGCCCAGGAGTCGGCCTTCGGGCGCCGGGCCCCGCGGGCCTCGGCCGTCCTCCGCTCGGCCAGGTGCCGGCGCACCCGGCGGTCCACCGTCTCGCCGATCCGCCGCTCGACCTTCTCCAGGAAGGAGTCCACCAGCGCGGAGTCGTAGTCGTCGCCCAGATCCCGGCGGGCCCGCACGGTCGCGTCGAGCTCCTTGCCGAGGTCGGGGTCCGTCCTGAGGCCGGGGTCCTCCCGGGGGCCGGCGTCGCGCGGATCGAGTCTGTCCATACCGGGCAGCCTAGGAAGCCGTCCGCTCCGCCGCACTGGGGCTGGCCCCCGGGTCCGGGACCGGGGCGGCCACCGGGCCGCGGCGGGCGACCAGCAGGTACAGCGGCGCCGGCACGGCCAGGCCGACGAGCCAGGAGATGTCCGCGCCGCCCAGCGGGGCCACCAGCGGGCCGGTGTAGAAGCCCGTCGCGAGGAACGGCAGCTGGGCGAGGAGCCCGGCCGCGTACACGGCGAGGGCGTCCCAGCGCCAGGCGCCGTACCGGCCGTGCGGGTCGGCGAGGGCCGGGAGGTCGTACCGCTCCTTGGAGACCAGGTAGTAGTCGACCAGGTTGATCGCCGACCAGGGGGTGAAGAACGTCAGCAGGAACAGCAGGAAGTCCTTGAAGGACGACAGGAAGCTGTCCTTGCCCAGCAGGGCCACGGCGGTGCCGGCCACCATGACCAGCGCGATGTACCCGGCCCGGCCCGCCCGGGACAACTGCCGCTGCCCGCGGAAGCCGCTCACGCTCGTCACCATCGACATGAAGCCGCCGTAGGTGTTGAGGACGTTGACGGTGAGCTTGCCGAGGGCGATGACGAAGTAGAAGAAGGACGCGGCCAGTCCGGTGCCGCCGAGGGCGACGACGTAGCCGACCTGGCTGTCCAGGAACTCCCCGCCCGCCGTGGCGGCGACCAGTACCCCGAAGGTCATCGACCACTGGCCGCCCAGCGCCGAGCCGGCCAGGGTCCACCCGAAGGTGGCCTTCGGGGACGTCGTCCGCGGCAGGTAGCGCGAGTAGTCCGCCACGTACGGGCCGAACGCCAGTTGCCAGGACGCCGACAGGGACACCGCCAGCAGGAACACCGGCAGCGAGAAGTGGGCGTCGTGCACCAGCGCGGAGACGTCGGCGCGGTCCAGCAGGCGTACGGCGAGGTAGACGAAGGCGAGTGCGCACACGGTGCTCGTGACCCGGCCGAGCGCGTGGATGACCCGGTAGCCGACGGTCGCCGTGACCGCCGTGACGGCGGCGAAGACGATGATCCCCGTGGTGTCGTCGGTGTGCGTCAGCTCGCCCACCGCCTGTCCGGCGAGCACGCTGCCGGACGCGAAGAAGCCGATGTACATGACCACCACCAGCAGCAGCGGTACGACCGCCCCGCGCACCCCGAACTGGGCCCGGGACTGGATCATCTGCGGCAGCCCGAGGCGCGGGCCCTGGGCGGAGTGCAGGGCCATCACCGCGCCGCCGAGCAGGTTGCCGAGCAGCAGGCCGGTCACCGACCACACCACGTCGCCGCCGAAGACGACCGCGAGGGCGCCCGTGACGACGGCCGTGATCTGGAGGTTCGCCCCGAGCCAGAGCGTGAACTGGCTGAAGGCCGTGCCGTGCCGTTCCTCGTCCGGGACGACGTCGATGGAGCGCAGTTCCACGAGCGGTGCCATGCGGTCTCCCCACGCTGGGCTGTATAACGGTATGCAGCGACACACTGTCTGAATAGGGCTGGTGTTTGTCAATGCCCCGGCGCTGTACTCTCCCGGGGCGTCGAGGAGATCTGGAGGGGGAGTACGTCATGAGCGCGAGCGACAGCCCTGCCAACCGGTTGCAGGCGCTCTTCGAGGGGCACCGGCTCACGCCGACCCAGCGCCGCATCGCGCACAGCATGGTGCGCCGCGCCGCCGACGTGCCGTTCCTGTCCAGCGTGGAGCTGGCCGAACTGGCCGGGGTCAGCCAGCCGTCGGTGACCCGGTTCGCGGTCGCCCTCGGCTTCGACGGCTACCCCGCCCTGCGCAAGCACCTGCGCGAGGTCGTCCCGGCCGAACCGGCCGCCGGGGCCGGTGCCTACAACGAGTACCAGCAGGCCGTCGAGGCCGAGATCGAGAACCTGCGGCACCTCGCCGAACTGCTCGCCGACCCGCTCCCGGTGCGGAAGGCCGGCCGTGTCCTCGCCGCCTCCCGCCCGCTGCCGGTGCTCGGACTGCGCGCCGCCGCCTCGCAGGCGTACGGCTTCGCCTACTTCGCCGCCAAGGTCCACCCGGACGTCCGGCTGCTGCACGAGGGCGGCACGATGATCCAGGACCGGATCGACGCCGCCGTCCGGGCCGGCGCCACCGCCCTGCTCTGCTTCGCGCTGCCCCGGCACCCCCGCGAGGTCGTCGACACCCTCGCCTACGCGAGGGACGCGGGCCTGACCGTGGTCACGGTCGCCGACTCGGCGTTCGCGCCGGTCGCCAAGTACTCCGACCTGCTGCTGCCCGCCGCCGTCGGCACCGGGCTCGCCTTCGACACCGCGTGCGCGCCGATGCTGCTCGGCCGGGTGCTGCTGGAGGCGCTCTGCGACGACCTGCCGGACGCCCAGGCCCGGCTGGAGGAGTTCGACACGCGGGCGGCGGCCCGGGGCCTGTTCGCCGAATGACCCCGCCGTGACCCTTCCGCGCCCCCTTCCGGGCGCGTTCTCTCAGACTCGTCTCACGTTCTGCCGTTAGCTTCTCCGGGAGACACAGGCGCATTGCGGACACGTGACACGGGAGGCCGACGTGGCGCGCGGAGGACAGGGACTGGCCCGGGTGGCCGTCGTCGTACGGGCGGGGGCGGCCCCGCTGTGGTGGCTGGGGGTGACCGCGGCGGGGATCGGCGCGGTGCCCGAGGGGGTGACCGGACGCCGGATCGGGGTGCTGGCCGGGGCGGCGCTCTTCCTGGCCGGGGCGGCCTGGGTGGCGCTGGCCCGCCGGGGCCGGTACACGGCCCTCGCCCGCCGGACCGCCCGCGCGAGCAGGTACGACGTGCTCCAGGACCGCGCGGTGACCACGCGCGTCTGGCGCCGGGGCCACCGGTGGTGGCTGCTGCTGGGCTGGGCGGTCGCGCTCGGCTCCGCCTTCGCGGTGCCCGCGGCCGGCGGTCTGCTGCTGGCCGGGCTCGGCACGGGACTGTGGCTGAAGGCCGCCTGGCTCGGACGGCTGGAGCGGGCCGGCGAGACGCTGCTGTGGGTGCGCGTCGACTGGCTGGACCGGCGCGGCGGGCGCCCGGCGGGCAAGGCCGTGCGGGACCTGCGCGGCACGGGCGTCGCGGCCGGCGACGCGGCCCCGGGCGGGGCCCGCCGCCGTACCGCGGCCCTGGTGTGAGCCGCCGTCAGACCTCCAGGTCCGCCTCGATCCGCTTCAACTGGTGCCGGGCCATCGCCAGATTGGCCCGGGAGGAGTCGAGGACCAGGTAGAGGAAGAGGCCGTTGCCGCCGCGGCTGCTGAGCAGGCGGATCAGGTGGTACTGGTCGGACAGGGTGATCAGGATGTCCTCGATGCCGCTCTTGAGGCCCAGCATCTCCATCGTGCGCATCTTGGCGCGGATGACGTCGGTGTTGCCGGCGGCGGCCACGTTCAGGTCGAAGCTCTTGCTGCCGCCCATCGTGCCCAGCGCCATCCCGCTGGTGTAGTCCACGAGCGCGACGCCGGTGGCGCCCTCGATGGAGGTCAGGGCTTCCTTCAGTGCGGTCTCGGTGTTGGCCATGGCGGTCCTCTCAGCTGTCGGTTGCGGTGCGCGCCTCGGCGGCCGTGGCGCGGGGCGCGCGGGCGGTGCGGGTGCGGGCGGGAGCGGTCCGGGGATGCGGGCGTACGGCCTCGGCGGCGTCCAGCAGCTCCCCGATGCGGGCGCCGGCCCGGCGGCCCTCCAGGTGCAGCCGGCCGACGTTGACCCGGTCCTGGGCGAGCAGCGTCAGCACGGCGGTCCGGCCGGCCGCGTAGGTGGCGACGTAGCCGCGCTCGCCGCGCACCAGCAGCTCCCGGAAGCCGCCGTTGCCGGTGGCGTCGGCGACCCGTACGGCGACGCCGAGCGCGGCGGCGGTGAGCGCGGCCAGGCCCTCGGGATCGACCCCGGGGGTGTCGTGGGCGACGACGAGACCGTCGACGCCGGCCGCGAGGGCGCCGGTCAGCTGCGGCACCCGGGTGCGCAGCCGGTGCAGCTCCGCCAGGACGGTCCGCAGGTCCTCTTCGGCCACCATCAGGTCTCTCCTCTCGGCGGGGCGGTGCCTCTCAAAGCGCCTCCAGCGCATCCCTGAGCCTCTTCAGCAGCGCGATGTCGGGGTCGGTGGTGACCACGTGGGGCGGGGCCGGGACGGGGGCGGAAGAGGCCGGTGCCGCCGGGCCGATGTGCCCGGCCGCCGTGAGCCGGCGCACGTCGACCAGCGTGTGGAACGCCTGCCGGCCCAGGTCCCGGGCGATGTCGGCGGCCGTGCGGACGCCGTCCACCCGGTCCAGGACGGCCCGCTGCCGGGGGGTGACGGTCGCGGCGGGGGCGCGGCCGGCGGCCGGGTCCGCGCGGATCAGCGGGGCGGTGTCGGCGGCCGGGTCGGGCCACAGCCGGTGCAGCAGCAGGCGGCGGCGCAGCGTCTCGCGCTCCAGCGCGACCACCGGGACGGAGGGCAGCGGGCCGAGCCGGGGCCCGGGGTCGTACCGGAAGCGGCCCGGGGTGCTGCTCGGCGCCAGCGCGAAGTACCCGGCGTCGTACAGCGCGTCCAGGTGGCACAGCTCCAGCGCGCCGGTGGGCAGCACCCCGGAGCGCAGCAGGAGTTCGGCCGCGAGCGGGGGGCCCGCCGTCTGGGCCCGGGCCCGCTGCCAGGCGGCGCCCGCGAGGGTGCCGTGGGCCGTGAGGAGCACGCCGAGGCTCGGGGCGAGGGGGCTCTCGGCGTGCACCACCCGGCCCTCGGCGAGGTGCAGGACGCCGTGTTCGCGGACCAGGACGCCGGTGGCGCGTTCCTCGGCGAGCCGGGTCAGCATCGGCGACAGCGCGCGCATGGCCCGTCTGTCGCGCACCGGGAGGGCCGGCGGAGGGGTCTCGACCATGGTCATCCCAGCACCAGCCGGGCGGCCATCTCGCCGAGCCGGATCCGGGCGAGGGCGAGGTTGCCCTCCTCGCGGCCGAGCCACAGGTGCAGGAACACGCTGCTGTCGAAGGACGTGTCCACGAAGCGCAGCAGGTGGTAGCTGTCACCGTTGCTGATGATCACGTCCTCGACGGGGGGCAGGCCCTCCCCGCGCGCCGTGAAGGTGCCGTGCTCGGCGGCCATCCGGGCCAGTTCGGCGGCTTCGGCGGCGGTCGTCTCGTGGTCGCCGCCGGGGGCCTCCCCGACCGTGCCGAGGGCCAGTCCGCTCGTCCAGTCCACCAGCGCGGCTCCCCGGGCTCCGGGCAACCGCATCGCTTCCAGCAAGCACTCGTCGATTCCGGGCACCGTGGCTCCCCTCCCGCCTGGGACTCCGGCTGAGTGACGCCGACACTACGCATCGTGTGCGCGGGGGGTGAGGCCTTTGGCATTTTCTGGTGGAACATGCTTGCGGCGGACTAGTGTGGGTCAACTGACCTGTGTGACACGGCCGTTGATCCATCCGCCCGAGAGGCGGAAGGGGTTGTGTCAACGGTTCCCGGCGGCGCGGAGGCCGGTGAGCGCGGACGCGTGCGCGCCTCCGGACTCGGCCACCACCTCGGCGACCGTCTGCGCCTGCCGTACGGTCGCGAAGGCGATGCCCCCGGCGCCGTCCGGCGCGTAGCCGTGGACGCCCGGCCGGGCCAGGGAGTTGTAGGCGTAGTGGTGGGCGAAGTAATAGGCGCCGGTGTCCAGCGCCGCCGCGTAGTCGCCCTGCTCCAGCAGGGGCAGCGACCGGCCCTCGGCGAGCAGGTCACCGGAGAAGCAGGCCGGCCCCGCGATGTCCTGCGGCACCCCGGGCCCCGTCTTCGGCCGCCCCTCGGCGTCGTAGGCGGCGATCCGCAGCGGCCAGGCGTCCGGCGCGTACACCGTCCGCGCCGCCACCTGTGCGCCCGCGTGCGTCACCGCGATCCGCCGCCCGCCCGCGCTCTTGGCGTACTCCACCCGGGCCACCACCGTCCCCTGCTCGGCCAGCAGCGACCGCCCGAACTCGGTCACCAGCCCGTACCGCCCGTCGAACAGCCCGGGCACCCGGTCGGCCAGCAGCCGCGCGTACCGCGCGTACGTCGGCGTCGTCTCCTCCGAGGCGAGGTTCACCGGCAGCCCGCCGCCGATGTCGACCGTGTCGACCTGGTGCCGCCCGGCGACGGCGTTGATCTCCTCCGCGAGCGCGTAGACCTCCGCCACGCCTTGGGCCAGCAGCGGCAGCGGGATGCCCTGGGAGCCGGTGTGGGCGTGCAGCCGGGTCAGCCACGGCCGCTCCGTGTACGCCCGCACGACCCAGGCGCGCGCTCCCTCGTCCCGCAGCGCCACCCCGAACTTCGAGGTCCGCGTCGCCGTCGAGGTCGCCCCGATCGACCCGCCGCCGATCTGCGGATTGACCCGGACGCCGAGCGGGGACCGGGTGGGGGCGGAGCGCACCAGGGCGTCGAGCCGGTCCAGCTCCTGCGGGTTGTCCGCGTTCACGGCGATGCCGAGGGCCAGCGCCTCGCGCAGCTCCGCCGGGGTCTTCGCGGGCGAGTCCAGCACCGTCCGGGCGGGCGGCACCCCGGCCGCCCGGGCCAGCGCCAGCTCCCCGGGGCTCGCCACCTCCGCGCCGATGCCCGCCTCGTGCAGCAGCCGCACCACGGGCACCAGCGGGGTCGCCTTCACCGCGAACGCGTGCAGCACCGGGGTGCCGGGTGCCGTGACCGCGGCGAACGCCGTCCGCAGCGCCGCCGCCGCCTCCCGGATGCCGACCACGTCCAGCAGCCCGACCACGGCCGTCTCCGGCCCCAGCAGTCCCTGCTCGACGGCCGCCCGCACCGCCCGGTCCCGCCGGGCCGCCCGCTCCCGGCCCCCGCTCCCGCGATCCTCCACGACCTCGACGACCTCGACGTCCTCCACGGCCTCTCCGTCCTGTGTGCCGGCCACCGGTGCTTCAAGCCAAACACCCGGCAGGCCCCGACGGGGCCCTCCGATGTATTGACTAGCTCTATTCATGAAGACAGGATGTGAATAGACGTAGGCACAGGAGGAGGCAGACGATGTCGGGACCCCGCCCCGTACGAGCACCGCGCGGCACGGAACTCAGCGCCCTGGGATGGCAGCAGGAGGCCGCCCTGCGCATGCTCCAGAACAACCTCGACCCCGAGGTCGCCGAGCACCCCGACAAGCTCGTCGTCTACGGCGGCACCGGCAAGGCCGCCCGTGACTGGCGCTCCTTCGACGCGATGGTCCGCACCCTGAGGACCCTCAAGCAGGACGAGACCATGCTGGTCCAGTCCGGCCGCCCGGTCGGCGTGATGCAGACCCACGAGTGGGCCCCGCGCGTCCTCATCGCCAACTCCAACCTGGTCGGCGACTGGGCCAACTGGGAGGAGTTCCGCCGCCTGGAGGCGCTCGGCCTGACCATGTACGGCCAGATGACCGCCGGCTCCTGGATCTACATCGGCACCCAGGGCATCCTCCAGGGCACCTACGAGACCTTCGCCGCCGTCGCCGCGAAGAAGTTCGGCGGCACCCTCGCCGGGACGATCACCCTCACCGCCGGCCTCGGCGGCATGGGCGGCGCCCAGCCGCTCGCCGTCACCATGAACGACGGCGTCGCGATCTGCGTCGACTGCGACCCGCGCGCCATCGAGCGCCGCATCGAGCACCGGTACCTGGACGTCCGGGCCGACTCCCCGGAGCACGCCCTCCAACTGGCCACCGAGGCCCGCGACGCCCGCCGCCCGCTCTCCATCGGCGTCCTCGGCAACGCGGCGGAGCTGCTGCCCCGGCTGCTCGCGATGGGCGCCCCCATCGACATCGTCACCGACCAGACCTCCGCCCACGACCCGCTGTCCTACCTGCCCGTCGGCATCGCCTTCGAGGACATGGCGGACGAGGCGGCGAAGGACCCGGCCGGCTTCACCACCCGCGCCCGCGAGTCCATGGCGAAGCACGTGGAGGCCATGGTCGGCTTCCTGGACTCCGGTGCCGAGGTCTTCGACTACGGCAACTCCATCCGGGGCGAGGCCCGGCTCGCGGGGTACGACCGCGCGTTCGCCTTCCCCGGCTTCGTACCGGCCTACATCCGCCCGCTGTTCTGCGAGGGCAAGGGCCCGTTCCGCTGGGCCGCACTGTCCGGCGACCCGGCGGACATCGCCAAGACCGACAAGGCGATCCTGGAACTGTTCCCGGAGAACGAGTCCCTGGCCCGCTGGATCAAGCTGGCCGGCGAGCGCGTCCACTTCCAGGGCCTGCCCGCGCGGATCTGCTGGCTCGGCTACGGCGAGCGGGACAAGGCGGGCGAGCGCTTCAACGACATGGTCGCCTCCGGTGAGCTGGCGGCTCCGCTGGCCATCGGCCGCGACCACCTGGACTGCGGTTCCGTCGCCTCGCCGTACCGCGAGACCGAGGCCATGCTCGACGGGTCCGACGCGATCGCCGACTGGCCGCTGCTGAACGCCATGGTGAACGTGGCGTCCGGCGCGTCCTGGGTCTCCATCCACCACGGTGGCGGCGTGGGCATGGGGCGGTCCATCCACGCCGGTCAGGTCACGGTGGCCGACGGCACGAAGCTGGGCGGCGAGAAGATCCGGCGCGTTCTCACCAACGACCCCGGGATGGGCGTCATCCGGCACGTGGACGCGGGGTACGACGGCGCGGAGTCCGTCGCCCGGGAACGCGGGGTCCGGGTCCCGATGCGGGAGGGTGACGAGGCGTGAGCCAGGGCTCTGCTGAGCCGGCGGGCGACGGACGGGCGCCGGTGGCCGCCGCGCGCGTGCCCTCCTTCCAGGAGATGTGGCGCGAGCTGCTCCCCGTCGGACGCCACTCCGGCTCCGGGGGCTACCGCCGCTACGCCTGGACCGGCGCCGACGGCGACTGCCGGGCCTGGTTCGAGGAACAGGCGCGGGCCCGGGGGCTGGCGTACGAGGTGGACCGCAACGGGAACCAGTGGGCCTGGCTCGGGGACCCGGCCGCCGGGGACGCCGTCGTCACCGGCTCGCACCTGGACTCCGTACCGGACGGCGGGGCCTTCGACGGCCCCCTCGGGGTCGTCTCCTCCTTCGCCGCCCTGGACGAACTGCGCGCCAGGGGCGTGCGGTTCGGCAAGCCGCTCGGCATCGTCAACTTCGGTGACGAGGAAGGGGCCCGGTTCGGGCTCGCCTGTGTCGGCTCCCGGCTCACCGCCGGGAAGCTGACCGCCGAGCAGGCCCACCGGCTCACCGACGGCGACGGGATCGGCCTGCCGCGCGCCATGGAGGCCGCCGGGTACGACCCGGAGGCCATCGGGCCCGACCCCGAGCGGCTCGCCCGGATCGGGGCGTTCGTGGAACTCCACGTCGAGCAGGGGCGCGCGCTGGACCTGTCCGGTGACCGGGTGGGCGTCGCCAGCGCCATCTGGCCGCACGGGCGGTGGCGGTTCGACTTCCGGGGCGAGGCCAACCACGCCGGCACCACCCGGCTGGCGGACCGGCACGACCCGATGCTGCCGTACGCCGAGACCGTGCTCGCCGCCCGCCGCGCGGCCGGGCTCGCCGGTGCCGTGGCCACCTTCGGCAAGATCGCCGTCGAGCCGAACGGCGTCAACGCCATCCCCTCGCTGGTGCGCGGCTGGCTCGACTCCCGCGCCGCCGACCAGGAGACCCTGGACGAGGTCGTCGGGGGAGTGGAGAAGGCGGCCCGGGAGTACGCGGACGCCCACGGCATCGACCTCGACGTCGTCCGGGAGTCCTTCACCCCGGTCGTGGAGTTCGACCACGCGCTGCGGGACGAACTCGGCCGCATCCTCGGCCGGGACACCGGACTCACGGTGCCGGTCCTCGGCACCGGGGCCGGACACGACGCCGGGATCCTCTCCGGGAGCATCCCGACCGCCATGCTGTTCGTGCGCAACCCCACCGGCGTCTCGCACTCCCCGGCCGAGTCCGCGGCCGAGGACGACTGCGTGGCCGGGGTGCGCGCACTCGCCGACGTACTGGAAGGACTGGCCCGCGCGTGACCACAGGGACGTACTGGCTGGAGCACGCCTGGCTCGACACCCGTGTCGAGCCGGGGGTGCTGGTGGAGGTCGCGGACGGCCGGTTCACCGCCGTCCGCACCGACGTGCCCGCCCCGCCGCCCGGCGCCGGGATCCTGCGCGGGCTCACCCTGCCGGGCCTGGCCAACGCCCACTCGCACGCCTTCCACCGGGCGCTGCGCGGCACCGTCCAGGTCGGCACCGGGACCTTCTGGACCTGGCGCGAGGTGATGTACTCCGTCGCCGACCGGCTCACCCCCGAGAGCTACCACGCCCTCGCCCGCGCGGTGTACGCCGAGATGGCGCTCGCCGGCATCACCTGCGTCGGCGAGTTCCACTACGTGCACCACGCCCCCGGCGGCACCCCCTACGCCGACCCCAACGCCATGGGGGAGGCGCTGATCGCCGCCGCCGCCGACGCCGGCATCCGGATCACCCTCCTCGACACCTGCTACCTCTCCTCCGGCTTCGGCGAGCCGCCCAACGCCCACCAGGCGCGCTTCTCCGACGGCGACGCGGAGACCTGGGCCGCACGCTGTGCACTTCTCAAGGAACGGGACCACGCGCGGATCGGGGCGGCGGTCCACTCCGTACGGGCCGTGCCCGCGGAGCAGCTGGAGACCGTGGCCCGCTGGGCCGGGGAGCGGCGGGCCCCACTGCACGTGCACCTCTCGGAGCAGACCGCGGAGAACGACGCGTGCCTCGCCGCCCACGGCCGCACGCCCACCCGGCTGCTCGCCGACCACGGGGTGCTCGGACCGCGCACCACCGGCGTGCACAACACCCACCTCACCGACGAGGACATCGCCCTGCTCGGCGGCTCCGGCACCGGCACCTGCATGTGCCCCACCACCGAGCGGGACCTGGCCGACGGCATCGGCCCGGCCGTCGCCCTCCAGCGGGCCGGCTCCCCGCTCTCCCTCGGCTCCGACAGCCACGCCGTCATCGACCTGCTCGAAGAGGCGCGCGCGATGGAGCTGAACGAGCGGCTGCGCTCCCGCACCCGGGGCCACTGGACGGCCGCGGCGCTGCTGCGGGCCGCCACCGCCGACGGCCACGCCGCCCTGGGCTGGGACGAGGCCGGCACCATCGAGCCCGGCGCGCTCGCCGACCTGACGACGATCGCCCTGGACTCGGTCAGGACGGCCGGGACGCTGCCCAGGCTGGGCGCCGAGACGGCCGTATTCGCGGCGGGCGCGGCGGACGTACGGCACACGGTCGTGGGCGGCCGGCACGTCGTACGCGACGGCGCGCACACCCGCGTGCCCGACGTGCCCCGGGCCCTGGCCGACGCCGTCCGGGCACTGCGGGACTGAGGAACGCCGACCACCCCCACGAGGACGACACCATGAGCAGCACCGTCATCACCAACATCGCCACGCTGGTCACCAACGACCCCTCCCTCGGCGACAGAACCCCCCTCGGTCTGGTCCAGGACGCGGCCGTCGTCATCGACGGCGACCGTGTCGTGTGGACCGGTGCCTCCAGCAAAGCACCCGCCACCGACAACCGGGTCGACGCGGGCGGCCGGGCGGTGCTGCCGGGCTTCGTGGACTCCCACTCCCACCTGGTCTTCGCCGGGGACCGGACGCAGGAGTTCAACGCCCGCATGTCCGGCCGCTCCTACACCGCGGGCGGCATCCGCACCACGGTCGCGGCCACCCGCGCCGCGAGCGACGCGGAACTGGAGGCGAACCTCACCCGTTACCTCGCCGAGGCCCTGCGCCAGGGCACGACCACGTTCGAGACCAAGTCGGGGTACGGCCTGACGGTCGAGGACGAGGCCCGCGCCCTGCGCATCGCCGCGCGGCACACCGACGAGGTGACGTACCTCGGCGCGCACATCGTCTCCCCCGACCACGCCGATGACCCGGCGGCCTATGTCGCCCTGGTCACCGGCGAGATGCTGGACGCCTGCGCGCCGCACGCCCGCTGGATCGACGTCTTCTGCGAGAAGGGCGCCTTCGACGGCGACCAGGCCCGCGCCATCCTCACGGCCGGCAAGGCGAAGGGCCTGCACCCGCGCATCCACGCCAACCAGCTCACCTACGGCCCCGGCGTCCAGCTCGCCGTCGAACTGGACGCGGCCAGCGCCGACCACTGCACCCACCTCACGGACGCGGACGTGGACGCCCTGGCGAACGGCGCCACGGTCGCCACCCTGCTGCCCGGCGCCGAGTTCTCCACCCGCGCAGAGTGGCCGGACGCCCGCCGCCTGCTGGACGCGGGTGTCACGGTCGCCCTGTCCACCGACTGCAACCCGGGCTCGTCCTTCACGTCGTCGGTGCCCTTCTGCATCGCCCTGGCCGTCCGCGACATGCGGATGACACCGGACGAGGCGGTCTGGTCGGCCACCGCGGGCGGCGCCGCGGCCCTGCGCCGCACCGACATCGGCCGGCTCGCCCCCGGCGCCCGGGCCGACCTCGTGGTGCTCGACGCCCCGAGCCACGTCCACCTGGCCTACCGCCCGGGCGTGCCGCTGGTCCGAGAGGTGTGGCGGGGCGGCGCACGCGTCGTCTGACCAGCGGGGTTCCACCGGGGCACCGGACCCACCGGACCGGCTTCCGTCCCGGTCGCACGACGGGCTTCCGCCCCGGCCGCACGGTCGGCCGCCGTCGGGCGCGCGCGGTCGGCTCCCACCCGGCGCGCGGGGCAGGCTGCCGCCCGGCGCGTACGCCCCGCGCACACGCGCCGCTCGTACCGGCGGGCGGGGAGAAGCCCCCGGCGTGGCCGCATGAGGATTGCGGCACCGGGTACTCGCCTGTCCGGTGGAGTGGGCGCACACGGCGAAGCGGCCCGGCACCGTCGGCCGAGCCGCTTCCCGAGGGCCGTTCGCGCGGCCGGGCGGAGCGGAGGTCACTCCTCCACGGTCAGCCCCTTGCGCAGCCGGACCAGGGTGCGCGAGAGCAGCCGGGACACGTGCATCTGGGAGATGCCCAGTTCCTCACCGATCTCCGACTGGGTCATGTTCGCCACGAAACGCAGGGAGAGGATCTTCCGGTCCCGGGGCGGCAACCCGGCGATCAGGGGCTTGAGCGATTCGATGTACTCGATGCCCTCCAGCCCGTGGTCCTCGTACCCGATGCGGTCCGCCAGCGCGCCCTCGGTGTCGTCCTCCTCGGGCTGGGCGTCCAGCGAGGAGGCGGTGTACGCGTTGGACGCGGCCATGCCCTCGACGACCTCGTCGGCGGAGATGCCGAGGCGCTCGGCCAGCTCCGCGACCGTGGGGGCGCGGTCCAGCTGCTGCGCCAGCTCGTCGCCCGCCTTGGCGAGGTCGAGCCGCAGCTCCTGGAGCCGGCGCGGGACGCGCACGGACCACGAGGTGTCACGGAAGAATCGTTTGATCTCGCCGATGATGGTCGGCATGGCGAACGTGGGGAATTCGACGCCGCGGGCGAGTTCGAAACGGTCGATCGCCTTGATCAGGCCGATGGTGCCGACCTGGATGATGTCCTCCATCGGCTCGCTGCGCGAGCGGAAGCGGGAGGCGGCGAACTTGACGAGCGCGAGGTTGAGCTCGACGAGGGTGTTGCGGACGTACGCGTGCTCGTGCGTCCCTTCCTCCAGCGACTCCAGCCGCTCGAAGAGGGTCTTGGACAGGGCCCGCGCGTCGACCGCGCCGATCTCGTCGTACGGGGGGATCTCCGGGAGTCCCTCGAAGGCGTCGAGGGTGTCGATGGGATGATCCAGCTGAACCGGTGGGGGTGTCGACGTCGCGATCGGGGTATGCGATGCGTCGAGCCGGGGTGACATGGGTGTCCTCCATCGTTCTCGGCATACGGCTGCCGAAGCCAGAACGTGCACTGCGGTGTGCGGGCGCCTCCGTGGCCGGCGTGTAGGGATGTGTGTCTTTACTAGCCCTACCCGCTGAACCGAGCGAGTCGCAAGTGCGTTCTGTGGTAGTATGTCCGATTCTGTGCGGATGTTCGGGTATCGAAGTGCGCATGGAAGGCGTAATGTTCGAGGGCATCAGCAGCCACGACCTCGGGAGAGAGACGGCATGGACCACGGGACGGTCGGCAGCGCACAGTCGGGCCGGCTTCTGGTGGAGGTGCGGGAGGAGGGCTCCAGCGCCGTTGTGACGCCGGCGGGTGAACTCGATCACCACACCGCCGATCTTCTGCGCGAGCCCCTCGACGACCTTCTGGACAAGGGATTCACCCGGCTCGTGGTGGACTGCTCACGCCTGGAGTTCTGCGACTCCACGGGGTTGAACGTCCTGCTCGGCGCCCGGCTGAAGGCGGACGCCGCCGGTGGCGGAGTCCATCTGGCCGGCATGCTGCCGGTCGTCGCCCGCGTGTTCGAGATCACCGGGGCCGAGGCGGTCTTCACCGTGCACGACTCCGTGGAGGCGGCCCTGGCCGACGGTGCCGACTGACCCGCAGGCCCTCGGTCCGGACCGGTCCGCGCACCGGCTCCCCCGCGCGTCGCGCGTGTCACGTCGAACACGGGGGTGTTACCCCGGGTCGGTCGGGCAGGAGAGGGCAGAAGAAGGCAGAGGCGTCCCGCCGGCCACCGGGTCCGCACCGGACCGGGCACGGCCGGTACGGGACGTGCCGACGAACGACCTGGACGGAACATGTGTCCGGAGCACGGGCTGGGTACGCGACCCCGTCCGCCGGGCGCTCGGCAGACGTCCCGGCCTGCGACGACCGGCGGGCACCGGCGGTCCGGCCCCGGCCGGTCCGTCGGCCGGACCGCCGTTCGGACTGTTGACCGCACTTTTGAAATGTGAACCGGTGAATCGGTGAGGTGAAGCGCTGATGAGCACCACCCGGCCTTACTCGCCGGGCGACCGCGGCCCGGAGCCCAGCGGCGCTTCCGGGGCGTCCGAGGGGACCGCGCCGGCCGTCGGCGCGGCCACGGGGGCAGCCGCGCCGTCCGTGCCGTCCGGGCAGACCGGCGGCGCCGCGCAGCCCCGCGCTCGGCAGATGCGCAGACTCCGCCTGGAAGGCGAGAGCGGGGTCGTGCCGCTCGCTCGCGACTTCACCCGCCAGGCGCTGTACGCGTGGGGCTGGCTCCCCGCCGACGGCGGCGAACAGCGCGCCGCCGCCGAAGACGTGCTGCTCGTCGTCTCCGAGCTGGTCACCAACGCCTGCCTGCACGCCGAGGGCCCCGACGCACTGCTGCTCGCCTGCGACAACAAGGTGATCCGGATCGAGGTCTCCGACCGGGGCTCCGGCCAGCCGGCCCCGCGCACCCCGCACCGCGCCGGCCGTCCCGGCGGCCACGGCATGTTCATCGTGCAGCGGCTGTGCCTGGACTGGGGCGTCGTGCGCGCCCCCGAGACGCCGGGCAAGACGGTCTGGGCGGAGCTGGGCGCACCGGCGTGAGCACCCCGCCCGGCCGATCGCGTGACCGGCTGATCGCGTGACCGGCTGATCCCGCGCTCGGCTCATCCCGCGACCGTGGTGGCGTGCCGGCCGCGGGGCGCGTCCGGCCCCGGGCGTGCCCGCGCGGTGCGGCGCCGCGCCGGTACGGCTCGGTGTCCGGCGGACGGCGGACGGCGGCATCCGCACACATCCTCCGCGTACCGCGTCTTCCTTCCTCGCGGCCCCGGGCGTACCTTGACGCCCGAATCTGATATGCCGTCAGGAACGGATGGGGTGGACCGACCCTACCGTGGACACCACCGGGCAGCCCGGCGGTGCGGCCGGGGGCACGTCGGTGTCCGGCGGCTCCGCGGCGTCGGGCGGCTCCGCGGGCTCGGCCGCGAGCGGCGACGACGGCGGCCTCGCCGAGACCGGCGCCGGCGACCACGGCGCGCTGAAGGCCCTGGGCCTGGTGGCGGGCACGGCGATCCTGCTGGGCGCGGCCGTGTTCACGTACATGCCACGGCGCAGGTCCCGCTGACCGGCCGGGGGCCAACGCACACGATCCGGCCGGAGCCGGCCCACACGCCCCGGCCGGGGTCCCGCGCAACCGATCCGGCCGGAGGCCAACCCCACACGATCCGGCCGGGGGCCACCCCACACGCCCCGGCCGGAGGCCGACGCGCAACGACGGAGGGCCGGGACGGGCTAGTTGACGTTGCCCATCAGCTTCTTGACCTTGTTGCGGTACATCCACACCGCGACACCCGCGACCACGGCGAGCACGCCCTCCAGGGCGACGAAGCCCATCTTGTCGAGGTTGACGCCGCCGACGGCCGGGTTCGACAGCAGGGCGGTGACGGAGTCACCCGCGGTCACCGCGAGGAACCAGACGCCCATCATCTGGGAGGCGTACTTCTTCGGCGCCATCTTGGTCGTCACCGACAGACCCACCGGCGACAGCGTCAGCTCACCGACGGTCTGCACGAAGTAGATCGCGACCAGCCACAGCGCGGCGGCCTTGTGACCGCCCTCGGCGATCGACAGGGGGGCGAGGAAGACGAAGAAGGACGCACCCACCAGCACCAGGCCGGAGGCGAACTTCACGATGGTGCTCGGCTCCTTGCCGCGCCGGTTCAGCCACAGCCACAGCCAGGCGAAGACCGGGGCCAGCGCCATGATCATGACCGGGTTGACCGACTGGTACCAGGAGACCGGGAACTCCCAGCCGAGGACCGAGTTCTTGGCGTTCTTCTCGGCGAACAGCGACAGGGTCGAGCCGCCCTGGTCGTAGATCATCCAGAAGACGGCGGCGGCGACGAAGAACCAGATGTACGCCGACACCTTCGAGCGCTCGGCCGGCTCCAGGTCCTTGTCCCGGTGGATCCGGGCGATGACCACGATCGGCACGATCAGGCCGATGAGGGTGAGCGGGATCAGCGCCCAGTTCAGGGTGAAGTGACCGGTGCCGCCCACGATGCCGTAGAAGACCGCGGCGACGGCCAGCCAGATCAGGCCCTTGCGCAGCGTGGCGGACTTCTCCGCGGCCGACAGCGGGGTCGGGACCCGGCTGCTCTTCGGGTTCAGGTGGCGGCCGCCCAGCAGGTACTGGGCCAGACCCAGCGCCATGCCGACCGCGGCCAGCGCGAAGCCCAGGTGCCAGTTGACGTTCTCACCGATGGTGCCGATGACCAGCGGGGCGACGAAGGCGCCGAGGTTGATGCCGATGTAGAAGAGCGTGAAGCCACCGTCCCGGCGCGGGTCCTCCGGGCCGTCGTAGAGGTGGCCGACCATCGTGGAGATGTTGGCCTTGAGCAGACCCGAACCGATGGCGACGAGGATCAGACCGACGTAGAAGCTCGCGGCGGTGGGCAGCGCCAGGCACAGGTGGCCCAGCATGATGACGCCGCCCGCGACGGCGACCGTCTTGCGGGGACCGAGCAGACGGTCGGCGAACCAGCCGCCGGGCAGGGCGAGCAGGTAGACGAGCGACAGGTACACCGCGTAGATCGCGCTCGCCGTGCCCGCACTGAGGTGCAGGCCACCCGGGGCCACCAGATACAGCGGGAGCAGGGCCCTCATGCCGTAGTAGGAGAAACGCTCCCACATCTCGGTCATGAAGAGAGTGGCCAGTCCGCGGGGGTGGCCGAAGAAGGTCTTCTCGGAACCGGGGGTGCCCCGGCGGACCGAGTCCTTCGTCAGGCTGGACGCCATGGTCGTTCCTTGCTGTCTGGACGCGCGGCTGGAGCGTTGCGCGCCCGGTGGGGTGCGGCCGGCACCGGCGGATCGGTCGTCCACCCCCACGCCCGGGGGGAGCCCGCTGCCGGATCGCGGAGCGGCGGACGGCGACCACCGGGATCCACGCCCCACGACGCGTCGCTGCGTCCGGAGCCCGGCCAGAGGTCATTCCTTTTCGGGCTGATCTTGGTCAGCCCGTACACAAAAGAGACCTTCAGCGTCCACTGCCCGCCAAAGGTCCCCGGTGTACTACAGGCGTTCAGATCACCATACGGCAGGACACCGCCGGATATGGAAGGTCTTGAGACGCGGATCACAGGTGTCGCGGGAACCGCGGGACCGGTTTCGAAGGTCTCTTCTACGATCGCATCCACAGGTCGATGGTTCGGACCAGCGGGGGCGCAAGGTAAGAATCCCTGCAACCGATCACACCCCGGCACCGCGCACGGGCGGTCTACCATCACCTCATGACCCGTGTACTGCTCGCCGAGGACGACGCGTCCATCTCGGAGCCGCTGGCCCGCGCCCTGCGCCGCGAAGGTTACGAGGTCGAGGTGCGCGAGGACGGACCCGCCGCGCTCGACGCCGGAATGCAGGGCGGTGTCGACCTGGTCGTGCTGGACCTCGGCCTGCCGGGCATGGACGGCCTGGAGGTCGCCCGCCGGCTGCGTGCCGACGGCCACACCGTGCCGATCCTCATCCTGACCGCGCGGGCCGACGAGGTGGACACCGTCGTCGGCCTGGACGCGGGCGCCGACGACTACGTCACCAAGCCCTTCCGGCTCGCCGAACTGCTCGCCCGGGTGCGGGCGCTGCTCCGGCGCGGTGCCGCCGAGCCGCAGCAGCCGCCGGCCACGCACGGGGTGCGGATCGACGTCGAGTCGCACCGCGCGTGGATGGGCGACGAGGAGCTCCAGCTGACCGCCAAGGAGTTCGACCTGCTGCGGGTGCTGGTGCGGGACGCGGGCCGGGTGGTCACCCGCGACCAGCTGATGCGCGAGGTCTGGGACACCACGTGGTGGTCGTCGACCAAGACCCTCGACATGCACATCTCCTGGCTGCGCAAGAAGCTCGGCGACGACGCGGCGAACCCCCGGTACATCGCCACCGTGCGCGGCGTGGGCTTCCGGTTCGAGAAGAGCTGAGCCCGGACCCCGGCGATCACCACAGGTAACGGACCATGCGTCGACGTCTCATCCAGTCCACCCTCGCCGTCGTGCTGGTGGTGATCGCCGTCTTCGGCGTCTCCCTCGTGATCGTGGAGTCGCGGACGATCAGCAACAGCGCCCAGGAGCGGGTCGAGTCGGAGGCGGTGCGGCTGGCCAGCATCGTGGACAGCCGCATCCTCGCCGCGGAGAACGTCAACGCGGACGTGCTGCGCAACCCGGTCAGCAAGGACCAGTACGCGGTCATCTCGATGCCCGGCAGGCCGCCCATCGAGATCGGCACCAAGCCCGAGGGCGACACGATCCACTCCACGCAGCACGGCGAGGAGGGCGAGACGGTCACCGTGCAGGAGCCCCGCTCCGCGGTGACCCGCGAGGTCGGACGCACCCTGCTGATCATCGGCCTGGTCGCGCTGCTCGCCGTGGTCGCGGCCGTCCTGCTCGCCGTGCGCCAGGCCAACCGGCTCGCCTCCCCGCTGACCGACCTCGCCGAGACCGCCGAGCGGCTCGGCTCCGGCGACCCGCGCCCGCGGCACAAGCGGTACGGCGTGCCCGAGCTGGACCGGGTCGCCGATGTGCTGGACTCCTCCGCCGAGCGGATCGGGCGGATGCTGACGGCCGAGCGGCGCCTCGCGGCCGACGCCTCGCACCAGCTGCGCACCCCGCTCACCGCCCTGTCCATGCGGCTGGAGGAGATCACCCTCACCGACGAACCGGACACGGTGAAGGAGGAGGCGACCATCGCGCTGACGCAGGTGGAACGGCTGACCGACGTGGTGGAGCGGCTGCTGACCAACTCCCGCGACCCGCGCACCGGCTCCGCGGTCTCCTTCGACCTCGACGAGGTCATCCAGCAGCAGCTCGCCGAGTGGCGGCCCGCCTACCGCAGCGCCGGCCGGGCCGTGGTCAGCTCCGGCAAGCGCCATCTGACGGCGGTGGGCACGCCCGGCGCGGTCGCCCAGGTGCTGGCCGCGCTGATCGAGAACTCGCTGATGCACGGCGGCGGCACCGTCGCGCTGCGCACCCGGGTCACCGGCAACCAGGCCGTGATCGAGGTGACCGACGAGGGGCCGGGCGTGCCGGCCGACCTCGGCGCGCGGATCTTCGAGCGCACGATCAGCGGACGGAACTCCACGGGCATCGGTCTGGCCGTCGCCCGGGACCTCGCGGAGGCCGACGGCGGCCGGCTGGAGCTGCTCCAGGCGCAGCCCCCGGTCTTCGGCCTGTTCCTGTCCCGCACGCCCCCGGCGCGCAAGGCGGAGGAGGAGCGGCCGACGGTGCGCTGACGCCCCGCCGGCCCGGCGTACCGCGTGGCTTCCGCCGGCCCGCCGTAACGCGTCGCCCCGCCCCGCCGGACGTGGCGCCGTGTGGCTACGGCACCCGCTGGGACTTCGTCTCCGGCTCGTGCCGCGGCGTCGCCTCGGCCACCAGGATCGTCTCCGCCTCCCGGTCCGGCAGCGCCCGGAACACCCAGGAGCGGTACGACCAGAAACGGAACAGGGTCGCGACGCCGATGCCGACGAACTTGAAGACGTTGCTCTGGAGCGGGCTGTCCCAGCCGAAGCCGTAGGTCGCCAGGTACAGCACGCCGTTCTCGATCACCAGGCCGATCGCGCTGAACAGCAGGAACAGGGTCAGTTCCTTGGTGCGTCCGCCCTTGTCGCGGTCCCGGTAGGTCCAGTACCGGAAGCCCACGTAGTTGAAGGCGATGGCCACCACCGTGGCGATGACGCTGGCGCGCACCACCGGCAGTCCGGAGACGTGCCGGACCAGGTTGAACACGCCGAGGTTGACCAGGACGCCGGCCCCGCCGACGGCACCGAACTTCACCATCTCGCGTACGAGCCGTTGCACCCCCGAGGAACGAGGTTCCATGGCTGTGCAGCTCCCGTCGTCAGGTTTCGTCAACCCCGCCATGCTAGCCGCGCCGGGCCGCCGGTGCCTGTGCGGCGGGCCACACCACGGAAACGGACCGGGAAGCGGCGGGAAAGGGGCGGGGAAGCCGCGGGTCAAGAGATCGTGAGGGGGACGCGGCCGGGCCGCCCCGGCGTGGCCGATACGCTAGGGGTGTGACGTTCCCGGTAGTCGGCATGGTCGGCGGGGGGCAGCTCGCGCGTATGACGCACGAAGCGGGCATCCCGTTGGGCATCAGGTTCAAGCTCCTCAGTGACACTCCTCAGGATTCCGCGGCGCAGGTCGTCAGCGATGTCGTCATCGGCGACTACCGCGACCTGGACACGCTGCGCGAGTTCGCGCGCGGGTGCGATGTGATCACCTTCGATCACGAACACGTACCCACCGAGCACCTCAGGGCCCTGGAGGCGGACGGCATCCCCGTGCGCCCGGGGCCCGACGCACTGGTGCACGCCCAGGACAAGGGCGTGATGCGCGCGCGGCTCGACGCGATCGGCATCCCGTGCCCGCGGCACCGGATCGTCGCCGATCCACAGGACGTGGTCCGGTTCGCGGCCGAGGGGGACGGCTTCCCGGTCGTCCTGAAGACCGTCCGCGGCGGCTACGACGGCAAGGGCGTGTGGGTCGTCGAGACCGCGGAGGAGGCCGCCGAGCCGTTCCGCGCGGGCGTCCCGGTCCTCGCCGAGGAGAAGGTCGACTACGTCCGCGAGCTGGCCGCCAACGTCGTCCGCTCCCCGCACGGCCAGGCCGTCGCCTACCCGGTGGTCGAGTCCCAGCAGGTCAACGGCGTCTGCGACACCGTGATAGCCCCCGCGCCCGAGCTGGACGAGGACCTGGCCCTGCACGCCGAGCAGCTGGCCCTGACCATCGCCAAGGAGCTGGGCGTCGTCGGCCACCTCGCCGTCGAGCTGTTCCAGACCCGCGACGGCCGCGTCCTCGTCAACGAGCTGGCGATGCGCCCGCACAACTCCGGCCACTGGTCGATGGACGGCGCGATCACCTCCCAGTTCGCCAACCACGTCCGCGCGGTCCTGGACCTGCCGCTGGGCGACCCGCGCCCGCGCGCCAAGTGGACCGTGATGGTCAACGTCCTGGGCGGCGACTACCCGGACATGTACTCCGCGTACCTGCACTGCATGGCCCGCGACCCCCAGCTCAAGATCCACATGTACGGCAAGGACGTGAAGCCCGGCCGCAAGGTCGGACACGTCAACACCTACGGCGACGACCTGGACGACGTGCTGGAGCGCGCCCGTCACGCAGCCGGCTACCTGAGAGGCACGATCACCGAATGAGCCCCGCTGTTGGCATCGTCATGGGGTCGGACTCCGACTGGCCCGTCATGGAGGCCGCCGCCAAGGCCCTGGACGAGTTCGAGATCGCCTACGAGGTCGACGTCGTCTCCGCGCACCGCATGCCCCGCGAGATGATCACGTACGGCGAGCAGGCCGCCGACCGCGGTCTGAAGGTGATCATCGCGGGCGCGGGCGGCGCCGCCCACCTGCCCGGCATGCTCGCGTCGGTCACGCCGCTGCCGGTCATCGGCGTCCCCGTGCCGCTGAAGTACCTCGACGGCATGGACTCCCTGCTGTCCATCGTGCAGATGCCGGCCGGTGTCCCGGTCGCCACGGTCTCCGTCGCCGGTGCCCGCAACGCCGGTCTGCTCGCCGCCCGCATCCTCGCCACGCACGACGAGGAACTGCTGCACCGGATGCGCGACTTCCAGCAGGACCTGGGCGACCAGGCCACCGAGAAGGGCAAGCGGCTGCGCGCCAAGGTCGAGGGCGCCGGCGGCTTCGGCTTCGGGAAGTGACCGGCATGAGCGAGCTGGAGGCGGCCCGCGAGCTGCTGCGCGAGTTCCCGGTCGTCGACGGCCACAACGACCTGCCGTGGGCGCTGCGCGAGCAGGTCCACTACGACCTCGACGCCCTGGACATCGCCGGGGACCACCCCGACCGGCTGCACACCGACCTGCCGCGGCTGCGCCGGGGCGGGGTCGGCGCCCAGTACTGGTCGGTGTACGTCCCCTCCGACCAGCCCGAGCCGGTGGCCGCCACGCTGGAGCAGATCGACTGCGTCCGGGAACTGCTGGCCCGCTACCCGGCGGACCTGGCCCCCGCGCTGACCGCCGCCGACCTGGATTCGGCACGCGCCGAGGGCCGCATCGCCTCCCTCATGGGCGCCGAGGGCGGTCACTCCATCGCCAACTCCCTGGGCACCCTGCGCGGCCTGTACGCGCTCGGCGTGCGGTACATGACGCTCACCCACAACGACAACGTGGACTGGGCGGACTCCGCGACCGACGAGCCGAACGTGGGCGGTCTGTCCGCCTTCGGCCGCGAGGTCGTCCACGAGATGAACCGGCTCGGCATGCTGGTCGACCTCTCCCACGTCGCCGCCACGACCATGCGGGACGCGCTGGACACCAGCGCCGCGCCGGTGATCTTCTCGCACTCCTCCGCCCGCGCGGTGTGCGACCACCCGCGCAACATCCCCGACGACGTCCTGGAGCGGCTGCCCGCCAACGGCGGCGTGGCGATGGTGACGTTCGTGCCCAAGTTCGTCCTCCAGGCGGCGGTCGACTGGACCGCCGCGGCCGACGAGAACCTGCGCGCCCACGGCCTGCACCACCTCGACACCAGCCCCGAGGCGATGAAGCTGCACCGCGCCTTCGAGCAGCGCACCCCCCGGCCGGTCGCCACGGTCGCCACGGTGGCGGACCACCTCGACCACATGCGCGAGGTGGCCGGCATCGACCACCTGGGCATCGGCGGCGACTACGACGGCACCGCGTTCACCCCGGACGGCCTGGACGACGTCTCCACTTATCCCAACCTGGTCGCCGAACTGCTGGACCGCGGCTGGTCCCGGACCGACCTGGCCAAGCTGACCTGGCAGAACGCGGTACGGGTACTGGGCGCGGCCGAGGACGTGGCCCGTGACCTCCAGGCCGTGCGCGGCCCGTCCCACGCGACCATCGAGTCCCTGGACGGCTGACCGCGGCCGACCGCGCGGGGACGGACCGGGCCGCCGCGTCCCGTCCGCCCCGCCGGCCCCGGCCCGCCGTGGCCCGGACCACCGGCCCGGACGCCCTCCGAGGGCTCAGGCCCGCTCGATCCGGCACAGGCAGAACGGGTGCCCGGCCGGGTCGGCGTACACCTGGAAGTCCTTCTTCCCGCGGTCCTCCAGGTCCAGCGGGCGGGCCCCGAGCGCGAGCACCCGTTCGTGCGCCGCGTCGACGTCCGCCCAGGCCGGGCCCGCTTCGAAGTCCAGGTGGAACTGCTGCCCGTCGCGGTCCGCGCGCGGCCACCGCGGCGCGGTGTACCCCTCGGCCCGCTGGAAGGCCAGCCGGGGACCGTCCGGCACCTCCAGCACGACCCAGTCGTCGTCCTCGGCCCGCGGGGTGCCCCCGGCCACCGCCGCGTAGAAGGCGGCCAGCGCGTGCGGGTCGGGGCAGTCCAGCACGACGGAACGGATACGGGCCACGGACGCCATGGTGTCCTCCTGTCGGTCCTTCGGCGCGCCCGCCTCAGCAGGCGCAGAGGCAGAACGGGTGCCCGGCGGGGTCGGCGTACACACGGAACGTCCGCGAGCGGTCCTCCGCGTCCAGCGGGCGCGCGCCCAGCTCCAGCACCCCCTTCTCGGCCACGTCCAGGTCCGGCACGGCCAGGTCCAGGTGGAATTGCTGGGAGCCGTCCGCCGCGGGCCACCGGGGCGGCACGAACCCGGGCGCCCGCTGGAAGGCCAGCGAGGGCCCGCCGGGCAGCTTCAGGTCCACCCACTCCCCTTCGCCCTCCACGGCGCCGCCCAGCACGGCGGCGTAGAAACCGGCCAGCGCATGCGGGTCGGGACAGTCCAGGACCACGACGTCGAGCTTGGCGAGAGCCATCGAGCACCTCCTCGGGTTACCCGTAAGAGCGGGTAACCGGTAACGGGTGACCCGATGCTCCCGCAGAAGGGGTAACGTCGCAAGCATGAGCGAGAGATCCGCCGCTCCGGGCGACCTGGCCCTGGTCGAGTCGCTGGTGAACACACTGGACATCGAGGCGGGCACCGACGCGCTCGACACGCCCGAGGGCCGCGGACACCTCGGGATCACCGAGGACGGCCTCGCCGAGGCCCGGGAACTGCGCGAGTCGCTGCGCGCCGCGCTGCTCGCCCACGCCGGTCATCCGCCGCACCGCGCGGTGACCCCGCTCGGCACCCTGCTCGCCCGGGCCCCGCTGCGCGTCGCCGTCGACGACCGCGACGGCTCGGCCCGGCTCGCCCCCGCCGACGCGGGCCCCCTGGTCGCCCGGGTCGCCGCCGCGGTCGCCGGGGCGCTCGTCGCCGGCACCTGGACCAGGCTCAAGGCGTGCGAGGCGGACACCTGCCACTGGGCGTACTACGACCGCAGCCCCGCCGGCCGGGGGCGCTGGTGCTCGATGCGGGTGTGCGGGGCGCGCGCGAAGATGCGGCGCTACCGGGCGAAGGGGCCGTGAGGCACGGCCGCGGTGGTGGCGATGGTGCAGAATGCGGACAGACGCCGGTTCGGCCGACTGAGCCTCGGCCGAACCGGCGTCGTCACGCGCGCGGCTAGGCGGTGGGCCGGCCCATCGCCCGGTACGTCCAGCCGGCCCGCCGCCACAGCTCCGGGTCGAGCGTGTTGCGCCCGTCCAGGAGCACCCGGGCCGCCGCGACCTCGCCCAGCGCCACCGGGTCCAGCTCGCCGAACTCCGGCCACTCGGTCAGGTGCAGGACGACGTCGGCGCCCCGGGCGGCCTCCTGCGCGGTACCGGCGTAGCCGAGGGTCGGGAAGACCTTGCGGGCGTTGTCCATGCCCTTCGGGTCGTACACGGTCACCTGGCCGCCCTGGAGGTGGATCTGACCGGCCACGTTCAGCGCGGGGGAGTCCCGGACGTCGTCCGAGTCCGGCTTGAACGTCGCGCCGAGCACCGCGACCCGCTTGCCGAGGAAGGAGCCGCCGCCGAGCGCCTCCCGGGTCATCTCGACCATCTGGCCGCGCCGGCGCATGTTGATGGAGTCGATCTCGCGCAGGAAGGTCAGCGCCTGGTCGGCGCCCAGCTCGCCCGCGCGGGCCATGAACGCCCGGATGTCCTTGGGCAGGCAGCCGCCGCCGAAGCCGATGCCGGCGCGCAGGAACTTGCGGCCGATCCGGTCGTCGTGCCCGATGGCCTCCGCCAGCTTGGCCACGTCGCCGCCGGCGGTCTCGCACACCTCCGCCATCGCGTTGATGAAGGAGATCTTGGTGGCGAGGAAGGAGTTCGCGGCCGTCTTCACCAGCTCGGCGGTGGGGAAGTCGGTGACGACGAACGGCGTGCCCGCGTTGATGGGGGTGGCGTACACCTCGCGCAGCAGCTTCTCCGCCCGCTCGCCGCGCACGCCGACCACGATCCGGTCCGGGCGCAGGGTGTCCTGGACGGCGAAGCCCTCGCGCAGGAACTCCGGGTTCCACGCCAGCTCGGCGTCGGCGCCCGCCGGGGCGTGCTCGGCGAGGTAGGCGGCCAGCCGGTCCGCGGAGCCCACCGGCACGGTGGACTTGCCCACGACCAGGGCGGGGCCGCGCAGGTGCGGGGCGAGGGAGGCGATCGCGGAGTCGACGTACGACATGTCACAGGCGTACTCGCCGTGCTTCTGCGGGGTGTTCACGCAGACGAAGTGCACATCGCCGAAGGCACCGGCCTCGGCGAAGTCCGTGGTGAACCGCAGTCGCCCGGTGGACCCCTCGATCCCGGCCACGTGCCGGCGCAGCAACTCCTCGAGTCCCGGCTCGTACATCGGGGTCTCGCCGCGCTCCAGCAGGGCGATCTTCTCCGGTACGACGTCCAGGCCCAGCACCTCGAAGCCCAGCTCCGCCATGGCCGCGGCGTGCGTGGCGCCGAGGTAGCCGGTGCCGATCACGGTGATCTTCAGGCTCATGGGTGCGCTCCAGCTCGGGTCCGTCGGTGATGCGGAGCTGAGCATAGTCGGGCCGCCCGCCGGGCAATTTCCCAGCTGTCGTGCAGCTCACGTAGGCGTGCTGCGGGCAGCCCTCTAAAATTTGAGTTACTTAACGGTAATTAGCGTCAGTATCACTGCGTCTTTGGAGCGTGAGAGACCGTGGCCGGATCGGCTGACTTCGACCTGTACCGCCCGTTGGAGGAGCACGACATGCTCCGCGACGCCGTCCGCTCACTGGTCGAGGCGAAGATCGCGCCGTACGCCGCGGCGGTGGACGAGGAGGCCCGCTTCCCGCAGGAGGCCCTCGACGCCCTCGTCGCAGGCGACCTGCACGCCGTGCACGTCCCGGAGGAGTACGGCGGCTCCGGCGCCGACGCGCTCGCCACGGTCATCGTGATCGAGGAGGTGGCCCGCGCCTGCGTCTCCTCCTCCCTCATCCCCGCGGTGAACAAGCTCGGCTCGCTCCCGGTGATCCTCTCCGGCGGCGAGGAGTTGAAGAAGAAGTACCTGGGCCCGCTGGCCAAGGGCGACGCGATGTTCTCCTACTGCCTCTCCGAGCCGGAGGCGGGCTCGGACGCGGCCGGCATGAAGACCAGGGCCGTCCGCGACGGCGACCACTGGGTGCTCAACGGCGTGAAGCGCTGGATCACCAACGCGGGCGTCTCCGAGTACTACACGGTGATGGCCGTCACCGACCCGGCCAAGCGCTCCAAGGGCATCTCCGCGTTCGTGGTGGAGAAGTCCGACGAGGGCGTCTCCTTCGGCGCCCCGGAGAAGAAGCTCGGCATCAAGGGCTCCCCGACCCGCGAGGTCTACTTCGACAACGTCCGCATCCCCGCCGACCGCATGATCGGCGAGGAGGGCACCGGCTTCGCCACCGCGATGAAGACCCTGGACCACACCCGCATCACCATCGCCGCCCAGGCGCTCGGTGTCGCGCAGGGCGCCCTGGACTACGCCAAGGGCTACGTCCAGGAGCGCAAGCAGTTCGGCAAGGCGATCGCCGACTTCCAGGGCATCCAGTTCATGCTCGCCGACATGTCGATGAAGATCTCGGCCGCCCGCGCCCTCACCTACCAGGCCGCCGCCGCCTCCGAGCGCGGCGACGCCGACCTGACCTACCTGGGCGCCGCCGCCAAGTGCTTCGCCTCGGACGTCGCGATGGAGGTCACCACCGACGCCGTCCAGCTCCTCGGCGGCTACGGCTACACCCGCGACTACCCGGTGGAGCGCATGATGCGCGACGCCAAGATCACCCAGATTTATGAGGGCACGAACCAGGTCCAGCGCATCGTGATGGCCCGCAACCTGCCGTAACGGCCCGGGTTCACTGCTGCACGGAAGGCGCCCCCCGGGGGGCGCCTTCTTGTCGTAACGGAGCGCCCGTGACCCGGGCGGCGGCGCACCGGGACGCCGGGAGCCGACATGCGGAGCGGGCGCGGCGGACGTAGGACGGAAGCACACGGGCCCGCCCCGGGCCCCCGCCTCCACCAGGAGGAGCCATGACCCAGTCGCCGGCGATGCCCGCCCTCACCCAGCAGATGCAGGAGTGCATCGAAGCCTGCATGAGCTGCCACAGCATGTGCGAGGAGACCATGACCTCCTGCATGCAGAAGGGCGGCCAGCAGCAGATGCAGATCATGCGCGCGCTGATGGACTGCTCCGAGACGACCCGCATGTGCGCGGACATGATGATGCGCCGCTCGCCCATGTCCGGCGAGATGTGCGCGCTCTGCGCCAAGGTGTGCGACATGTGCGCCGAAGCGTGTATGGCCATGCCGGACGACCAGCAGCTGATGCGCTGTGCGGAGGCGTGTCGCCGCTGTGCGCAGACCTGCCGGGCGATGGCGGGCGCCGGCAGCATGTGAGCCCAGCCGAGCCTCCCGGACACGGCCGGGGGCACCCGCTCGGGTGCCCCCGGTCCGGACCGCGCCTGACCTAGTCGCCGGTGACGGTGACCTTCTGGCCGTTGTTCAATTCGTCCACCAGGGTCTTCACCTTCGCCTTGTCCCAGACGAGGTTGCCGCCGACGGAGCCGGAGATCGGCATGTTCATCGACGTGCCGTCACCGCCGCTGACGCCCTTCATCGCCCAGAACATCGAGGCCAGGTCCCACAGGCCCATGTCCTTGTCGACGATCAGGGAGTCCAGGCCCGCGCCCATGGTCGGGTAGAACCGGAACGGGTTCAGGACCGTCGAGGGGGTCGCCACCTGGTGGGCGAGGGCGGCCAGGAACTTCTGCTGGTTCTTGGTGCGCTGGAGGTCGGACGCGGCGAACGCGTGCCGGGTGCGGACGAAGGCGAGGGCCTGCTGGCCGTCCAGGGTCTGCTTGCCGGCCTTGAAGTCGGCGCCCGACCACTTGTCCTTGAAGCCCTTGTCGATGTCGATCTCCACGCCGCCCACCGCGTCCACGATGCCGGCGAAGCCCTGGAAGCCGATCTCCACGTAGTGGTCGATGCGCAGACCGGTGTTGGCCTCGATCGTGCGGACCAGCAGCGTCGGCCCGTCCTCGGCGTAGGTCGCGTTGAGCTTGGCGTGCCGGCCCTGCGCCGGGTAGACCTTCCCGGACGTCGACCCCTCGTACGACGGGACGACCACGTCCGAGTCGCGCGGCAGCGAGATCAGCGTGTCGCTGTCGCCGCCGACGTGCAGGATCATCATCGAGTCCGTGCGCTTGCCCTCGGCACCGCCGGTGTGCAGCTTCTTCTCGTCCTCCTTGGACATGCCCTCACGGCTGTCCGAGCCGACGATCAGGTAGTTGGTGCCGTCGCCCCCCTCGGGCCGGTCGATGACCTTGGACAGGTCCACCTCGCGGCGCAGCTTGGAGTCGGCCCAGAAGTAGGTCGCCACCGATGTGACGACCACCACGGTGGCCACCGTGATCGCCGTCCACTTGATCCGGCGCCGCCAGTTCGGCGCCGGGCGCGGCGACCGGGTGGGGGCACCCGGCGGATCGCCTGGGCCACGGCCGCCGGGGCCGCCGTAGACCTGTCCGGTGTTGTAACCGCTGTCGTAGCCGGCACCGCTCTCGTGCCCCCGGCCGTCGACGTACGACGGCTGCCGCGGCACCCCGGCCCCGGACGGCGGCGCCGCCGGGCCGCGGTCGCCGTACGCCGGGCGCGGTCCGGGCGCTCCCGGGCCGCGCCGTACCTGACGCATCACGCGGGCACTCTCCGGCTGTGCGCCGGCGCTGCCGCGTCCGTAGCGGGGGCCGCGGTTGTCGTCGGACCATCCCTCGGGCCAGTCATTCATGGGCCCCAGTGTGCAGGGCGCTGCTATGTCCCATACAAGGCCTGTCGGAAAATCAGGGCGCCGCTGTTGCGAACCCGACACAAATCCAGCGAATGAGCCGTCGGCATAGGGTGGGGGCATGACAGACCAGTCCACGGAAGCGGAACAGGACACGGACCCGGAGATCCCGGGCAAGCCGACATCCGCCTCGCGCACCACCCTCAGCCACATCATGACCCACAGCGACACCAACCTGCTGGGGACGGTGCACGGCGGGGTGATCATGAAGCTGGTCGACGACGCCGCAGGCGCGGTGGCCGGCCGGCACTCCGGCGGCCCCGCCGTCACCGCGTCCATGGACGAGATGGCGTTCCTCGAACCGGTCCGCGTCGGTGACCTGGTCCATGTGAAGGCCCAGGTGAACTGGACCGGCCGGACCTCCATGGAGATCGGCGTGCGGGTCCTGGCCGAGCGCTGGAACGAGTCCGCCCCGGCCACCCAGGTCGGCTCGGCCTACCTGGTCTTCACGGCCGTGGACGCCGACGGCAAGCCGCGCCGGGTGCCGCCGGTCGTCCCCGAGACCGACCGCGACCGCCGCCGCTGCCAGGAGGCCCAGATCCGACGCACCCACCGGCTGGCCCGCCGCCGGGCGATCCGCGAGCTGCGCGAGCGCAGGGCGGCGGAGGGCTTCCAGGACTGACGCGCCGGCGGAGCGCTCAGCACACCACCTCGTTGCCCCGCACCACGTTCTGCTCCGGCTGCCCGGGGTCCTCGAAGCGCACCGTGCGGACCTCCTTGAAGTCGGCGCCGGCCGTCACCTTCAGCAGCGGCCCCTGACCCGGCACCGGGCGCAGCTCGCTGCCGGGCAGGGCCGCGGCCAGCGAGCGGGCGGAGCGGTCCCAGCGGGGGTCGTAGGAGATCACGGTGTGCGGCACGTGCACGGGGGCGGTCACCGGCCGGCGGGTGGTGGCGAAGCCGGTCGCCGCGAGCGCCGCGTCCATCCGCTTGCCCAGCCCCACCGTGCCGGTGCCGTTCGCCACCTGCACCCGGATCGTGGCCGGGGCCACCTCCACCGGGACCGGGACCGGGGCCCGTCCCGGGGCGGGGCGCGGGCGGTCCGTGCTGAGCGGCTTGTCGTCGCGCACCGCGCCGAACAGCTTCTCCGCCCGCGCCGGCTCCCACTTCAGGGTCGAGCCGATGCCCTTGACCGGGTAGTTCATCTGCCCGATGGGCACGGTGGTGAACTCGGAGGAGGAGGGCGAGAAGTCCCGCATCGCCCGACCGAGGTCGAGCAGCTCGTCGGTGCCGAAGCCCGCGTCGGCGCGGACCGAGCCGAGCACCGCCCGGGTCACGTCCCGGAACCGCATCGGGTTGAGCAGCACCCCGGAGGAGGTCGCCTTCTCGATCAGCGCGGCCAGGAACCGCTGCTGGCGTTTCATCCGGCCCAGGTCGCTGGCCCCGTCGAGGTGCCGGGCGCGCACGTACTGGAGCGCCTGCCCGCCCCGCAGGGTGTGCGTGCCGGCCGCGAGGTCGAGCCCGGTGTAACGGTCCTTCAGCGGGACCGGGGTGCAGACCTCGACCCCGCCGAGCACGTCCACGGTCTTCATGAAGCTGGTGAAGTCCACCTCGAGGTAGTGGTCGATCTTCACGTGGGTCATGTTCTCGACCGTGCGGATGGTCAGCTGGGGGCCGCCCTCCGCGTAGGCGGCGTTGAGCCGGACCGGGTGCGGGCCGTGCCGCCGCCCCGAGTTGCGGTCGACGTGCGCGGGCACCTCGGCGTAGGAGTCGCGCGGCAGGCTCACCACGGTGGCCCGCTCCCGGTCCTCCGCGATGTGCACGATCATCATGGTGTCGGTGCAGTGGCAGGGCTGTCCGCCCAGCCGGTAGGCGCGCCGGTCCGCCTCGCTGATCTTGTCGCGGCCGTCTGTGCCGACCAGCAGGAGGTTCATGCCGTGTCCCGCCCGGGGCCGGTTCTTCATGTCCTTGAAGGCGTCGACCCGGGCGATGCCCGCGTCCAGGCTGCTGACGACGGCGTGGCCGATCCCGGCGGAGGCGAGCACCACGACCGAGAGCGTGGTGACCGCCCGCATGGCCCAGCGTGGCCGCCGGGGCGGCCGGACGGACCGCACGGACCGCTCGGGCGGGCGCGGCACACGGCGGGGCGGCTGCGGGCGGCGCTGTGGGGGCGCCGGGGACCGGGGCGGGCTGTGCAAGGGGACACCTCCGGACGAGGCCGTACGTGGGATCCGGGAGCACAGTAGGCCGATACGATCTCCAGCCCGCGTCGCGGACCCGGTGGCGCGCACCCGTGTCCCCCGTTCGCGGTAACGTGAGGCCCCTATGAACGCCAAGCCCGACGTGCGGCTCCCCGCAGTGTCCGTGATCATGCCCGTCCTCAACGAGGAACGGCATCTGCGCGGGGCCGTCCAAGCGATCCTCGCGCAGGAGTACGCCGGCGAGATGGAGGTCGTGATCGCCCTCGGTCCGTCCACGGACCGCACGGACGAGATCGCCGCCGAGCTGGTCGCCGAAGACCCGCGCGTGCACACCGTCCCGAACCCGACCGGCCGCACGCCCGCGGCGCTGAACGCGGCGATCAAAGCGTCCCGGCACCCGGTCGTGGTCCGCGTCGACGGCCACGGCATGCTCTCCCCGGACTACATCGCGACCGCGGTCCGCCTCCTGGAGGAGACCGGCGCGCAGAACGTCGGCGGCATCATGCACGCCGAGGGCGAGAACGCCTGGGAGCACGCGGTGGCCGCCGCGATGACCTCGAAGATAGGCGTGGGCAACGCGGCCTTCCACACCGGCGGCCAGGCCGGCCCCGCCGAGACCGTCTACCTCGGGGTGTTCCGGCGCGAGGCGCTGGAGCGGCAGGGCGGCTACAACGAGGAGTTCATCCGCGCCCAGGACTGGGAGCTGAACTTCCGCATCCGCGAGGCGGGCGGGCTGATCTGGTTCTCGCCCGAGCTGAAGGTGTCGTACCGGCCGCGGCCGTCCGTGCGGGCGCTGGCCAGGCAGTACAAGGACTACGGCCGCTGGCGGCACGTCGTCGCCCGCTACCACTCCGGCTCCATCAACCTGCGCTACCTCGCCCCGCCGACGGCGGTGTGCGCGATGGCGGCGGGTCTGGTGGCCGGCGTGGTGCTGACCCCGTGGGGCTTCGTGATCCCCGGCGGCTACCTGGCCGCGATCGTCGCGGGCTCCGTCCCGGCCGGCCGGGGGCTGCCGCCGAAGGCCCGGCTCCGGATACCGGTGGCCCTCGCCACCATGCACATGTCGTGGGGCTGGGGCTTCCTGACCAGCCCGAGGTCGCTGGCGCGGAAGGTCATCGCCTCCCGGCGCCCCGCGGTCCTGGACCCCGCCTGACGCCGCCTGGCGGACCCGGCCCGGCCTGACGCACCGGGAACCCGGCCCACGGGAAGGGGCCCCTCCTCGCCGAGGAGGGGCCCCTTCGCCGTGTCCGCCGGGCGGTACCGGGCTGCTACCAGCGGTAGACGCTGTACACGTCCATGCACTTCGACGTGTCCGAGCCGTTGACGGCGTCGGAGTTGTCGGGCAGGTCCCCGGCCTTCGGCTCGGCGTGCTTCGGGTACGACGTGCCCTCGCGCCAGTCGGCGCCGACGACGACCGTGACGCCCGACACGTCGGTGGACTTCTGCACCGAGTTCATCGGGATGCCCAGCGCCTTGGCCACGGCCTGCGCGTCGCCCTCCAGGTCCGCGCTCGGGTACCGCACGACCGTCTTGTCCTCGGCCAGACTGCCCGAGGCGTCGGCCTGCGCCCGGGCGTACCCCTTCGCCACGAGCACCTGCCCGATCGCCGACGCCCGCTGCCGCACCGCCGCCTCGGTCGAGGTCCGGGTGGCGTTCTGCACCAGCACCCCGAGCCGGGCCGCGTCGAGCGAGGGCGTCTTGGCCGGCTTGTCCTTGTCCGGGTCCTTCTTCGCGCCGTCGGACTTGCCGCCGTTCTTGTCGAACGGGACGTCGTCCTTGATCATCTCCCACATCTTGTCGGCGTTGGCCTGGTCCGGCACGACGTGGTTGCCGTTCTGCGGGTCCTTCAGGTTGGGCATGGTCATCGAGGTGATCCGGTCCGTCGGCACCGACTTCATCTGCATGCCCAGGTCGTAGAGCTTCTTGACGGAGCCGATCTCCTCCGACACCTTCAGCGACTTGGTGGCCGCATCGGCCAGGTCCATCAGCCGGCCGCTGTCGGTGAACACGTTCTGCTGCTTCAGCGTGCGGATCATCGAGTTCAGGTACATGTGCTGGGCGCGGGCCCGCATCAGGTCGTCACCCCAGGCGTGCCGCGTACGCAGCCACTGGAGGGCCTGCTCGCCCTTGACCTTCCAGGTGCCGGCCTTCAACTTCAGCCCGGACCCCCCGGAGACGTCCGGCGTCGGGCGGTCCCACACGTTCTGCCGCACGCAGACGTCGACGCCCCCGATGGCGTCGGCCATCCGCACCACACCCGCGAAGTCGATCGTCATCCAGTGGTCGATGTAGACCCCGGTGAGGTTCTCCCAGGTGAGCAGCGTGCAGCCGGCGCCGCCACGGGCCAGGGTCACGTTGATGATGTCGTTCGTCGGCGGATAGACCTTGCCGGTGGCGGGGTCCTTGCACTCGGGGATGTCCACCCGGGTGTCCCGGGGGATGCTCACCATGGAGGCGCTCTTGCGGTCCGCCGAGAGGTGGATGAGCATTTGCACGTCCGCCAGCGGCGGGTCGCCGGCGTGGTCCCGGCTGCCGCCGAGCTTGACGTTCTCCTTGGAGTTCCGGCTGTCGGAGCCGATCAGCAGGATGTTCAGCGGCGTCTGGCCGGCCGCGTTGGGCGCGGTCCGCTGCGCCTTGGAGTCGTCGCCGTTGGCCCGCCGCCCCTTCTGGATGTTGCCGTTGAGGTGCTGGTAGTAGAGGTATCCGGCGCCCGCCGTGCCGAGTATCACCACCGCCAGCACGGTCGCCGACCAGCGCAGCGCACGTCGTCTGCGGCGCGGCCGGTCGGTCTTCTCACCACCCGGCCGTCGTCGTCTGCTCCCGCGCCGGCCCGGACCCGCCGGCGCGTCGGAGGTCTTCGGGGTGAGCGACATAGTGTCCTCGACCGCCGGAACCTCCTCGCGCACCTCGCTCTGCGCCAATTCCCTGCCCTCCCCACCCTTGCGCCGGGCAACGGGCCCGTCCCGCGCCGGGTTAGACGCGCGACGGGCCCGTTGGGTTACCTACTTGGCGCACTGAACCTTGTCTGCTGTGGACTTGTCGACGTCCGGCGCCTTCGCCGGGGCCGTCAGGGAGACCCCCGCCCCCTTGAAGTCCTTGCCCAGGGTCAGCGTCATCGCCGGCAGGCCCTGGGAGTTGGTCACGCTCTCGCCAGGCTTCAGCGCCGACCCGGACAGTCCCATGAGGGCGGCCAGCCGGCGCGCCTGGGCCGCCTGGTCGGGCGCGTACTCCAGCGTGGTCCTGCTCAGCTGCGCGGGGGCGTTGCCGGCGTTCTCCGACTTGGTGACGCCCTGGTCGTTCTGGAGCCAGTTGAGCGCCGCCTGGGCGCTGCCGGTCTGGGCACCGCCGTTGAGGATGCGCACCCGCACCTCGGAGGCGGGCGCCTTGGGGCCCTTCAGCCGGGCGGCCTGGGCGTCCTTCTTCTCCTTCTGCTGCTTCTTCTTCACGTCGGTGAAGGAGACGTCGTTCTGGATGGCGCTGAAGACCTGCGGCGCCAGGGCCTCGTCGACGATCACCGTCTTGTGCACGACACCGTCGGCCGGGTTGTCCTTGACCGGCAGCGTCGTGAAGGCCAGGTTCTTCGGATCGAGCTTGCCCAGCTCCAGGCCCAGGTCCTTCAGCTTGCCGATGCTGTCCAGCTTGTCGTCGACGGTCAGCGCCTTGGTGCCCGCCTCCGCCAGCTTCACCATCTTCGTCGGGCTGGTGAGGGTGTCGTTGCCCTTCAGCTTGCGCATCAGCGCGCCCAGGAACTGCTGCTGGAGCCCGATCCGGCTCAGGTCGCCGCCGAAGCCGACGGAGTGCCGGGTGCGGACGAACGCCAGCGCCTGCTCGCCGGAGATCCGGTGCGTGCCCTCGGAGAGCTTCAGGTGCGAGTCCGGGTCGTCGATGTCCTTGCCCAGACAGACGTCGACGCCGTCGACCGCCTCCGTCAGCGTCTTGACGGCGTTGAAGTCGGCGACCATGAAGTCGTCCGGTGTGATCCCGGTCAGTTCGGTCACCGTGCGCATGGTGCAGCTCGGCGTGCGGCCGTCCTGCCCGAGGCTCGTGTTGAAGCGGACGCCCTGCGTGCCGGGGATGACCTTCTGGCTGCCGTCCTCCTGCGTGGTGGGGCAGTCCGGGACGTCGACGATCAGGTCACGCGGGATGCTCAGCGCGGTCGCGTTGGAGCGGTCCTTGGAGACGTGCAGCAGGATGTTGGTGTCGGCGTGGCCGACGCTGCCCGCGTCGCCGTAGCCCTCGTTGCCCTTGCCGGTGCGCTTGTCCGTGCCGATCAGCAGGATGTTGATCGCCTCGTCCTTGCGGAAGCCGCCGGTGCTGGCCCCGTCGTCGGGGACGGACGTGATGTTGTCGTTCAGGTGCTTGACGTACAGGTAGCCGGCGCCGGCCGCGGCGACCATCACGAACGCCATCGTCCCGCCGGTCCACAGCAGCGCCTTCTTCGCCGTCGACTTCTTCTTCGCCGGCCGCCGGGAGGCGCGCCGCCCCTGGGCGGGCTCGGGCTCGCCGCCCCGGCGCCGGGCCGAACGCGGCGCGGGCACCTCGGCGCCGCGCGCCCGGGATCCCTGCCGGGTCTCCCCGGTCGTCCGCCGGGTCTCCCCGGACGCCCGCCGGTTCTCCTCCGTCGTCCGTCGGTTCTCCCCGGGCGTCGGCCGGGAACGGCCGCCGGCTTCGTCACCGCCGTCCCGGGAGGAGGGTCTACGTGGTCCGGGAACCGGCGACTGCGCTGTGGAAGGACCCAGTCGCAGTTCGTATTCGCCGGTGTTCGGATTGAGTACCCACTGGTCTGCGGGGTCGATGTTCTCCGCCCGCCCACGGCCTTGCGCGTCCACGGTTGTCCGAATCCTCCGTCGGGGCCACGCGGCGCCTTCCCCCTCCAAGGCGCACGGGTCTCGGTGAAACAGTGCACGACCCCAGGACGGACCTCGCGGCATGGTGCACCGGATCGCTCACACTATCCGCCCAGTTCAGCGTCGAGCGACGCCGGTGACAAATTCGACGTCCCTACAACCGGGCAATCCATCTCATTTTCTGAATGAAAGTCCGCGCTCTTGGCCAACCCCTTACCCGCAGGAGTGATCGGCGGCGGTGCGGCCGCTGAACGTGGGGGCGGGCGACGGGCCTTGCGGGTCGTCCGCGCCTGTGACTTCCCCGGGAACATCCTGTGAATTCTCCTCGGCCACCGCCACCGGCCGATCGGCGCGCAGCCGTGCGAACAATTCCTCGGCCTCGGGCTCCACGAGCTGGTCACGGTTGGCGTCGTAGACGTACGACTCCCGCGGGACCGTCAGGAACCGCACCCGCTCGGTGGGGGTGTCGCGCAGTCCGCGCGCCAACTGGTACAGACCGCGCAGGCTCGCCAGTTCCGGATCGGTGGTCAGCGCGGAGGTCGCCGCGTCCAGCAGCGGATACAGCTTCACCGGGTTCAGCAGGACGTCCTCGCTCCGCACCTTGGCGACGAGCGCGCCGAGGAACCGCTGCTGACGCTCCATCCGCCCGGTGTCGCTGCCGTTGCCGAGCGACTCGCGGGCGCGTACGAAGCCCAGCGCCTGCTCACCGTCGAGCGTGACCTTCCCGGCCGGCAGCCGCAGTCTCGCCGCCTTGTCGTCCACGGGTTCGCGCAGGCAGACCTGGACGCCGTCGAGGGCGTCCACCATCTCCTTGAACCCGCTGAAGTCCAGCACCATGTGGTGGTCGACGCGGATGCCCGTGAGTCTCTCGACGGTCCGGATCGTGCACGCCGAACCGCCCACCTGGAACGCCTGGTTGAACATCGCGAACACCGGATCGCTGCGCCTGCCGTCCGGCTGCCGGCACGCGGGGATGTCCACCATCAGGTCCCGGGGCAGCGAGACGGCGGTGGCGCTGCCCCGGTCCGCGGCCAGGTGCAGCAGGATCGTGGTGTCCGACCGCTCGGTGCCGAGATCCTTGCCGTACGCGCCGTTGCCGTCCCCGGCCCGTGTGTCGGACCCGATCAGCAGGATGTTCTGCGCGCCCCGGACCAGTGAGGTGGGCCGCTCCCGCTCGTAGCGCGCCAGTTCGGCGGCGGCCGCCTCGTCGGCCGTGATGTTGCCGCTGAGCTTGGCGTAGACGGCCCAGCCGGCGCCGCCGGCCACGACGAGGAGCGCGGCCGTTCCCAGCGCCGAGTTCCGTAGCCGGCGCCGCCATCGGCGCCGTGCCAGCCCGTCCCCGGTGGCCGAGGCCCCCGGCCCGGGGTCGGGGCCGGGGGGCTTGCCTGCGGTGTCGCTCACGGTGAGGCCATCCCCTCATGGCGTACGCGCGTCGCGTGCTGCACTTACGACGATGGCGGGGGAGGGGCCGGGGCAGCGCCCTTTGCTGCTCCACTCGGGTGAGGGCGGCCGGTCCGGGGCGCGGCGGACCGGGTCCCGGACCGGCCGCCGGCGTCACCGCCGTACGGCCGTCACCCGCTCGCTCTCGATGCGCTTGGCCAGGGCGTCCTCGTCCAGCCGGTCCAGGTTCCGGCACAGCACCACGGAGCCCCCCACGGCCAGCGGCGCGTACAGTCCCGCGCCGAGCCCTTCCCAGGTGTCGTACGGCACCGCGGACAGCAGGCGCGACCCGGGACCCGTCAGACCCAGCGAGGGCGCCTCGGCCGCGGCCCGTTCGACGACCTCCGCCCCGCTGAACTCCCGCCCGGCGACGATGAGCGCGGGTGCCTCGGGGTCCACCGGGGCGAACGGGGCGAACCGGTCGCCCTGGCCCGGCACCTCCACGGCGTAGTCGAGGAACCCGGCGGGGGTCTGCGGGAACCGTCCGCCGAGCGGTCGCAGCGCCAGCGCCACCCGCTCGCCGGGACACGCGCGGGCGGCGTCGAGCGAGTCGGGCCCGCTGACGACGACATCGGCCACCGCCGGGTCCCCGGCGACGTCCGCGACCGCGCCCACCGCGGAACAGGCCAGCAGCCACACCGCCGTCTGCCAGTGCGCGGGCAGCAGCAGCGCGACCCGGTCGCCGGGCCCGGCGGCGAGATCGCCCTGGAGGAGGTTGGCGGTCTTGGCCACCCAGTTGGCGAAGGTGGCCACGGAGAGCTCGACGCGTTCACCCGTGGCGTCGTCGTAGAAGGTCACCAGGGGGCGGCCGGGGTCCGCGGCGAGCGCGGAGGACAGCAGGTCGGCAGGGGTGCGATCGGTGGCGTTCACCCGGCACAGCGTACGCGCGGGCGGGTGCGCGCACGGGGGCCGGACGGGGGACCGGCCCGCGCGGACGGGGGAACCGTGCGCCGATCTCGCGGGACACCGCGCGGCCACCGAAGGCGGCGTCGCCCGGTCTGCATACACTGACCGGCCGAAACGAGTGACACGAGTAGTGCGGCCGGTCCCGGCAGGAAGCAGAGACGACAGGTGACAGAAGCGATCCTCCTGGTCGGCGGCAAAGGCACCCGGCTGCGACCGCTCACGGTGCACACGCCCAAACCGATGGTCCCGGCCGCCGGGGTGCCGTTCCTCACCCACCAGCTGGCGCGGGCGCGGGCGGCGGGCGTCGAGCACATCGTCCTCGCCACCAGCTATCTGGCCGAGGTCTTCGAGCCGTACTTCGGCGACGGCTCCGCGCTGGGCCTGCACCTGGAGTACGTGACCGAGGAGGAGCCGCTCGGCACGGGCGGCGCCCTCCGCAACGTCGCCGCCCGGCTGCACTCCGGTCCCGACGACCCGGTACTGGTCTTCAACGGCGACATCCTGACCGGCCTGGACATCGCGGCCCTGGTCGACACCCACGAGTCGACGGGCGCGGACGTCTCGCTCCACCTGACGCGAGTGACCGACCCGCGCGCCTACGGCCTCGTGCCCACCGACGCGACGGGCCGGGTGCTGGCGTTCCTGGAGAAGCCGCAGACCCCGCAGGAGATCGTCACCGACCAGATCAACGCGGGGGCGTACGTCTTCCGCCGCTCGGTCATCGACACGATCCCGGCGGGCCGCACGGTCTCCGTCGAACGCGAGACCTTCCCCGGCCTGCTCGCGGCCGGCGCCCACCTCCAGGGCATGGTCGACTCCACCTACTGGCTGGACCTCGGCACCCCGGCCGCCTTCGTCCGCGGCTCGGCCGACCTGGTCCTCGGCCGCGCGCCCTCGCCCGCCGTGCCCGGGCGCTGCGGCGACCGCCTGGTGCTGCCCACGGCCGAGGTCGCCCCCGACGCCAAGCTGACCGGCGGCACGGTGGTCGGCGAGGGCGCGTTCGTGGCGGCGGGGGCACGCGTCTTCGGCTCGGCCATCCTTCCCGGCGCCGTGATCGAACCCGGCGCCGTCATCACCGACTCCCTCATCGGCGCCCGCGCCCGCGTCGGCGAACGCTCCGTCCTCACCGGCGCGGTGGTCGGCGACGGCGCGGTCGTGGGCGCGGACAACGAGCTGCGCGAGGGAGTACGGGTGTGGTGCGACGCCCGCATCCCGGCGGGGGCGGTGCGGTTCTCCCCGGACCAGTAGCCCGGCGGCGTTCCGCCGGCGCCGGGCGGCATCCCGCGTGAGGGGTCCCGGCGGCGGGAGCCCCCCGGGGGCGTTACCGCCGGGGAGCCTCACAGCAGGCCGATGTCCACCCGGGGCATCTTCGGCTTGCGCCGGGCCGGTATCCGGCCGCTCAGCAGGATCAGCCGGGCGGCCCGGTGCCGCTGCCCGGCGTACGGCTCCAGCAGCCGCAGCATCCCGGCGTCGTCCGCGTCCCGGTCGTCCGCCAGCGCCCACCCGACGATCCCCGGCAGATGCAGGTCCCCGACGGTCACCTCGTCCGCCGCCCCGTGACTGCGCTGCACCACCTCCGCCGACGTCCACGGCCCCACCCCCGGCACGACCTCCAGCCGCGCCCGGGCCTGCACCGGCTCCATCCCCACGGCCTGCTCCAGCCGCGCGGCGACCCGCACGGCCCGCAGGATCGTCGACGCGCGCTTGTCGTCCACACCGGCCCGGTGCCACTCCCAGGAGGGGATCAGCGCCCACGTCCGCGCCGCCGGCATCACGAACATCGGCCGGTCGCCCGTCCCCGCGGGCCCCGGCGCCGGCTCCCCGAACCCGCGCACGAGCAGCCGCCACGCCCGGTACGCCTCGTCGGTCGTCACCTTCTGCTCCAGCACGGACGGGATCAGCGACTCCAGCACCAGCCCGGTCCGGGTGAGCCGGAGCCCCGGTCGCCGGTGCCACGCCTGGGCGACCACCCGGTGCCGCGGCACGAACGCCCCGGGGTCGTCGGCGCCGCCGAGCAGCTCCGGCAGCTGCTCCAGCAGCCACCCGGCGCCCGGCCCCCACGCCTCGCCGAGCACCTCACCGCCGTACGCGCGTACGCGCAGCGTGCCCGGCCCGGCGGGCGTACGGCAGGCCCGCCACACGGACCCGTCCGCGGTGGCCCGGAACGTCGGGTCGGCGGGCCCGCGCCGCAGCGGCCCGAGGGTCAGCCCGAGGTCCAGCGGCCCGTCCGGCGCCCACCGCCGGGTCCGCGCGGGCACCACCGCCTGCCGGGGTATCGCGGCGGCGGCCCCCGCGGGCACCGCCACCTGCCCGCCGCGCACGGTGCTGCGCGTGGGCCGCTGGGGGAAGCGTCCTGCCACGAATGAGTCCCGGGGTAGTGCCTTGAGGTGCCGGTGCCAGTCCTACGAGACTAGGCGTTCGCGGGGAGCGGCGGGAGCCGGCCGTGCCGCCCGCCCCGGTCTCACCGCACCTCGACGAAGGCCCGTACGTCCCGTTCCGGCCGCTCGCCGGGCTCCCGCGCCGCGCGGCCGACCGCCACCGCGCCCATCGGATCCCAGTGCGCCGGCAGCTCCAGCACCTCGCGGACCACGTCCCGGCAGAACATCGTCGACGACACCCACGCCGAGCCGAGTTGTTCCCCGGCCAGCGCCACCAGCAGGTTCTGCACGCCCGCGCCCATCGCGACCACGAACATCTCCCGCTCGGCACCGTCCCGCCGGGCGTCCCCGTAGGTGTGCGAGCCGTCCATGACGAGGCAGGGCACGATCAGGTACGGCGCGTCGCGCAGCACGTCACCGCGCCGGATCCGCTTCGCGATGGACTCCTCGCTCCTGCCGTCCCGGCGCAGGTCCGCGATCCAGGCGTCGCGCATCGCGTCGAGCAGCCGTAGCCGCGACTCGGCCGACTCCAGCAGCACGAACCGCCAGGGCGTGGTGTGGTGCGGGGCGGGCGCGGTGACCGCGGCGGCCACCGCGCGGCGGACGGCACCGGGGTCCACGGCCTCATCGGTGAAGGACCGCACGGTACGGCGCCGGGTGACGGCCTCCCGCACCGCCTCCGACGTGCCGAGCCGGAACATGTCGTCCCGGGCGGAGCGCACCAGCGCCCGCGCGCCCGCGCCGGCGGCGGGATCCAGCAGGTGCGGCAGTCCGCGCACCACGGCCACCGGGCGGCCCGCCGCCTTGCCCTTGACCAGGTCACCGGCGGCGGCCAGCTCGTCCGCCGTGGCGACGACGGTCGCGCTGAGCGGATTGCCGTGGGCGTCCGTGCCCCCGCGCAGATCGTCCAGCACACGCAGCCCGGCGGCGCCGATCGCGACGTCCGTGAGCCCCGCGCGCCAGGGCCGCCCGAAGGTGTCGGTGACGAGGACGCCGACGTCGACACCGAGGGCGTCGCGCAGGCCCGCCCGGATGGCGCGCGCGGACGCGTCCGGGTCCTCGGGCAGCAGCAGGACGGTCCCGGCGGGGGTGTTGGAGGCGTCGACCCCGGCGGCGGCCATGACCAGGCCCTGCCGGTTCTCCACGATGCGCAGCGTGCCGCGCCGGGCCACGACGCGGACGGTCTCCGCGTCGATCGCCGCCTCCCGGTCCGCCGCCCGCACGACGCGGCCCTCGGCCTTGGAGACGATCTTCGAGGTGACGACGACGACATCCCCGTCGGCGAGGTCCGGCCCGGCCGCGGCGATCAGCTTGGCGAGGTCGTCGCCCGGCCGCACCTCGGGGATGCCGGACAGGGCCCATACCCGGTACTCCGGCCGCTCGCCCGTCCCGGCGGACGCCGTCCCGCTCACGCTCCCCGCACCTCCTCGGCCAGCGCCAGCGCCTCCCGCGCCATCCGCGCGGCCGCGTCGACGTCGGTCATCATCAGCGGCACGGCCCGGCAGCGGATGCCGTCCGCCTCGATCCGCTCGACCGCGCCCGCGTCCACGGTGTCGACCAGCCAGCCGTCCAGCAGACCGGAGCCGTAGTGCGCGGCGACCGCGGCGGCCGTGGACTCCACGCCGACCGCGGCGAGCACCTTGTCGGCCATCCCGCGCACGGGCGCGTCCCCGACGATCGGGGAGAGGCCGACCACGGGCACGCCCGCCTCCGCGATGGCCTCGCGGATGCCGGGCACGGCGAGGATCGTGCCGATGGACACCACCGGGTTGGACGGCGGGAAGAGGATGACGTCCGCCTGGGCGATGGCCTCCAGCACGCCCGGCGCCGGCTTGGCCTGCTCGGCACCGACCGGGACGATCGCCTGGGCCGGGACGGAGGCGCGCAGCCGCACCCAGTACTCCTGGAAGTGGATCGCCTTGCGCTCGCCTTCCAGCTCGACCGCCACGTGCGTCTCGACGCGGTCGTCCGACATCGGGATCAGCTTCACGCCCGGCTGCCAGCGGTCGCACAGCGCGTCGGTGACCGCGCTGAGCGGATAGCCCGCGCCGAGCATCTGCGTCCGCACGATGTGCGTGGCGAAGTCCCGGTCCCCGAGCCCGAACCACTCCGGCCCGACCCCGTAGGCCGCCAGTTCCTCCTTGAGGTGGAAGCTCTCGTCGCTCCGCCCCCAGCCCTGCTCCTCGTTGATGCCGCCGCCCAGCGTGTACATCACCGTGTCGAGGTCCGGGCAGACCTTCAGCCCGAAGAGATGGATGTCGTCGCCGGTGTTGCCGATGACCGTGACGTCCGCGTCCGGCACGGCCCGCTTCAGACCACGCAGGAAACGGGCACCGCCGATGCCGCCTGCCAGAACCACAATGCGCATGGGAGCCAGTCTGGCAGGCGGATACGACAACGCGTCAGGCGGACACCTGGTGCGGTCCGGGGTGCGGCGCGCAGTGCGGGGACGTGAGGGCGCCTTCGGTGGTACCCGCTGCCGTTCCCCCGCCCGTCTCCCCGGCCGTCCCGGGCCCGGACCGGGGGAGCATCGGCATCTCGGTCAGGCCCGGGTGGTAGACGTGCAGGCTGACCGCGGGCTCCAGCGCGTCGTTGACGACCTCGTGGGCGTACCCCGGCCCGAACACCCGCTGGGCGCCCGCCGTCAGCGTGCGCGTGCCGCGCGCGGTGTGCTCGGTGAGGGTGCCCTCCAGGAGGCTGAGCACGCCGGAGGAGCGGCCGTGGTCGTGCCGTCCGCTGCCCTGCCCGGGCACCCAGGACAGCAGCCAGACCTCGTAACCGGGGCCGGTGCGCAGCCGGTGGTACCAGCGGGTGGTGGCGTCGTACCGGACCAGGTGCGCCCACTGGTCCCGGTCGGCGGCGATCGAGCGGGCGAGCCCCACGAACTCGGCGACGGTGGCCGGGTGTTCGCGCGGCGGCTGGAGCAGGTGCGGGACTTCGAGGATGTCGCCGGCGATCTGGAGGTCGTTGTCGCTGTTCATCGGGTGCGGTGGTCCTCGGCGGAAGAGTGGGGGGCCGGAGCCGGGAGGCGGTACTGGGGTGACGCGTACGGTCCGCCCGGGTCACGGGCGGGCGAGGATGCCCTGGATGAGGGATCGGGGAACGCGGAACGCGACCGAGCCGGGATGGACTCGGGGACAGCCGGAGCGGGCTTGGCTCAACAGCTGTGACAGCGGCAACAGCTACAGCGCGCGCGGGCGGCACCGAGGGACCCGGCGGTGCGGGTCGAGGTGAGTGCCAAGTTCGCGAGCATGCCCACTAGGACATCGGTTCACACCCGCACTGTCAACTCGGGGCCCGCCATGTGGGACATGTTTCACCTCATCCGGTCGATCTGGCAGATGAAAGGTTTGTTCTCGCGGGTCTCGGGACACATGGGGCACATCCGAGCGCTAGAGCCCCGCGGAACGCGATCGAACACGGAGGCGTCTTCACTCGTACAGAGACGCTGTACGGGGTCCGATCGCCCCCGTGGGTCCGGCTGCGTGTCAAGGTTTATGGCGATTTGAACACTTTCCGCTTGGCCTTGGTTCCGCAGAGTGAATAACGGGCCCAATAGCAGATCTCGGCTTGACTCGCCCGGAGCAGCACACTTGTAATTTCACTCGTGTCGTTCAGCCGAGAACGGTGACGGCCACGCACGGGGACGCGAAAGACTGACGAGGGGCGCACATGACCGAGCTGGTGCAGCAACTGCTGGTCGACGACGCGGACGAGGAACTCGGCTGGCAGGAGCGCGCGCTCTGCGCCCAGACCGACCCGGAGTCCTTTTTCCCCGAGAAGGGCGGCTCCACCAGAGAGGCGAAGAAGGTCTGCCTCGCCTGCGAGGTCCGCTCCGAGTGCCTGGAATACGCCCTCGCCAACGACGAGCGCTTCGGCATCTGGGGCGGTCTGTCGGAGCGTGAGCGCCGCCGCCTCAAGAAGGCCGCCGTCTGAGGCGGTCGCCCACGCGCGCGGTACTCACGGACACCCGCGCGCGTATGCGTGGGAACGTCACCAACGGTGCGTAACCGGTGGGTTGTCCACAGGCGGCGGGCTCTCGCCCTGGGCAGCCGATAGTGTGGTCGCTCGTCCGAGGCGCCCCGCTGTCCCCCGACGCACGGGGAGACAGAGGCGTCCACCGCAGTCCATCGAACCGGGGCCCGTACCTCGATGTCCGTGCACAGCCATGCGGCAGCCCGACACGGCGCTGCCACCGCCGTGTTTGACCCGTCCCGCCCGCCCGAGTTCCCGCGCCATGTGGTGACCGCGGTCCTCGTCTCCCACGACGGCGCCCGCTGGCTGCCCGACGCCCTCGCCGGGCTGCTCGGCCAGGAGCGCCCCGTCCAGCACGCGGTGGCCGCCGACACCGGCAGCGCGGACGACTCCGCCCGGCTGCTCGGCGACGCCCTCGGCGACGCGGGCGTCCTGCACCTCGCCCGCCGCACCGGCTTCGGCCAGGCAGTGGAGGAGGCGAGCCGCACCGCCCCCGTCCTCACCCCGGAGGACCTGCCCTACCTCAAGCGCCCCAGCGGCTGGGACCCCGTCACGCGCACCTGGCGCGACGACGCCTACGACCTGCCCGAACTGCCGCACGGCGAGCCGGTCCAGTGGCTGTGGCTGCTGCACGACGACTGCGCCCCCGAACCCGACGCCCTCGCCCAGATGCTGCGGGTCGTCGACAACGAACTCGAACTCGGCCGCGACGACGTCGCGGTGGTCGGACCCAAGCTGCGCGGCTGGTACGACCGCCGCCAACTGCTGGAGGTCGGCGTCTCCATCGCCAACTCCGGCCGCCGCTGGACCGGCCTGGACCGCCGCGAACAGGACCAGGGCCAGCACGACCACGTCCGCGGCGTGCTGGCCGTCTCCACCGCCGGCATGCTCATCCGCCGCGACGTCTTCGAACAGCTCGGCGGCTTCGACCGCCGGCTGCCCCTGATGCGCGACGACATCGACCTGTGCTGGCGCGTCCACACCGCCGGCCACCGCGTCCTGATCGCCCCCGACGCCGTCGTCCGGCACGCCGAGGCCGCCTCGCGCGAGCGCCGCACGGTCGACTGCGCCGGCCGCACCGCCGCCTCCCCGCACAAGGTCGACAAGGCCGGCGCCGTCTACACCCTGCTCGTCAACACCCGTACGGCCGCGCTGCCCTGGGTGCTGCTGCGACTCGTCCTCGGCACCGTGCTGCGCACCCTCGCCTACCTCGTCGGCAAGGTCCCCGGCCAGGCCGTCGACGAGATCCGCGGTCTGCTGAGCACCCTGCTGCGGCCGGAGCGGATCATCGCCGCCCGGCGCCGCCGCGGACCCTCCCGGATCGACAAGGGCGAACTGCGCCAGCTCTTCCCGCCGCCCGGCGCCACCGTCCGGGCCACCGTGGAACAGATCGCCGGCAACCTCAGCAGCGGCCACGACACCGACACCTCCTCGGCCGGCCGGCACGGCGGCGCCGTGGAGTCCGGACCCGGCGGCGACGACGCCGACTTCCTGGAGGTCGAGCAGTTCGCCCGGCTCAAGCGGATCGCCCGCAGACCCGGCCCGGTGCTCTTCCTCGCGCTGCTGCTCATCTCCCTCGCCGCCTGCCGCGCCCTGCTCGGCGGCGGCGCGCTCGGCGGCGGCGCCCTGCTGCCCGCCCCGGCCGGCGCGGGCGACCTGTGGTCGCGGTACCTGGACGCCTGGCACCCGTCGGGCACCGGCGCCACCTCGTCCGCCCCGCCCTACCTGGCGATCGTCGCGACCCTCGCCTCGCTGCTGTTCGGCTCCACCGGACTCGCCGTCACCATCCTGCTGGTCTGCTCGGTGCCGCTCGCCGGACTCACCGCCTACTTCGCCTCCCGGCCCCTGGTCACCTCCCGGCTGCTGCGCGCCTGGGCCGCCATCGCCTACGCCTTCCTGCCGGCCACCACCGGCGCCCTGGCCGGCGGACGCGTCGGCACCGCCGTCCTCGCCGTGCTGCTGCCGCTCATCGCGCGCGCGGGCATCGCGGCGAGCGGCCTGGCCAACCGCGGCGGCGCCCGCGGCAGCTGGCGTGCCACCTGGGCGTACGCACTGCTGCTGACCCTCACCACCGCCTTCACACCGATCGTCTGGCCCATCGCGCTGCTGCTCGGCCTCGGCGTGCTCGTGCTGCGCCGCGGCGACCTCGTCGCCCACGGCCTGCGCTTCCTCGCCCAGCTCGGCACCCCGCTGCTGGTCCTCGCCCCCTGGTCGCTGACCCTCCTGCCGACCGGCTTCTTCCAGGAGGCCGGACTGGAGTACGGCGCCTCGGCCGCCTCCGCGCTCGACCTGCTCGGCGCCACCCCCGGCGGCCCCGGCACCGTGCACGGCCTGATGCTCATCGGCATCGTGCTCGCCGCGCTCGCCGCCCTGCTGCGCTCCGAACGGCAGCTCGGCATCCGCACCGCCTGGGCCGTCGCCCTGACCGGCCTCGTCTTCGCGGTCCTGTCCGACAAGTCCGCCTGGGCCGGCCCGGCCACCCTGGTCTACGGCATCGCCCTGCTGGCCGCCGCCGCGCTCGGCGCCGACGGCGCCCGCGCGCGCGTGGCCGAGCAGAGCTTCGGCTGGCGCCAGCCCGTCGCCGCCCTGATCGCCTTCGCCTCGGCCGCCGGTCCGCTGCTCGTCGCCGCCGGCTGGATGATCCGCGGCGCCGACGGCCCCCTGGAGCGCCGCGACCCGGCCCAGGTGCCCGCGTTCGTCGCCGAGGACTCCGCCGGCGGCGACCAGGCCCGCACCCTGGTCCTGGACAGCGACTCCACCGCGCGCGTGCGCTACAGCCTGGTCCGCGGCTCCGGTGCCCGCATGGGCGACGCCGAACTCGCCGCCGCCGACGGCGGGAACGCCCGCCTGGACAAGACCGTCGCCAACCTGGTCGCCGGCTCCGGCGCCGACCAGGCCGACGAACTCGGCGGCTTCGCCGTGCGCTACGTCCTCGTCCACAAGGGCGCCCCCCGCGAGATCGCCCGCGTCCTCGACGCCACCCCCGGCCTGAGCAGGCTCAGCCAGCAGGACGGCAGCGCCCTGTGGCGCGTCGACCAGGAGGTCGCCCGCGCGGCCGTGGTGGCCGCCGACGGCTCCGGCAAGGCCCAGCCGGTCGCCGCGGGCCCGGTGGAGATCCACACCACGATCCCCTCCGGCTCCGGCGACCGCGTCCTGCGCCTCGCCGACAGCGCCGCCGACGGCTGGATGGCCACCCTCGACGGCAAGCCGCTCACCCGCACCACGGTCGACGGCTGGGCCCAGGGCTTCCGGCTGCCCGCCGGCGGAGGCCGGCTGGACGTCACCTACGACGCCCCGCTCGCCCACACCGCCTGGCTCTGGGCGCAGGGCGCCCTCGCCGTCGTCCTGGTCGTCCTCGCCCTGCCCGGCCGCCGCCGCGACGTCGACGACGACCTGCCCGAGGAGCAGCCCGTGCCCGCCCAGGCCGCCACGGGCGAGGGCCGCCGCGCCCGCCGCCTGCGCGCCCAGACCGAGGAGCAGCAACCGCCCGCCGAGGACCGGCCGGACACGCCGCTCCCGGACGAGCCGCTCCCGGACCAGCCCCCGCTCCCGGACCAGGCCCCGGCCGCCGTGCCCCACCAGCAGTCCTACGACGGGTACGACCCGGCCTCCTACGAGTCCGCCGGGCACTCCGGCTACGGCACGGACCCGTACCAGACCGCGACCGGCTACGACCAGCAGCCGTATCAGCAGCCCGACCCCTACCAGACGACCCCGTACGACCCGTACGGCTACAACGGCACCGACGACCAGCCGCCCTACGACCCGGCGGCCTACGATCCCTCGGCCTACGGGCACCAGGGGTACGACCAGGCCCAGCAGGGCTACGACCAGGCCCAGCAGGGCTACGACCAGGCCCAGCAGGGCTACGACCCCGCCCAGCAGGGTTACGACCAGGCCCAGCACCCCCACGGCACCGGCGGCCGGCGTCCCGACGGGAGCCAGCAGTGAACCGCACCACCCTGTCCCTGATCGCCGGCACGGCCGCACTGGCCGCCGTCACCGCGTTCGCCGCGTTCGACCCACCGGCCGCGTCGGGCGCCGCCCCGGTGGCCGCCGCGCACCTGCCCGTGGAGCGCACCGGCCTGCTCTGCCCGGCGCCGAGCTCCTCGGACATCGCCGACACGTCGTACACCTCGTTCACCCCCGTCACCCGGGGCGCCGCGCGCGACGGCGCGGCCCGGCTGGTGGCGGCCGACGGGACCGGCAAGGGCACCGGGAAGAAGACCGGGCAGCCCGTGCTCACGCCGAAGGCGCCGGGCACGCCGGCCACCGGCGACACCTCCGGCGGCGACGCGTCGGCGCTCATCGGCACCGCGGACGGCGGGTTCGCGCCCGGCTGGACCGTCCAGGAGACCACCGAGGTCGCCGTCGGCACCGGCCGCGGCCTCCTGGGTGTCAACTGCGCCGGCCCGGACACCGAGTTCTGGTTCCCCGGCGCGAGCACCGCCGCCGGCCGCACCGACTACGTCCACCTGACCAACCCCGACGACTCGGCCGCAGCCGTCGTCGACATCGGGCTGTACGGCAAGGACGGCGCGCTCAAGGCCCCGCTGGGCGAGAACCTCACCGTCAAGCCGCACGCGAGCGACGCGATCCTGCTGTCCACGCTCACCGACGAACGGCAGACCGACCTGACCGTGCACGTCAGCGTGCGCAGCGGCCGGGTCGGCGCGGCCGTGCAGGCCCTCGACGACAAGGCGGGCGGCGACTGGCTGGCCGCCGCCGCCGACCCGGCCGGCAGCCTGGTCCTGCCCGGCATCCCGAAGGACGCCACCGACGTCCGTCTGATCGCCTTCGCCCCCGGCGACGAGGACGCCGACCTGAAGATCCGCCTGGCCTCGCCCCAGGGCCTGATCACCCCGGCCGGGAACGAGAGCGTGCACGTCAAGTCCGGCATGACGACGGCGGTCGACCTCGGTGACGTCACCCGGGGCGAGGCCGGCTCCCTGGTCCTCACCCCCACCGGCCGGCAGCAGGTCCCGGTCGTCGCGGCCCTCCAGGTGGTCCGGGGCGAGGGGGACAGGAAGGAGATGGCGTTCATCCCGGCCACCGCCGCCGTCGGCACCCGTGCGACCTCGGCCGACAACAGCGCCAAGGGCACGACCCTGGCCCTGACGGCCCCCGGCGGAACGGCCACGGTCAAGGTCACGGCGTCGGCCGGCAGCGAGGGCGGGAGCCCGGTGACGAAGACGTACACGATCAAGTCCGGCACCACCCAGAACATCGACGCCCCGGTCCCGGCGGGCGGCAAGGGCACGTACGCCCTCACGGTGGAACCCGTCTCCGGCGCCCCGGTCTACGCCTCCCGCACCCTCGCGGTCAGCGAGGGGGGCGTCCCCGCCTTCACCGTCCAGACCGTGTCGAACGACCACGGGACGGTGGCGGTACCCCAGACGCGGGAAGACCTCTCGATACTCCAGAGGTGACCCCGGCTCCTTCGGCGCCCCGGCTTCAGAGGTGACCCCGGCTCCGAGGGAACCCCGGAGCCGGCACCGGTACGGGGCGGACGGCGGGAGTCCGACGGAACTCCCCGCTCCTCAGTCCTCCCCGTACCGCGGATCCACCGTCTCCGGCGTCAGCCCGAGCAGCTCGGCCACCTGCTCCACCACGACCTCGTGCACCAGCGCCGCGCGCTCGTCCCGTCCCTTGGTCCGGATCTCCACCGGCCGCCGGTACACGACCACCCGGGCCCGCCGACCGTCTTGCGCGGGGAGGGTGCCACCGAGCGGCACGGTCCCGTCCGCCCATGCCGCCTGCTCGCCCCGCCCGTCCAGCCGGGGCACCTCCAGCACCAGGAAGTCGATGTCGGCCAGCTGCGGCCAGTGCCGTTCCAGACGTTCCACGGAGTCCTGCACCAGGTCCGCGAACACCTCGGCGCGGCTGGCCGCCAGCGGCACCTGCGGCGGCGCGATCGGCCCTCGCATGCCCCGCCCGTGGCGATCACGGCGACGGGGTCCGGGTCCGGTGGCACGGGGCGGTACACGGTTGTCCATCACTGGTGAAGCGTAGTCCCCGCGCCCTGCGCCCGTCCGGTTCCACGCGGCGAACCGGCCCCCGGCTCCCCGTGTCGCGGGATGACCGTTCCAGCCAACGTCTGGCTCGTTTCCGTAACTCTCCCAGACCGCCGAACTCAAGGCAATTGACGGTGTTTGTACCGAGTCATGACCGGGCAGCGGCCCGTCCGGCACCCCTTATGGCCCGGTCCGCGCAGGTCAGCGGGGTCCGTCCCCAAGGGGGTGTGGGGCGGATCACAGCGCGACACGGTGGAGTGACCTGGTGGGGAGTCGTCGCGGCCCGCTCAAGAGTGCGGTACCGTCCATCGTCGTGAGCCCTGTACGTCGCTGTTCGCGCACCGCCTGCGGCCGACCCGCCGTCGCGACGCTGACGTACGTCTACGCCGACTCGACCGCGGTCCTCGGCCCGCTCGCCACCTACGCCGAACCCCACTGCTACGACCTGTGCGCCGAGCACTCCGAGCGCCTCACCGCCCCGCGCGGCTGGGAGGTCGTACGGCTCCTCGACGGCTCCGCGCCCGCGCGGCCCAGCGGAGACGACCTGGAGGCGCTGGCCAACGCCGTGCGCGAGGCGGCCCGCCCGCAGGAGCGCACGGCCGAGGCGGGCGGTGGCACGACCCGTGCCGCGGACCCCATGGAGGTCGCCCGCCGCGGCCACCTGAGAGTGCTGCGCTCCCCGGACAAGTGAAGGCCGGCCCGCGCCGCCCCCGCCAGGCGTGACGATTCGCCTCGCGCGGGCGTTACCGCAGGGGGCCCACGGCGGGTCCACCCGGTGTCCGCACGTCCCCCGCTCACCCCGGACGGGTAGTTTGTGGGCACCCATAGGACTTCAGGAGGGTTGGCCGTGACTGCTGATCTGTCACAGATCGTGAAGGCGTACGACGTGCGCGGAGTGGTCCCGGACCAGTGGGACGAGGAACTGGCCGCACTCTTCGGCGCCGCCTTCGCGGACGTGACGGGGGCGGCGGCCATCGTCGTCGGCCACGACATGCGGCCCTCGTCCCCCGCCCTCTCCCGCGCCTTCGCGCGCGGCGCGGCGGACCGCGGCGTGGACGTCACCGAGATCGGCCTGTGCTCCACGGACCAGCTGTACTACGCCTCCGGCGCGCTGGACCTCCCCGGCGCCATGTTCACGGCCTCCCACAACCCGGCCCGGTACAACGGCATCAAGCTGTGCCGCGCGGGTGCCGCCCCGGTCGGCCAGGACACCGGCCTGGCGCGGATCCGCGAGCTGGCCGAGCGCTGGCTGGCGGAGGGCGCCCCGCGCCCCGTCGACCGCCCGGGAACCCTCACCTCCCGCGAGACGTTGGAGGACTACGCGGCGTACCTCCGCTCCCTCGTCGACCTCTCCTCCATCCGCCCGCTGAAGGTCGTGGTCGACGCCGGCAACGGCATGGGCGGCCACACGGTCCCCTCGGTCTTCGACGGCCTGCCCCTGACCCTCGTCCCGATGTACTTCGAACTGGACGGCACCTTCCCCAACCACGAGGCCAACCCGCTCGACCCGGCCAACCTCGTGGACCTCCAGAAGAGGGTCCCCGCGGAGGGCGCCGACCTCGGCATCGCCTTCGACGGCGACGCCGACCGCTGCTTCGTCGTGGACGAGAACGGCGACCCGGTCTCCCCGTCCGCGATCACCGCGCTGGTCGCCGCCCGCGAACTGGCCCGCAACGGCGGCACGGGCACCGTCATCCACAACCTGATCACGTCCCGCACCGTCCCCGAGGTCGTGCGGGAACACGGCGGCACCCCGGCCCGTACCCGGGTCGGCCACTCCTTCATCAAGGCCGAGATGGCCCGCACCGGCGCCATCTTCGGCGGCGAGCACTCGGCGCACTACTACTTCAAGGACTTCTGGAACGCCGACACCGGCATGCTGGCCGCCCTGCACGTCCTCGCGGCCCTCGGCGGCCAGGAAGGCCCGCTCTCCGCCCTGGTCGCCCAGTACGACCGCTACACGGGCTCCGGCGAGATCAACTCCACCGTCGCCGACCAGGCCGCCCGCCTCGCCGCGATCCGGGCCGCGTACGAGGGCCGCCCCGGCGTCACCCTCGACGACCTCGACGGCCTCACGGTCGCCGCGGCCGACTGGTGGTTCAACGTCCGCCCGTCCAACACGGAACCGCTGCTCCGCCTGAACGCCGAGGCCGAGGACGCGGCGACGATGGCCAAGATCCGCGACGAGGCGCTGGCGATCATCAGGGGCTGATCCGCCTGCCCAACGGCGGTACGCTGACCGGGCATGTCCACAGACCCACCCCCGCTCCCGAAGGGACACCCCATGGCGCTCGAAGCCGGCCTCCTGGAGATCCTCGCCTGCCCGGCCTGCCACGCCCCCCTGAAGGAGCAGGACAGCGAGCTGATCTGCACCGGCCAGGACTGCGGCCTCGCCTACCCGGTCCGCGACGGCATCCCGGTCCTGCTGGTCGACGAGGCCCGCCGCCCCGTCTGACGCGGCACCCGCCCCTCGTAGCACCCACAGGACCCCGGCGATCGGAGGCTGCCGCCCATGCTGGACGAATCGCTGCTCGACACCCCGGAGGGCCTCGCCGCGGCCGACCGCCTAGGTCTGCTGCGCGGCGCGGCGGAGGCCGGCGCCCGCGTCCGCACCGCCGCCCGGCACGCCGCCGAGGCCGGCGTCGGCGACCTCAAGCCCGACGGCCGCCCCCGCGCCGTCCTCATCGCCGGCCCCGGCGCCGCCGCCACCCACACCGCCGACCTCCTCGGCACCCTGGCCGGTGTCGGCAGCCCCGTAGTCCGGCTCGCCCCCGTCGGCGTGGCCCCGGCCGCGGGCGCCCTGCGCTGGGAACTCCCGGGCTGGGCCGGCTCCGTGGACCTGCTGCTCATCGCCACCCCGGACGGCACCGAACCGAGCCTCTCCCTCCTCGCCGACCAGGCCTACCGCCGCGGCTGCACCGTCGTCGGCGTGGCTCCGCCCCACACCCCGCTCGCCGAGGCGGTCGACGGCGCCCACGGCCTGTTCGTGCCGATGGCCACGGCCCCCTACGACCAGGGGGAGCCGGTCGCCGCGTCCTCCCCGGGCGTCTTCTGGGCGCTGCTCACCCCGCTGCTGGCGCTGCTGGACCGCATCGGCCTGCTCAGCGCCCCGCCGGAGGCCCTGGAGAAGGTCGCCGACCGCCTCGACCACATCGCCGAGCGCTGCGGCCCCGCCATCGCGACCTACAGCAACTCGGCCAAGACCCTCGCCGCCGAACTCGCCGACGCGCTCCCCGTCGTGTGGACGGAGGGCACCTCGGCCGGTCCGGCGGGCCGCCGGTTCGCCGCCGCCCTCGCCGAGCTCGCCGGCCGCCCCGCCCTGGTCGCGGAACTGCCCGAGGCGCTCGCCGAGCACAGCGCCCTGCTGGCCGGTCCGCTCGCCGCCAGCGCCGACCCGGACGACTTCTTCCGCGACCGCGTGGAGGAGCCGCCCGCGCTGCACGCGCGCGTGGTGCTGCTCCGCGACCGCCCGATCGGCGGCCTCACCGCCGCCCCGGCCGCCCGGGACGTGGCCCTCAGCCACGACACGCCGATCAGCGAACTGGAGCCGGAGGAGGGCGGCGAACTGGAGACCCTGGCGGAACTGATCGCCGTCACGGATTTCGCCGCCGTTTACCTGGCGCTCGCTTCGGGGGCCTGATCTGACTCGTGGCCGGCCCCCCGCGCCCAGCGGCGCGGGGGGAAGCGACGACGCCGGCCGAGTCGCGTACGTACGGAGACAGAGAAGACACATGGACCGCCTCGACAACACCGTCCGCCCCTACGCCTGGGGTTCCCCCACCGCCATCCCGCACCTGCTCGGCGTCGCGCCGACCGGCGAGCCCCAGGCGGAGATGTGGATGGGAGCGCACCCGGGCGCCCCGTCGCGCACCCACCGCGGCACCCTCGTCGAGGTCATCCAGGCCGACCCGGAACGCGAACTCGGCGCCCGCGCGGTCGCGAAGTTCGGCCCCCACCTGCCGTTCCTGCTCAAGATCCTCGCCGCCGGCGCCCCCCTGTCGCTCCAGGTGCACCCCGACCTGAAGCAGGCCCAGGAGGGGTACGCCGACGAGGAGCGGCGCGGCGTCCCGATCGACGCCCCGTACCGCAACTACAAGGACGCCAACCACAAGCCCGAGCTGATCTGCGCGCTCACCGAGTTCGACGGCCTGTGCGGCTTCCGCGCCCCGCTCCAGGCCGCCGGTCTGCTCGACGGACTCGGCGTGGACTCCCTCAAGCCGTACGTCGACCTGCTGCACGCCCACCCCGAGGACGCCGCCCTGCGCGAGGTCCTCACCGCGATCCTCAGCGCCGACCCCGAGGAGACCGCCCGCACGGTCGCCGAGGCCGCCGCGGCCTGCGTCCGCCTCGGCGGCGCCTACGCCCCCTACGCCGACATCGCCCGCCACTACCCGGGCGACCCGGGCGTCATCGCCGCCATGCTCCTCAACCACGTCCGGCTCCAGCCCGGCGAGGCCCTCTTCCTCGGCGCCGGCATCCCGCACGCCTACCTCAGCGGCCTCGGCGTCGAGATCATGGCCAACTCCGACAACGTCCTGCGCTGCGGCCTGACCCCCAAGCACGTCGACGTCCCCGAACTGCTGCGGATCGTCCGCTTCACCCCGAGCGACCCGGGCGTGCTGCGCCCGGAGGCGTCGCCGGACGGCGAAGAGGTCTACGAGACGCCGATCGACGAGTTCCGGCTCTCCCGCTACGTCCTCCCCGAGGGCGGCGCCAGCCACGACCTCACCCGGGACACCCCGCAGATCCTGCTCTGCACGGCCGGTGCCGTCCGGGCCGGCGAGCAGGAACTGGGCCCCGGCCGCTCGGTGTTCGTCCCGGCCGGCGAGCAGGCGGAGATCTCGGGAACGGGCACCGTCTTCCGCGCCACCGTGATCGTCTGACCGGGGCTGTGGACAGACCGCGGATCATATGACCGGGGTTGTGGACACCTGACGCGTCGGTGCCCGGCGGGCTGCAAGAATGATCCACCGGCAAAGGCCGGGCAAAGCCGGGTACCTGCCCGGACAGAAGTACGAGGCCGGCACAGGCGAAGGGACAACGCGGACACATGAGCGCGTCAGGCGGTACCAAGGCGATCGTGGCGGCACTCGGCGCCAACCTCGCGATCGCGGCATCGAAGTTCGTGGCGTTCGCGTTCAGCGGCTCCTCCTCGATGCTCGCCGAGGGCGTCCACTCGCTCGCCGACTCGGGCAACCAGTTCCTGCTGCTCGTCGGCGGCAAGAAGGCACAGCGCGAGGCCACCCCGCAACACCCCTTCGGCTACGGCCGCGAGCGGTACATCTACGCCTTCCTGGTCTCCATCGTCCTCTTCTCCGTCGGCGGCATGTTCGCCGTCTACGAGGGTTTCGAGAAGATCCGCCACCCGCACGAACTGGAGCACTGGTACTGGCCGGTCGGCGTCCTCCTCTTCGCGATCATCGCCGAGGGCTTCTCCTTCCGCACCGCCATCAAGGAGTCCAACGAGCTGCGCGGCAGGCTCTCCTGGGCCCAGTTCATCCGCCGCGCCAAGGCGCCCGAGCTGCCCGTCGTCCTCCTGGAGGACTTCGGCGCGCTCATCGGTCTGGCCCTCGCCCTCGGCGGCGTCGGCCTCTCCCTGCTCACCGGCGACGGCGTCTGGGACGGCATCGGCACCGTCTGCATCGGTGTCCTGCTCGTCCTGATCGCCCTGGTCCTGGCCGCCGAGACCAAGTCGCTGCTGCTGGGCGAGGCCGCGGGCGTCGAGGACGTCAAGAAGATCGAGGCCGCGATCGTCGACGGCGACACGGTCACCCGCATCATCCACATGCGCACGCTGCACCTCGGCCCCGAGGAACTGCTGATCGCCGCGAAGATCGCCGTCCGGCACGACGACACCGCCGCCGAGGTCGCGACCGCCATCGACGCCGCCGAGGCCCGCATCCGCGCCGCCGTCCCCATCGCCCGCGTGATCTACCTGGAGCCCGACATATACAGCGAGACCGAGGCCGCCAAGGGCCCGGACCCGGAGGCCACCCCGGGCGGCCCCAACCCGCACCCCGCCGGTCACTGACCCGGGCAGCCGGCCGGTTCCCCGCCCCGCCCCGGCACGCTGCCGGCGTACCGCCCGCCTCGAGAACGGCCGGAGGAAGACCAGAGGAATCCGACGGCGGACTGGGGCCCACGGGGGCGTGCGGTGTAGCTTGGGACGGAGCCAGACGTCGCTGCTGATGGCGGTCGGGTGGTCACCATGGACCGGCCGAGGGAGAGAGGGCCTCCGACGGACTGCGCTGCGCGCACGCGGGCATGCCTGTGTCCTCTTCTCGGGCACCCCTGTGTCCGCCGCCGCGCAGACCAGCCGTACCCACCTCGCCCCAACCCCGAGGAGCAGCTCGCAATGACGACTGTCGAGAACCGACAGGACTTCAAGGTCGCCGACCTGTCGCTGGCCGAGTTCGGCCGTAAGGAGATCACCCTCGCCGAGCATGAGATGCCCGGTCTGATGGCGATCCGCAAGGAGTAT
>NZ_JOCB01000022.1 GCF_000718775.1 Streptomyces sp. NRRL S-31
TCGACGTATCCGCAGCGCACCGGCGAGTCGATCGCCCGGAACGTGGTGGACCTGGTGCAGACCCTGGCCGAGGAGCGTCTGGGCCGGAGCGCCCCGGACACCCCGACGGCCGCCCGCATGTCGCTGCTGCGTGTCCAGGCGTACATCGACCAGCACCTGACCGACCCGGACCTGACACCGGACGCCATCGCCCGGGCCCACCACATCTCCGTCCGCTACCTGCACAAGCTCTTCGAGCTGGAGGACATCACCGTCAGCCGGTGGATACAGCAGCGCCGGCTGGAGCAGTGCCGGCGCGACCTGGCCCGCCGGCACGCGGCGGGGCTGACGATCGCGGCGATCGCCCACCGCTGGGGCTTCATCAGCGCCTCGCACTTCAGCCGGGGGCGCCAGCGCAGGATGGGCTGGATGCCCGGTTCGAGCAGTGTCCAGCCGTCGAAGAAGCGGGCGATCTCGTCGCGGGCACGGGCCTGTACGGGAGTGCCGGCCTGCCGGTAGGTGGCGGTGACCCGGGAGATGGCTTCGGGATCGAAGTCGGGTGTGGCGTGGCTGACGACCAGGACGCTGCCCGAGGGCAGGGCGTCCTTGAGGGTCTTCACTATGCCGTGGACGTCATGGTGCTCGTCGGTCACGAAGTGCAGCAGGGCGTTGAGGCTGAGCGCGACGGGCCTGTCGAAGTCGAGCGTGGAGCGCAGGGTGGGGTGCGCGAGCAGCGCTTCGGGGTCGGTGACGTCGGCCTGCATGTAGGCGGTCGCGCCCTCGGGGTGGCTGTGCAGCAGGGCCCGGGCGTGGGTGAGGACGATCGGGTCGTTGTCGGTGTAGACGACGCGGGCCCGGTGGATGACGCTCTGGGCGACCTCGTGGAGGTTGGGTGAGGTGGGGATGCCGGTGCCGATGTCCCAGAACTGGTCGATGCCCAGCTGGGCGAGGTGGCGGGTGGAGCGGCGCATGAAGGCGCGGTTGCTGCGGGCGGCGATGAGGGCGGAGGGGAAGGCGGCGATCGCCTGGGCCACGGCTTCCCGGTCGGCCGGGAAGTTGGTGATCCCGCCGAGGAAGTAGTCGTACATGCGGGCCGAGTGCGGCCGGTCCAGTTGCAGGTCGACCACGTCGCTGTCGTCCCGCACGGTGTTGCCGTCGTCCATGCCCGCCCCCCGAGTCCGGCGTGGTTGCCCTGTCGCGGCGGTTCGCCAGGGTGCGCCACCCCCACCGCCACCCCGAGCTTCCTCCCCCTGCCGCCGTGGGGACAACCGGGGGATCGGCCAGCGTCCGCACCTCGCCGGCGAGGGCCGCGCAAGGGCTTACCAGGGAGGAAAAGGATGATCCAGCCCATTTCCACCCGGCACAATACGGGTGGGTAACCACGTTGTTGCCGTCTGTGAAGAATTTCGGGTAGCGCCTTGCACGAGACGGCCGTTGCTCCGGTTGTCTGATGAGTGGGAAAGCACATTTCCCACACCGACACCGCCTCGACCCGGCGCGGTGCGGTGCACAGCCGCACAAGGACTCCCGTGGACATCGATCTGGTCACCATGGTGGTACGGGTGACCGCCGCCCGGATCTTCGTACCCGCCCCGCACCGAGCGGGCCGCCGGCCCCTCGCCGCCGCCGTGCGCACCGGAATACGCCACCTTCACCCGTGGAGCGCTCCCCCCGCCTCCACGGCTCCCTCCCCTCTCCGCGCCGCCACTCGGGAGGGCGCGGCGTGAAGCACCCTTCCCCGGGCGGCCCCCGCGGGCGCCATGCCGCACCGCCGCCTTCCCGGACCGGACGGCTGGCGTTGACCTTCGACGCCTTCCACGCCTATCACCGCAAGCTCTGGATGCGTTTCGCCCACACCCAGGTCGGGGGCCACGCGGCCGCGGAGACCGTCGTCGACGCCGCGTGCGTCCGGCTGAAGAGGACCTGGCACCACGCCCTGCTCCAGGAGTCCGTCCCGCGGTACGCCTGGAAGATCCTGAAGGACGAGGTGCACCGCTGGCTCGCCGAACGCCGCCTGGAGCCACAGGTCGGCGACGCCGCCTACCTCACCGCCGTGCAGAAGCTGCTGCTGCACGAGATGCGCGACGAACTGCGCGTCCTCTCCCAGGAGATCGGCCTCTACGCCGCCATCTCCACCCTGCCCGAGCGGCAGTACGACGTCATCGTGCTGCGTTATCTGCTCGGCATGGAGGAGACCGAGGTCGCCGAGTACCTCGGCATCGAGGACGCCACCGTCCGGTCCCACATCCGCCACGCCCGACGCTCGCTCGCCAGGCAACTGCACATCCCCTACCAGGACGACAAGGAGCAGGAGAAGTAGTGGCCCGCACCGACCACGAACCCGCCGCCGACATCGCCACCGCCCTGGCGGCCGCCGAAGCCCTCACCGGCACCTACCAGGACTACGACACCGACGCCGCCCTCCGGCGCGTCACCACCCTCGCCGAGCAGCCCACCGCGCCCACGGCGTCCTGCCTCCCCTCCCCCTACCCCACCGTCCATGAACAGGCCGCCCACGACCTGGACCTGGCCGTCAGCCTCATCGTGGACGCTCCCCAGGCCCATCTGAGCCTCAGCCGACTGCTCGACTCCGACCTCACCGAGCCCGAGGGCGCCCTCGTCTTCGCCGCCCTCCTCCACCTCGCCGGATACGCCGGCCCCTCCCAGTTCTGGTTCGAGTTCGCCGCCGGCGCCGGCAGCCGCACCGCCGCGTTCTGCCTCGTCCTCCTGCACCAGCAGCGCTCCGAACACCGCACCGCCGCGTACTGGCGCGCCCAGCTCGGCGCCCGCGCCCCCAAGCCGGTCCGGCGGCCGACCACGCCGCCGAGGCCGGCCGCCCTGCTGCCCGACAGCGTCCGCCGCGACCTGATCAGCCTGTGCTGGCAGGGCCGCCGGCCCTGTCTGCCGCCCCGCCTCCAGGCCGTCATCCACAGCCTCCCCGTCGAACCGCCCGACGACGACTTCGGCGAGATCCCGCGCCCCGACCACACCCTCACCGACCTCCCGGCCTGCGCCACCGGATGACCGCGTGGACGCCGCCCGGCGCACTGCCGGCGAGCGGGGCGGGCGCCTCCGTGCCGGGCGCCGCCCGCTTGCGAGCCGCGCGCCGGGCGGTGAGGCTGGCGGCGGGGAGGCCGTGAGCCCGAGGGTGCCGCGCGCGGCCGTGCCGCCGCCGATACGACTGCCCGGCGAGGGGTATCGCTTGCAATAACCCGCGTCTGCAAATATTGTTTAAGCGCGCAGGCGGCGCATGCAATCACATCGCCCGTGTGGCGCGGCGTCCGTCCGAGTAGTCGTACCCCCTGCGTCCGGTCCCACTCCGACGCGCAGACCCTAGCGAAAAGGCACCCCCCATGTCCCTCAAGAACATCCTTCCCGGCCGGCTCGGCTTCGGCACCGCCCCGCTCGGCAACATGTTCCGCGCGATCCCCGAGGAGGACGCCCTCGCCACCGTGGAAGCGGCCTGGGACCAGGGCATCCGCTACTACGACACGGCCCCCTTCTACGGGGCCGGTCTCGCCGAGGAGCGCCTGGGCAAGGTCCTGTCGGCCAAGCCCCGCGACTCCTACGTGCTGTCGACCAAGGTCGGCCGGGTCATCCTCGACGAGCCGGAGACCGACGCCCCCGACTTCGGCGAGAAGGGCGGCCTCTTCGAGCACGGCAACCCCAACAAGATCCTCCACGAGTGGACCGCCGACGCCACCGAGCGCTCCATCGAGGGCAGCCTCAAGCGGATGGGCGTCGACCGCCTCGACATCGTCTGGGTCCACGACATCGCCCAGGACTTCCACGGCGACGTGTGGTTGCAGAAGTTCGAGGAGGCCCGTACCGGCGCCTTCCGGGTGCTGGACCGGCTGCGCGACGAGGGCGTCATCAAGGCGTGGGGCCTGGGCGTCAACCGCACCGAGCCGATCGAGCTGACCCTCGCCCTCGACGAGCCGAGGCCCGACGGATTCCTGCTCGCCGGCCGCTACACCCTCCTCGACCACGAGCACGCCCTCCAGCGCCTGCTGCCGATGGCCCAGGAGCGGCACGTCGACATGGTCGTCGGCGGCCCCTACAGCTCCGGCATCCTCGCCGGCGGCACCAACTTCGAGTACCAGCAGGCCCCGCCGGAGATCATCGAGCGCGTCAAGCGCCTGAAGGCCCTCACCGACAAGCACGGCATCAGCATCAAGGCCGCCGCCCTCCAGTTCTCCCTCGCCCACCCGGTCGCCGCCGCCGTCATCCCCGGCGCCACCCGTCCCAGCCGCATCGCCGAGGACACCGCCGCCCTGAACGAGAGCGTCCCCGCCGCCTTCTGGACGGAACTCCGCGAGAGCGGCCTGGTCAGCCCCGCCGCCCCGCTCCCCGACGGCGCCTGATCCGCACCCCCGCCTCCCCGCACACGCGTACCGGCACACGAGCACCGGCACAACGAGTACCAGCACGAGAATCAGGAGAGCGACCATGGCATCGACTTCCGTCAGCCGCGTCGTCCCCGCCTCGCCGGACCAGGTCTGGAGCCTCATCGGCGGTTTCGACGCCCTGCCCGACTGGCTCCCCTCCATCCCCGAGAGCACCGCACTCGAAGGTGGCCGGGTGCGCCGGCTGAAGAACCTTGAGGGCGAGGTCATCACCGAGCGCCTCCTCGACTTCAGCGAGGCCGAGCGCCACTACAGCTACTCCATCGTCCAGGCCCCCTTCCCCGTCAATGGCTATGTCGCCACCATCCGGGTCCACGCGGTCCCCGGCCGGGAGCACACCGCCGAGGTGCAGTGGTCCGGCCGCTTCAACCCCGAGGGCGCCACCGAGGACGAGGTCGTCGACCTGTTCACCGGGATCTACCGCGACGGCCTGGACGCCCTGCACAAGACGTTGTCCGGCTGACCGCCGCCCGGCACCGGCGCCCACGGATCACCTGGCGGCAGGGGCGGGCGGGCCGCGGCGCCCGCCCGTGGCGATCACGGGCGGTACCGGCAGGAGCAGCAGCCGCAGTCCTCCCCGGGCCCGCCCGGTACCCGGCTAACCGCCGTACGGGACCCAGGCACGCTCGCCCGTCTCGCTCGTGCCGTACCAGTAGCGTGGGAGCCCCTTGATCCCGGTGGTGTGGAACGGGCGGCCGTGGTCGTCGATACGGAGGGTGCCGGTGCGGCCCTGGCAGGACCAGTCCAGTTCCAGGTACCAGCGGGCGTCGTAGGTCTGTGTCGTCGCGTCGACCAGCAGCGACTCCGGGTCCTCGGCGGAGACGCGGTAGGGGAAGTGCACGGCGGGGATGGTGTGTTCGCTGTCGGCGCCGTCCTTCGGACGGGCGGTGGGGCGGTCCACGTCGAGGTCCACGGTGAAGCGGCGGGGCGTCAGCTCGCCGCCGCAGCCCTGGTCCATGGCGTACGCGTTCCCGGCCGCCGGGGCGCCGCGGCTGACGACGCGGACGCGGAGCGCCTCCAGGACGACGGCCGTGGACGTCCGCCCCTGTACCGAGATCCGCACCATCGTCTGCCGTCCGTGCACCGCTCCTTGCGTCGCCGCCCACGCCCCGGCGTCCTGCTGCACCGGCGGGGGAGGCACCTGCGCGGGCGGCTTGCCGATGACGTAGTCGTGGCCGCAGCCCATCTCCCAGACCTGGGAGTCGGCGCTCCAGGTGAGGGGCGGACCGGCGGGCGGCCTCGGCACGGCCGAGGTGGGAGAGGTGCCGGAGGGGGCGGAGGCCCCGGGAGTCCGCTGCCGGGCACCGGGTGACGCCAGGCTCCGGGCCGGGGAGCGGAAGGGGGACGGGGAGGAGGACGGGGAGGACGACGGGGACGGGGAGGCGATGGCCGAGGGTTTCGCCGCGCGCTGGGCGGTGCCGGTGACGGTGGTCCGGGAACCCGTGGAGCGGGAGGTGTCCGCCGCGGTGGTGCGGTCGCCGGACAGGACGGACGTGCTGCCCAGGGTGGCGAGCAGCGCGCAGGCGACGGCGCTGAGCGCCAGGGGCCGCCGGCGGCGGTACCAGGGGCGGGGAGCGGGGGAGGGGACCGGCTCGCCGGGGCCGGGACCGTCGGGGCCGGAGCCAGGGCCGGAGTCAGGGCCGGGGCCAGGGCCGGGGCCGGAATGGGCCGGGCCGGGACCGTCTCCGGGCTGTTCCGCGGAGTCGCCACCCGTGACGAGCGTCTCGGCCGTGACGAGTGCCTCGGCCGCGTCCGGTGCCGCGTCCGCTGCCGGAACGGCTACCTCCGGGGTACCGGGCGCCTCCGCCGTACCTGCCGCCCCCGTCGTACGGGGCGCCTCCTCCGCCCCGGCCGTACGCACCCGTTGCCGGGCCGCCGCTGCCGACAGCCACAGCCGGTGCAGTTCGAGCCGCTCCTCCGGTGTCGCCCCGCAGAAGGCGGCGAGCCGCTCCACGGGCGCGAAGTCCTGTGGCACCGCCTCGCCCGCGCAGTACCGGTGCAGTGTGGAGGTGTTCATGCCGAGGCGGCGGGCCAGCGAGCCGTAGCTCCGGTTCGTGCGGTCCTTCAGCAGGAGCAGCAGCGCCGCGAACTCCTCGACATCGTCCCGAGTCGACACCGTTCCCCCGTCGTCCGCACGCCGTCCGCCCGCGATCCCGTATCCCAGGCACTCATATACCTGCACGTCAGCGGGGCTGGGATGGTTCCACCGTCGCCGAAAGGGCGGCAGTCGTTGCGCCGGACTCCGCTGACCGCCGATGCTCTTGGTGTCGCACCAACCAGGGCGGGGCCGGACAACCGGCGTCGAGTGGCGTCCGACACGCATGCACCGCACTCACGCATCGCGTCCACCGAGCCCATCGACCGCGCTCGTCCACCGCTTTCATCCACCGCAGTCATCCACCGCACTCATCCACGGGGGGACACCCATGCCCAAGCGCACCCGAGCAGGCACGCTCCTCACAGTCGCCGTCGCCGTCGCGGGGTCGGCCGTGGCGCTCGCCGGGCCGGCCACCGCCGCCCCGCAGGCGCCCGGCTTCCTCTCGGTCACGGACCTGCCGCCGGACCGCACCTCGTCCTGGACGGCCGGCGAGGTCACGGCCGGCATCCCGGAGGGGACGGACCGGGACACCTGTCTGCGGGCGCTGTCGGGCCACCGGCCCGCCTGGCACCGGGACTTCCGCACCGACCTCGACACGAACGCCCGGCAGATCACCGTGGTGCTGCGCGACACCCGTTCGGCGAAGCGGCTGGCCTCGTCGCTGAACAAGGACGTCAAGTCCTGCGCGGCCCGCATCGAGCGGCAGTTCCCGGACACCGAGGCCACGGGCAGGGACTACGGCGAACTGCCCGTCGAGGAGGGCGCACACGTCTACGGCGTGCACACCGAGACCTCCTGGGGCGCCGCCGACGTCCGCCTGCTGTCGGTCGGGCGGGACGGACGCACCGTCACCGTCGTGAACTGGGCCCAACTCGGCGGCTTCGAGGGCGTCCCGGTGACGGCCTTCAAGAAGACGGCCACCAGTTCCGTGCGGAAGCTGCACTGACGGTGCCGCCCGGGGCCGCCCTCCCGCCACGGGGGTCGGGAGGGCGGCCCGACACCGAACCCCCGCAGCACGGCCGGACCACTCGATCACCCGGAAAAGGGGAACAGACATGAACAGCAAGGCCCGTACCGCCCTCACCGCCGGCGTCCTCGCCGCCGCCCTCGGACTCGGCGCCACCGTCCAGGCCGCCGCCGGGACCCCGCGCAGCGTCAGCGGCAAGCCGTCCGACGACATCACCCGCATCGCCGACTTCTACGGCGCCTACATCGACGCGGTGACCGACGAGGACGGCGGCACCCTCGCCAACGCCCTGCGCGGCCACTACCTCACCGCCGGTTTCCAGAAGGAACTGAACGCCTGGGAGAAGAAGAACCACGCCAACGGCGTCCTGCGCGCCCAGAACGTGCCGCTCGCCTGGAAGGTGACGGACGCCGGCACCACCGCCGGCCACACGGAGGCGGTGATCACCCTCACCTGGAGCAAGTCCAGCACCACCAAGCTGGTCGTCGACATGGCCCGAGGCAGCCACAAGATCTACCGCATCGGTGAGAAGGGCGCCGCCGGCAAGTGACGCGCGTGCGGCGGGGCGGGCGGAACCGCACCGGCACGAGCACGGAGACCCCGACCCGGCACAGGTCCGCACCGCGATCACGGCGCGGACCTGTGCCCGGGCACCGAGGTGGCCGAGGTGGTGACCCGGCACGGTCTCCGCCCGGCGAAGTCCCGCGCCACTACGGCCGCTCCCCGGAGACGGGCAGTACGGCCGCGGCGGCTCAGTCGTGCGGGGCCTGCCCGCTGACCCGGTGATCGGCGTGGCTGAGGGCCTCCATGACCAGGCGCCGCAGGTGCCCGTCGCCGAGGCTGTAGTGGACGTGCCGGCCCCGACGACGTCCTCCACGCGCACGCGTAGCGGTGCCGCCCCCCTCGTGCGTCGAGGGGACGGACCGCGCCCGACCATGGCGTGAACAGATGGTTGCTGTATCCTCCAACGATCTCTTGAATGCCCCTTCTTGTCCCGTTTCATAACCCTCACTTCGCCCTTTCGGACACGCCGAATGTCACAAGGGGCAGAAGACGTGTCGGCCTTCTCGATGGCTTCCGGACAGCGTGGTTAGGCTTTTCGAGACTCGCATAATGCCGGATCCTCGGGCCCTCAGTGCATACGGGACAGTGATATGCCATCGCGTCAGCAGCCGACGAACCCTTACGAGTACTACATTCGCCTGCACGACCTCGTCTCCGGCTTCACCCACCCTGACGGCTGGCGCGAGGGAAGCCTCCTCCGCGCGGCCTTGCAGAGCGTGGAACTGACGTTGCACTGTGCCGCCGAGGCGTATGACGATCCACGGCCGTCCAGCTTCACCGAGCCGCGCGTGCAACGGCTCCTGGACATGGCGGAAGACCATCTCAGGGCCCTCGGCCGGCTGCCGGGTCTGACGCCTCCGCCGGGCATGGCCGTCGCGCGCACCGCCGAGGACCGGCCGTCACCGGGGCTGGCGGTGCTGGACCGGCTGCCCGACGAGCAGGTCCGGCCCGTGCTCGACGCCTTCACCCAGGCGGCGGACCGGCTCGGCTACGGACTTGGCGTGGAGCACCAGGTGGAGGCGGCACGGACGCGTCTGGGCCTGCCCGCCCACCCGCCGAAGGCCGTCACGCTGGACTACCGGCACCTGGTCGCTCCCGAGGACGTGCTGCGCCTGGTCTCCCCCGTGGCGGACGGCCCGGAGGACCACCTCTTCGCCTCCGCCCACCAGATAACGGAATGCTGGCTCCACATCGCCCACGCCTATGTCGACGCGGCCGTCGAAGCGGCGGAGGAACAGCGGTGGGAGAACGCCGCCGGTGAACTCCGCGCGGCGGCCTCGGCCGTCGACCGGGCCAGTGTTTCCGGCCAGGTGCTCGAACTGATGGATCTGGCGGACTATCACCGGCTGCGGGTACATCTGCGAGACGGCAGTGGCGCGCAGTCGCGCGCGGCACGCGAACTGCCCCGCAAGCTCCAAGCGGCCCTCCGTCCGCTCACGAAGAGCCTCACCGAGACCGGGGCCACCCTCGCCGGCCTGATCGCCCACCGGGCGGGCGACACCGCGCGGCGCAACTACCTGACGGCTCTCAAACTGCTCTCCGCCGGCTGCCAGAACTTCCTCTTCGAGCACTACCTCCTGGCGCTCGGCGTCCTCGGCTCGCGCAGCACGGGAACCCTGGGGTACGAGGTGGCCGCGCTGGCCAAGCGGGCCGCGCAGCCCCTGCTCCCGGAGGTCAACGAGGCCCACCACGACCTGGTGCAGTACACCAACCTCCAGTACGCGGCCGATGCCGGGTCGCTGATCACCCGCCGCGAGGCCGAAGCCGGCGTCTCCCACGCGCCACGGCCGACGACGGCCCCGGGCACGGGCACGGCGGACGAGGACGCGCTCAAGGCCCGGGTGCGCACCTACTTCAGGGCCATCGAAGAGCGCGCCCCGGACACCTGGCTCGCCCTCTTCGACGCGGAGCACGGTCGCCTGTACGACCAGCCCACCGCCCGGCCCTTCGTCGGGCGCGACCACCTGAAGGTCTTCATATCCGCGATGTTCGACACCTTCCACGAGCTCAGCACGGAGGTGACCGGCCTCACCGTCGACGGTGACCGGGCCACCGCCCACTGGACCGTGCGCGCCGTCGGCTACCAGGGCGCCCCCGTGACGTACTCCGGGCGCGAGGAGTTCTCCTTCACCGAGGACGCGTCGATCGCGACCGCCGTCGTCCACTGGTCCCCGCCGGAGGTCGCCGCGCGTCTGTGGCCCGACATCGCGGCGTGACGAGGAACCGGAACACGCCCCCGCGACCGTACGGCCCGGTGCCCCGCGTTCGCGGTCCTCAGCCGGCCTCCCGGGCGGCGCGCGGGAAGTCGTACACCGCCCAGTCGGTGAGCGTGCGGTAGCCGAGGCGCTGGTACAGGGCGTTGCTGGTGGGGTTGGACAGATCCGCGAACAGCACGACGTCCGTCGCGCCCGCGGCCAGCGCGGCCCGGCTCACCTCGGCCGTCACGGCGCCCGCGTACCCGTGGCCGCGCAGGCGGGCCGGGGTGTAGACGACGTCCACCTGGATCTGGCCGCCGATCAGCGGGTTCATGCCCGCGATGGAGACGGGGACGCCGTCCGGGGTCTCCCAGAGCGTGAAGCGCTTGTCGGCGAAGCGGGTGCCGGCCCAGGTGGCGGCGTCGAGGGCGACGCTCTCGCCGACGGCCGCGGCGAACTCACCGCACCAGAACATGACTTCCTCGAGGTCGTCCTCGCCCAGGACCCGGCCCCGGCCCGCCGGCATGGGCTCCGGCGGGGTGAGCGTGCCGAGGCGGTACAGACGGAGCCGCGTGTCCCGGAGCCTCGGCGTCGCGCCGGTGTGCCGCCGCCAGGCCGCGGCGAAGGCGGTCGCGGTGCCGTGGTCCGCGCTGACGCGGGCGAGGGAGTGCCCGAGGGCGGCCAGCCGGGCGGCGAGGCAGTCGGCCCACTCGGGCGTGAGCGGGGAGACGCCGAAGCCGTGGGGCCGGAGGCGGTAGAAGGTGGCGTGGACCTCGCCCGCCCGCTCCAGCACGCCGAAGACCGGGGCCCCGGTGCCGGACGACGCCCCCGCCCCGCGCACCCGCACCCGCTCGGCCCAGGTCGACTGCATGACGTGCGGGCCGGGCCGCGAGCGCAGGAAGTCGCCGGCCCGGACCAGGAACTCGTCGACGTCCTCGGTGAGGTACCAGTCCTCCGGTCGCATGCCCCATGCCTTCCCACTCGCCGGGGGTGTCAGACGTCCGGCGAGCCCCCGGAGGAGCCGTCCGCCGGCGCCCGGCGGCAGTGGGCGCATCCATACGCATTCCTGACGTCCCTCTGATCGCCACACCCGATTTCGGGGTCACATCCGGTGTTATCGTCCTCGTACTTGAGCAACAAACCATCCGTCGCCGGCCTTTCCGCGCGGTCGCGAACGCACACGGACGTCCGAAGCAGTGACGGAATTCGGTTTCCTCGCGTATCGCGTACGGCAGGCGGAGAATTCAATGGGAACGGAAAGTCGCGGGACGGCGTCATGCGTCCACGAGGAATTCGAGCGGCAGGCGAAAAGGAGCCCGGACCGCACCGCGGTGGTGGCCGGGGAAACGAGAATCAGTTATGCGGAGATCGACCGCATGGCCAATGGGATCGCCCGACGGCTGACCGCCGCCGGAGTGCGCGTCGGCGACCGGGTCGGCCTCTGCGTCCGGCGCGACGCATGGCTGGTACCCGGCATCCTCGGCGTGCTGAAGGCCGGCGCCGCCTACGTGCCCCTGGACCCCGCCTACCCCGGGGAACGCATCAGGTTCATCGCCGAGGACGCCTCGCTGTCGGTGGTCCTGACCTCGGCGGGCACGGAACACGTGGTACCCGACGGCGCCACACCCCTGCCCGTCGAGGACACCCGGCCCGCGGACGGACCCGGTCCGCTGGCCGAGCCGCACGACGTCGCCTACGTCATGTACACCTCCGGCTCCACCGGCACGCCGAAGGGCGTCGTCGTCGAACACCGCAGCCTGCACAACCTGATCCGCTGGTTCGCCGACCACCTCTCCCCGGCGGAGCTGCGCGGCGTGCTCGCGACGTCGTCGGTGTGCTTCGACCCGTCGACCGTCGAGATCTTCGCCCCGCTGGTGACCGGCGGCACGGTGCTGCTCGCCGAGAACGTCCTCGCCGTACCGACGCTCCCGGCCCGGTCCGAGGCGACGCTGCTCGTCGCCGCGGCCTCCGCCCTGTCGGCGCTGCTGCGCGACACGCTGCCGCCCCACGTGCGCACCGTCATCACCGGCGGCGAACCCGTCACCCGCGCCCTGTGCGACCGGGTCTACGCGCATCCGCAGGTCCGCAGGGTGCTCAACTTCTACGGCCCCACGGAGTGCACCGTCTGCTGCACCATGGCCGAGGTGGAGCGGCACGGCACCGGCAACCCCCCGATCGGCAGACCGATCGCCGGAGCCGAGCTGTCCGTGCGGTCCCCGGACGGCGACGTCCTGCCGGACGGGGAGACCGGCGAGCTGTGGATCGCCGGTCCGGGCGTCTCCCGCGGCTACCTCGGCCGGCCGGAACTGACCGCCGAGCGGTTCGGCCCCCTCGGCTACCGGACGGGCGACCTGGTGCGCCGGACGGGGGACTCCTACCACTTCGTCGGCCGCGCCGACGAGCAGGTGAAGGTGGGCGGCGTCCGGCTGGAACCGGGCGAGGTCGAGGCCGCGCTCGCCGCCCACCCCGCCGTCCGGCACGCCGTCGTCCTGGCCACCGGGGACCGGCTCGTCGGCTACGCCGAGTCGGACTCGGCGACCGAGACGGAGCTGCGCGCCTGGCTCACCGCCCGGCTCCCGCCGCACGCCGTACCGTGGCGGATCGCCGTACTGCCCCGCCTCCCCGTCCACCCCACCGGCAAGGCCGACCGCGCGGCGCTGCCCGCGATCACCACGGGCCGCCGGCCCGGGACGCCGTACACGGCACCGCGCGACGAGACCGAGAAGCTCGTCGCGGAGGTCGTCGGCGAGGTCCTGGGCATCGACCGGGTGGGGGCCGACGACCGCTTCGCCGACCTGGGCGGCCACTCGCTGGCCGCCGCCCGGGTCGTCGGCGAACTCGGGCGGCGCCGCGGCGCCCCGGTACCGCTCGCGACGTTCCTCGACCACCCCACCGCGGCGTCGCTCGCGCGGGCCCTGGACACCCTCGTCGCCGAACCGCCCCCGCGCCGCACCCCGGGGCTGCCCCGCTACCCGCTGACCGCCATGCAACGGGAGTTCTGGCTGCTGCGCCGGCTCGCCCCCGACACACCCGTCACCACCCTGACCCTGCACATCGGCGTGCGGGGGCCGGTCGACGGACCCGCCGTGCGCGCGGCGCTGGACGCCATCGTGCGACGCCACGAGGTGCTGCGCGGCACCGTCCTGGGCGACACGGAACCGTATCTGGTGGTGGGCCCGCCGGCGCCCGTCCCGGTCTCGGAGGCAGACCTGCGCGCCCGGCCGGCCGACGAGCGGCGGCGCCGGCTCCGGGCGCTGCGCCGGCGGACGGCGCGGCACACCTTCGACTACGGCGCCGGAACCCCGCTGCTGCGGGCCGCGTTCGCCCGGACGGCCGAGGACGCGGGCGAACTCTTCGTGGCCACCGACCACCTGGCCTTCGACGGCGCCTCCGTCGCCGTGTTCCTGCGCGAACTCGCGGCGGAACTCGCGGGCGAACCCGTGGCGGACCCGCCGTTGCAGGTGGGTGACCTGGCGCTGCGCGAGCGGGAACTCGCCGGGGAGCCGTCGCGCCGGGACCGGCTGGACGCGTTCTGGCGGACCGCGCTGGACGGCGCCGCCATCCCGGACGACCTCCCCGGCGCCCAGGCGGCACCGGGATGGGAGACGGAGCGGGTGACCCGCACCCTGGACCCCTCCCTGGTGACCCGATTGATCCGCTTCGCGGCCGAGACCGGGACGACCCCGTTCGCCGCCTGCCTGGCGGCGCTGGGACTGGTGTGCGGCGGGCTCGCCGGCCACGACGACCTCGTGATCGGCGCCGCCGCCGCCCGCCGTCACCTGACCGGGACCGAACACCTCCTGGGCCCCCTGGTGGACACGCTGCCGCTGCGGCTGCGCATGACCGCCGACCTGACCTTCCACGACCTCGTCCGGCAGTGCGCCGCGACCACCGTCGCCGCCCTCGCCCACCAGGAGATCGCCGCCGGTGACCTCCTCGGCCTGCTGCCGGCCCACCGGGCGGCGGGCGGGTCGCGCACCCCGGTCGTCGTCACCATGCTGCCGCTCGACGAACCGGCCACGCTGAGCCGCGGACCCGTCCGGCTGGACCTGCGCTCGGACCACGGCAGCGGCGCCTCGGCCAACGAATGCTCGGTCCTCGTCGCACGGACGGCCACCGCCGTCGAACTCCAGGTCGAGTACGCCACCGCACGTTTCACGCGGCCCGACATGGCGGCCTTCGCCGATCGCGTGCTGGACACCCTGCGGACCGGGCTCGCCGACCCCGGTCTCCCGCTGGCCGCCCTCGACCTGGCCGGACCGGACGAGCGGGCGGCCGTACTCGCCCTGGGCCGGGGCCCCGCGCTGCCGGAGTCCATGCCGAGGACGGTGGTGGACGCCGTCCTCGCCTCGGCCCGCTCCCGGCCGGACGCGGTGGCGGTCACCGGACCCGACGGCTCCCTCACCTACGCCGAACTGGCGGACCTGTCCGGCCGGGCCGCCGCGGCGCTGCTCGACGCCGGGACGGGCCCCGGTGACGTCGTCGCGGTGAGCCTGCCCCGGGACCGGTTCCTGCCCGCGGCCCTGCTGGCGGTGTGGCGGGCCGGGGCGGCGTACCTGCCGCTGGACCCCGGTGACCCGCCCGAGCGGTCGGCGCGACTCGCCGCCGACGGCGGTGCCGGGGCCGTCCTGACCCGGGGAACGGCCCCGGCCGGGGCGCCCCGGCCGCTGGACGTCGGGGGGTTGTTCGCGTACGGCACCGGACGCGCCCTGCCCGCGATCCGCCCCGACGACCTCGCCTACGTCCTGTACACCTCCGGGTCGAGCGGACGGCCCAAGGGCGTCGAGGTCGCCCACGCCCAGCTCGCCGCCTTCATCGAGGGGTTCCGGGCCGTGCCGGGCATCGGCCCCGGCGACTCGATGGCGGCGGCGGCCCCCCTCTCCTTCGACGTATCGGCCGAGGAGATCTGGGCGCCGCTGGCGGCCGGGGGCCGCTGCGTCATCGTCGAACGCGCCTGCGCCACGGACGGCCACGCCCTGGCCGAGCGGATCACCACCAGCGGCGTCACCCTGCTGCACCTGACCCCCACGTCGATGCGCATGCTCCTCGCGGCGGACTGGCCCGGCGACCCGCGGCTGCCGGTCCTCACCGGCGGGGAGGCGCTGGACCCGCGGCTCGCCCGGGACCTGCTGGACCGGGTCGGGCAGGTGTGGAACTCCTACGGGCCGACCGAGACGACCGTCACCGCCACCGTGCACCGGGTCACCGCGGACGACGACCCGGTCCCGATCGGCCGTCCCGTCGCCGGCGCGCGCTGCTACGTCGTCGACCCGCTGGGCCGGCTGCTGCCGCCGGGCGTGACCGGCGAGCTGTGGGTGGCCGGCGGCGGGGTGGCGCGCGGTTACCGGAACCTGCCGTCGACCGCGTTCACGGACGATCCCTTCGTGCCCGGCGAGCGCTGCTACCGGACCGGTGACCTGGCCCGCTGGCGCGATGACGGCACCCTGGAGTACCACGGCCGGCGCGACGACCAGGTCAAGGTGCGCGGATACCGCGTCGAGCCGGGCGAGGTGGAGGCCGCGCTGCGCGCCGACGCGCGGGTGGCGGACGCGGCGGTGGCGGTGGCCGGCTCGGGGCCCGACGCCCACCTGGTCGGGTACCTGGTGCCGGAGGACGTCGACACCGCGGCCGTCCGCGCGGGGCTCGGTGCCCGGCTCCCGCGGCACCTGGTCCCCGACCGCTGGGTGCGGATGCCGGCCCTGCCCACCCTGGCCAGCGGCAAGGTCGACCGCGCGGCGCTCCCGCGGCCCGCGGCGGACGCGGAGGAGGCCGGCCGGCCGCGCGTGCCGCCGGCCGGGGACGCGGAGGAGTTCGTCGCCGACGTGTGGGCCGCCGTGCTGGGGGTCGCCCGGGTCTGGGCGGACGATCACTTCTTCGCCCTGGGCGGTCAGTCCCTCGCCGCCACCCGCGTCGCCGGGCGGCTGCGCACGGCCCTGCGCGTCCCGGTGCCGGTGGCCCTGCTGTTCGACCACCCGGTACTCGCCGACTTCGCGGCGGCCGTCGAGGCGCTGGTGCTCGACGACCTGAGCGGCCCGTCCCGGGCGGCCGGCGGCTGACCGCCCGCCGCGCACGCCGAAGGCCCGCCGGCAGCCGGCGGGCCTTCGGCGTGGGAACGGCCACTCAGCCGAGTTGGGCGAAGATCTCGTCCAGCAGCCGGCGTTCGTACGTCTCCTCCTGGTCCACCCCGCCCAGCATGTAGCCGCCGAACTTGATGCCGGCGCCGGCGTTGTCCAGGGCGATGACACCGCGCCCGAGGTCGGTCAGCGCCGCCTCGACGTCCGCCAGCTCCACCTCGGTGTTCTCCCGGACGTACAGTTCGGAGAGTTTCCTGATCGGGAGCAACTCGCCGTGCCACTCCCGTACCGCCGCGTGCCGCCGGAAGGCGTCACGGTACATACGGGACCCGGGGATGATGGCGGGCGCCGCGACCGACACCGTCGTGATCGAGCCGGCGTAGGTCTCCGCTATGGAGAGCCAGTTGTCGACCTCCTCCTTGAGCTGGCGCAGCGTGGTCCCGGGGAGGCCGAGAATGCCGGAGAGGTACATCTTGTAGTCGAGGTCCCGCGCGAGCTGGAGGGCCTCGAACACCCGGTCCGGCCCCTTGTTGATGCCCTTCGAGTTGTCCTTCAGCAGTTTGGGGTCGAAGGCCTCGATTCCCACGTTCCAGGTCTGGACGAAGCCCTTGCACAGCTCCGCGGACTGGAGGAACTCGTACACCAGCCCGTAGGCGAGCATGAAGCGCCGCCCGCGCAGGACGTCCGACGCGTCGCAGGCCGCGGCGAGTTCGTCGAGGAACGAGGTCGTACCGCCCCACTGGGCCTTCGACATGCCCAGGGTGGAATCCCCGGCCGCGTAGACGTTCGACTTCAACTCGCCGACGAGTACCTCCAGGGTGGCCACGGCGGCACCGACGTCCGTGGTCTTCGGCGTCAGTCCCTGGATGGAGCAGTGCAGGCACCGCCGCGTGGGGCGCCGTCCCCAGTTGCAGCCGCCGTCCAGCGGCAGGGTGACCATGCGCTGCAACTCGTAGTGCGAGGCGTACCAGACCCGGAACGCGTCGTCGTAGTGCTCCACCAACTGGTCTTCCACGAGGCGGTAGTCGGGGAGCATGCGCCCGGACAGCGGGTAGGTGGGCGCCGCCTGGTTGCGGACCGTCCCGGTGCCGTCCCGGTACGCCAGTGAGGGCACGCGGGCGAGGTCCAGCCGCCCCTCCAGCCACGACAGCAGTCCCATCATGGTGAAGGGGCCGTTGTTCCCCGTGCACACGAAGTCCACGATCTTCGATCCGTAGGCGCCCGTGAGCACTTCGCGGTGGAGGATTCCCGCGTGGTCGTTCCCGAAGACGATCACGGCGTCCGGGTTCACGCGCCGGATCTCGGCCGCGACGATGTACGCCCACATCGCCGTCGACGAATAAACGGTGAACGCCGCCACGTCGGGCGGGTCCGCCTGGATCCTCGCGCGCACCTCCGCCCAGTCGACGTGGCTCATGTCCAGGTACCGCCAGGCCAGATGGGGGAAGCAGGCGTTCTGGTAGGTGATCATCTCGATCAGGGACGCGTGCGGATAGACCGTGCCCTCGTTCGCGTAGCGGGACTGGTCCCCGGCCTCCGCGATCAGGGCCCCACCGCCCGAATGGCTGCCGCGGTGCGCGGAGGTGAGGGGAAGGCCCACGTACCAGACCGTACTCACCTTCTTCGGCCGGGAATTCGTCCGCGATGTCGTGCGCGGTCCCGCAATGGGGCCGTCGACCGGATAGGACCACGCATATCGGGAGTCGGTGGCGGAGACCACCTCTTCCACGGGCTCGAGGCTCATCATGACGGTGTCTCGGCTTTCTCGCTGAAGTGGTGACGGGGCATCGGCTGAATCGCCGGAATCGGCGTTTCCCGGTGCTCCGGTCGCCGTCGGCCGGTAAAGGTGTTCCGGCTCGTCCGGTCGGCGGTCCCGCTGTGGACAAGGAGCCGATCCGTCGCAGCGATGCTACGGGGGCGCGGCGTGTGGATCCCGTCAAAACAGAGGCCGCCGGCGTCATGGAAGCGTCAATTCCGCAAGGCGTGGACCCGCGGCCCTTTCAAGATGATCCCCGCCACCGTGATCGTTCCGGACCCCCGGACGGCGCGGAGTCGACAACCCCGAAGAAGGGCAAGATGAGCAACACCGGCGACGGCCCGCGCGCCCAATTGGCAGCACGTTTCGCGGCCGGCCGCGAGGCCGTGTCCGCGGACCCCCCGCGGCCCGCGCCCACCGCCGCGCCAGGCCCCGTCCCGCTCTCGCCCGCGCAGCGCAGACTGTGGTTCCTGGCGCAACTGGAGCCGCACGGCACCGCGTACAACGTGCCCGCGGTGCTGCGGCTCGACGGACGGCTGGACGAGGACGCCCTGCTCGGCGCCGTCCGCGACCTGGCGGAGCGGCACCGGGTGCTGCGCGGCGTCGTGGACCCGGACGGACCCGAACCCGTGCTGCGCACCCGCCCGGCCGCCGACGTCCCGGTGTCCGTCCGCGCCGTGGAGGCGGAGCAGTTGGAGGCGGCGCTCGCGGAGGAGACCGGGCGTCCGTTCCGGCTGACCGCGGAACCGCCCCTGCGGGCCGTGCTGTTCCGTACGCCGGACTCCTGGACCCTCGCCCTGACGGTGCACCACATCGCCGTCGACGGCTGGTCGCTGCGCCTCCTCCTCGCCGACCTGGGCACCCTCTACGCCGCCCGGTGCGGTACCGGCCGCCCGCCGGCCCCGGCGCCGCAGTACGCGGACGTGGTGCGCGAGGAGCCCGAGGACACCGCCGGGCTCGACTGGTGGGCCGGACACCTGGCCGGCCTGCCCCCCGTGCTCGACCTGCCCACCGACCGGCCCCGGACCCTGGAGGCGGCCTGGCCGGGCGCGTCCGTCCCGGCCGTGGTGCCGCACGCGACGGCGGCCCGGGTGCGCGCGCTCGCCGCCGGGGCGGGCGCCTCCCCGTTCATGGTGCTGCTGGCCGCCTGGCAGGCCCTGCTCGGGCGGCTCGCCGGAACCGACGACGTCGCCGTGGGCGTCCCGCACGCGGGACGGCACACCGAGGCGAGCGAGGCGGTCGTCGGCTGCTTCCTCGACACGGTCGTGGTCCGTACCGACCTCGCCGGCGAGCCGTCCGGACGGGACCTGACCGCCCGGGTGCGGGCCGGTGTGCTGGACGCCTTCGCCCACTCCCGGGTGCCGTTCGAACGCGTCGTGGAACGGCTCCGCCCGGAACGGACCCTGTCGGCCACCCCGGTCTTCCAGGTGCTGTTCAACCTCTACGACGAGGTGGCGGAGCCGGTGCTGCCCGGGGTGCGGGCCGAGTGGCGCCGGGTGCCGCCCCGCACGGCGAAGTTCGACCTCGGCATGGAACTGGCGGACGGCGGCCCCGACGCCGGGTTCGGCGGCGTACTGGAATACCGGAGCGACCTGTTCGACCCGGCGACCGCGGCGAACCTGGTGCGCTGGTACCTCACGCTGCTGGACGCGATGACCGCCGAGCCCGGGCGGCCGGTCGACGGGATACCCCTGGAGCCGGCGGCGGGTCCCGCGTTCGCGGGCCCGGCCATCCGTCCGCCCGCCGCCCTCGTGCACACGCTGATCGAACGGGTGGTGGACGAGCACCCCGGCCGGACGGCCGTCACCGGCGCCGACGGCTCCCTCACCTACCGCGAACTGGACCGCCGCGCGGGCCGGCTGGCGCACCGGCTGATCGCGTCCGGAGTCGTCCCCGACCAGCCGGTCGGCATCCTCCTCGATCCCGGATGCGACTTCGCCACGGCCGTGTTCGGCATCCTCAAGGCGGGCGGCGCGTACCTGCCGATGGACACCGCCCACCCCGCCTCCCGCGTCCACGACATGCTCCGCACCTCCGGCGCCCGCGTCGTGGTGACGGCGGGCGAGGGCGCGGACCGGGTCCGCGGCCTCGCCGATGTCGTCGCACCGGTCGCCGTACCCGACGACGGCCCCGACCATCGCCCGGCCGTGGCGGTCGGCCCGGACCACCTGGCGCACGTCGTCTTCACCTCCGGCTCGACCGGGGCGCCCAAGGGCGTCGCGGTGCGGCACGGCGGCCTGGCCCACCGCGTCACCGGGCTGACCGGCCGGATGCCGCAGGTCGCCGGCGGGTCCTTCGCGGTCGTCTCCACGGTCGCGGCCGACCTGGGTCTCGCCTGCCTCTACGGCGCGTGGCTCACCGGCGGCACCCTGCACCTGCCGGACCGGGAGACCACGACCGACCCGCGGGCCTTCGCCGCCTACCTCGCGCGGCACCGGGTGGACGTGGTGAAGCTCGTCCCCAGCCACCTCCGCATGCTCGCCCGCCATGGCGACCCGGCCGCCGTGCTGCCCGGCAAGCTGCTGATCCTCGGCGGCGAGGGCTGTCCGTGGTCCCTGGTGGAGGAGGTCCGCCGGCTGCGGCCCGACCTCGCCGTGCACACCCACTACGGGCCCACCGAGGCGACGATGATGTCGCTGGTCTGCGACGTGGACGAGGTCCCCGAGCCGGTCCGGACCGGACTGGTGCCGCTCGGCCGCCCGCTGCCCGGCGTGACCGGCCTGGTCGTGGACCGCGCCGGCCGCCCCCGGCCGGCCGGTGTCCCCGGCGAACTGCTGCTCGGCGGACCGGGTGTGGCCCGCGGCTACGTGGGGCGCCCGGACCTGACCGCCGAGCGGTTCACGGAGGACGCCGACGGCGGACGCTGGTACCGCACCGGAGATCTCGTCCGGCTGCGCGACGGCGTGACCGAGTTCCTCGGCCGCACCGACGACCAGGTCAAGGTGCGCGGCCACCGGGTGGAGCCCGGCGAGGTGACGGCCGCGCTGCGGGCGCTGCCCGACATCGCCGACGCCGTCGTGCTGCCCGAGGGGGAAAGCGACCGGCGGCGGCTGGCCTGCTGGGTGGTGCCCGCGCCCGGTCGGCTGCCACGGGCGGACGCGATCCGCTCCCGGCTGCGCGCCTCGCTGCCCGAGTACATGGTGCCGGAGACGATCGCCGTGGTGACCCGCGTCCCGCTCACCGCGAACGGCAAACCCGACCGGGCGGCCCTGCGGGACGCGCCCCGGCCCGCACGGCCGGCAGCCGCGCCGCCCGCCTTGGCCACCCCCGCCGAGCGGGCGGTGGCCCGGGTCTGGAAGACACTCCTCGGCCTGCCCGAAATCGGCGCGGACGGCGACTTCTTCGCGCTCGGCGGCCACTCCTTCGCGGCCACCCGGATGGTGGGCATGCTGGCCGAGGCCACCGGCTGCCGACTGCCCGTCCGCGCGGTCTTCGAACGGCCGGTGCTGCGCGATCTGGCGGCCGAACTGGAACGCCGCACGGCGGGCGCCGCCGCGCCCGCCGGCGTGCCCCGGCGCCCCCGGCCCGGTGCGCCGGTGCGGCTGTCCCCCGCGCAGGAACGGCTGTGGTTCCTGTGGCGGCTCCGCCCGGACAGCGACGCCTACCACACCAGCGTGGCACTGCGGCTGAACGGACCGCTGGACACCGAGGCGCTGCGGGCCGCGGTGTGCGGTCTCGCCGCGCGCCACGACGTGCTGCGGACCGTCGTGACCGAGACCGGGGAGGGGCCGCTGGGCACACCGCTCGCCCCCGAGACCCTCGCCCCGCCCGTCGTGGCCGCCGGGGCGGACGAAGTCGGCGCCGCCGTGCGGGCCGAGACCACGCGCCCGTTCGCCCTGGACCGGGAACCGCCCTTCCGGGCGCTGCTGCTGCGGACCTCGGCGGCCGAACACGTCCTCGTACTGACCGTGCACCACATCGCCGTCGACGCCTGGTCCTGGACGACGCTGCTGGACGACCTCGCGGCGCTGTACCTGGCCCACCGCGGCACCGGCCCCGTGCCGCGGCCGCTCGCCGTCCAGTACGCCGATGTGACCGAATGGCGGCACTCCCGGCACGACCGCGAAGCCGCCGACGCGGACCTGGACTGGTGGACGGCGTGCCTGGCGGACCTCGCCCCGCTCACGCTCCCGGTGGACCGGCCGCGCGGCCCCGCGACCGGCTGGACGGGCGCCGCCGAGCCGGTCGCGCTCCCGGCCGGTGCGGCCGCACGGCTGCGGGACCTGGCGGCGGAGCTGGACTGCACGCCGTTCATGGTGCTGCTCACCGCCTGGCAGGCGCTGCTGGCCCGGCTCGCGGACACCGGGGACGTGGCGGTCGGCGTACCGGTCTCCGGGCGCACGCAGCCCGGCACCGAGCGCATGGTGGGCTGCTTCGCCAACACGCTGGTGCTGCGCGGCGACCTGTCCGGCGACCCCACGGTCAGGGAGGCACTGCTGCGCACCCGGACCCGGGTGCTGGCCGCGCTCGACCACGCCGAAGCACCGTTCGAGGAGGTCGTACGGCGCCTGCGCCCGGACCGCGACCCGGACGCCACGCCCCTGTTCCAGGCGATGCTCAACGTCGTCACCGCGCCCGCCGCCACCGACCGGTTCGCCGACCTGACCGCCACGTCGATCGGCACCCCGCGGACGGCGGCCCGGACGGACCTGTCCCTCGCGCTCACCGACGACGGCACCGACTTCACCGGGACGCTGACCTACCGGACCGGCCTGTTCGACGCGGCCACCGCGCGGCGCTGGGCGCGCTGGTTCGTCAGCCTGCTCACGGCGGCGCTCGACGAACCGGACCGGCCGATCCTCGGCATCGACCCGCTCTCCGCCGGCGAACGCGCGGAACTCCGTTCGGCGGGCACCGGCGCGGCGCTGCCCCCGGACCGGCCGGCCACCGTCGTGGCCGCCGTCCTGGACCAGGCCCGCCGCAGGCCGGACGCGGTCGCGGTGGTCGCCGCCGACGGCACGGTTAGCTACGCCGAACTGGCCGAATGGTCCGGCCGGGTGGCGGCCGTCCTCGCCGGCCGGGGCCTGCGGCCCGGCGAGCCGGTCGGCGTCTGCCTGCCCCGGGACCGGCGGCTGCCCGGGGCGCTGCTCGCCGTGCTGCGGGCGGGCGCGGCCTACCTGCCGCTGGACCCCGGGCACCCGACCCGGCGGCTGGCCGGCCTGGCCGGGGACGCGGGCGTGCGGGTGGTCCTCTCCGGCGGCACCGCGCTCGCCGCGGCCCGCGCCCTGCCGGGGGCGACGGTGATCGACGTGGACGAGGCCGCCGCCTCCCGGACCCGCCCGGCCGACCTGCCGGAACCGGATCCGCGGCAGGTGGCGTACGTCCTGTTCACCTCCGGCTCGACCGGACGCCCCAAGGGCGTGCGGGTAACCCACGCGAACCTGGCCGCCTTCGTCGCGGCCCTGTCGGCGACGCCTGGGGTGGCATCAGGGGTGACGCCTGGGGCGGCGTCCGGGGCGATGCCTGGGACGGCGTCCGGGGGGACGCCTGAGGCGGCGTCAGGGGCGATGCCTGGGACTGCGTCAGGGGCGATGCTTGGGGCGGCGTCAGGGGTGACGCCTGAGGTGGCGTCAGGGGCGATGTCGGGGACCACGCCTGGGAGAGCATTCGGGGCGAACCCCGGGGCGATGCCCGGGACGGCGTCCGGGGCGATGCCCGGGACGGCGTCTGGGGTGTACGCGGTGGCGACGCCTGGGGTGGCGTCAGGGGCGATGTCCGGGACGGCATCCGGGACCACGCTTGGGGCGCCGTCCGGGGCGATGCCCGGGGCGGCCTCCGGGGCGATGCCCGGGGCGGCCTCCGGGGCGATGCCCGGGGCGGCCTCCGGGGCGGTATCCGGGACCACGCCTGGGGCGGTGTCAGGGGCGATGTCCGGGACGGCGTCTGGGGTGTACGCCGTGGCGACGCCTGGGGTGGCGTCAGGGGCGATGTCCGGGGCGACGCCTGGGGCGGCATCCGGGGCGAACCCCGGAGCGGCATCCGGGACCACGCCTGGGGCGGCCTGCGGGGGGAACCCCGGGGCGGCGTCCGGGGCGGCGTCCGGGATCACGCTAGGGATGACCGCGGACGACGTCACGCTCGGTGCGGTGCCCTTCACCTTCGACGTGTTCGGCTACGAACTGTGGGTAACCCTCGCCAACGGCGCGCGGCTCGCGCTCGCGGACCACGACACGGCCAAGGACGGCCACGCCCTCGCGGAGTGGATCGAGCGCACCGGCGTGACCGTCGCGACGGCGACACCGACCGCGCTGCGCCTGCTGCACACCGCCGACTGGCCCGACCGGCCCGGGATGCGGCTGATCAGCATCGGCGAGACCCTCGACCCCGCCCTCGCGGCCGGCCTCGCGCGGCGGGCCGGCGCGCTGTGGAACGCCTACGGGCCCACCGAGACCACCGTCTACTCGACGATCGGCCGGGTGGACGGGACGCGGGACGACCGCGCCGTGCCCATCGGCGGGCCGATCGCCGGCACCCGCCTCCACGTGATGGACCGCCGGGGCGGACCGGCGCTGCCGGGATGCCCCGGCGAACTGTGGATCGCGGGCGCGGGCGTGGCCCGCGACTACCTGGACCGGCCCGCGCTGACCGCCGAGCGGTTCGTCACCGGTCCGGACGGCGAGCGCTGCTACCGCACCGGCGACCTCGTCCGCTGGCACGGGCGGGAGCTGCGGTACCTCGGACGGACCGACCTCCAGGTGAAGGTGCGGGGCCACCGCGTCGAACCCGGCGAGATCGAGTCCGTGCTGCGGGAGCACCCGGACGTCGCGGACGCGGCCGTCACGGTCGCCGGGCCCCCGGGCGAACGGCACCTGGTCGGCTACGTCGTGCCCCGGACGTCCCGCCGCCCGTCGGTCGAGACCCACCTCGCCGAGCGGCTGCCCGACCACATGGTGCCGCGCCGCTGGGTCGTCCTGGACGCCCTGCCCACCACACCGAACGGCAAGACCGACCGGGCCGCGCTGCCCCCGCCCGACGAGGCGGAACGGACCGTCACGGCCCCGGAGTCGATGATGGAGCGGCTGGTGGCGAAGGTGTGGGCCGACGTGCTCGGCGCGGACGGCATCGGCCGGGAGGACGACTTCTTCCGGCTCGGCGGCGACTCGTTCTCCGCGACCCGGGTGATGGGCCGGCTGCGCGAGGCGCTCGGCGCGCGCCTGCCGGTCCGGACGCTGTTCGACCGGCCCGTCCTCGCGGGCTTCGCGGACCACGTGGAACGCCTGCTGCTCGACCGCCTCGCGGCAGAGCCGGACGGGGAGCCGCGATGACCACCCCCGCCACGTCCGGCACCACACCGCCGTCCCCGCTGGTCCTGGTCGGCTTCAGCTACGCCGCCCTGCTCGCCCTCGGCGGCTTCCGGCCCGACGACTCGGTGATCGTCGTCGAGGAGCCCGACGTGGTGCGCAAGCGCGGGCTCCGCGACCGGGCGCGGGCCGTACCCGTGATCCGCGAGCTGATCGAGTGGCCGTACCAGCTCGACGGTTCCGCCGACCGGTTCTACGCCGCCCACCCGGGGCTGTCACCCGCTGCGATCGGCCCCGCGGGGGAGTACGCGACGTACTTCGCCGCGCGCCTCGCCGAGCACTACGGACTGCCCGGCATCGGCTCGGACGTGGCACGACGGCTGCGGGACAAGTCACTCCTGCGGGAGACCGCCCGGGCCGCGGGCATCGCGAACCCCGCCTCACGGGCCGTCGGCGGCCCGGCGGAACTGGCGGCCTTCATGGCGGACCACCCCGGGCCCGTGGTGCTCAAACCGGCCGACCTCCAGGGCTCGATCGGCGCCCGGGTCCTGGACTCTCCCGACGAGGCGGCCGACGCCTGGGCGGCGAGCGTCGCGGAGTGCGCCGCCCAGCGGGACGGCGTCTGGGTACCGGACCGCGAGGTCCCGGTGCGGATGCTGGCCGAGAGGTGCGTCAGCGGCCGGCCCTTCAGCGTGGAACTGCTGGTCTCCTCCGGCCGCGTGCTCTTCGGCAACGTGACCGAGGAGGTCATGTTCCCCGGGCCCCGGCCGGTCGAGCGCGGACAGCTCGTCCCCGCCGACATCCCGCCCGCCCTCGACGCGCGCCTGCGCGAGCAGACCGAGTGGCTCGTCGCCATGACCGGCTTCGGCACCGGTGTGGTCCACTGCGAATGGATCGTCGAGGACGGCACGCCCTACCTGATCGAATGCGCCGGCCGCCTGCCCGGCGACAACATCGTCGACCTGATCGAGTGGGCCTACGACATCGAACTGGTCCGCGCCTACTGGACCCTGCTCACCGGCGATCCCCGCACCCCGCCGCTGCCCCGCCGTGCCCGGCGCTCCGCCGCGGTCCGGTACGCGCACGCCACGCCCGGCACGGTGGAGCACGTCGGCGGGGTCCGGGAGGCGTACGCCGTACCGGACGTGATCCGCTGCGAGGTCCTGGTCCGGCCCGGCTCCCGCGTCGGCCCCCTGCGCAGCTCCCTGGACCGCTCGGCCTTCGCCCTCGCCTGCGCGCCGACACCCGCCCAGGCGGTGCGCCGCGCCGAGGAGGCCGTCGCCCGGCTGACCGTCACCACACGGCCGTACGGCTCCCCCGACCGAAGCCCCCGGCACCGCACACCCACCACGACCACGCTCCCCGAAGGATGAACACCATGGAAGCCGGGGCTCTCGGAAACGACACCCGCCCGCACCCGACCGACCCCCGGGGCCGCTCCCGCGCACTGCTGGAACGACGCCTGGCCGCGGCGCTCGCCAAGACCCCCGACGCGCTGCCCCGGCGCCTCGACCGGTCCGCGCCGGTCCCGCTGACCCCCGCACAGACCAGGCTGTGGTTCCTGGAGCAGCTCGGGACCAGCGGTTCCGCCTTCCACTCCCGGGTCGTCCTGCGGCTGCGCGGCACCCTGGACGAACCGGCCCTGCTCGGTGCCGTCCGCGACCTGGCCGAACGCCACGAGGTGCTCCGCGGCCGCGTCGAGGAACGGGACGGCGGGCCTGTCACCGTCGTCGGCGCCGCCGCGGACGTGCCGGTGCTCGTGCGGGACGTACCGCCGGAGCAGCTGGACGAGGCGCTGGCGGCGGAGACCGAGCGGCCCTTCGACCTGGCGCGGCGGCCGCCCATGCGGGCCGCGCTGTTCCGCGGCGGTGACGCCTGCGTGCTCGCCCTGACGTTCCACCACATCGCCGTGGACGGCACGTCCCTGGGCATCGTCCACGCGGAACTGCCGGTCCTGTACGCGGCCCGGCGCGGACTCGGCGCGGCCCCGCCACCGCCGGCCCAGCACACCGACTACGCCGCCGGCCCGGCCGCCCGGCCCGAGGCGCCGGACGACCTGGACTGGTGGGAGGAGCGGCTTGCCGGTCTCGCGCCCCAGCTCGACCTGCCGGCCGACCGGCCCCGGCCCGCGGTCGCGGACCCCGGGGGCGGCGAGGTCGCCCTGACCGTCACCGCCGACCGCGCCCGGCAGGTCCGGGCCGTCGCCGCGCGGACCGGCTGCACCCCCTTCATGGTGTTCCTCGCCGTCTGGCAGGCGCTGCTGTCCCGCATGTGCGCCACCACCGACGTGCCGGTGGGCGTGGTGGAGTCCGGTCGCCACCACCCCGGCACGGACGGCGTGGTCGGCTGCTTCGTCAACACCGTCGTCCTGCGGACCGACCTCTCCGGCGACCCGACGTGGACGCGACTGCTGGAGCGGACCCGCGAGGTGGCCCTGGACGCGTTCGCCCACGCCGACGTGCCGTTCGAACGCGTCGTGGCCCGGGTACGACCCGACCGCAGCGCCACCTCGGCCCCCCTCGTCCAGACACTCTTCAACTACCTCGTCCTGGACGACGCCCCGCCGGCCTTCCCGGGACTCGAGGCGGAGATCGTCGGCAGGCCCGTGGTGTCGGCCAAGTCCGACCTCCACCTGACCCTCGCCGAAGGCCCGGACGGCTGCACCGGCAGCCTCAACTACCGCACCGACCTCTTCGACGAGGAGACCGTACGGGCCATCGCCTCCTGGTACCAGAACCTGCTGACCCACCTGCTGGACGACCCCGAGAGCCCCGTGGGCGCCGCCGCGCTGGCACCGGCCTCCGCGTCGCAGCTGCGCGGCCCGGTGCGCACGGCGCCCGCCCGCACCCTGCACCCGCTCGTCGAACGGTGGGCGGACCGCAGCCCCGGCGCGCTCGCCGTCGTCGCACCCGACGGCCGGCTCACCTACCGCGAACTCGACCGCATGGCCAACCGCGTCGCCCACGCGCTGCTCGCCGCCGGGGTCACCCCGGACGAGCCCGTCGCGGTGCTGCTGGAGCACTCGGTGGCCCTGCCGGCCGCCCTGCACGGCGTCCTCAAGGCGGGCGCGGGCTACCTGCCCCTGGACGCCATGAACCCCGCGAGCCGCACCGCCTCGATCCTCCGGACCGCCGGGGTGCGCACCGTCCTGACCGTCCGCGAGTTCGCCGCGACCGTCGAGGGCGACGGCAGGAAGGTCCTCGTCCTGGACGACCCCGCCGTGCTGCGGGACCAGCCCGCGCACCGGCCCGGCGTGCCGGTCCGCCCCGACCACCTGCTGCACGTCGTCTTCACCTCCGGATCGACCGGCACGCCCAAGGGCGTCGCCGTGGAGCACGCCAGTGTCACCGACTACCTGGACGGCGTCCTGGACCACCTGGGCGCCGAGGTCCACGGCGGTGTGTTCGCCGTGCTGTCGACGATCGCCGCCGACTTCGCGCACACCTGCTTCCACGCCGCCCTCACCACCGGCGGCACCGTCCACTTCGTGGCCCGCGAGACGGCCATGGACCCGGTGGCGCTGGCCGGCTACCTCGCCGAGAACCCCATGGACGTCATCAAGTTCGTCCCCAGCCACTTCGAACTGCTGGCGGCCCACGGCGACATCGGCGCCGTCCTGCCGCGCAGACTGCTGCTGTTCGCCGGCGAGGCCCTGCCCTGGTCCATCGTCGAACGGGCCCGCGCCGCCCGCCCCGGACTGCGGGTGCAGAACCACTACGGGCACACCGAATCCACCATGGTCCGCATGGTGTGCGACGTCGACGACGTGCCCGAGGGACTGCGCACCGGCATCGTCCCGCTGGGCCGCCGCCCCGTGGCCAACACCACCGGCTTCCTCGCCGACCGCGCCGGCCGCCCGCTGCCCGCGGGCATACCGGGGGAGTTCCTCGTGGGCGGACCCGGAGTCGCCCGCGGGTATCTCGGCGCACCGGGACCGACCGCACAGCGGTTCGTCACCGTCGACGGGCACCGCCTGTACCGGTCGGGCGATGTGCTGCGGGTCCGCCGGGACGGCTGGGTGGAGTTCCGCGGCCGCGTCGACGACCAGGTCAAGGTGCGGGGCTACCGGGTGGAACCGGGCGATGTCGCGGCGGCCCTGCGGCGGCTGCCGGGCGTCGCCGAGGCCGTCGTACTGCCCGTCGGCGAGGGACGGCGCCGGGAACTCGCGGCCTGGCTCGTACCGGAACCCGGCGACGGGCTCACCGCCCGGGACGCCCGGACGGGACTGCGCGAACGGCTCCCCGAGTACATGGTGCCCGCCACCGTCACGGTGCTCGACCGGTTCCCGCTGACCCCGAACGGCAAGGTCGACAGGGCCGCCCTGCCCCGCCCCGCGGCGGGCACCGCCGGGGAGCCGGTCGCGCCGCGCACCCCCACCGAGCACCGCCTGGCCCGGGTCTGGACCGACCTCCTCAAACTGCCCGGCATCGGGATCGACGACGACTTCTTCGCACTCGGCGGGGACTCGTTCACCGCGGTCCGCGCCGTCCGGGCCTGCGACCCCGGCCTGCGCGTGATCGACATGTTCACCCGGCCCACCATCCGCGAACTCGCCGCGCACCTCGACGCGTCCGACACCGGCCGGAGCCGTCTGCTGCACCGCCTGAGCGGATCGGCGAAGACCACGGCGACCGTGGTGTGCCTGCCCTACGGCGGCGGATCGGCCGCCGTCTACCAGCCGCTCGCGGCGGCACTCCCGGACCGAACGGCCGTCCTCGCCGCCGAGTTGCCCGGCCACGACCCGGCCCGCCCCGCGGAGCGCTTCCTGCCGCTCGACGAACTGACCGAACGGCTCGCCGAGGAGATCGAGGCGACGGTGAGCGGACCCGTCCTCGTCTACGGGCACTCGGTGGGATCGGCAGCCGCCGTCGCCCTGGCCCGCCGGCTGGAGGCCGGCGGACGCGCGGTGCTCGGCGTGGTCGTGGCGGGCAACTTCCCCTCCGCGCGGCTGCCGGGACGGGCGGCCGCCTGGGCCCAGCGCGTCCTGCCGCTGGAGCGGTGGGCCTCCAACCGCCACTACCGGGACATCCTGCGCACGACCGGCGGAATCCTCGACGACATGGACGACACCGCCACCGAGACCGCGCTGCGCGCCATGCGCCACGACTCGGCCGAGGCCCGCGCCTGGTACGCCCGGGAACTGGCCGCACCGCGCGCGAGCCTGACGGCGCCGATCCTGTGCGTGGTGGGCGAGGCCGACCACTCCACCGAGCTGTACCAGGAGCGCTACCGCGAGTGGGGCGCCTTCGCCGACCGGGTCGAACTCGCCACCCTGCCCAAGGCGGGCCACTACTTCCTGCGGCACCAGGCGACCGCCCTGGCCGCGCTGCTCGGCGAACGGATCACGGACTGGACCGCGGGGCGCCTGCCCGAGCCCGTCGCCACGGACCCGGTACGGCCCCGTGGCCTGCGCGCGTTCTACACCGTCGCCGCCGGTCAGTTCCTGTCCATGCTGGGCGGCAGCCTGAGCATGTTCGCCCTCGGCGTGTGGGCGTACCAGCGCAGCGGCCGCGTCCTGGACCTGGCCCTCGTCACGACGCTCGGCATGCTCCCGGCGGTGCTGGCGACACCGCTCGGCGGAACGGTCGCCGACCGGGTGGACCGCCGCCGCGTCATGCTCGCGGCGGACGGGAGCAGCGCGCTCGCGATGGCGGCACTGGCCGTCCTGTCGGCCACCGGCGGGCCGTCACTGCCGGCCGTCTGCCTCGTCGTGACGGTCACCTCGATCGCCACCGCCTTCCACCGGCCCGCGTACCTGGCCGCCACCGCCCAGCTGGTGCCCAAGCCCTATCTGCCGCAGGCCAACGCCCTGGCGGGCCTCGGACTGGGCTTCGCGGGCGTCGTCGGACCGCTCCTCGGCGGCGCGCTCGTGGCCGTCGTGGGCGTGTCCGGCGTCGTCGGCCTCGGCGTGTGCGCCTTCGCCGCGGGCATCGCCTCCCTGCTGGCCGTGCGCTTCCCCGACCGGCTGTTCCGCCGGCAGCGCGAGCCCTTCGGCCGGGCGCTCACCGGAGGCTGGCGCTTCATCGCCCGGCGCAGGCCGTTGCTGCTGCTGACCGGCTTCGCCGCGGTGCTGAACCTGTTCGCCTCCGTCGTCTTCGTCGCGGTGCAGCCGCTCGTCCTGTCCTTCGCCGGGGTCACCCGGCTCGGCCTGGTGACGACCCTCGGCGGACTGGGCGGCGTGGCCGGCGGACTGCTGATGGTGCCGTGGGGCGGCACCCGGCGCCGCGCGACCGGCATGATCGCCGCCACCCTCGGGGTGGGCGCGGGCACCGTCCTGATGGGCCTGCACGCGTCCCTGCCCTTCGTGGCGGCCGGACTCGCGCTGCGGACGGGCGCCATGGCCGTGCTGAACGCCCACTGGCTGTCCATCATCCAGGTCAAGGTGGGGCAGGAGTTGCAGGGCCGGGTCCTGTCCGCCAACGTCATGATCGCGCTCGCCACCCAGCCCGTGGGCTTCCTCACGGCGGGCCCGCTCGCCGACGGCGTGTTCGCCCCGGCGCTGCGCGAGCACCCCGCACTGGGCGCCGTGATCGGCACCGGCCCCGGCCGCGGCATGGCACTGCTGCTGGTCGTGTGCGGGGTGTGCATCATCGCCTGGGGCGCCTTCGGGCTCCTGAGGCGGCCACTGCGCCGGCTGGAGGACGACCTGCCCGACGCGACGCCCGGCGCCGAGACCGAAGACGACCTGGACGCCGTACAGGAGCGCGCGGACCGCCGGTTCGCGGCCATGCGCGGTACGGGATGACGTCAAGGGATGACGTGGGGCACGTACGCCCGTCGTACCGGATGACGCCCGATGCGTGTGCCCGTCGTACCGGATGACGCCCGGTACGCATGCCCTCTCCACCGGATGACGGCCGCCGCGTCCCCCCGGCCCCCCGGCCCATCCGGCGCCACCGGCCCACTCAGCGGCCGGTCCGAAGCCACCGACCCACCCAGAGGAACCCACCGTGCCCGTGCACGACCGATCCAGCCGCACCCCCGCGCCGCAGCGGTCCGAACCCGTCGCCGTCATCGGCATGGCCGGCCGGTTCGCCGGCGCCGACACCGTCGACGAGATGTGGACGCTGCTGCGCGACGGCACCGACGCGATCACCCGGACACCCGCCGACCGCCACGGCCTCGGCCCGCTCCCCGGTCCCGGCCCGGACGCCGACGCCGACCCCGCCCCACGCACCCCGGGCCGCACCGGCGGCCACCTGGGCGGATTCGTCGGACAGGTCACCGACTTCGACGCCGGCTTCTTCGGCATCACCCCCCGGGAGGCCGACAAGATCGACCCCCAGCAGCGCCTGCTGCTGGAGGTCGCGCACGAGGCCCTGGAGGACGCGGGGGTCCCGCTGCCCGCCCTCGCCGGATCCGACACCGGCGTCTACATCGGGCAGGCGGGCGGCGACTACTGGCACCTCCAGCAGGCCGCGCCCGACCGGTTCGACCTGTACGCCGTGACGGGCGCCGCCCTGCGCGCGACCACCTCCGGCCGGCTGTCCTACGCCTTCGACCTGCGCGGCCCCAGCAGCACCGTCGACACGGCCTGCTCCTCCTCGCTGGTCGCGGTGCACCACGCCGTGCAGGCGCTCCGCCTGGGCGAATGCCGGATGGCCGTCGCCGGTGCGGTCAACCTCGTCCTCCGGCCGGAGGAGGGGCTCGCGTACGCCGGTGCGGGCCTGCTCGCCGAGGACGGCCGCTGCAAGTTCGCCGACGCCTCCGGGGACGGCTTCGTACGCGCCGAGGGCGTCGCCGCCGTGATCCTCAAACCCCTCTCCCGCGCGATCGCCGACGGCGACCGCGTCCGGGCCGTGCTGCGCGGCTCCGCCGTGGGCAACGACGGGCGCAGCAGCGGCTACCTGGTCACGCCCGGTGTCGAGGGCCAGCGCGCCGTGATCGCCCGCGCCTGCGCGGACGCCGGGGTGGACCCGGGGGACGTGGACTACGTGGAGACGCACGGCTCGGGGACCGCGGTCGGCGACCCCGTCGAACTGGAGGCGCTCGCCCGGGTCCTGGGCCCGGGCCGGCCCGCCGACCGCCCCGCCCTCGTGGGCTCGGTCAAGACGAACATCGGGCACGCCGAGGCGGCCGCCGGGATGGCCGGCCTCATCAAGGCGGTGCTCTGCCTGGAACAGCGTGTCGTCCCCGCGAGCCTGCATCTGGACCAGCCCAACCCGGCCGTGCCCTGGGACACCCTCCCGCTGACGGTCGCGACCCGGAACACACCGCTGCCCGACCGGGGCCGGCCGGCCCTGGCCGGGGTCAGCAGCTTCAGCCTCTCCGGCACCAACGCCCACGTGGTACTGGAGGAGTACGTCCCCGAGCCGCCGCCCGCGCCGGAGGAGCCGGGGGAGCCGGAGGAGCCGGCGGAGCGCCCGGAACTGCTCACCCTCTCCGCCGCGACACCCGAGGCGCTCACCGCGCTCGCGCTGTCCTACGCACGGTTCCTGACGGCCGGACCCGGCCGCTCCCACCGCCTGCGCGACATCTGCCACAGCGCGGCGCTGCGCCGTTCCCACCTCGACACCCGGCTGGCCCTGCCGGTCGTCTCCCACGCGCAGGCGGCGCTCGCCCTGACCGGATTCGCCCTGGACGACCCCGAACCCACGCTGTCCTACGCGGAGTTCACGGACCCCTCCCGGCGTCCCCGGGTCGCGTTCGTCTTCCCCGGCCAGGGCTCCCAATGGGTCGGCATGGGGCGTGAACTGCTCGACGCCGAGCCCGTCTTCGCGCGCGCGATGCGGGCGTGCGACGCGGCCGTCCGGGCCGAGAACGGCTGGTCGGTCATCGAGCTGCTGCGCGAGGGCACCGAGGAGCGCTTCGCCGAGTTCGAGGTGATCCAGCCCGTGCTGTGGGCGGTGGAGATCGCCCTGGCGGAGCTGTGGCGGTCGTGGGGCGTCGAGCCCGACGTCGTCATCGGCCACAGCATGGGCGAGGCCGCGGCGGCGTACATCGCCGGGGTGCTCAGCCTGGAGGACGCGGCGGCCGTCATCTGCCGCCGCGCCCGGATCGCCGGGCGGCTGGCCGGCCGCGGCGGCATGGCCCTGGTCGCGCTGTCCGCCTCCGAGGCCGCCCGGGCGATCGCCGGACACGAGGACAGCGTCGCCGTCGCGGCCGCCAACGGCCCGGCCTCCACCCTGCTCTCCGGCGACACGGACGCGCTGGCCGGCGTCCTCGCGGCACTCGACGCCCGGGGGACACCCAACTGGCCCGTCAAGGTCTCCCTGGCCTCCCACTCCCCGCAGATGGACGCGGTGCGCGACGACCTCCTCCGGGCGCTGAAGGACCTGGCCCCCCGCCGGGCGGCCGTCCCCCTCCACTCCACCCTCCTCGGCGAGGTCGTGGAGGGCCCCGGCATGGACGCCGGATACTGGGTCCGCAACCTCCGCGAAGCCGTCGACTTCGTCGGCGCGGTGCGGCACCAGATCGGCACCGGCGACACCGTCTTCCTGGAGGTGAGCCCCCACCCGGTCCTGCTGGGCGGCATCAGGGAGACCGCCCGCGCGGCCGGCCGGGACGGCACCGCCGCCCTGGGCTCGCTGCGCCGCGACGAACCCGAGCGGGCCGCCTTGCTGGCCACGGCGGCCCGCCTGCACACCGCCGGGGTGCCACTGGACCTCGCCGCGATCCTGGACGGCGGCCGCCACGTCCCGCTGCCCCACTACCCCTGGCAGCGCACCCGGCACTGGCTCCCCGACCACCCCGCCGGCGCCCGGACCCCCCGGGCGGTCACGACGACCGCCGCGCCCGTACCCGTATCCCCGGACGCGGGGACGGTGCCGGTGACTCCCGCGCCCGCACTCGTGCCCCCGGACGCGAGGACGGTTCCGGCGACCCCGGACGGTTCCGCGCCCATGCCCGGTGCCCGGCCCGTGTGCCCGGACACCGGTACAGCCCTGGTGGACACGGGGGCCTCCGCGCCCGTGCCCGGCAACGGGCCCGTGCCCCTGGGCGCGGACGAGGCCGCGGTGGACATGGGGTCTCGGGCGTACGCGCCCGGCGGCCCGACCGTGCCGCCGGGCACAGGGACGGCCCCGGTGGACGCGGGAGACTCCGCGCCCGGTGCCCGGCCCGTGCACCCCCTCCTGGGTGTGCCGACTGCCGGCACCGGTGACACCCGGGTGTGGACCGGCCCCCTCGATCTCCGGCGCCACGCCTACCTGGCCGACCACCGCGTCCAGGGCACCGTCGTCGTACCCGGCACCGTCTACCTCGAGCTGTTGACGGAAGCGGCCCGGCAACTCCTCGGTGACGGACCGGTGGCGCTGGCCGACGTCCACTACCGGCAGGCCCTGTACCTCGACGAGGACGGCCCGGCCCCCACCCTGCGCGTGAGCGCCGTCCGCACCGGGCGGCGGCCGGCGTTCCAGGTGCACGGCAGATCCGGTGACGACGACCCGTGGGTGCTGCACGCCGAAGCGAGCGGGTACGCCCTGCCCGGGCCCGGGAGCGCGGCGCCGTTCGACCCGGCCGCCGTCCGGGACACCCTCCCCGAACACGGGACCGGCGACGTCTTCTACCCCTACCACGCCGCACGCGGCAACCAGTGGCACGGTGCCTTCCGGGGCCTGGTGGAACTGTGGCGGCGCGACGGTGAGGCACTGGCCCGCGTCGCCTGCCCCGAGCCCGTCCACGGCACCCTCGCGGACCACCACTTCCACCCGGCGCTCCTGGACGCGAGCTGCCACGCGATGGCGGCGGCCCGCCCCCGCACCGTGGCGGGCGAGGACGGCGTCTTCGTCTTCGGCGGCATCGACGAGTTCCGCTCCTACCACCGGCCCGGCACCGAGGTGTTCAGCCACGCCCGCCTGGTACCGTCCGGGCGGCCGGACTCCTTCGCCGCCGACATCCGCGTACACGACGCCGACGGCCGCCTCCTGGCCGAACTGCGCGGGGCACGCCTGCGATACCTGGCCGGCCATGCCCCCGCCCCGGAGGCAGCCCCCGCGACCGCCGCGCCCTCCCCGGAGGCAGGCCCCGCCGCCCCCGGCGCGCAGCCCGCGGGCGACCGGGGCGGCTGGCTGCACACCCTCCAGTGGCAGGCCCCGCCACGCCCCGGCGCCCCGGGCACGCCGTCCGGGCGCGGCACCTGGCTGGTCCTCACCGACAGCGGGCCCTGCGGACGAGCGGTGGTCGAACGCCTCGCCGCCGAGGGCCAGGACACCGTGGTCGTCACCGCCGCCGCGAGCTACCAGGCCGCCGTCGACCGGTACCGGATCGACCCGGCCGACCCCGCGCACTACACGGCGGTGCTGGACGACCTGGCGGGCCGGGGCCGCCTCCACGGCATCGTCCACCTGTGGTCCCTGGACGCGGACGCGGGACTCCACGCGACGGGCAAGGAGATCGAACGGGCCCAACTGCTGTCCTGCGGCAGCGTCGTCCACCTCGCACAGGCGCTTCTGACGCGGGAGGCCGCCGGTCCTCCCCAGCTGTGGCTGGTCAGCCGGCACGCCCAGCGCGTGGCGCCGGCGGACCGGCTCGTCGCGCCCTTCCAGGCGCCGCTCTGGGGACTGGGACGCGCGCTCGCCGCCGAGCACTCCGCGCCGCGTACCCGGCTCGTGGACCTGGACCGCAGTCCCCGGAGCGTCGACGCCCTGGTCGCGCACCTGCTCGCCCCCGACGACGAGGACCAGTTCGCGCTGCGGGACGGCGTACGCCGCGTCGCCCGCCTGGTGCCCGGCCGTACGGCCTCCGCACGCGAAGGGACCACGACCGCCGTGCGGCTGTGTCCTTCGTCCGGGGGCGCCGTGGACGGCCCGGACCGGGAGACGGTCACGCTGGCCCCGCCCGCGGCGGACGAGGTCGCCCTCCGGGTCTCGCACGCCGCCCTCGACCTGCCGGACGGCCCCGCCGCCGCTGGGCAGCGGCCCGACGGCGACCGGCCGCTCGGCATCGGGTGCTCCGGAACCGTGATCGCCGTCGGGTCCGACGTGCGCGATGTGGCCGTGGGCGACGAGGTCGTCGCCCTGGCCGCGGGCGGCGCGACGGCCACACACGTCGTCACCAAGGCCGTCCTGACGGCGCCGAAGCCCGCCGGAACCACGTTCGCCGAGGCCGCCGCGCTGCCCGCGGCCTACCTGGGCGCCTTCCACGCCCTGCGCGACCTCGCCCGCGTCGGGCGGGACGACCGCGTGCTCGTCCACGGGGCGACCGGCGGCACCGCGACGGCCGCCGTCCACGTGGCCCGCTGGCTGGGCGCCGACGTCCACGCCACGGCAGACAGCCTCCCGGAGCGGCGGTGGCCGGCCGGACAGGGCGTCCGGCAGATCGCGGACCCTCGTCCGTCCGCCGGCTCCCCGGTGTTCCGGGAGGCCGCCGACGAGGCGGGGTTCGACGCCGTCGTGAACACGCTCACCGGTGACGCCGCCCGCGCCGCCCTCGCGTCGACGGCGCCGTTCGGCCACTACCTGGAGCTGACCCGCCCGGGCGGTGACGCCTCCTTCGACCGGTGCCCGCCCGTACCCAACCTGTCGTACCACGCGATCGACGTAGCCCACATGGTCCGCCACCAGCCGGCCCGGGCGGGCGCCGTGCTGCGGGCCGTCGTCGGCCTCGTCGCCACCGGAGCGCTCGCGGCCCTGCCCCACCACGAGCTGCGGGCCACGGCGGCCGGACCGCTGCCGACGGCGAGGAGCCTGCCGGAACGCGTCGGCGCGGTGGTCCTCGCCCTCACCGACGACCTGCTTCCCCCGGCGCCCGTGAGGACGACTGCCCCGGCGCCCGCGAGGACGACCGCGCCCGTGAGGACGACCGCGCCCGTGAGGACGACCGCCCCCGCGCCCGTGAGCCCGGTGGGCACCTACCTCGTCACCGGTGGAACCGGCGGCATCGGACTGCGGCTGGCGTCCTGGCTCGCGGACCAGGGCGCCCGCAGCCTCCTGCTGACCGGACGCACCCCGCTGCCCGACCCGGCGACCGCCCCTTCCGGCCACCCGCCGGACGCGCGGCTCGCCGTGCTGCGCGATCTCGCCCGGCGAGGCGTCGACGTCCGGTACGCGGCCGTCGACGTGGCCGACCACCAGGCCATGCGCGCGCTCCTGGAACAGCGGCTGCGGGACGGCGAACCACCGCTGCGCGGCGTCTTCCACGCGGCCGGCACCTTCGACCCCGTCCCGGTGCAGGACATGACGGCCGCGCACCTCGCCTCCCTGCTCAGGGCCAAGGTCGCGGGAGCCTGGAACCTCCACCGGCTGACGTACGACATGCCCCTGGGCGCGTTCGTCCTGTTCTCCTCCGCGTCCTCCGTCCTCGCCTCACCCCTCCTGGGCGGGTACGCGGCGGGCAACGCGTTCCTCGACGCGCTGGCCCACCACCGTCTCGCCGAGGGCCGCCCGGCCACCTCGGTCAACTGGGGCTACTGGAGCGGCGCCGGCATGATCGCCCGCAAGGAGGCGGAAGACGGCCGGAGTCCGGTACCGCGCGGAATGTCGGGCTTCTCGCCCGACGAGGGGCTCGCCGTCCTGGGCGACGTCCTCGCCGAGGGCACCTCGCACGCCGTCGTCGTACGCGCCGACTGGGCGTCCTGGGCGAGGGCGCACACGGAGGCCGCACGCGTCCCGCTGCTGAGCGGCCTGATCCCGCCCGGCCCCTCCACCCCACACACCTCCGCCCCGCACACCCCGCACACTCCCGCCCCGCACACTTCAACCCCGGACACCTCCGCCCCGCACACCGCCGTGGCGCACCCGGCGGGTCCGGAGCCCCGTACCTCCCGGCCGGTCCTCCCCGGCCGGACGGCAGCCCGACTCCCCACCACCGCACCGCGATTGGAGGAGGACGCGGAGGTCGTCGAGGAAGTGAGGAAGGCGGCCGCGGAGGTCCTCGGGCTGGAACCGGGGCGTGTGCACGTGAGCCGCCCGCTGAACAGGATGGGCATGGACTCGATGACGGCGGTCCAGCTGAGGAACGTCATCGACCGGCGGTTCCAGGTCAGGCTGCCCATGGTCACGATCCTCCGGGACAGCTCCGTCCAGTCCGTCGCGCGGGCGATCGCCGCCGTGAGAACCACCGTGGTGACCGGCACCGCGGCCGAAGGAGCAGCCTCGAAATGAAGACCCCCGACCTGTACATCACCGGCCTCGGCGTCCACATCCCCGACGTCCTCGACGCCGGGCGGGCCGTCGAACTCGGCCTGTACGACGCCGAGGACCACGCCTACCAGGGGTGGACCGGCGCGGCCGTCGCCGGTGACCTGTCGGCACCGGACATGGCCGTGCGCGCGGCCCGCCAGGCCGCCCGGCGGGCCGGGAGCCACCCGCACGACCTCGCCCTGCACCTCCACGCCTGCCTGTACCGGCAGGGGCCCGGCGCCTGGTCGGCGCAGCACTACATCCTGCGCCACCTCACCGACCGGGACATCCCCTCCTACCTCGTCGGACAGGGCTGCAACGGGCTGATCGGCTCGCTCGAACTCGCCGCCTGCCACCTCATGGCCGTGCCCGAGCGCACGGCGGCGCTCATCACCGGCGCCGACAACGTGGGCACGCCCCGCTTCAACCGCTGGGCCCGTCTGGAGAACGGTGTCGTCGCAGACGGGGCGAGCGCGGTCCTGCTCGGCAAACGGCCGGGTTTCGCCCGTCTCCTGTCGGTCAACAGCGGGTCCACCGCGGAGGTCGAGGAGCGGTTCCGCACCGAGGAGTTCCCCCCGGTGACCGACGGCGAGGGCGTGGTCCCCGGCGACCGGCGCCCGGCGGTCCGGCCGCGCCTCGCGGAGCCGGACGCGGAAGTCGTGGACCGGCAAGGGGAGTTGCGGACCGAACTGGCCCTGCGCACGATCGCCGAGGCCGACCTCGACGTCGGCGACGTCACGCGCGTGGCCCACATCTTCACCGGCCGGGAGAGCCACCTCAAGAGCATCCTCGCCCCCATGGGCCTCAGCCCCGAGCAGGGACTGCTGGACTTCGGACGGCGGTTGGGGCACATGACGGTCAACGACCAGATCGTGGGCCTCAACCACCTCGTCGAGACCGGGGAGGTGGGCGCCGGGGACCACGTGCTCCTCGTGGCCCACGGGGCGGGTGTCTCCGTCACCTGTGCCATGGTCCGCATCGAGTACCCGCCGGCCTGGGCCGACGTACGCGTCTGAGCCCGGCACGACCGGCCGCCACGACGCTTTTTCGCACGTTCTTCCGGGCGCCATTTCCGGGGCGCTCGGAGACCGTCACGAATTCCGAGGGATGTCACAGGTTCCGGTGGTGACGGCGATACCCCAGCGGATAGGATGTCGCGCGCTGCTCGCGATGGCGGTCGGCGAGGTCGGCGGTGGGGGCGGGCATACCGTGATTGAGCTGCGGGAAAACACAGCACAGGGTGGTCCTGCCCGAGGTTCTGAACGCGCGTTCGCCTGCACCGGCATGCTGTGCTTACACCTCGTCCACGACACCTTCGAAGGATCATCGCAAAGCGGCCCGTGTGACAGCAGTGGGCCCTTTTTCTTTTCCGTGGCGTGCGCGGCCGGTGTTCGCGGCTGAGCCACGAAGAAGACGTGCAGCGGGAATCGGGGGCTTCGTTCTCATGACCAGAGAAGTGTGGAGTGTGATGCCATGAATCGAGTCGGCAGAGATTCGCGCCGGCCGGCCAGAAGGCTCGTGGAGCCGCTGGCGCGCATAGGGGTGTCCGGCCTCTTAGTGGCGGGCGGCGCCGTGGGGGCCTCGGCCGGACAGGCCGCCGCTTCGGCCGCCGACGGCACGCTGACGGTCGAGGTGCTGCGCGACTTCTTCGGCACCGGCGTGATCAACACGACGATGGACGTGCCGCAGCGGGGCATGAAGGTGCGGGTCACCGACCCCGCCGGGCACGAGGTCACCGGCGTCACGGACACCACGGGCAAGGTCGTGGTGTCGCAGTCGGCGCAGCTCAGCGGCGGCCGGTACCGCGTCGACGTCAGCATCCCGGCACCGTACAGCGGCTATCTGCGGGCGGCGCCCGCGTCGACGGCGGAGAACCACTTCGACAGCTTCACGTCGTTCGTGGACGTGTCGGAGGGCAAGGACGCCTCCGTGGTGACGGCGGTGTGGAACCCGGCCGAGTACACGCTGCCGGACACCCGGTACTTCGTACCGGTCCACAACGGCGCCAACGGGACCGACACCCGGGCCCTGGTGGCGTTCGGGACGAAGGCCCGGGGCACCTGTCCCACCGATGTGGCGTGCCCGGCCACGCTGGCCACGCAGGACCAGGTGGGCACGACGTTCGGACTGGCGTACGACACGGACCGGACCCGCCTGTTCCAGAGCGCGTTCGCCCGCCGGTACGCCCCGTACGGGCCGCAGGGCGGGGGCGCGATCTACACGGTGCCGGTCAGCGGCTCGGGTGCGCCCAAGCTGTTCGCGCGGGTGCCGGACGCCACGGTGACGCGGCACGACACGGCCAACCTGATCAAGGACGCCGGGTTCACCGACGCGCCGGGCAAGGAGAGTATCGGCGGCCTGACCCTGTCCGAGGACGGCTCCACGCTGTACGCGGTGAACCTGCGGACCCGCAGCCTGGTGAGCTTCGACGCGACCGGCGCCACCGCCTCGGCGCCCAAGTCGACGGTCCCGATCCCGGACCCGGGGTGCGCGAGCCCTGAGGACTGGCGGCCGTTCGGCCTCCAGTTCCACGACAACAAGCTGTACGTCGGCGGCGTGTGCAGCGCGGAGAGCACCCAGCGGCGCGCGGACCTGAAGGCTGTCGTCTCCACCTACGACGGCAAGCGGTTCAGCACGGTGCTGAGCCACGGGCTCGACTTCGAACGCGGCACCGTCTTCGGCGCCGGTGACAAGGCCACCCACTGGAACCCGTGGAACACCGGCCTGGACACGTGGGACGACCGGAGGGCGGGCGGGGTCTTCATCGACCCGCAGCCGGAGCTGAGCTCCCTCGCCTTCGGCCGCGACGGCTCCATGATCCTCGGTTTCCGCGACCGGTTCATGGACGCGGTCAGCTGGGGAGGGCTGGACCCCCGCCCGGGCAACGACACGGCGGAGAACGGCATGTCCGGTGGTGACATCACCATGGTCTGCGCCACTCCCTCCGGTGAGTACCAGTGGGAAGGCACCGGGAGCTGCCCCAACCACGCCACCCCCGCCAACAACGGCGGCGAGCCCGCCGACGTCGTCGAGTACTTCCCCGGCGACTTCTACGCCAACGCGCACCAGGAGACCGCGCTCGGCTCGGTGGCCTACATCCCGCAGCAGCAGTGGGTCGTCAGCACGGAGTTCGACCCGGTCGTGAACGTCGCGACCTCGGGGACCGGCTACCACGACATCACCACCGGTCAGGGCCCGGGCAACAACCCGACCGCCAACGGGTTCCAGTTCGTCAGCCAGGCCCAGGGCGGGTTCGGTAAGGCCGGCGGACTCGGTGACATCGCGTACGCGGCGGCGAACGCGCCGATCCAGATCGGCAACGTCGTGTGGTTCGACGGCGACCACAACGGCATCCAGGACCCGGGGCACGTGCTGCTGCCGGGGGCGACGATCAACCTGCTGGACGCGGACGGCAAGCAGGTCGCCACGACCACGACCAACGAGGCCGGCGAGTACTACTTCGGCGGTGTCGGCGCCGCGTACGAGCTCACGCCGGGCGCGAAGTACACGGTGCAGTTCGACGTGTGCACCGCGGACACCAGCCAGGTACCCGGGCAGCCCCCGGCGAGCGCGCTGCGGTTCACGCTCCCGCGCGCCGGTGCCGACCGTGCGCACGACTCCAATGTGACGCCGCCGACCACCGGGGAGCTGTGCAACGGCTTCGCGCCCGTCACGGCGCCGGCCAAGCCGGGCGGGGTCGACCACACGATCGACGCCGGGGTCTACATCCCGAAGGAGTCGCCGACACCGACGCCGACTCCGAGTTCGACGCCGAGTTCGACACCGAGTTCGACGCCTTCCTCGAGCCCGACGCCGGTGCCGTCCTCGCCGCCGGGGGCCACGCCGCCTCCCGCGCCGCCCGCGGGCCCGGCCCCGGGTGGTGGGGGCGGATCCATGGCGAACACCGGTATGACCGGGCTGCCAGGGATGATCGGCCTCGTGGCGCTGCTGGTGGGCGTGGGCCTGGCCCTCGCGTACCTGAGCCGTAAGCGCCGCGTCCAGCAGCACTGAACAACGGCACGAACCGAACCAGCGGTACGAACACGACGAACCGGATGACAGTGATCTGCCTGCCCGCGGCCCGTACGGCGCGGGCAGGCAGATCACGTCCGGGCCGGGAGTCGCGGTGACGGAGAGGGTGAAGCGGGGAAGTGGCAGCGTCGAGCCGCGTGCGGAGCAGGAGAATCCGGCAAGCTCCACCGGACCGTCCGGCTGACCGGCGCCGATGGCCGCGACCACGCTGGGTGGCGGCCGTCGTCGGCGTCGCGGCCGTCGCCGCCGTCGCGGTGACCGCGTTCCTGCTCGGCGGCGCCGACTCCGGCTCCGACGGACCGCGCGCACTGACGTCCGACGAGGCCAACCGGCTGGCGCTCACCCGGTTCCGCAACTACGAGGCGCGGGGTCGCGCGGTCACCCTCACCGTGCCCGGCACCGCCGGCGGGCTGACCGTCACCGCGTCCGTCGACTACCGGGGCAGGCTCGGCTACGGCGTGGTGCGCGGCACCGGGCGCGACACGTCCAGCGACGGGCTGATCGCGTGGACGGCCACCTCGGTGTCGGTCCACCCGATGGCGCACGCCCCGGCGCACGCCCCGGCGTCGCCGCCCCGCTCGGGCTGGTACGGCCGTCCGCTGCGGTCGTCCGGCAGCTCACTGGACAGCTCGCTGGCCATCGCGCTCAACCTCGGCGCCGACCGGCCGGACAACGCCGAACTGCTGCCGCAGAACGGCGCCGCCTGGGTGGGATCGGACCGGGTGCGCGGGCACCGGGTGGACGTCATGACCGGGCCGTCCTCCCGTGACCGCGCCGGTACGGCCGGCAGCGTGCGCTACTGGATCGGCTCGGACGGCACCATGTACCGGGTCCGAGTAGACGTGCGTTCCGCGCCGCAGCCGGTGTTCATCGACTTCGACACCCAGACCTACGTCCCGGTCAAGGCGGTGCCCGGAGTCACCCCGACCCCGAACCCGACGCCGTCACCGTGACCGTCGTTCACGACGTCCGCACCCGCGCGCCCGCGGCGAGCAGGGACGCCGACGGCAGCGGGACGTCCGCCGTGTCCGGCATGGCGGGAACGGCCGGGACGACGGTGGCGCCCGTCGTCCCGGCGTGGGGGAACTGAGGCTGCGGCGCGGGCGCCGCGACCTCGGTGAACGGGATGCCACCGGGCGCCTTCGGCGCCGTCCACCGGCCGCCCGGCGAAGCCGCCCCGGCCGGCAGCGGGCAGGACGCGGTGGTCGCGAGCCGGGCGGGCACGGTGCTGCGCAGCTTGTTGCCGCGCAGGCAGTTGCCCCGTCCGCGTGTGGCAGTGGGGAACGTCCAGCCGACGTCGACGCCGTTGCCGGTGAACGTGTTCTCCACGATCTGGTTGTCGAGCGGCGGCAGGTCCGCGGTCGCGGTGATCACCAGCCCGGCGTTGCCGTTGTCGGCGACCCGGTTGCGGAGGAACCGGTTGGCGCTGCCGCCGTCGACACCGATGCCGGTGCCCCACCCGCCGTCGGCCTGCTCCGGGGTGGCCGTCTGCTGGTTGGCGGCGATCAGGTTGCCCGCGATGACCGCCCCCCGCTGCGGGAGCAGCTTCTCCTGGTGGTCGGAGTTGGTGGTCAGGCCGACCCGGTTGCCGACGAGGCGGTTGCCGACCACGTACATGTCGCCGCTCGCGTTGGTGCCCTCGTAACCGACCGCGTTGAGTTCGGCGACGTTGTCCCGCACCACGATGTGACACGGCTTGCACTGCCCGACGTAGATCCCCGAGTCGGCCCCGCCCGACGCGTACGAGTGCTCGATGACACCGTTCTGCGCGGAGAACGCGTAGATGCCGTACAGCCCGTTGCGGGTCGCGGTCACGTACGAGACCAGGAACGACTTCAGGAAGGTCACGGGCTCGTCGCCGGTGTCGTAGCCGCCGCTCTGCCCCGGCAGCCCGGCGGCGGCCGCCGCCGAACCCGTGACCAGCACCCCGTTCTGCGTGTTGTTCCGCACCGTCAGGTTCTGCACGGCCACCCCGGGCGCCGCGACGACGACACCGTTCGGCTGCCGCAACCGCCCGTCGATGACGACCTTGTCCCGGGACTCGCCGCGGAGGGTGATGCGGGCCGTCCTGATCCGCACCGATTCGTGGTACACGCCGGGAGCGACCAGCACGAGGTCACCGGGCCGGGCCAGGGACACCGCGGCCGAGATCGTCGGGGCGTCGCCGGGCACGCGGATCGTCACCCGCGCGCCGCTCGGCCGCCGGCCTTCGCCCGATCCGCCGTCGCCGCCGCCGCAGCCGGCCACCAGGGTCAGCGTGGTCACTACCGCCGCCATCACGCGAAGAGCTAATCGAGGCATGATCCCCAGTCTGGCACGACGCCCAATTCCACGCCAGAATCGACAGGTTGACCGGCACGCGGGAACCCGGTGTGGCACCCTGCACACCATGCACCGAGCCGTTCGCCACCCGTCGCGCCGCGCGTTCCTCGAAGTCACCGGCGCCATGGTGGCCGCCGGTCTGATCACCGGCTGCGCCTCGGACTCCGCCCGGCCGGGCCAGGCCGGCCCTTCCGCTGCGGCCACCCCGATGCCGGTGCCGGTGACCGGCCGGCACCAGGCGGGCATCACGGTTCCCCAGCCGGCCCAGCGCAACCTGCTGGCCGTGGTGGCCGACCTCGGTGCCACCGTGGCCGCCGGCCCGCTCCTGGCCGAACTCGGCCGGACCATCGGCGCACTCGTCGCGGGCGACGACCGGCGGCTGCTGGGCCTGCCGCCGGGCGACCTCACCGTGACCGTCGGCGTGGGCCCCCGGCTGGTGCGCGCGGCCGGTGCCTCGCTGCCCGGCGCGACCGACCTCCCGCGCTTCTCCCGCGAACGGATCGCCCCGCGGGCCCGCGGCGGTGACCTGCTGCTGCAGATCTGCGCCGGCGACGCGCTGCTCCCCCCGGTCGTCGCCGCCGCGCTCCTGGACCAGGCCGGGGTCCGCGTCCGCGAACGCTGGCGGCAGTCCGCGCGCCGCGGTGCGAACGTGCCCATCGGCAACGGCCTCACCGCGCCACGGAACCCGCTCGGCTTCATCGACGGCATCGTGGGACCGCACACGGCCGCCGAACAACGACGCGACCTGTGGCTGTCCGGACCCCCCTCGGTGGCCGGCGGCACCCTCGCCGTACTCCGGCGCATGGAACTCGACCTGCCCCGGTTCGCCGCCCTGTCCGTCGCCGAGCAGGAAGCGGTCTTCGGGCGGCGCCGGGCCGGCGGCGCCCCCCTCTCCGGCGGCACCGTCGGCTCCGTCCCGGACCTCGGCGCCAAGACACCCGACGGACGCTACCTCGTCCCCGTGGACGCCCACGCCCGCCGGGCGAACCCCACCGTGGTCGGCACCGGCCTCATGCTCCGCCGCTCCTACAGCATCGACGAGCCCGCCCCCGGCCTGCTCTTCATCAGCTTCCAGAACGACCTGCGGACCTTCACCGCGACCCTCACCCACATGGACACCTCCGACGCGCTGCTGCGGTTCACCACCACGACCGCCAGCGCGACGTTCCTGATCCTCCCCGGCTTCGACCGGCGACACCCGCTCGGCTCCCGCCTGTTCGACTGACCGAGCCACCCGACGACAGGGGGCGCCGGGCTGCGAGGGCGCCGCCCTGGCCGCGGTCGAGGCCCAACTCGTCCTCGCCGCCCTCCTCAGACGCCCGCGCTTCCGGCCCGCGCCGGGACACGAGGTCACACCCGTGGAGCGGTTCGTGCTGTGGGAACGGGACGGGACCCGGATGGCGGTGCGGCCACGGGACGTCCGGGCCGCTTCTTCCGGACCTTCTCGCTGACCTCCAGGGAGGGCACCGAATACCTCACAGTTGGCCGAAGACGACTCCCCGCCACGTCCAGCCGGACCTGAGGACGGTGTCGCGCAGCGGCTCGCGCATCTGCGCGCTGTCGAAACGGAAGGTCTCCGTCGCCTCGAGGCCACCGCCTGCCCCGCGTCCGAAGGTCCACTGGCGGCTGACGGTCCGACTCGGCCCGCGCGAGTACTCCCAGGTCGCCTCGAGCCTCGTCGGGGTTCCGACCCGGCTTAGCTCCCACTGCTCCTCGATGGCGCGGACCTCGTGAGCCTTGTGGTCCAGCCGCATCCGGATCCGCACCGCGTGACTGATCCGGGACCGCATGAAGACCTGCTGCCAGGCGGGCTCTGTGAGCCGCCACTCCGCCAGCAGGTCGCACTGCTCACCGCCGCCGTAACGAATCGTGTACGGAACTTCCGGCCGGTCGAGACCGAGCAGCGCCGCCCGCAGCTCCTCCCCGGGGACCGGCGACGCCCCCTGTGCCGGGTGCCGGGTGCCGGTCAGCTTGTCGAAGAGACCCATGAGGGCCAAGGTATGGAGGACGGGGCAGACGGCACAAGCCTGTCAGCTCCCCGGCGCCCGCTACGGCGCTGTGCCCGCGCCCGGGCGGACGGTGCGCACCAAGTCCCGGAAGTCGCCCGGCAGAACGGAAGAATGCCGCGACACGGAGGGCCCCTCAAGGAGATGACATGTCAACGACCTGAAGGACGCGCCGGGGGCCTCCGGGCGCGTCCTGCGGTGTGGCGGTCGGTCAGCGCCAGCCCAGCGCCGGGGCGACGTGGGTCAGGACGCTCTCGAGTACATGGGCGTTGTACTCGACACCGAGCTGGTTGGGCACGGTGAGCAGCACGGTGTCGGCGGCGGCGACGGCCTCGTCCTCGGCCAGCTGCTTGACGAGCACGTCCGGCTCGGCGGCGTAGGACCGGCCGAAGATGCTGCGGGTGTTGGCGTCGATGTAACCGATCTGGTCCTTCGAGTCCTGGTCACGGCCGAAGTAGGCGCAGTCCCGGTCGTCGACGAGCGGGAAGACGCTGCGGCTGACCGACACCCGCGGCCGGCGTGTGTGGCCCGCGGCACGCCATGCCTCGTGGTAGGCCTCGATCTGCTTGCGCTGCTGGACGTGGAGCGGCTCGCCGCTCTCGTCGTCCTTGAGCGTCGAACTCTGGAGGTTCATCCCGAGCCGGGCGGCCCAGACGCCGGTGGCGTTCGAGCCGGACCCCCACCAGATCCGGTCCCGCAGCCCCTCGGAGTGCGGCTCGATCCGTAGCAGCCCCGGCGGGTTGGCGAACATCGGGTTGGGCTCGGGCTCCGCGAAACCCTCGCCGCCGAGCACCTCCAGCAGCCTCTCTGTGTGCGCGCGTGCCATGTCTGCGTCGGTCCCGCCCTCCGGCGGCCGGTGCCCGAAGTGCCGCCAGCCGTCGATCACCTGCTCCGGTGAGCCCCGGCTGAGGCCGAGCTGGAGCCGGCCGCCCGAGATCAGGTCGGCCGCGCCCGCGTCCTCGGCCATGTACAGCGGGTTCTCGTAGCGCATGTCGATCACGCCCGTGCCGATCTCGATCCGGCTGGTACGCGCGCCGATGGCGGCGAGCAGCGGGAAGGGGGAGGCGTGCTGTTGGGCGAAGTGGTGGACCCGGAAGTAGGCGCCGTCCGCCCCCAGTTCCTCCGCGGCGACCGCGAGGTCGATCGCCTGGAGCAGCGAGTCCGACGCGGAACGCGTCCGCGAGTGCGGTGACGGCGTCCAGTGCCCGAAGGACAGGAACCCGATCTTCTTCATACCGCTTTCAACAATCGGGGGCCGTATTCATTCCGGGGCGCCCCGGGGCGAGGGCGGCCGTCGCCTCACCGGTCGGTGCCGATCTTCGCCAGGACCGTGTCGGTGACCTCCGCCAGCAGCGTGATCCGGCCGGGGGAGAGGTGGTCGAGGAAGAGGCGCCGGACGTCCTCGACGTGCTGCTGCGCGGCGGCCTCCATGGCGCTGCGGCCGGCGATGCGCAGTCGGTCGCAGCGGGCGCGGGTCGGCTCGGCCGGCACGGCGTAGTCGGTCGCGGAGAGGCCGAACTCGCTCCGGAGGGGGCCGGCCGACCTGGTTGACCAGCAGGTCGTGCATCCGCAGCATGCCGCGCCATGCCCGTTCCTCGACGGGGTTCAGCCAGCGGGGTGCTTCGCTCATGCGTCCACTCCAGGAGAAGGGTGACGCGTCCACCGTCCTGTCGTGCCCGGCGGCCCGGCGGAGCGCGTGCACGACTCGTCAGCCGAACAAGCCGAACCAGCCGCGCCCGCCTCCCGCGCCGTTCGCCTGTCTGCGCGCCCGGCGCCGGAACCGCGAGCGCAGGCGTCTGACCCGGTACTGGAAGTCGGGGTCCGGGTGCCGGGTGAGGAGTTCGTCCAGCATGGTCATGGCACGTTCCGGATCACCCGCCTCGCCGACGCTCCGGGCGTGCTGAAGTCCCCACCTCGTCCCGAGCGGGGGAAGCCGCAGGGTCCGCGCCAAGGCGGCCAACTCGTCGTAGTGGCGTGCGGAGACCTCGTGATCCTCCATGACGTGGGCGTCGATCGCCACGCGCAGCAACGCCTCGTAGCGCATGCTGTCGGCGGGCAGCCCCCGGGCGAGATCCGGCAGCAGCGGCTCGTACGCGGCGCGCCTGCGCATCGCGTGCCCGCGGCTGTACGGCATGAGGGGGAGGTGTACGGGGCCCGCCGGGGCACGGGTGACCAGGCTGCCCTCGGCCAGGTCGAGGCGGGCGAGCAGGGTCACCGGGTCGTGGGGGCCGAGGACACGGGTCGCCAGTGCGATGATCTCCTCCAGCTCGGCGAAGAGCTGCCGCTCCCCGTCGTACACGGACCTGCCGACGTCCCTCGCCCGGGCCAGGATCGTGCGGCGGTCCTCCGGCCCGAAGACCCGGATCAGCTTCGGCACGATCCGGGACAGCGCGGGGCCGTCCGCGCGGAGGGCCCGGGCCAGCATCGCCTCGGTGGTCAGCGGGCCGTCCGGGCCCAGCTCGCGCTGCGCCTCGGGAATCAGCGCGTCCAGCAGGCCGAGGTACTCCTCCCGGTCCGCATCCGGCGGCAGCGCCACGATCTGGCCGAGCCGGCGACGCAGGGTGCCGCGAACCGGGTCGGTCACGGCGCCGGCCACCGGTTCGTACGGCGGTGCGGGGGGCGGTGCGGCGGTCGCCGTCGGTTCGTACGGCGGTGCGGGGAGCGGCGCGGTGACCGTGGCGGCCGGTGTCGTGGTCCCGGCGGTGAGCAGCCGGAGTTGGCGGCCGACCTCGCGGGCGTCGGGCGGGCGCTGGGCGGGGTCCTTGGCCAGCAGGCCCAGGACGAGCCGGTCCGCGCCCGGCGGCAGACCCGGGCGCAGCGCGCTCGGCCGCCGCGGTGGTGCGAACCTGTGCTGGTCGATCAGCTCATCAGGGGTGACGGCGGAGAACGGGCCGTGACCCGTCCAGAGTTCGCTGAGGACGCAGCCCAGGGCGTACAGGTCGGAGCGCCCGTCGACCGGTCCGCCGAGCAGCCGTTCCGGCGCCGTGTAGGCGACCGTGCCGATGACGAGCCCGTCGGCGGTCAGCCTGGCGTGGGCGTTGTGCCGTCTGGCGATGCCGAAGTCGAGGACCTTCACGGTCCCGGTGCCGGTCAGGATGAGGTTGGCCGGCTTGATGTCCCGGTGGACGATGCCGGCGTCGTGCGCGGCGGCCAGGGCGGCGCAGATCTGCCGGGCCCAGTCGACGGCCCGGTCGAAGGGCGGCAGGCCGCGGGCCAGCACCGTGCTCAGGTCCTCGCCCGGGACGAGTTCCATGACGATGTAGACGGCCGGCCCGCCGTCCCGCTCCAAGGTGCCCACGTCGTGGATCACGGCGATGTTCGGGTGCGCCAGGTTCCCCGCCAACTCCGCTTCCTGGAAGAGGCGTCGGGCGGCCTCGCGCGTCTCGGCCGCACCGATCTTGACGGCGACGGGTCGCCCGATGCGCAGATCGTGGGCTCGCCACGCCGTGCCGAACCCGCCACGCCCCAGCTCCTCGTCGAGCCGGTACCGTCCGTCCAGGACGTCACCCCGTCGCACCATGTCGCCCCCCTCACCGGCCGGCGGACGACTCTGCCGCCGGTGCTGTCGGCGTCATGCCCCGTCACGGCCCGTCATGACTGTCATGCCTGTCATTCCCCGCACGGGACGGTACGCGCGAGCCGGGCCGGTGCCAAGCGGGCGCCGGGGCATTCGCGAGGGCCGGTCGACCGCCCGGGGCGCGCTTCCACGGCCCGGCTCGGACCGGCCCCGGACGGCGGGACAGTCGGCCGGGACCGGCCTCGGGGACCGGTCACTTCCGCCAGAACAGGTGGTGCGTCACACCGCTCGGGCTCGGTACGACATCCAGGTGGAACCGGTCGAGCAACTCGTCGGGTGACTCCCACAGCCGCAGTCCGGAGCCCAGCTCCACCGGCGAGACCGCCACGTGCAGGGTGTCGACGAGGTCGGCTTCGAGGAACCGCCGGATGGTGGTGACCCCGCCGCCGAGCCGGACGTCCTTGCCGCGTGCCGCCTCGCGGGCCTGCTCCAGGACGCCGGCCGGGTCGCCGTCGACGAAGTGGAACGTGGTGTCGGAGAGCGTGAACGAAGGACGCTTGTGGTGCGTCATGACGAACACCGGGGTACGGAACGGCGGTTCGTCCCCCCACCAGCCCTGCCACTCGTGGTCCTGCCAGGGGCCGCGCTGGGGCCCGAACTTGTTGCGGCCCATGATCTCGGCACCGATGTTGCGGGCGTAGTCCCGTGTGAAGTGGTCGTCGAGGCCGCGGCTCCCTCCGGGATCGGTGCGCATGGGCCAGCTCGCCGTGGCCCCGGCCCAGGCGAACAGCCTCCCGGGATCGACGTGGCCGAACGGATTGTCGAAGCTCTGGTGCTCACCGGCGCCGATCCCGTCACTCGAGACGTTGAAGTTCTGGACTCTCAGCAGTTGACCCACGTGTTTCCTCGTCAGTCCTGTCGCGTCACCGTGTGGCGGGAGACGCCGCACATCAGGACGTCGAACGGGACACGGCCGGATCGACAGCGGCCCACGACTTTTCTCCAGGACCCGGCGGGGAGCGGCCGGCGCGGGTCAGGGCTGGAACGGCAGGGTCCGGCAGTTGGAGGTGGCGGGCTTGCCGGCGAGGCGATCGGTCAGCCAGGAGATGGCGTCGCCCTGGTCGGTGAGGAGCGGCACGAGGTGGTTGGTGAGGATCTTGTCACCGAGGTTCGGCAGTCTCAGGGCCGCGTAGGTGACGTCGCCGTTCTTGCGGCACCAGTCCACGGCGAGTTGCCGGGCCTGGCCGTGGGGGACGATGTCGTCGTGCACCCCGGTGGCCACCCGGACCGGGCCGGTGGGCTTGAGCGTGCCGATGCGCTGGGTGTCCAGGGCGGCCTGTGCGCGGGGGTCGCCGGCGATGACGTCCGCGATGGACTTGCCGTTCCTGGTCCATTTGGTGCTCTTGATGAAGCCGTAGGCGAAGAGCGCGTCGCCGACGCACATGGTCGACGCGTCCTTGAGCGCCGCCTTGCCGGTGTCGTCGATGTTCGCCTCGACGACCGCGCGCAGAGCGGGGTCGGACTGGGTGAAGCCGTTGATCGACCAGGCCAGCGCACCGGCGAGGGCACTGCCGTCGATGCCCTTCATGGTCGAGGTGAGGTCGGCGGGCGGTGCGCCGGAGTAGGTGCCGGCGAGCGGGACGTCGGGGGCGTAGGAGGACTGGAGTTCGGCGGCCGCCGCGCTGGCACCGCCGCCCTGGCTGTAGCCGTACAGGCCGGTGGGAGAGGCGGAGGTGACGGAGGCTCCGGGCACGGCGCGGGCGGCGCGGGCCGCGTCCAGCAGGGCGTGCCCCTGGTCGAGCCGGTTGACGTAGGTGTGCAGGCGGTCGGTGGTGCCGAGGCCGACGTAGTCGGTGACGACGACCGCCGCCCCGGTGGCCAGGATGCGGTAGACCGACAGGTCCTCGTAGCCCACGGAGACGGTGTCACCGGTGAGGGTCAGCGGGTGTTCCAGCGCGAACGAGGGCGCGCACTGGTCGCCCTGGCCCATGGTGCCCGACGCCACCGCCACCAGCGGGCGCGGTCCGGGCTCCCGCCAGGCGGCCCACGGCTCGATGTAGGTGCCGGTCACGGCGACGGGCTGCCCCGCGGAGTCGGTGGACTTGTACATCAGGCGGGTCGCCGTGCCTGGCATCGGACGGCCGTCGAGGCCCGGGATGCCCAGCCCGAGGGACATCGGCTCGGTACGGATCAACGCGCCGTTCGTGGCAGGCAGTTCGGTCGGCGGGTCGTAGAACGCGGGGATGGTGACCCCCCGGGAGACGACGGGCTCCGGGTCGGCCGCGGCGGCCGGGACCGCCGACAGGCACACGCACACGGCGGTCGCGACCGCGCCCGCGAGCAGGCGCGGACCGGCCGGGACGGTGCGCCGCGCGGGCGGCTTCGCCGAAGGCGCGGCGGTGGCGGAGACGGTGCGGGAGGGGAAGGTTCTGCGGCTCAAGGCGTGCTCCTCGTTCGTCGGGGGCCGGGGCCGGGGCCGGGGCCGGGGTCGGTCAGGCCGGCCGGTCGTGTCGACGTCCTGGTCGATGACGGCGTCCACCGGTTCGAGGAGTCCCGCGTACGGCGTCGGGGTGCCGCTGGGCGGGGCACGCCGGCCGAGAGGGCGTGAGCGGTTCCTTGACGGGGAGGTGGGGCCGTTGACGTGTCGAGTTCTACGTGTCGATGTGGTATGGCATGCGCATGCCAATTCGGGTCGGCGGGAGGGGGGTGGTTACTCGCCGGTCACCTACCGCAGAGTAGAGATGCCCGTCTCCCGGTGACAAGGTGTCTGCGTGCCTCCGCCCACCGGAACGTTCACCCTCCGGTACCTGCCGCAGAGCGGCTACGCCCGATGGGTCCCGAACGCTCCTGCTATGGTGCGCCGATGACATCGGTCAAGCAGTTCCAGGTCACCTTCGACTGCGCGGAACCCGAGCGCGTCGCCCGGTTCTGGTGCGAGGTGCTGGGGTACGTCGTACCGCCGCCGCCGGAGGGGTTCGCCACGTGGGACGACTTCGATCGCTCGCTGCCGCCCGAACGCCAGGGTTCGGCGTTCGCCTGCGTCGATCCCACCGGGGTGGGCCCGCGCCTGTTCTTCCAGCGGGTGCCCGAGGGCAAGGTCGTCAAGAACCGGGTGCACCTCGACGTGCGGGTCGGCACCGGGCTCGTGGGTGAGGAGCGCCTCGCCGCGCTCGAGGCCGAGTGCGCACGGCTGATCCCGCTCGGCGCGGTCCGCGTGCGTCTCCTGTACGACGGCCACGATTCGTGCATCGTGATGCAGGACGTCGAGGGCAACGAGTTCTGCGTCGACTGACCGGCCTACGGGCGTCGGCCGCCCGTCTGCCTCAGTGCGGCGGCGAGTGCGCGGCGCGGGCGTGGTCCTGGGTGTCGTGGCCGCCGGAGACCAGGAGGAGGTCGGCGGCGCGCCGGGTCCCCAGGGAGCGGAACTTGTGGCGGACGGCGGCCTTGGGGTAGGCGCGGTCACCGGGGTCGAGCGTGATCGTCCGCGAGGGGAAAGCCAGACCGTGTCGTCGTACGGGTGCGGTGACTCAGCCCGCCGCTTCCTCGCCCGCCTGCCGCCCCGCACCCTCCGGGGAAGCCGCCCCGTCCGCCGTGCGCAGCGTGCGCACCTGGGGCGAGAGCAGGGCCGCCGAGGTGGCCAGCACGACCAGGACCGCACAGCCGGCCAGGGCCCGGCCGGTGCCCACGGCGGCGGCGACGGGTCCGGCGCTGAGCAGACCGAGCGGGGCGAAGGCCAGGGAGCCGAACCAGTCGTAGGAGCTCACGCGGGACAGGGCCTGCTCCGGGATCTCCCGATGGATGGTGGTGGCCCACAGCACGCCGAAGACATCACTCGCGACCCCGGCGCCGAACATGGCCGTGGCGGTCAGCCATACGGGGGCCTCGGCGCTGAGCAGGACGAGCGGTACGGCGGCCGGGAACGTGCACAGCACGGCCACCAGCACGGGCCGGTCCACCCGCACCCGGGCGGCGAGCCCCGCCCCGGCGATGGTGCCGGCCGCCTGCGCCGCCACGATGACCGACCACGCCCGCGCCCCGCCCAGGTGCTGCTCGGCCGTCAGGGGGCCGAGCACCCCCACGTTGGCGTTGAGCGCGGCGACGACGACCGCGTACTGGGTCACGACGACCCACAGCCACTGCCGGGAAACGAACTCGCGCCACCCCTCCCTCAGATCGGCCCAGCCCGAGGTCTTCACGCGCACGCGCGGGGCCACCCGCAGCCGGGCGGTCAGTGCCGCACTGACGACGAAGGACGCCGCGTCGAGTACGAGCGCCCAGCCCGCTCCCGTCAGCGCCACGGTCAGCCCGGACAGCGCCAGGCCCAGCAGCAGCGCACTGTTGGTGCCCACCCGCAACAGCCCGTTGGCCTGCTGCAAGCGATCCGCGGGTACGACCAGCGGTACGAGGCCGTCCATCGCCGGGGCGAACAGGGCCGTCGCCGTTCCCGCGGCCACCGCCAGGAGGCACATCGCCGCCAGGGGGGCATGGCCGGTCAGCACCATGGCGGCCAGCCCCGTGTACGCCCCGGCGCCCAGTACGTCGGCCAGCACCATCAATCCGGACCGTGACACACGGTCCGCGATCACCCCGCCCGCCAGGACGAACACCAACTGCGGAAACGCCTGGCAGGCCAGCACCAGCGACAGCCGTCCCGCGCTGGCCCCCGGCAGGGCGAGCACCGCGAACGCCAGTGCCACCCGCGCGAAGCCGTTGCCCAGCACGGAGACGACCCTCGCGCCGAGCAGCAGGACGAACTGCCGTTCGTGCCACAACGGCACACCCGTCGAAGAAACCGTCACAGCCCGGCACCCTACGGCGGAAGGGTCGGCGCGTGCGTGTAACAGGCGTGTACCAGGCGGGGGTTGGCCGGAACGGCCGGTCGGGTCGGATGGCTCTTGGGGTTCGGAAACGCTCGCCCACACCGACTCGTACCGACGGGCCGGCATCCCCACCGACACCGAGGAAGAATCGATGCGCGTTCACAGGCTCACCTTCGCGGCTCTCGCCGTCGTCGCCGGTCTCTCGCTCACGGCCTGCCAGGACGACGGTGACGACACGGGACGGAGCGAACCGTCGTCCGTGTCCACCGCGGCTTCCACGGGCGGCGGTTCGGGCTCGGGCGGTTCGAGTTCGGGCGGCGGCTCGGACCAGGGTGGCGGGAAGGAGTCCGCGGGGGAGAGCCCCGGCGGACGGGGCACCACCACCGGCTCCGACTCCGGTTCCGGCAGCGGCTCCGGCTCCGGCTCCGGTTCCGGCTCCGGCAGCGGTGCGGGCACGGCCGGCAAGTGCCGTACCGACGAGCTGGAGATCACCGCACTGGACAGCACCATCGACGGCGACCCCGACGGCACCGTCGCCGTCCAGCTGAAGAACGGCGGCGGCCGGGACTGCGTGCTCTCCGGGTACGCGGGTGTCGACCTGAAGACCAACGCGGGGCCGCTGTCCGCGAAGCGCACCGGTGAGCAGGCCGGTTCCATGGTCCTCAGGAACGGGAAGTCGGTGGCCTTCGGCATCAGCTACCCGGTCAACGATTCGGGTGGTTCCGGCGTCCGCGTCACCGGACTCGTGGTGACCCCGCCGAACGAGACGAAGTCGGTCACCCTCGCTTGGCCGGGTGCCGGCACGCTGCCCGTCACCGAGGACGGCGGCACCCCGGTGAAGGTCGGTCCGATCGGCAGCGCCGGTCAGGGCGGCTGACCCGCCCGTTCCGCGGCGGCGCACCAGGCCGTCCCGCCGGTTCCGCGGCGGCGCACCAGGCCGCCCTGCCGGTTCCGCGGCGGCGCACCAGGCCGCCGACCGGGCGGCCGGAACGGGCGTCCGCGCGTCAGGCCGACGAGCGGGCCGTGCTGCCGGTCTCACCACCCGACGTGGCCCGCCAGGCGAGCGCCAGGGCGGCCACGCCGAAGCCCACGCACAGCCAGAACGCCGTACCGCTGCCGGTCCGGTCCGCCAGCCAGCCACCGCTGAACGCTCCGATCGTCGTGCCCGCACCCATGCCGGAGGAGGCCCAGCTCATGCCTTCGGCGGCTCCGGCGGTCCGGCGGCCGATGAGGGAGAAGCCGGAGCTGAGCGCGGGAGCCGCCCCGATGCCGGCCAGGAAGCAGGCGCCCGCCAGCGGCAGCCGGGAACCGGCCAGGGGGAGGAGCAGCCCGCTGCCGGTCATCCAGGCCATGGCGGGTACGAAGACCCGCTCGGGCGTCAGCCGGCCGAGGTGCGGCCCGGCGAACAGGGCGGCCGACGCACTGCCGAGGGCCCATGCCGCCAGTGTGTAACCCGCCCAGTGCGGCGCGCCGTCGGCGTCGGCGAGCGCGACCAGGAGGATCTCGATCGAGCCGAGGTACGCGCCGATGCCCACGAAGGCCGCGACCAGGGAGCGCGAACCGGCCATGGAGACGGCGCGCGCCCCGGACGGCCCGGCGTCGCTCCTCGCCAGGGGCGGTGGCGCCGTGCCGGTCTGGCCGGCCAGCAGCAGCCACCCCACGGCCGGACCGACCAGGACGACCGCGGGCGCCGCCCAGGTGTGCGCGACCGTGACGGCGGTGATGGCCATGGGGGCGAGGATGAACATCAGCTCGTCCACGACGGATTCGAGCAGGAAGGCCGTCTGCTGGGACACCCGGTCCGGTACGGCGTGCGCCCACCGGGCCCGTACCGCCGAACCGATGTCGACCTGCGCGGCACCGGCCAGGGTGGCGGCCACCAGGATGCCCGGAACCTGCCACCATCCGGACGTGCGGCAGGCCAGTATGAGGCAGGCGAAGGCGGTCGCCTGGGTACTGCCCGCGACCATCAGCACACGGCGCTGGCCCGTGCGGTCCATCCGGCGGGCGTGCAGGGGAGCCATGACGGAGGAGGCGATCACGTACAGCGCCGAGGCGGTGCCGGCCAGTCCGTACGAGTGCGTGGCGCCGCCCGCGGCGAGGACGATCGCCATGCCCGCCCCCGCGAGGGGCAGGCGGGAGATCGCGCCGGTGACGACCAGCGGACGCCGGGCGCGGGGGGCCAGCAACTCGCGGTAGCCGACACGCGCGGGTGCGGGGAGGGATGTGTTCATCGTCTGCGGTGCTGTGTCCCGTGCTCAGTGTGCGACGGCCGGCAGCCGGGCGCCGTCGAGGCGGCGGGAGCCGGCCACGTAGTGGGCGGTCTCCTCGTGATTGGTGGACGCCGCCAGCTCGGCGAAGCCCGCTTTCCAGGTCAGTTCGATCCGCACCGGACCGCGGCGGGGTGCGGCACTCGGCCGGCCCTCCGCGGTGCCGTGGCACATGTCCAGGACGTCGTACGCGTAGTCGCGCTCGGCGATGATCACCGCTTCGCCGTCCCGGACCTCGGCCAGCGCGCCGTGCAGGCCGCGGGTCGCGGCGTCCGGCAGCGGGCGGGAGTCGAGGTCGAAGCGGATCAGTTCGGCCAGCGGCTCCAGCCACTCGGCCGCCACGAGGGACGAGCCGTTCGCCTGCCACCAGCCCCGCACGAGATCATCGAACTCCGGTGAGATGAAGCAGAATTCCAGTGCCGGGGACAGCGAGTCGGGATCGGCGGTGGAGTTGGCCGCCGCCCGGTGCAGGAGGCGGGCGCCCGGGCCGGGCTGAGCCTCGATGTGGTCGGCGATGGAGAGGATGACCCGGGACTGGCGGACGCCGCCCGAGGCGCGCAGCGCCGGGAACACCCGGCGCAGGACCAGGTTCTCGGCCAGGAGCCGGGCCCAGAACAGGAACCGCTGCATGTCGAGGTTCTGTCGCAGGGTCATGTCCTTGTTCGCCAGCACGTACTCGAAGTCGTCGCGGTCGCCCCGGACCGTGACGAAGCCGTAGAGGTCCTTGCGCTCCGCGTAGTCGGTGTTGGGCAGCAGGATGAGGGGATAGGCGGCGATCCGGGAGACGTGCCGGGCGAGTTCGTCGTACCCCGCGAGGAAGGACTCCGGCGTCTCCCCCGGAGCGCCCCAGATCAGCTCCGCGTAGATGTCCATGCCGTCCCCGGACAGGCGTTCCGTCAGGTCCCGCCAGGCGTTGATCCTCATGTTCCTGCGGTTCATCGTCGCCAGGGCGTCGTCGCTGAGCGTCTGCAGGGCGAGGGTGAAGGAGCTGCGGATGCCCTCGCGGCGCATGATGTCGACGATCTCGTAGAAGGTCTTCGACTTGTTCTTGGCCCAGGAGGTCTCCAGGGCCCGGGGATAGCCGTGCCGGCGCCGCACCTCGACCAGGTCCCGGACGAACTCCAGGTCCGCGGCAAGGATGCCGAAGTTCGCGTCGCACAGCACCACGGTCTCGGCCTTGGCCCGCGCCAGCGCCTCCAGTTCGGCGCGCAGGCGCTCACGGGAGAAGGAACGCACGCGCTGGCCGACCGCTCCGCCCCAGTAGCAGAACGAACAGTGGTACGGACAGCCGCGGTTGGTCTCCAGCAGCGCGACGTCGTAGCGGAACGCCCCCGTGTCGTCGTGGAGCGGGAGCACCCCGGACAGGATCGGCGACGGGATGATGTCCAGGTTCTCGATGCGCGCTCGGTCCGCGGTGGAGCGGACGACGCCCCCGGCGTCCCGGTACGAGATCCCCTCGACCTCGGCGAGGTCGCCGCCGTCGGCGATGCGGGAGAGCAGGTCGACGAGGGTCAGTTCACCCTCGCCGTTGACTATGACGTCGACCTCGGGCCATTGGCGCAGGGTGCGGTCCGCCTGGTGGGACACGTGGTTCCCGCCGAAGACCACGACCCCGTTCGGATTCACCTGCTTGAACGTCTCCGCCAGGGCGCCGAACTGGCGGACGTTCCAGCCCAGTACGGAGAAGCACAGGACGTCCGGAACGTCGCCGTCGAGCAGACGCGTCGCCATTTCCCACGGGCTGGTCGCCCCCGAATAGTTCAGGATCTCGACGCGACATCGCTCCGAGAGTTCCGGATCGCCCTGGACGGCCGCGGCGAGGTAACCGGCCGCCAAGGGCATCGACTCCCTCGACATGTGCCACACGCCCTGCTGGATGATTTTCACCTGTAACACGGTCCCCCCCCGGGGTCAGAGATACGACCGTTTCGAAGACACCGGAGGCGCCATTTCCACGGCCCGGCTGGCTTTTCGTGTCAATTGCCGCATCTACGGCGGCATGCTCCCATGTGGCCCATACGAGCGTCAACGCAATGTTTCGGACCATGATTGACCGGAATCAGACACCTCCACCGTGGCAATGCCGTTCCGGGGATCGCACCTGACGCCCCTGCCCGCGAGGCCGCACGGAATGGCAACGTCCATTCCGCCGCATTCCGGTAACCGGCCGCAGTGCTACTAGGGTGGCCGGCATGTTCCTCCTCCGTGCGTAGACCGAAGGACGGGCCCCGCCCCGGTGCGGATCAAGGCCCTGCCGTCTTCGACCTGCCTTCGGCGCGCGCTGACGCGTGCCATGTTTCGATGAGGAACGTCCCATGTCTTCCCCTTCCGGGAAACCCTCGTATTCCGCGGTGCTGCGCCGGCCGTACGCGCTGCGGACCTTCGCCGCGGCCACGGTCGGCCGCTTCTCCTACGGCATCGTCTTCCTGTCGCTGACGCTGGCGCTCAGCCGGACGGCCGGCTCCTACGCCTGGGCCGGCACAGCCGTGGCGTGTTCCGGGCTCGGCTCCTCCGTCGTCGCGCCCCTGCGCGCCCGACTGCTCGACCGGCGCGGACCACGGCGGGTCCTGCCGGTCATGGCGGCCGTCTACGCGACCCTGCTCGCCACCCTGGCGGTCGCGACCTGGGGCCCGGGGACACCGCCCTGGGCGCTGCTGGTCCTGACGCTCTCGGCGGGCGTCTGCGCGCCTCCGCTCGGGCCGGTGATGCGGGCCCTGTGGAGTGATCTGACACCGGACGGGGAACTGCGGCAGCGCGCCTTCTCCCTGGACACCGTCGTGGAGGAACTCCTCTACGTGTTCGGTCCGTTGGCCGCCGGGCTGGTCACCGCTCTCGGCAATCCGGCCCTCGGCGTGGGCGTGGGCGCCGTCCTGGTCCTCACCGGCACGCTCGGGCTGATCACCTCCCCCCTCCTGCGGAGCCAGGCCCCCGGCGCCGCGACGGACGAGCCGGACACGGAGCCGGCCCGCGCCGACGGCGCCACCACCGACGGTCCCGCCGCCGACGGCCCCGGGGCCGGCTCGGAGCAAGGGTCTTCGCCGGACGGCGAGACGCGCGGCCGGGTCGGGTTGCCGGCCGCGGTCGTCGTGGCAGGGGCGGTCGGCATGTCACTGGGCGCCCTGGAACTCCTCGTGGTCGCCTTCGCGGACCAGCACCACCACGTCGCGGCCGTGGCGTGGATCCAAGCCGCCCTCTCGGTGGGCAGCGTCGTCGGCGGGATGGCGTACGGGGCCCGCACCTGGCGTCTGCCCAGCGGACAACGCCTGTTCCTGCTGGCCTTCGCCCTGTCCGCGGCGCTGGCGGGGGCAGCGGCCGTCTCCGACCTCTACGCGCTGGCCGTCGTGGCCGGGTGCGTCGGGCTGTTCGTCGCGCCGGCCCTGTCGACGGCCTACCTCGTCGCGGACGAGCGCGCCACGGCGAAGACGCGCATCCAGGCCGGCACCTGGGTCAACAGCGCCTTCAACGCCGGTAATGCGGGCGGGACCACGACCGCGGGTCTGGTCCTGGGGCAGCTGCCGCTGTCCCTGTGCTTCGTGGCGGCGGCGGCTCCCACCCTGGCCTCCACCGCCACCGCGCTCGTGCGACCCCGGCGGACCGTACGGGCCGCCGCACCGACGGGGATCGCGTCCGGAGGCTGACACACGGGCCCGTGGGGGCGGGGCCGACGCCCCCGCCCCCGGCCCGGCTTGGCGGCGTCAGCGGTCGAGGGCGTCGCGCAGCGCCCGGTACGCGGGCTTCGCCTCGTACGCCGAGTCCCAGGGGAGGGCGTTCCCCGGAGCCGGGGGGTAGTTCCGGAGGTCGGCGGTGGAGCCGTAGCGGTCGGTGAAGCCCCAAGTGGAGAAGGAGGTGCAGTTCGGTTCCTCCTCGCACACGGCGAGCTTTGCCGCGAACTCGCGCGCCTGGGCGTCCTCCTCGCCTTCGCCGACGAGGACGTCCATCTCCGAGACCCGGGCCTTCAGGCCGAGTCCGGCCAGCGCCCGGAGCTTGCGCCGGAAGGCTTCCGGGTCGGTCCGGTCGGCGGCGGCGTACTCGTGGTTCTGGAAGCCGACCCCGTCGATGGGGACGCCGCGCTCCTTCAGCCGGGTCAGCAGCGCGTAGAGGGCGTCCCAGCGCGGTCCGTCCTCCTCCACCCCGTACTCGTTGAGGTAGAGCACCGCGTGCGGGTCGGCTTCCCGGGCCGTGCGGAAGGCGATGTCGATGTACCGCTCGCCCATCGCCTCGAACCAGAGGTGCGGTCGCACACCGCGGTTGCCGTTGGTGTAGTCCTCGTCCTCGTCGGACATGGGCTCGTTCACCACGTCCCACTCCGCCACCTTGCCCCGGAAGTGGCCCGCGACCACGCGGATGTGCTCCGTCATGACGTGCTCGCGGTCCTCGCGTGTCATCGCGGCGCGCATCCACGAGGGCAGCGCCTCGAACCAGACGAGGGTGTGGGCGTGCACCAGCATCCCGTTGGCACGGGCGAAGTCCACCAGGGTGTCGCCCTCCGCGAAGGCGAAGACGCCGCGTCGCGGCTGGACGAACTGCGCCTTGAAGTCGTTCTCCGGCGTGAGCATGGAGAACTCCTCACCCGCCGTCCGGCGGTAGGCGTCATCGGTCAGCAAGGGGCCCGCGGCCACGGCGGTCCCCACGCGGAGCGGTCGCTCCCGGCCCGCCGCCAGGTCACGCAACGCGTCGGTGGACCGGGGTACCCGCAGAGCGGGGGCGTCCCGGACGGACAGCCGTCCCCCGCCCAGTGGCATCGCGCGGAGCGCACCGAGTGTCCAGCCCCGCCCGCCGCCCCCCGCGTCCGCGCCGAACCAGATACGGCCGTGCCCGAAGACCTCCCGCCCCGGAACGGTCCCCACGACGTGCCCGTCGGCCTCCAGCACCAGCCGGTCCCCCCGCACCTCGACGGCGAGGCGGACCTCGTCCCCGAGGCCCCCGCCGAAGGAACGGGTCAGCGCGGGCCGGTCCGAGTCCCCGTCCCAGCGGTCGAACCGGACCCGGCCGCCGGCCACACCGATCCGCACGCCGCGCCGCTCGCGACGCCACTCGTCGTACACGACCGGAACCTCGCCGTACAGATGCAGATAGGCATCCGTGCCGTCCGTGCGGCTCAGACGTGCCTCGATCCGGAGGCCGCCCCGGAACACCAGGTGGGGACCGCGCAGGTTCACCGGCGGATTCGGCCGCCCCCCGCTGCCGTCCTGCCGCGTGACGCGCCGGTCCAGGCGCGTGACGCGCACCCCTGACCGGGTCTGCTCCGCCCCGGCGAAGTGGGCCCAGTCCCGGCCGCCGAGCAGGTCCGTCACCGGTCCCCGGGCGGGCGCGGGGGCACCGGTGCAGGACGTCGATACCCCGGCGAGCAGGGCGCAGGCGGCAGCGGCGGCCACGCCCCTCCGTACCCGCATGACCGGCGACACCCCCTCCGACACCCCTGCCCCGGCCCCGCCGCCGCTCCTCCGGCCATGCCGGGGGCGGTCGTTCGGGTCCATCATGTCCCACGCCGGGCGCCTGCCGGCGGGCTCACCAGCCGAGTCCCGCCCGGGCCAGCCGGTCCAGGGCCTCGTCGAGCACGGGCCCCGGCTGTCCCAGGAAGAGCCGCACGTACGCCTCCGCCGAGCCGTCCGCCCTGCGCGGGAGTCCGTGCGGAGCCGTCATGCTGCCGGCCCCCGGCAGGACCCCGGCCGCCAGGCACAGCCGCCGGTAGTGAGCCTCCGAGCCGTCCCGCACGAAGCGCGTCGGTACCCGGAACCGCAGTAGGCGCCGCGCGTCCCCCGGCCGGAATCGACGACATGCGCGAAAGGCACCGAACCGGCCGGGGTCGCCCACCGGGCACCGTGCGCGCCGTCACCCCGGCCCTGCCACGCGCTCAGCGCGGGGTGGGCCGACGGTCGAGGGTGCTCGTCGGTGTGCCGCCCGGGCGCTCCGGGGCCGGCGGCGAGGTCCCCCGGCGCCCGCCGCGTGACCGGGTCCCGCCGTCAACCGGACGCGGTGTCTCCTCGGTCCTTCCGCTTCTCCAGGGCGAGGTGCCCGCCGTCGACCGGACTCGTCCCGAGTATCCTCCCGAGTTCGGCCAGTTTCTCTTCGTGGGTGAGCGACGGATTCGACTCGAGCGCCAGCTTGACGCGCTCCCCGAACTGCTCGGACCTGAGCACTTCCATCACGCTCATCAGTTCCGTGGGATCGACGTCGTCATTGATCCGGGCATTCCGTAGAATTCTCAACTGCTCGTCACTGAACATCCTGGTCACCAGGGCGGCGGCGAAACGCTGTCGCGCCTCCGCACCGCTCATGCTGGTTTCTTCCTCTTCGGGGGCATTCATCACCTCTTGCGAGGAATCCGCGTCACCCGGAGGGGACGATTCGGCGGCGGCCCGGCGGCCGGTCCTGCGCGAACGAGCGACTCTGTCCCACGTCGACTTCACGGCCGGAAGTGCCTGGGTGTTCCAGAACCTCTTCACATGCGGCATGGCCTTCTGGAGGGCGACGAAGGTCTCGGCGAGAAGCACCAAGGTGTTCAACAGCGCCTCGAGGTCCACGGGCTCCTCCGCCCGCGAGTCCGCCGCGTTGTCATCCGTGACGTGGATGAAGATCGGCTGCGGGTCCGTCGGCGCGTCCGCTTCGTCCTCGTCGATGGGACTCAGCGTGACCTGTCCCAGTCGATTCGTGCCGTCCTCGCGGGTAAGGGGGCTGTAGTCACCGGGTTTCTTCCGCGACGACGACAGATCCGACCCGTCTTCCCACTCGACCCACATCTTCTTCCTGGGCATTACTCACTTCCATCCCGTGGGCACGGCACGACAACAGACGCACGACTCGAACGGAGTTGGCATTCCGGCTCCGCGGGCGGGCGGGGCGCCGTTCGGCGGGCGCGACCGGTTCCCCGGAAGCCATGTCGCAACTGTACGTGCGGGCACCGACGTCGCCGTGGGGATCGCAGGGCAAGGCCGGGTCGGTCCGGCGGGCCGCGGTTCCGGGTGGGCGTGCAGGGCGGAAGCTCTCTCCGGGTCAGCGGGAGGTCAACCGCACACGCCGGCCTGGCGCCTGAGCGCTGACGGGCAGGGTGGCGACGCGCCACGCTGTGAGGGTGACTTATGTCACGGAAGAGAAGCGCATGATCACAGTGGCCGGATCGCATCGGTCGCCTGGTGGCCGGAACTCACTTCGCGCACAACGCGGCGAGGGCGGGGAGAGCGGGACTCCTGGCACCCCGGCGGGTCCTGACCGCCGCGCGCCGTGATCCGGCTGAGGATCTTCCACTGTCCGGCCACTGACGGGTTCCGGTCACGAGATCCGACAAGCGGGCGCGCGCCGTGTCGCACGCTTGCTCAAAGGGGAAATGAAGCTGCCCCATTGTTCATTCAGAGCAACTTCCTGTGACCAGATCGCGACGCGGGAAGGGGGGTTGACGAGGCCTTGTCGCGTCTGGCTGACTCGACGGGTCATGAGGAATGCGCGCCGGTCGCGTCATCAACCTGCGAGAAGTGCCCAAGTTTCGAGAAAGTAAAATTCGATGGTTGTCCGTCAGAGAATGAGGAAATGGGAGAGAAACACTGTGAGGTTGGCGGTTACCGGTGGATCCGGGATGCTCGGGTCGGCGCTGCTCGCCTCCGATTGGGAGGGCGCCGAGTGGACCGCGATCGACGTCCGGCCTCCGCTGGACGAGTACGAGGGCGCGTCGCGTTTCCGGCAGATCGACATTCGTGACACCGCACGTCTCACCACGGCGCTGCGTGGGATCGACGTGGTGGTGCACGCGGCGGCCGCACTGCCCAGCCATTCCGCGAGCGAGATAGCCTCCGTCGACGTGCAGGGCACCGAGTCCGTGCTGGCCGCCGCGAAGGCGGCCGGTGTCGGACGCTTCGTGCACATCTCGTCGACCGCCGTCTACGGGCTTCCCCGGTACTGTCCGACCCCCGAGGACTACCCCTGCCGACCGGTCGACGCGTACAGCGCCGCCAAGCGCGCGGCGGAGGTGCGGGTCGAGCGGGCCCGGCGGGAGGGCCTGTGCGCTCCCATCCTGCGGCCGAAGACGTTCCTCGGCGAGAACCGGCTCGGGCTCTTCGCCATGCTCTTCGAATGGGCCGAAGAAGGACGGGACTTCCCGCTGCTCGGTGGGGGCGGTCACCGCGCCCAGATGCTCGACGTGCAGGACTTGTGCGCGGCCGTGCGCGCCGCCTGCGAGTTGCCGGATGCCCAGGTGAACGACACCTTCAACATCGGTGCCGACCGGTTCGGCACCCTGCGCGAGGACTTCCAGGCCGTTCTCGACGCGGCCGGCCACGGTCGCCGGGTCCGCGCCCTGCCCGTGCGCCCCGCCGTCGCCGCGCTCCGCGGGCTCGCCGCCCTGCGGCTCTCCCCGGTGTACAAGCGGCTGATCCACAAGCTGACCGCGGATTCGTACGTGAGCATCGGCAAGGCCGCCGAACACCTCGCTTTCGCGCCGCAGTTCAGCAATGAGGAGACGCTGCTGCGGACCTACGCCTGGTGGCGTGGTTCTGCTGCCCGGACGTCACGGGCCACCGGGCGCACGCACCGCGATGCCTGGAGCCAGGGCGCCCTGCGCCTGGCCAAGACGTTCTGCTGAACCGCGGCGCCGGGCGGTCCGCTCCGGATTCCGTTCCTGCGGCACGCCTGCCGGGCCCCGGTCCCCTTCCCCTCGGGACCACCTGCCGCGCTGCGCCCGTCGACATCAGCGCTCCCCCTGTACACAGCCCCATCCCGACGCGACGAGGCGGCCGGTGGCGATCCATGCCACCGGCCGCTCGCCGGTTCCCTCCCGCGCCCGGACGGGAGGATGCACCCGCGCCGCACGGGACCGACGCACGCAACCATAGGAGGTCTCCATGGAGTATGCCGTGAGCCCGGCGCTGGACGCCGGGCGGTCTCCCGCCGGCGACAGGACCGGCATCCTTCCCGAACCCGCCCCCGCCATCGAACCCGCCGTCCCGCCCACGGCTTCCGGGACCGGACACGAGGTGCGCCACGGAACGAGCACCGCGCCTCACGGGCCGGAATCCGCAGGACCACAGAAGGGTGAATTGGCCGAATTCCCGGGGAAGGCGCAGGAGACCACCGCGCACCATGCCGTTCCGGAAGCCGGGGCCCACCCCGGGCCCGCCGCTTCCCTGTCGCGGAACCCGCCCATCGCCCCGGACGACACCTCCTTTCCGCCGCACCCTGACGCCTCCCCACCGACAGGTGAAGGGCGCGTACGGGCCGCGTTCCGACTACTGCGGCCCCGCCAGTGGGTGAAGAACGGGCTCGTCGTGGTGGCGCCACTCGCCATCGACCCGGACGCGCTGGCGAAGGGGGCGGGCAGCGTGGCGGCCGTGTTCGCCGCGTTCACGGCTGCCGCGGGCGCGGTCTACGTGCTGAACGACTGGCTCGACCGGGATCGGGACCGGCTGCACCCGGAGAAGCGGCACCGCCCGCTGGCGAGCGGACGCATCGGGGGCACCGGGGCGCTGCTGCTGGCCGCCCTGTGTCTGGCGGTCCTGGCCACCTGCCTGCTGCTGGTCCCGCCGGCCGCCGCCGGGCTCGTCGGCGCCTACCTCGTGGTCAACCTCGCCTACTGCCTGTGGCTCAAGCACCAGCCGCTGGTGGACGTCAGCATCGTCGCCCTCGGCTTCGCGCTGAGGGTCGCGGCGGGCTCGGCCGCCGCAGGGGTTCCCTACAGCTCCTACTTGCTGATCTGCGTCTACTGTTCGTGCCTGCTGCTGTCGCTCGGCAAGCGCCGTCACGAGCTGGCGCTTCACGCGGCGGTGGGCGAGGCGCACCGGCACCGGCCGGCGCTCCAGCACTACTCGGTCGGCCTGCTGGACAGCCTGATGATGGTCATGCTGGCGACCACGGTGATCAGTTACGCCCTGTTCACCCAGGGCGGACTGTTCTCCCGGCACCCGCTGCTGGCCACGCTGACTCTCCCCTTCGCCGTCTTCGCGGGCGCGCGCTACCTCCAGCTCGTCGTCGTGCACGACACCGGTGGCGAACCGGGCCGCGACCTGTCCCGCGACCACGCCATGCTGCTCAACGCGGCGCTCTGGCTCGGTCTTCTGATCATCGGTGCCACCACGTGAGGAATTCCCCCATGAACGAGCCGACCATGACCGGACGCCCCACGGTCTCCGTGGTCGTCCCCAACTACAACTACGCGAAGACGCTGGGCGCGTGCCTCGACGCGGTGCTCGCCCAGACCTGCCCGCCGGCCGAGATCGTGGTCGTCGACGACGGCAGTTCCGACGACTCGGTGCGCATAGCCGAGAGTTACCCGTGCACCGTCGTCAGCACCCCGAACCGGGGCGTCTCCGCCGCGCGCAACCTCGGCGTGCTGAAGAGTTCCGGCGACATCGTCTTCTTCCTCGACTCGGACATCGCCCTGCGGCCCGACGCACTCCAACGCGCGGTCGCGGCCCTGGAGTCCGATCCCGGCCTCGGGTTCGTCTGCGGGGTGTACGACGACGTCCCGCTCTTCGACGACGGCCCGGTGGAGCGGTACAAGGTGCTGCACGGGCACTACTGGCGGGTGCGCGCGGCGGGGCCGGTCCACGCCGCGTTCTTCTCACTGGGCGCGGTGCGCCGCAGCGTCTTCGAGGCGGCCGGCCCACTGGACGAGACGCTGCGCGCCACCGAAGACGTCGAGTACGGTGCCCGGCTGGCCCCGTTCTCCCGGATCGAACTGCGCGCCGACATCGTCGGGCGGCACGATGACGACGACCGCCTCGGCATCCTGCTGCGCAAGCAGTTCACCCGCTCGGTGCCGCTGGTCTCGCTGTTCGCCGAGCGTGGGCGCGGCCGGCCGAAGCTCGCGGAGACCGCGTACCGCCCTGCGGCCGTCGCCCTGCTGTGCCTGTCGGCGGCGGGCTTCGCCGCGGCGATGCTGCCGGGGGCGCCGAGCCAGGCGCTGGTGGTGCTCGGCGGCGCCGGACTCCTCGGATACACCGTCGTGGAGCGGCGGTTGCTGAACTTCGCCCGCCGCCGGGCGGGCCTGCGCTTCCTGCCGGTGTTCTACGGGTTGCACGCCTTGATGAACCTCACCACGGGTGCGGCGGCGGCCGTCGGCGGCGTGCGCTGGCTCCTGTCCGCCGACTTCCGGCGGCTCTACGCGGGAAGCCCCAAGCCCCTGACGCAGATGCCGGGCGGTCCCGCCGATGCGTGACGCGACGGCCGGCGGCCCGGTGACGGACCGCGTCCCCGCCGGCGCCGATCCCGACGCCCCTGCCGACGGCAGCGGCTCGGACGGCCCCCGCGCCCCCGGGGGACGAGGGCCGCGCAGAACGCTGCTCGCCCTCACCGTGCTGTGGACGCTGTTCGTCCTGCTCAACCTGACGTTGTCCGGACACTGGTGGCCCTGGCTGGTGTTCTCCCTGGTCCCGCCGCTCGCCTACCCGGCCGGGTCCCTGGCCCTGCTGGTCGCCGCCGCGGCCGTGCGCCGGGTCCGGGCCCGCGCGACCGTCGTCCTCGCCGTGCTCGCCCTGGCGCTGGCCTGTCCGCAGTCCGGTCTGGTCCCCTCCGTGCTGTGGTACCGGGCGCCGCACCCGGGAGTGCCGGTGCGGATCGTCGCCTGGAACACCGAGTACTGGGACCAGGGCGAGGACCCCGCGACCTTCTACACCCGGCTACGCGGTCTGCACGCCGACGTGTACATGCTCTCGGAGTACCTCAACTACCGGGACGGGGAGGTGGTGCCGATCAACGACCGGCCCCGCCTGGACCGTGCCTTCCCCGGCTACCACGTCGTCGTCAAGGGGCAGTTGGTCACTCTTTCCCGGTTCCCGGTGGCCTCGGTTCCCGTGACGGACGACCCGGACGTGCTGCGGGTCGACGTCATCCCGCCCGGCGGCGCCCGCTTGTCCGTCTACAACGTCCACGTCCCCGCCCAGCTCGACCCCACCGCGAGCCCGCTCTCCGGGACCTTCTGGTCCACTCTGCGCGACCGGGCCCGCGACCGGGGGCACAGCTATACCGCGCTGCGGACGTCGGCCCTGGCCGACGGCGCGCCCGGTGTCATCGCGGGCGATTTCAACACCACCGCCTCGATGGGCGACTTGCGCCGGACGGCCGACCTCGGTCAGGACGCGGCCCGGGCCGGCGGAAACCCCCTTCCACTGTCCTGGAACGCCCACCAGGCCGTCCAGCTCTGGAAGCTCGACTGGATGTTCACCCGTCACGGCTTCGTCGCCGCCGACTACCGCCTGCTGGCCCCCTGGGGCGCCTCCGACCACCGCGTCCAGATCCTCGACGCCCGCGATCCGAAGGCATCGTCATGACCGCCCCGGCGCATCAGGACCTTCCGTCTCCGCCGCCCGAACCGGCCGGCTCCCACACTCCCTCCGCCCCCGCACCACCTTCACGCGTCCGCAGGACCCTGCGGACCGCCGCCACCGTCCTCGTCCTCGCGGGCAGCCTGTTCTTCCTCGTCCGCTCCCTCACCGGCGGCCCGGCCGAAACCACCGCGGCCGTGCGCAGGGTCGGCCCCTGGCTGCTGCTCGCCGAACTGCCGGTGCTGGCCGGGCTGTGGGTGACGGCGCTGGCGTGGCGTGCCCCCCTGCGGCACCTGTCGGGGCCGCTGCCGGCGTCGCGTGCCGTGCAGATCTTCGCCGCCGGGCAGCTCGGCAAATACATCCCCGGCGTCGCCTGGTCCATCCTCCTGCAAGCCAGGCTCGCCCGCGGCGCCCGCATCACGACCGCGCAGATCACCGTCGCCTTCGGGGTGTACGCCGCCGTATCCGTGGCCACCGGCGCCGCGCTCGGCCTGCCCGCCGCCGTCCTGCGCGCGGAGGGACCGCTGCCCGCGCTGCTCACCGTCGGCGCCGCGGCGGCCGTCCTGTCCGCCGCGCCCCTGATGCTCGACCACGGGCTGGCCCTGGTCCGGCGCATCCCGGCCGTCGCCCGCCGGCTGGCCCCCGTTCCCCGCGCCACCCTCCGGGAAGCGGTCGGTCTCAGCACCGCTTCCTGGCTGCTCTCCGGCCTCCACCTGTGGCTGCTCGCGGTCGCACTCGGCGCCGGATGGAGCGAGGCGCTCGTCCCCTGCCTCGGCGGGTTCGCCCTCAGCACCGCCGTCTCCAGTCTCGTCGTGGTCGTGCCCGACGGCATCGGGGTGCGCGAGTCCGTCCTCGCCGTTGCGCTCACCACCTGCCTGCCGCCCGCCGAGGCCGCCGTCGCCGCCCTCGTCAGCCGCCTGCTGCTCGCCGTCGGCGACGTCCTCGCCTTCGGCTACGGCAGTTGGGCCGCTCGCGGCGCCCGTTCCCGTACCCGTACCCTTCCGCAACCCACCACCGGAGATCTCTCGTGAGCCGTGCCCCCCGCGTCGTCACTCCCCCCGCGTACGACCTCTGCGTCGCCGTGAACTACTACGCGCCCTACGTCAGCGGCCTGACCGAGGTCGCCAAGGTGGTCGCGGAAGGGCTCGCGGCGCGCGGCCGGTCGGTGGCCGTCGTCGCCTGCCGGCACGACCCGGAGCTGCCGCTCACCGAGCGGCTGAACGGTGTGGACGTCTACCGGGCCCCGGTGGTCGCCAAAATAGGCCGAGGGCTGGTCAGCCCCGGGTTCCCCGGTCTGGTCCGCAAGGTCGCCGCCCGCTCCCGGGTCCTGCACCTCCACCTGCCGATGCTGGAGGCGGCGCCGCTGACGGCCCTCAGCCCGGTCCCCGTCGTCTCCACCTACCACATCGACCTCTGGCTGCCGCCGAGCCCCGTCAACCGCGCGGCGATGGCCGTCACCCGCCGCTCCGCCGCGCTCGCCCTGCGCCGCAGCGCCGCCGTCGTGGTCAACAGCGAGGACCAGGCCGCCCATTCGGAACTCTGGCCAGTGCTGCGCTCCACTCGCAGGACCGCGATCGCCGCGCCCTGCGCCGACCGGCGCGGCGGCGAGCCTCGGTACCGCGAGACCGCGGGCACCCATTTCGGCTTCCTCGGCCGGATCGTCCCCGACAAGGGACTGACCTACCTGCTGGAGGCGTTCACAGGGATCGACGATCCCGAGGCACGCCTGCTCATCGGCGGCGACTACACGACCGTGGCGGGCGGCAGCGTCATCGCCGAGGTCCGCGCCGCCGCCGACCGCGACCCGCGCATCCGGATCCTCGGCCTCCTCGGGGGACGGGAGATCCACGACTTCTACGCCTCCACGGACGTGTTCACGTTGCCCTCGGTGGCCGAGTCCTTCGGCATCGCCCAGGCCGAGGCCATGATGTGCGGCATCCCGTCCGTGACGACCGACCTGCCCGGCGGACGCTACCCCGTGCAGGCCACCGGGCACGGTCTCATCGTGCCGTCGCGCGACCCCGCCGCCCTGCGCCACGCCCTGCTGGAGGCGGCGTCCTGGGGGACCGAACGCCGCACGGCCGGCGCCCTGCGGGCCCGGGAACTCTTCGGCACCGAGAGCTGCCTGGATCGCTATGCTGCCCTCTTCGACGACGTGTCGGCCGGCGGCGGCGCCCTGCTCTCCGCCGCGCACGACGACGCAGGCAAGGAGCACGCCGCGTGACGACCCCCCCTACCGATTCCGTCCGGCACGACCTCGCCGGGGCGCGTGTGGCCCTCGGCACCATGTACTTCGGGACGACCGTGCCCGAGGAGAGCGCCCGCCGGCTGCTCGACCGGTACGTGGAGCGCGGTGGACGGCTGATCGACACCGCCAACTGCTATGCGTTCTGGGCCGAGGGGGGCACGGGCGAGGAGTCCGAGCGGGTCATAGGGCGCTGGCTCGCCGACCGTGGCGCGCGCGACGACGTCCTGCTCGCGACCAAGGTCGGCTCCCGCCCCGAGCCCCCCGGCGCCTCCTGGCCCGAGCACGCCGAGGGACTGGCCGCCGATACGGTCGCCGAGCAGTTCGCCCGGAGCGCCGAGCGTCTCGGCACCGACCGGATCGACCTCTACTTCTCGCACATCGAGGACCCGGCGACCGAACTCGCCGAGACCCTGGAAGCGTTCGACACGCTGGTCCGCGCGGGGTCCGTCGGTGTCCTGGGCGCCAGCAACACCACCGCGGCGGGACTGGCCGCGGCGCGGGAGGTGTCGGAGAAGCACGGCTGGGCCGCGTACGAGGTCGTCCAGCAGCGCCACACGTACCTGCCGACGGTGCCGGGCTCCGACACCGGCGCCCAGCGCCTGCTGGAACCCGAACTCGCCCAGTACGCGGCCACGCACGGCCTCCTCGTCCAGGGCTACTCCCCGCTCCTCGGCGGCTCCTACACGCGCCCGGACCGCCCCCTGCCCCCCGAATACCGGACCGAGGCCAACACCCGCCGACTGGAACTCCTGCGCACCACCGGCGCGTCGCTCGGCCTGACCCCGTCACAACTCGTCCTCGCCTGGATGGCCGGCGGCACCCACCCCGTCGTCCCGGTCCTCGGCGTCAGCACCTCCGACCAGCTCGACGAAGCACTCGACGCGCTCGCCCACGAGCTGCCCGGTGCGGTGCGCGTAGAGCTCGACGAAGCCCGGTGCGGTGCCGCCGCCGACGGCCGTATGTAGGTGATCCGTGGGTGTCGGCTTGTCCCACCCACCGGCACAGGCGTTCCACGGGCGTCGTTGCGGCACGCCACAGCCGTGGAACGCCGGCGAGTAAGCGGGTGAGCAACCGACCGGTCGCTCACCCGCCGCCACCCGGTCTCCTCGAAGCGGTCCGGGGCGAGAAGCGCATGCGGTCCGAAGCTTCTCGGAGTCGTGGCGCCGCTGGAGGCCGTACCGGACGGCGTTCGGCTTGGTGACGCCGGCCACGACGGCCTTGACGCCGTGGGAGCCGACCCTGCTGTCCCGGCACTTCGTCGCCGCCCGGGCCCGGCAAAGGCCGGAGCCCGGAGCGGTCGGCCGAGCTGGGCTGCTCCGGAGCGACGGCCTGGCGCCGGCTGCGGGACTGGGCCGAGGCCGGTGCACGGCCCCGCCTGCACGCCGCCCTGCTCGGCGAGTTGCGCCGCGCCGAGCTCTTGGACCTGGACGACAGCGCCGTGGACGGCTCGCACGTGCGGGCCTTGAAAGGGGGGGATCACGTCGGTGCTCCGCCCGTCGACCGGGCCCGCCCCGGCTCCAGGCGCCACCTGATCGTCGACCGTCACGGTACACCGCTCGCCGTCACACTCACCGGCGGCAACCGGCACGATGTCACCCAGCTCCTGCCCCTGCTGGACGCGGTCCCGGCGATACGAGGTGTGCGGGGGCGCCCCCGTCGCAGGCCTCGGCGGCTGTACGCCGGCCGGGGCTTGCGGCTTCGACAAGTACCGCCGCCTTCTGTGGAAACGCGGCGTCAAGCCCGTGATCGCCCGACGCGGTGGCGCCCACGGCTCCGGACCGGGCAAGGTCCGCTGGGTGGTCGAGCGCGCCTTCGCCTGGCTCCACCAGTTCAAGCGACTCCGCATCCGCTACGAAAGACGCGCCGACCTCCACCAGGGCCTGCTCGAACTGGCTTGGCGCGGTGTTTCACTGTGGCCGGGCCCGACGACCACGTCCGGGCGCGCGGCCCGTGCGTCGCTGTGCCACCTTGGCCCGGAGAGCAGGTGACGCGCGAGCCGCAGGTACGGGAGGCGCCATGGGCATGGGTCCCGCACGGGAGGAGAGACCGGATCACGGGGTGGCACCCGCGCGGCGACTGGGGCGCAGGCGGTTCCTCGGAGCGTGCGCCGGCCTCGGGATCGCCTCCGTGACGGCCACCGCCTGCGACCCGGCCGGACCCTCGCGGGAGCACCCGCGGGCGGCCGCCTCCCACCGGCCCGAGACGGAACGGGACCGGCCGGGGACACCCGATTGGCGTATCGCTGCCCGGGCTCCCGCTCCGGCCGTCGCCGGCTACGCGGACCGGGTGAGCGTCACGCCGGGCGAGGAGTGCGGACTGTACGTCTCGACGACCGCGGCGTCCTTCCGGGTCTCGGCCTTCCGCGTCGGCTGGTACGGAGGGGCCCAGGCCCGGCTCGTGTGGTCGTCGGAGCGCGTACGGGGCCGCGTCCAGGCGGAGCCCCGCTTCCTGCCGGACACCCGCACCGTGCGCGCGGACTGGCCGCGCACGCTGACGTTCGGCACGTCCGGCTGGCCGGAGGGCGCGTACCTGCTGCGGCTGGAGACGGACGCCGGCCACCAGCGCTACATCCCGCTGATCCTGCGCTCCACGCGGGGCACGGGCCGGACGGTCCTGATGCACGCCCCGGCCACCTGGCAGGCGTACAACCGGTGGGGCGGCTACAGCCTCTACGCCGGCGCCTCCGGCGCGTACGCCACCCGTTCCCTGGCCGTCAGCTTCGACCGGCCCTACGACGCCGACGGCGCGGAGAAGTTCATGGTGTACGAACGGGCGGCGGTGGTGCTGGCGGAACGGCTCGGCATACCCCTCGCCTACACCACCGGCACGGACGTGCACCGTGACCCGGAGGTCCTGCGCGGGGCGGCCGCGATCGTCTGTCTGGGACACGACGAGTACTGGACCCCGGAACAGCGCCGGCACGTCACGCAGGCCCGGGACGCCGGCAGCAACGTGGCCTTCCTGGGCGCCAACACCTGCTTCCGCCGGGTCCGTCTCGAGGAAGGGAGGACGCGGCCGGACCGCACGGTGGTCTGCTACAAGACCTCGGTGCGGGCCGACCCCTTCTACACCACCCGGCCCGCCCTGGTGGCCACCGACTTCCGCGGCGCTCCGGCGCCGGACCCGGAGTCGTCGCTCACGGGAGTGCTCTACGAGGGGTACCCGACGGACGCGCCGTACGTCGTCCACGCGGCGGACCACTGGCTGTACGAAGGAACGGGCGTACGGCCCGGCGACCGTTTCGACCACCTGGTCGGTGTCGAGTACGACCGGGTCACCCCCACGGCGCCCGTCCCCGAACCGCTGGAGATAACGGCCCACTCCCCGCTGGTGTGCGGTGGCCGCCGCAGCCACAGCGACTCGGCCTATTACACGGCGGGGAGCGGCGCGGGGGTGTTCGCCACCGGCACCATGCGCTGGGTGGAGGCCCTCATGGCCGACACCCCCGACGGCGGCCGCGACCACGCGATGGACGCCCGTACCCGCGCCTTCGTGACCCGCACGACGGAGAACGCCCTGCGCGCCTTCGCGGAGGGCCCCGCCACCCACCACCGCCCGGCAGCCCGCCCGAACGTCAGCGAGGTGTACCGGGAGCGGACATGACTTCCCCTTCGATCACGAAGCCCCGCCGTCCGGAAGCCGGGCGGCAGGGCTGTTCGTGTACCTACGGAGCCGACCGAAGGTACCGTTCTGGTGTCGAGTCAGAACAGGAGACAAGTATGCATGCTCTGCCTCAAGACCACACGGGTGTACGGATCGCCCGTCTGCGCCGAGAACGGCATCTCACCCAGCAGGCCCTGGCTGATCTGTCCGGGGTCCCGTACTACACACTGACCAAGATCGAGCAAGGCCGGTACGCGGCCACCCCGCACGCGGTCGCCTGTCTCGCCCGCGCCATGCGCGTGGAGGTCTCGACCATCACCGGACAGCCGTACAAGGACGAGCTGCGCGCCGATGAGCTGGACGTCCTGATAACTCCGATCCGGGAGGCGCTGGACGTCTACGACCTGGGAGCCGACCCCGACATCTCCGCCCGTCCCCTGCGGACCCTGCGGGAGGACTCAGAGGGCCTGTGCGCGGCTGTCCGCGCGGGTGAGATCAAGCGGGCGGCCAGTCAGGTCGCCGGCCTGATCGAGGAGACCACCACCGCGGCGCACGAGCAGGGCACCAGCGATGGGTGGCTGGTGCTCGCCTCGCTCTACCGCACGTCGTACGACGTGGCGACGAAGCTGGGGTACGCCGACCTGGCGCAGCTGGCTCTCGCCCGGCTGGACTGGGCCGCGCAACGCGCGAGCAGCGCCGTCTACGGAGGTGCCTACCAGTACTTCCGCGCCCTGTCCTACCTGCGGGAGGGGAAGTACCGGACCGGTCAGCGACTCGTCGACCTCGGCCTGCGGACCATCGGGCAGGCGGAGGCGTCGCACGAGCGGGACGTCGTCACCGGACAGCTCCACCTCGGCGGTTCCGTGATGGCCGGCCGGGCGCACAACGAGGACCAGGCCTTGTGGCACCTCGCCGAGGCCGAGCGCATCGCGGCCCGCACCGGCGAGTCCACGAAGGTGCTCTGGATGGCCTTCGGCGGAACGAACGTTGCCGTACACCGCGTATCGGTACTCGCTGAACTCGACAAGTACGACAAGGCTGTTGAGACTGCGGACACGCTCGCCATCCCGGCCGACTGGCCGAAGTCCCGGACGAGCCACCACTGGGCCGAGGTCGCCCGCGCGCAGATGTGGACGGGCAAGCTCGAGGACTCGTTCAAAAGCTTGCTCAGGGCCCGGAAGACGGCCCCGCAGCAGGCGAAATACCACCCGATGGTGAGGGACACCTACGCCAGCCTTGAGGCCGCGCATCGGCATCTCCCCGACAGCTTCCTCTCGTACGGGAGCTGGCTGACCTCTCACGCGTGACATACCGTTAACTATTGGCCCCGACTGGCATAAACTCATGCCAGTCGGGGCCTGGTCACGGGCCCACCATGTCGTCACTGGCCATCTCGACATGGAGCCGACCATGACGACTCGTCTCTTGGCGGAGGAGCGCGCTAGTCGAAGCGCCGCGCCCATCGCCGCACCCCCCGACCTCCCACGCCGCTGCCGCGACGGTGACGTCCTGACCGTCACCGTCGGCGTCACCCCCCGTGCCGCCGGAGCCCCACCGCTCCCGGAGGACGCTCTCCGGGTGAGGGCGATGCGCCGTATCGCGGCCGCCACACTGCGGTACTGCGGGCTGGAGGCGATGACCGACGAGGTGATGGTTGCCGTCTCCGAGCTGATCACGAACGCGATCATGCACAGCGGCGGGACGTCCGTCACCCTGTCCATGACCGTCCAGGACGACGCTCTGACCATCTCGGTCCAGGACGGCGGCGCGGGCCGGGCCGTCCCCCGGGCCGCCGGGACGGACGAGGAGTCGGGGCGGGGCCTGCTCCTGCTCGACTTCCTCGTCCGGGAGTCCGGCGGGAGCTGGGGCACGAGCGAAGCCGGCGGCAGCACCTGGTGCCGCTTCGCCCTGCCCGCGGGAGGCGCCCGGTGATGACCCCGCCCGCTCCCGCCGGCATGACCCACCAGGGCCGCCCCGTCCCGTACATCGCCGCCTGGTCGCAGGAGAAGACCCCACTGCCGCGAGTCCTCGCCGTGCCGGGCGGGATGACCCTGGCGGGCTGCGTCGACGACTCGGCCGGCGTGTCGTGGCGGCCGTGGAGCAGCCGGCCCGGTGTTGGCGAGCCCCGCCCGGGGGAAGTGCACGGGCCGCGCCAGAGGTACGCCATGCGGCATCTGCTGTGCCGGGTGTGCGCCCGGCCCGTGGTCCGGGACCGGCACGGCTGGCCCTGGCTGCTGGAGGACCATCGCGGCGGGCAGGGCCGTCCCGAGCGGGAGGTGACCACGCACCCACCCGTGTGCCCGGACTGCCGGCCCGTCGCCGCCGAGTACACGCACCTGCGGGCCGGTGCCGTAGCCGTTCGGGTCGGCCGGGTGCTCACCGACGGCGTGCACGGAACGCTGTACGGGCCCGCCGGCGGGCAGACCGTGGCGCCCCGCCGGGAGACGACCGTGTTCCGGGGAGATACCCGGCTGCGGTGGGTCCTCGGCAGCCGGACGGCCGCGACTCTGCTGGACGTCACCGTCGTCGCCGTCCTCCACGCGCGCCACCGGACCCCCGATCGCGCGCCGGTGGTACGCCGATGACCACCTGCCCGCACACGCTTCTCAGGCACAAGGGCCGTCCGGTCCCGTACATCACTGCGTGGAGCACCGAGCGCATCGAGCCGCGCCTCGTGTTCGTGTCCGGCAAGCTGGCCCTGAGGGGACAGCGGCGGCCGGCCGGTGTGCTGTGGAAGCCGTGGCGGGCGGACCCTGGCGTGGGTGAGCCGGAGCTGGGTGATGTGCACGGGCCGCGGCAGCGGGAGTGCATGTTGCGCAAGCTGTGCCAGGTGTGCCGGCGCCCGGCCGTCCGGAACGAACTCGGCTGGCCGTGGCTCCTGGAGGACCATCGCGGCGAGGCCGGGTGGCCTGAGCGGGAGGTGACGACGCACCCGCCGACGTGCGAGACGTGCCAGCCGGTGGCGCAGATCCAGTGCACACCGAACCGGGGGAACTTCATCTCGGTGCGCGTTGGCCAAGCGGTCACCGACGGCGTGTACGGCCGGCTGTACCGGCCGGAAGCACATCCGATACCGGTCGGGAAGAAGCACGTCCTCTTCGCCGGCGATCCCCGGCTGCGGTGGATGCTGGGCGGTCAGATCGCGGCGACGCTCCTGAACGCGACGGTCGTCGACATGCACACCCAGGCCCCGGTGTCCGGAGAGACGATAGGCGGACCCCTGCGGAACACCAGCCGCCGACTGTGATCTGGCGACACTGGCCCGGTTCTTCCTCTCCCCGCGCCAGTACCCCGAAGTCTCCCGTGCTGCCCGTGCGGTACGGGTTCACCCGATGGTCTGCCGATGGGAGATCTCACGTGACGACTGCTCTCGACCGCGAAGCGTTCCCGCTCACCCCGCCCGGAGGTCGTACCCCCTACGGCACGGAGGCGCCGTCGGCCCCGGAGACGCGGCCCTGGGCCCTGCGGTTCGCCCGTGTCCCCGACTCCACCAGTGCCGTCCGCGTTCCGGCGCACGCGTACGACTACGGACAGCAGGTCAACGTCTCCGCTGACGGTGGCCGGCTGACGTGTATGGCGAACACCCACACACCGACCGTGCCGGACGGCTCGACGACCAACCCGCCGCAGTTGGACGAAGGGCCCAAGGACTGATGACCGAGCCCGTCCTGATCGTTGCAGCCTGCGATGACTGGCCCACAGACCGAGTCGTGGTCGAGCTGGAGAGCCGCGGTGCGGAGGTGTTCCGCATGGACACAGCGGACTTCCCCCGGCGCCTCACCCTGGCCGGCCGGATCGACCAGGAACAGGCGTGGACGGGCGAACTCACCGCCGAACGCCGGATGGTGGAGCTGTCCCGGGTCGGCGCGGTCTACTACCGCGCCCCCGGGGCGTTCCGGTTCCCCGATGGGATGTCCGGCCCGGAGGAGAGATTCGCAGCGGCCCAAGCCCGCGCAGGCGTCGGTGGCGTCCTGTCCGCGCTCGAGTGCCGGTGGGTGAACCATCCCACCGCCATGGCGCGAGCCGAGTACAAGCCCGTGCAACTGGCCGCCGCGCGTGCCTGCGGGTTGCGTATCCCACCCACGCTGGTAACCAACAGACCCGAGGACGTGGCAGCGTTCGCCGCCGGCATCAGCACTGGCATCGTCTGCAAGCCGGTCGCCTCGCCCGTGCTCGTCGAGGACGGTCAGCTCAAGTCTGTGTACACGCACCTCGTGACCCCTGACGACCTGGCGGACCCTCGTGGGATCAGCACCACGGCCCATCTCTTCCAGGGGTGGGTCGAGAAGGACCACGAGGTGCGGCTGACCGTAGTCGGACGGAACATGTTCGCCGCCGCCATCCATGCGACCAGTGATGCAGCGCACGAGGACTGGCGCAGCGAGTACGGGTCTCTCACGTACTCCACCACTACGGTGCCGCACCCGGTCGCGAATGGGATGCTGGCCCTGATGGACCGGCTGCAACTGCGCTACGGCGCGGCCGATTTCGTCGTCGCCCCGGACGGGCGGTGGACGTTCCTCGAAGTCAACCCGTGCGGACAGTGGGACTGGATTCAGGGCGCAACCGGACTGCCGATCGCGGAGGCGATCGCCGACGAGTTGCTAGGAGTGGCCTGATGGACTGGAAGCCATACGCGGAGTCCCTTGCCGCCCGGATCTCGTACCCGGGGTCGGACTGGTGGGGCCCGGTCACCGGTACGCCGCGGCATCAGCTGGTGGCGCGGTGGTTCATGCCCGGCGGGTGCGGCTGGCAGATGGCCGACGGCCCCTCCGCGGAGGAGGCGTGGGCTCAGGCCGCTTACTCGGACAGGACGCTGACCACGCGTGTGGGGCCCGTGCACGCCGACCACGCCGAGGCCGGCCGGACGTACATCGGGCTCCCCACCTCGTCCTCCACACAGCCGAGCCTGGTCCTCACCATGCTCCGGCACGGCCGCATCATCCCGGGAGTGCGGTTGCTGGACCTGGCTACCGGCTCCGGATACAGCGCCGCCCTGGCCTGCCATCGGCTTGGAGACGACCTGGTCACCACCCTCGACATCGACCCCTACCTCACCCAGGCCGCCGCCGGCCGCCTGAACAGAATCGGCTGGCACCCCAACGTCGTCACCGCCGATGCCAGCCGAGAACTGCCCGGTACGTACGACCGGATCGTGTCGATGGTGTCCGTTCCTCGTATCCCCGCGGCGTGGGTGACTGCTCTCGCTCCCGGTGGACGGCTGGTGACAACGCTCGCCAACACCGGACTGATCCTCACGGCGGACAAGACCGACGACGGCCGGGCGGTGGGCCGTATCGAGTGGGACCGGGCCGCGTTCATGGCCACCCGCAGCGGCGACGACTACCCGCCTGGCCTCGAGTATCTCTTCACCACCGCCAGGGAGGAGGAAGGTGAGGTCACGCGGTCGCCGTTCCCCGTGTTGGACGTTGCGCAGGCGTGGGAGGTGTGGTCCATGCTGTCCCTGGTCGCCCCCGGGATCGAGCACCGCACGGGCACGGACGACGACGGCAGCCGCATGACGTGGATGCTGCACCCGGACGGGTCCTGGGCGCGCGCTCGCACCCGGCCGGGCGAGCGCACGGCAACGGTCCATCAGGGCGGCCCACGACGCCTGTACGACGTGCTCGACGGGATTCGCCGGCGGTGGGTGGAGCAAGGAGAACTCCCCGTTTACGGCGCGAAGGTCACCATCTCTGCCGACGGCGAGACGGAACTGACTCGCGGCGGCTGTGTTATCCGGTTCTGACCGCGTCTGCTGGAGAGCATCCGCGGGGGGCGGCACACTGAGCGTGGTCGAGAGCGGAAGGGAGTAGCCCCTCATGGAAGAGGAACCTCTGGAGGAGTGGGCAGCGCGGCGTGATCTGCGGCGGCCTACGGCAGGGGAGAGGCGGGCCGTGCCGCTCGAAGACCAGACGGAGCGGGGCGCCCACGTTGCCCCGGATGCCCCGCGTGGATTGCAGGAGTGGGACGGGAGCCAATGGGTCCCGGTCGGTGTGGCCGAAGACTTGCCGGCTGCCGCCGCAGAGACCGGCGATGGCGCTGATGCTCGCGCTGCGCGGGTGTCACTGCCGCGGTTCGGCAAGCTACCGCCCGCAGTGCCGCCCTGGCGGCCGACGGAGCCGTTTCACCGGCCGTGAGGGGTCCGTCCAGGTATATGAGTTCCCCGCCCGCACGCTACCGCCCGGGGCGCGTGGGCGGGGCTTCGTCATGTCGGGAAGCGTCTCGGAGTCGTGCGCCCCACTGGGGGGCCGTACCGGACGGCGATCGACTTGGTGACGCTGGCCACGGCGGCCTTGACGGCGCGGGAGCTGCCCCTGCTGTCCCGGCACTTCATCGCCGCCCGGGGCCCGCATCGGCCAGGGCCCGGAGCGGTCGGCCGAGCCGGACACCTCCCCCGCGGACCGACCCGGGCGATCCCGGCGGAACCGTCCGCGGACCGACCCGCGCGGCCCGGCGGAACCGTCCGTTCCCGGCCATCCCCTGGGCGCAGCACGGTTCATGACATCCTGTGACGTCGTAGGACGTCACAGCCGCAGGACGCGGACGACAGGGCGGGCGTCCGGAGGGTCGGGGAAGAGCGATGAAACTCTGCTTTCTGGTGGAGGAGCAGTACCGTCACGACGGCATGCCGGTCGAGGTGATCCGCCAACTCACCGCCTGGGGGCACCAGGTGGACGTACTGCGGCCGGGCGGTTCCCTGCTGTGCATGACGGAGGCGCTGAAGGCGGGCACCCATGACGCGTGGGTGCTCAAGACGGTCTCCGGCGGTCCCGGGCTCACCCTGCTCGAAGCGGCCGCCTCGGCCGGACTGACGACGGTCAACGACGCCCGGTCGATACGGGGCGTACGGGACAAGGCCCTCGCCGCGGCGATCGGCCGCGGCCACGGGCTCCCGCTGCCGCCCACCTACGCCGCGGCGCGGCCGGAACTGCTGGCCGAGATACCGGCGGCGGAGTACCCGATCGTGGTCAAGCCCGCCGACGGCAGCTCGGGACGGGCCGTGCACCTGGTGACCTCACCGGACCGGCTCGCCCGGACCGTCCGCGAACTGGCGGGCGAGGGCATGCTCATCGCCCAGCCCTACGTGGCCAACTCGGGCGTGGACATCAAGGTCTACAGCGTCGGCGGGCAGCTGTACGCGACCGAGCGCCGCTCCCCGCTCCACCCCGAACACTCGGTACCCGAACGGCGCGTGCCGCTGTCGGCCGAAGTGGCCGCGATAGCCGCCCGGGTCGGCGCGGTCTACGGCCTCGACCTCTACGGCGTCGACGTGGTGCTGGGGCCGGACGGCCCCGTGGTCGTCGACGTGAACGACTTCCCCAGCTTCCGTCAGGTCCCCGACGCGCCGGCCCGGGTGGCCCGCGCGGTGCTCGAGCTGGCGGCCCGCACCGGCCGCGCGCCCGACACCGCCGCGGCACCCCTGCTCCGGATGCCGGAACAGCGCGCGGACGCCGCCGACGGCACCCAGGCCCCGCTGCGCCCCGGCCCGGCGCAGGTCCCCGTGGCGGCGCAGGTCTCCGGTCCGGCGCAGGTCTCCGGTGTGGCGCCGGTCCCCGTGGCGGCGGGCAAGACCGTATGAGGATCGGCCTGATCACCCGCGACCCCGGCCATGAGCTGCTGGCCGGCACCACCGCCCTGCTCACCCCCGAGCACCGGGTGGAGACACTGGACCCGGAGACGGCGACGGACGCCCCCGGACCGCTCGCCGACGTCTACCTGCTCAAGGCGCGTACCCCGCGCGCCCTCTCCCTGGCCCGTGCCCTGGAGCGGCGCGGCGCCCCCGTGCTGAACTCGGCCGCCGCGACCGCGCTGTGCCAGGACCGCACGGCGATGGCGGAGCGGGCCCGGCGGGCCAGCCTCCCGTTCGCGGCCACCCGCACCTGGCCCACCCTCGCCCGGCTGGCCGCCGGAGCGGAGCCGTCCTGGCCGGTGGTGGTCAAGAGCCGGCACAGCCGCAAGGACGACCTGGTGGCCCGCGTCGACGACGGCGCACACCTGCGGGAGCTCGCCGCCGCGTTCCCGGGGGAGCCGGTCGTCGTCCAGGAGTTCGCGCCGGGCAGCGGCTGGGACCACAAGCTGTGGGTCATCGGGGACCGGCTCTTCGCCGCCCTGCGCCGCTCCGAACTCGCACCCGGCGGGCACGGCCCCGCCCGGCCCCTCGACCCCGGCGGCCTGCCGGCCGGCTGGCCCGCCCTCGTGCACCGGGTCGGCGAGGTCTTCGCCCTGGACGTCTACGGCGTGGACGTCATCGCGGGCGGCGACGGCACCCCGCTGATCGTGGACATCAACGCCTTCCCCGGCGTCCGGGGCCAGTCCGGAGCCCCGAAGGCCCTGGCGGCCCTGGCCCTGGCCGCGGGCGCCGGGGACCGCTGAGACCCGGGCCCGGCGCCACCCGCCCCGGCATCCGGCATCCACCCCCCGGCACCCGCACCCACCCCCGGCGCACCGGCACCCGGCATCGGCCTCCGGCACCGGCCCCCGGCACCGGTATCCGCCTCCGGTATCCGGCCCCCCGCACCGGTATCCGCCCCGGCATCGGCCTCCGGCATCCGGCCCCCCGCACCCGCATCCGCACCCGCCTCCGGCATCTGGCCCCCGGCACGGCCTCCGGCATCGGCCTCCGGCGCCGGTACCCGCCCCCGCACCCGCACCCGCCCCCGCACCCGCCCCGCCCCCGGCACCGACCAGTCCTCCAC
>NZ_JOCB01000023.1 GCF_000718775.1 Streptomyces sp. NRRL S-31
GGTGGCCGGCTGGTCCCGGCCGCGCCCCGGCCCGGCCGGCGCCGACCCCGCCGTACCGCCCGCGCCGCCGCAGCCCCCGGAGACGGCGGCCGGCTGGCGGCCCTGGCGGTTCCGCATGTCCAACGACGTGTGGGGCACCCCCGCCGTCGACGGCGACCTGGTCTACGTCACCTCCTTCGAGGTGCACGCCCTGGACGTGGGCAGCGGCCGCCGCCGCTTCAAGACCCGGGACGTCGCCTGGTCCATGGCGGTGGCGGACGGCCGCGTCCACGCCTCCGACGGCCCCACCCTGTTCGCCCTGGACGCCCGCGAGGGCACCGACCTGTGGCGGCTGTCCACGGACGCCTGGGTGTACTCGCTCAAGGCCGACCGCGGCACGGTCGTCACCGGCACCCGCGGCGGCGGCGTCCAGGCGTGGGAGGCGGCCGGCGGGCAGAAGCTGTGGGAGATCACCGGCTGCCAGACCGACTTCGAGTCCCCCGAGGCGGGCCCGGCCGTGCACGACGGCACCGTCTACGTCTGGCAGGACGCCCGGCTGCGCGCCCTTGAGGCCCGTACCGGCGAGGAGCGCTGGTCGTACCCCATCGGTGACGCGGCCTCCTGCGGCGGTGTCCCGGTCCGGCTCACCGCGGCCCCCGACGGCTGCGTCTACGTCAGCGCCGGCACCCGGGTGCTCGCCATCGAGGCGGTGAGCGGCATGGTCCGCTGGCACTTCGAGGCCCCGGCGGTCTTCCTGAGTCCGCCCGCCTTCGCCCCCGGCCCGGCCGTCACCGGCGGCGGCGTCTACCTCGCCGACTACCTCGGCACGGTCTACGCCCTGGACGCCGCCGACGGCCGCGACCGCTGGCGCATCGCCACCGAGGCCCGCTCCTCGGTCGATCCGGTGCTGGTCGCCGCCGGGCACGTGCACGTCGGCAGCGGCAAGGGCCTTTACACCCTGGACGCCGTCACCGGCACCCCCAAGTGGCGCTTCCAGGCGGGCGGTGACGTCGTGGGCGCGCCCGTCGTCGCGGAGGGCCGCATCCACTTCGGTTCCACCGACCACCTCCTCTACACCCTCAAGGCCGACGACGGCCGGCTGCGCTGGAAGCTCGCCACGGGCGGCGAGATCACCGGGTCCCCGGTGGTCAAGGACGGTGTGGTGTACGCGTGCAGCAAGGACCGGTGCGTGTACGCGCTGGACGCGGAGAAGGGCACCGGAACCGCGCGGACCGCGTGAGCCGCGCGACGGCCGTCGTACCGGGATTCTCACGGAAGGGCTCCAGACGGCGGCCGTCCACGGCTGACGCTACCCCGGGCGCACCGCACCCGCCAGGCGGTGCGGCCCGTGGCTAAGGTGGCGGCATGAACATGCCTACGGGGACACGCTCGCTGAGGTTCACGGCCGTACTGGCCCTGGTGGTACTCGCCCTGACCGGCTTCTCGACGGGCCGGCACCACAGCCGGGGGAGCGGCGGGGGCGGGGGCGGATGCAGCAGCTCGCACCAGGACCACGACGGTTCGTCGTCCACGTCGGGCGGATCGTCGGGCGGTTCGTACGGCTCCTCGGGCGGGTCCTCGTACGACTCCTCGGGCGGTTCGACGTACGGCTCGGACGACGACGGCTCCGGCACCGGCGGCGGCTCCTACCGGCGCACCCACCGGCCCACCGCCACCCCCTCCGGCAGCGGCGACGGCGGGGCGACCCGGGACGGCACGGCGAAGCTGATCAGCTGCGCGACCGCCGGCCGGCCGTACGCCACGGTGGAGGTCTCCAACCCGAACGACCGCAGGGCCACCTTCACCGTGGACGTGATGTTCCTGCCCGAGACCCCGCCCGCCATCGACTCCGGCCGCGCCGACGTCTCCGTACCCGCCAGGGGGACGAAGACGGTCCGCGTCCCGTTCACGCGCGAGGCCCACATCGACCTGCTCGACCACTGCGACGTGGACGGGACGGCCCGGCTCGCGCGCTGACGAAACCGCCTAGCGCACCCGGAACTCCCGCCGCCGGCCGGCGAACAGCTGCGTCTGCCGCCCGGCCGGCAGATTGCCCAGCGCGATGAGGTGCGGAGCCTGCGCGAACGCCTGCGCGCGCGCCGCCTCCCCGGCCGCCCACAGCGCCCGGACCGTCCCCTGCACGGCCTCCGTCGGGTAACCGGCGATCACGGTGGCGCAGCGCACGGCGCCCGCCGGCGCGCCGCCCTTCTCGGTGACCTCGGAGACCAGCCCCACCTCGTGGGCCCGCCGGGCGGACATCCGCTCGGCCGTGCCCATCAGCATCATCCGCGCGGCCTCCCCGTACGGCATCCGCCGCGCCAACGACCTGTGGAAGCCGGTCGTGGCCGCGGTGCGCGGGACGGCCTGCGGGGTCGCCTCATACCTGCTGGGCGAGTGCCGAGGCCGTCTCCCCGGACGGCCGGCTGCGCACGGGCGACGTGGGCGTCCTGGACCCGGACGGCAACCTCCGCGTCACGGACCGCCTGAAGGACATGTTCATCGTCGGCGGCTTCAACGCCTACCCCGCCGAGATAGAGCAACGGCTCGCCCCGCACCCGGAAGTGGCGGAGGTGGCGGTCGTCGGCGTACCGGACCCCCGCCTGGGCGAGGTCGCCAGGGCCTACGTCGTCGGCCGCCCGGGCTCGCTCCTGACCGCCGACGACCTGATCGCCTGGTCCCGCCGCGAGATGGCGAACCACAAGGTCCCGAGAACGGTCACGTTCCTGCCCCACCTGCCCCGCAACGCCACCGGCAAGGTGGCGAAGGGGGTGCTGCGGGGGCGGGATTGAGAGGCGAACTCCCCCAGAGGCGGGCTCCCCCCGGAAACGCATCGGCCGCGGCGGCTCCCCCTCCGCGCCGCCGCGGCCGATCCCCCCCGTCGTGGTGATGGCTACTTCGTGCCGTCCAGGTCCAGGGCGGGCGGGGCGGGCATGGCGTTGTTGAGCGTGGTGATCGTCTCGTCGGTGGCCGCCGGCTCGCCGGGCGTGGCGTTGTCCAGCGTGCCGACCGGCTCGTCCTTGGCCGGCGGCGTGGGCATCGCGTTGTTCATCTGGGCGACGGCCGTGTCCTTGTTCTGCTCGCTCATGGGCCTGGGTTCCTCTGCTGGGTGTGACGAGTGAGGAACACCCGTCCGGTAGCTCCCCCTAGCGCAGCCGGACGGGTGTTCGGAGCCGCACCTTAGCCGGTCGGGCTCCTGGTCGGACCGCCTGCCCCCCGACGCGACGGTCTTCCCACCAAGACCATGCCGGGTGGCGATAAACAAACGCTGAACGCCCGCCGAGCCGGTGCGGAGGGGAAGGCCGTCACCTGCCCGAAACGGCCGTGAGCAGCGGGCGTACGTCCTCGGCCTCCGGAGCGCCGCTCTGCTCGTAGAGATTCAGCGCCTCGCGCCAGCAGGCATGGGACCGGTCCACCTGTCCCAGTTCGCCGAGTGCCCGTCCCAGCAGGGTCAGGACGTTGCCCCGCATCCGGTCGCCCCCGATGCAGCCCAGGTTGAGGGCCTGTTCCGCGTGCTGGGCCGCGTGGGTCGGGTGGTGCATGGCGAGGTGCACCTGGGCGATCCGGAAGTGGGTCACCCCTTCCCACAGCCGCTGCCGGTGGTCGTGGAAGATGCGCATCGCGTCGGAGAACTCCTCCAGCGCCTCGGTGGGGGAGTCGGCCTGGGTCAGGGCCACCCCGAGGGCGAAGTGGCTGTTGGCCAGGCGGACGGACCGGCCGATCTCACTGTGCGCCGCGAGGCCGCGCCGCGCGATCTCGACCGCCTTGGCGGTCTCGCCCATGCCCAGGTAGGCGCGGGAGAGATTGCCGAGGACGGTGGCCTCGAAGGGCCGGTTCCCCGCGGCCCGCAGTCCTTCGAGGGCCTGGTCGAAGAAGGTCTTGCCGTCGGCGAAGCGGCCCTGGTGCAGGCAGATGAGCCCGCGGTTGTTGGCGACCCAGCTGACCGCGGTGGAGTCCCGCACGCCGCCGGCCAGTTCCATGGCGACGCGGGCCTCCTCGTCCGACTGCCGGATGCGGCCGGAGACCAGGAGCACATCGCTGAGGACCGTCCGCGCCCGGCCCTCCGCCCACACGTCGCCCAGGGCGCGGGTGGCCTCGCAGGTGGCCCGCGCCGTCATCTCGTACTGGTAGGAGCTGGCCCCCGACTCGGTCAGGTCCTTGGCCACCCAGAGCAGGTCGACGGCCCGCCGCAACCGCTCGGTCCCCGCGGCCTGCCGTACACAGGCCAGCAGCGAGGCCGCCTCCGTGTACAGCCAGTCGAGGGCCGCCGCCCCCTCGGTGAAGCGCAGCCCCGGGTACCGGGTCGGCTCCAGGTTGTCGATGAGCCGGTCCTCGGGCTGTTCGATCGCGTACACCCCGGCCGTGGTGGCCAGGTAGAAGTCCAGCAGGCGGGAGAGGGCCGCCTCACGCTCCGCCGTCGGTTCCTCGCCCCGTTCCGCGCACGACCTCGCGTACAGCCGGACCAGGTCGTGCAGCCGGTAGCGGCCCGGTGCCGCCGATTCCAGGAGGGAGGTGTCGACCAGGGACTCCAGCAGGTCCTCGGCGTCCTCCGCGGGCAGGTCCAGGACGGCCGCCGCCGCGGCCAGGGACATGTCGGGGCCGTCGGCCAGGCCCAGCAGGCGGAAGGCCCGGGCCTGGAGCGGTTCCAGCTGGCCGTAGCCCAGCTCGAAGGTGGCCTTGACCGCCAGGTCGCCGGCCTGGAGCTCGTCCAGCCGGCGGCGCTCGTCCGCCAGCTTCGCCGCCAGCACGGAGACCGTCCAGGTGCGGCGGGCCGCCAGGCGCGAGGCCGCGATGCGGATCGCCAGCGGCAGGAAGCCGCAGGCCGCGACCACGTCCAGGGCCGCCTCCCGCTCCGCCGCCACCCGCTCCTCGCCCACGATCTTCGTGAACAGGGCGAGGGCCTCCTCGGGGGACATCACGTCCAGGTCGACCAGATGGGCACCGGCCAGGTCCAGCATGCGGACCCGGGAGGTGACCAGGGCGGCGCAGCCCTCCGTGCCGGGCAGCAGCGGGCGCACCTGCGCCGCGTCCTTGGCGTTGTCCAGCAGGACCAGGACGCGGCGGCCGTCCAGGACCGAGCGGTAGAGCGCCGCCCGCTCCTCCAGGGAGTCCGGTATCGCCGTGTCCGCCGTGCCCAGGGCGCGCAGGAAGGAGCCCAGGACCGTCTCCGGATCCGCCGGGCGGGGGCCCGCGCCCTGGAGGTCCACGTACAGCTGGCCGTCGGGGAAGGCGGACCGCGCCTGGTGGGCCACGTGCACCGCCAGGGTGGTTTTGCCGACGCCGCCGATGCCCGCCAGCGCCGAGACCGCCATCACCCGGCCCTCCGCCTCGGACGCGGAGGACAGGACCGCGCTCAGTTCCGAGACGAAGGAGGCCCGCCCGGTGAAGTCGGGGACGGTGGCGGGGAGCTGGGCGGGCCGGACGGGCGGCGCCGGCGGCTCGGCGGCCGGGGCCGACGGTTCCGCCAGGGCCGGGTCCGCCCGCAGGATGCGCTGCTGGAGGTCGCTGAGGCCGGGGCGCGGGTCCACGCCCAGCTCCTCCGCCAGCAGGCGGCGGGTGTCCGCGTACACCGCCAGCGCCTCCGCCTGGCGGCCGCTGCGGTACAGCGCCAGCATCAGCAGTTCGCGCAGCCGCTCCCGCAGCGGGTGGGCGGCCGTCAGGGCCGTCAGTTCCGAGACCGCCTCGGCGTGGCAGCCCTGTTCCAGGTCCAGGTCGAGGCGGGTCTCCAGCAGGCCGAGGCGCCACTCCTCCAGCCGGGCCCGCTGCGCCTCGGCGTACGGGCCGGGGACGCCGGCCAGCGGTTCGCCGTCCCACAGGGCCAGGGCCTGGTTCAGCAGGGTCCGGGCCCGGCCGAGGTCACCCGTCGCCCGCGCCTTCTCCGCCTCCGCCGCCAGGTCCTGCGCGACCGACACGTCCAGGGCGCCCTCGCCGAGCCCGCGGACGGCGTAGCCCCCGGACTCGCTGACCAGCACCCCGGCGTCGAGGATCTTGCGCAGCCGGGACGCGTAGGTGCGGACCGCCGCGAGCGCCTGGGAGGGCGGCTCGGACCCCCAGAGGGCGTCGATCAGCTCCGCCGCCGTCGCCGTACGGCCCTCCCGCAGCAGCAGGGCGGCCAGCAGGGCGCGCTGCTGGGGAGAGCCCGTGCTGAGCGTCTGCGCGCCGCGCCAGGCCCGCACCGGACCGAGCACGCCGAAGCGCAGCGGGCCGGTCTCCGCGGTCCCCGCGGAGCCGGCGCGCCGCTGCTCGGGTACTCGCGGCCCACCGTCCATGCGTTCGTCCCCCTCGGCGTCACGAACAACTCCGTCAGTTTGCCTTGTTAGGGGCGGTTGCGTCAGCCGTGCGAGACGCCGATCACAGGGCGGGGGCCGCGGTCCACAAGCCCCTCACACGGTCTTCGCATCCCGGACGGCCGGACGGCACAGCTGACGGCCCGTCAGATCGGCGCTACGGTGAAGGACATGGAGACCACGGAGTTCCCGCACGGTTCCGCCGGTACGCGGCCGTGGAGCCCGCCAAGTGGGCGATCACCCCGCAGATCAACGAGGCCGGACCGCCGGGCGGGGCAGCCGTGCCGGGCGCGCTCGCGGTACGGCAGCCCGTCGGCGTCGTAGCCTGCGTCACCGGTCTCTCCTGGCGGGTGCCCCGCGGGAGCGCCGGAGCGGCGCCCTCGCGGGGCGGGTGGGGCCGCCCCGGGCGGTGCGGGTGACGGGTCGACGGCTGTACGGACGGCCCGTGTTAGCCTCCCCCGGACCTCGATCCGCCGCAACGGGGAGCCCATGGGGCGCGTCTGCGCACGGTCGCACGGCCGCACGGTCGCACGGTCGAGGTCCGGCGGGGCGGAGGCAGGCGGCGGTCGGCCGCCCGACGCCCGCGCCGCCGTGCACCCGCCCCGGACCGAGGGACCGACCATGACCCCACGCGCACCGCTCCTCGGCCCGGCCGCGCTGCTCTGCCTGCTCGCCCTCACCGGCTGCGGGCGGGGCGTCGGCACCGGCACCCCGGAGCCGACGGCCGCCTCCGGCGGGAGTGCCGCCACCGAGTACGGCATCGGGCACCAAGACGTCACCGCCGCACCGGGCGAACGGTTCTCCCTCACCGTCCCCTCGGCCCCGACCCTGGGCGAGCACTGGTACCTCGCCGACCCCCGGCCGGACTCCGCCGTGCTGTCGTACCGGGGCGAACGGGCGACCGGCGGCGGCGACGGTGCCCCCGGCGCCACCGGCTCCACCCGGTCCTTCGACTTCACCGCCCTGGCCCCGGGCAGGACCACGGTGCGGCTGCTGCACTGCCCGCTGTACACCTGCACCGGCCCCGGCCCCGGCGACCGGTCCACCCTGGGCCCCGGCGGTACGGCGTCCCCGTCCCCGTCCCCGTACCCCACCCTGACCACCGTCCCGCGTGCCCACACCGGCGCCGCCTTCCGCGTCTTCACGATCACCGTCTGCTGACGGTCCCGGAGAACCGGTGGCCGCCGTCGGTGCGCCCGGGCGTCCGCGCGGGGACGACTTCCGGCCACCGCTTCGCCGAGCCTCCGGGCGGTGGCCGCACGCGCTCCTGACGGGCGACCAACCAGTCGGTACGATGCCCCATGCGCATCGCCGTCACGATCTTCCTCACGGACGAGACCATCACCCCCGTCCAGCTCGCGCGGGAGCTGGAAGCGCGCGGCTTCGCCGGTCTCTACCTCCCCGAACACACCCACATCCCCGCCGAGCGGACGACCCCGTACCCGGCCGGCGGCGACCTGCCCCGCGAGTACGGCCGCACCCTCGACCCCTTCGTCGCCCTCGCCCAGGCGGCCACCGTCACCGAGCGCCTCGGCCTCGGCACCGGCATCACCCTCCTGGCCCAGCACGACCCCATCGCCCTCGCCAAGCAGGTCGCCACCCTGGACCACCTCTCCGGCGGACGCTTCACCCTCGGTCTCGGCTACGGCTGGAACGTGGAGGAGGCCGCCGACCACGGCGTCACCTGGCGCACCCGCCGCGACCTGGTCCGCGACCGGGTCCGGCTGATGCAGGCCCTGTGGGCCGACGAACCGACCGCGTACGACGGGGAGTTCGGGAGCGTACGGGCCAGCCACGCCCACCCCAAGCCGGTGCGGAAGCCGCGCGGCCGGGTCGTCGGCCCCCGTACGCTCGTCGGCGGGGCCGCCGGGCCGAAGCTGTTCGCGCACATCGCCGAGTACGCCGACGGCTGGCTGCCGATCGGCGGGCGCGGGCTCACCGAGTCCCTGCCCGTGCTGCGCTCGGTCTGGGCGGACGCGGGCCGCGACCCGGCCGACCTCCAGGTCGTCCCCTACGCCGTCCAGCCCACCCCCGGCAAGCTCGCCCACTACGCCGAACTGGGCATCGGCGAAGTGGTGGTGCAGCTGCCGCCGGCCGGCCGGACGGAGGTGCTGCGCGCGCTCGACGCCTACGCCCCGCTGCTGTCGTCGGGACGCACACCCCGGCCGTGATCAGTGCGTCCGTATCCTCGAAGGATGACGACTTCCGCGACCTCCGGAACCGGCCCGACCGAGAACTCCATGCGTCGCGCCCTCAAACGCGCCCGGGACGGCGTCGCCCTCGACGTCGCCGAGGCGGCGGTGCTGCTCCAGGCGCGCGGTGAGCACCTCACCGACCTGGCCGCGTCCGCCGCCCGGGTGCGGGACGCGGGGCTCGACGCGGCGGGCCGGCCCGGCGTCATCACGTACTCGAAGAGCGTCTTCATCCCCCTCACCCGGCTGTGCCGGGACAAGTGCCACTACTGCACGTTCGTCACCGTGCCCGGCAAGCTGCGCCGCGCCGGGCACGGGATGTTCATGTCCCCCGACGAGGTGCTGGACATCGCCCGCAAGGGCGCCGCCCTCGGCTGCAAGGAAGCCCTGATCACCCTCGGCGACAAGCCGGAGGACCGCTGGCCGGAGGCGCGCGAGTGGCTGGACGCGCACGGCTACGACGACACCATCGCCTACGTCCGCGCCGTCTCGGTCCGCATCCTGGAGGAGACGGGCCTGCTGCCGCACCTCAACCCCGGCGTCCTGACGTGGACGGACTTCCAGCGCCTGAAGCCGGTGGCCCCCTCCATGGGCATGATGCTGGAGACGACCGCGACCCGGCTCTGGTCCGAGCCCGGCGGCCCGCACTTCGGCTCCCCGGACAAGGAACCGGCGGTCCGGCTGCGGGTGCTGGAGGACGCCGGCCGTTCCTCCGTGCCCTTCACCTCCGGGCTGCTCATCGGCATCGGCGAGACCCACGAGGAGCGCGCCGAGTCCCTGTTCGCGCTGCGCAAGGTCGCCCGCGCCTACCACGGCATCCAGGAACTGATCATCCAGAACTTCCGCGCCAAGCCGGACACGGCGATGCGCGGCATGCCGGACGCCGACCTGGACGACCTGGTCGCCACGGTCGCCGTCGCCCGGCACATCATGGGCCCGGGCGCCTGCCTCCAGGCCCCGCCGAACCTGGTCGACGCCGAGTACGAGCGGCTGATCGGCGCCGGCATCGACGACTGGGGCGGGGTGTCGCCCCTGACCATCGACCACGTCAACCCCGAACGCCCCTGGCCGCGGCTGGAGGAACTCACCGAGCGGTCCCGGGCGGCCGGCTTCGAGCTGCGCGAACGCCTCTGCGTCTACCCGGAGTTCGTCCGGCGCGGCGAGCCCTGGCTGGACCCGCGGCTGCGCCCGCACGTGTCCGCCCTCGCCGACCCGGAGACGGGCCTCGCCCTGGCGGACGCGGAGGTCCGGGGCCGCCCCTGGCAGGAGCCGGAGGAGGTGTTCACCGCCTCCGGCCGCACAGATCTGCACACGGCCGTCGACACCGAGGGCCGCACGGGCGACCGGCGCGCCGACTTCGACGAGGTGTACGGCGACTGGGAGGCCCTGCGCGAGGCGGCGGCCCCCGGCATGGTCCCGGAACGGATCGACGCCGACGTGCGGGGCGCGCTGCGCACGGCGGCCGACGACCCGACCCGGCTGACCGACGCCGAGGCCCTGGCCCTGCTGCACGCCGACGGCCCGGCGCTGGACGCGCTGTGCCGGGTCGCCGACGACGTCCGCCGGTCGGCGGTGGGTGACGACGTCACCTACATCGTCACCCGCAACATCAACTTCACCAACGTCTGCTACACCGGCTGCCGGTTCTGCGCCTTCGCCCAGCGGCGCACGGACGCGGACGCGTACACGCTCTCGCTGGAGCAGGTGGCGGACCGGGCCCGGCAGGCGTGGGAGGTCGGCGCGGTCGAGGTGTGCATGCAGGGCGGCATCCACCCCGACCTGCCCGGCACGGCGTACTTCGACATCGCGAGGGCGGTGAAGGAACGCGTCCCCGGCATGCACGTGCACGCCTTCTCCCCGATGGAGGTGGTGAACGGCGCGACCCGCACCGGCATGCCGATCCGCGAGTGGCTGGCGGCCGCCAAGGAGGCGGGGCTGGACTCCGTCCCCGGCACGGCGGCGGAGATCCTGGACGACGAGGTCCGCTGGGTGCTGACCAAGGGCAAGCTGCCCACGGCCACCTGGACCGAGGTGATCAGGACCGCGCACGAACTGGGCATCCGCTCGTCCTCCACGATGATGTACGGCCATGTCGACCAGCCCCGCCACTGGCTCGGCCACCTGCGCACGCTGGCCGGCATCCAGCGGGAGACGGGCGGCTTCACCGAGTTCGTGACCCTGCCCTTCATCCACACCAACGCGCCGGTGTACCTGGCGGGGATCGCGCGGCCCGGCCCCACCATGCGGGACAACCGGGCGGTGACGGCGATGGCCCGGCTGCTCCTGCACCCCTGGATCCCCAACATCCAGACGAGCTGGGTCAAACTGGGCACGGAGGGGGCGGCGGAGATGCTTCGCTCCGGCGCGAACGACCTCGGCGGGACGCTGATGGAGGAGACGATCTCCCGCATGGCGGGCTCCTCCTACGGCTCGTACAAGTCGGTCCGCGACCTGGTCGCGGTGGCGGAGGCGGCCGGCCGACCCGCGAAGCCGCGCACCACGCTCTACGGCGAGGTCCCCGAGGAGCGGCAGCGGGCAGCCGAGGCGTCCGACGGGCACCTGCCGGATCTGCTGCCGGTCCTGGACTGAGTACGATGATCCGACCCCCGATCCTGGACGGGGACCCGTAGCGGAGGAGATGCGTCCCGTGGCTGCCCTACTGCCCTCCTGGGCCTGGGTCACCGGTCTGACGGCGGGGGCGACCGCGGTCGTCGTCGCCCTCGCCGTACAGGCGGACCACGCGCCGCATCCCACGGCGGCCGTGGCCAGGCCGGGCGCGTCCGCGTCGCCGAGCGCCCACGCGTCCGCGTCCCCGCGGCCGCCGCAGCCGCCCGCCCTGCCGGACGCGTCCGGCGAGGGCCGGCGGATCGTCTACTCGCTCGGCCGGGAGCGGGTGTGGCTGGTGGACGCGACCGGCAAGCCGGTCCGTACGTTCGCGGTGTGGCCGGGCACGGTGGACCCGCGGCCCGGCCGCTACTCGATCACCCTGCGCACCCAGTCCCTCAAGGGCTCGGACGGCGTGGAGATCGAGCACGTCATGTACTTCACCAAGACCGACGGCGTGAACGTGGCCTTCTCCAACGCGCTGGACGGTGCCTCCCCACCCCCCGCGAACGGCCAGAAGCTGGGCGGCATCCGCATGCACAAGGAGGACGGAGCCGCGCTGTGGTCCTTCGGCGACCAGGGCACGCTGGTGGCCGTCGTCAGCTAGCGTCCGGCTGCCGGGAGGGCAGCTGGTTGACGATCAGCGCCACCCCGCTGAGCAGGAAGATCCGCGTCGCCGCGTCCAGCCCGTTCCAGGTCTTCGACTGCCACATGGCGAACCACTCCCCGCCGATCGCGATGAACCCGGCGCCGAAGAGCGTCAGCAGCATCAGCAGCCCGTAGGTGGACCAGCGCCGCGCGCTGTCGTCCGCGCGCCGCGCCCACAGGTACGTCCCCAGGATCAGCAGCACGGCCGCCGCGGTCTCCCAGACGATGATGAGGACGTACGCGGTGTCCTCCAGGGCGGTGCTGGTGACGGCCCGCCACATCAGGTCGTCGTCCCGGAACGTCGTGTCCATCGCCAGTACGTGCCGGACGAACTGCTGGTTCGTGCCGAAGTCGGTGATGTTCCCGAGGGCGACGAGGGCTATGTAGAGGGCGAGTATGCCGGTGAGCACACCGGCGGCGAGCCGGAGGCCGCTGTGGCGGGCGGGGGTGGTGGTCATGCGGGGATTCTCTCCGACGAACACCGGCCCATTGCAAGGGCATTGGGCCACGGACGCCGTCATCGGGGCGCGAACCCGGCGGGGCCCGGCCGGCCGGACGGCGGAAAACCGCGGGGAAGCGGCGGTAATGCGCCGCCGGGGCGGTTTTGTCCCACTGAACGGGCGCTTCCCGGTCGATTACAGTGCCTTGCGTCGTACAGGCGGACGGTGGCGTGGGGAGGTCTGGTGGGTGCGACGTCCGGTGCCGTCTGGGGCCGTGCCGAACAGCAGGACTTCCGCGGCCGGGTGCGCGGCGCGCTGCTCGGTGTCGCGGTGGGCGACGCGCTGGGCGGGCCCGTCGACGCGCTGTCACTGGAGGAGATCCGGTCCGCGTACGGCGCCGAGGGGCTGCTGGACCTGGCCCCCGGGCACGGCCGGCGCGGCGCCGTCACCCATCACACCCAGCTGACCCTGTTCTCGGTGGACGGGCTGATACGCGCCCAGGTGCGCCGGGACACCGGGGCCTGGCACCCGCCGACCGATCTGCACCGGGCGTACTTGCGCTGGGCGGCCACCCAGCGGGACTGGGGGCCCGACGAACGGCGCGCGGACGACGGCTGGCTGGCCCGCGAGGAGTGGCTGTACGTCCGCCGCGACCCGGCCCGCGCCCTGCTCATCGGGTTCGGCGATACGACCATGGGCACGCTGGAGGCGCCGAAGAACCCGGAGGAGGCGGGCCCGGAGGCGGTGGCCCGCTCGGCGCCGTTCGGACTGCTCGTCGGCTGGGAGCCGCAGCTCGTCGTCCAGCTGGCCGTGGAGTGCGCGGCCCAGACCCACGGCCATCCGCTCGCCTATCTGTCGGCGGGCGCGTACGCCGTGATCGTGCACGCGCTGGCCCGCGGCGACAGCCTGGACGGGGCCGTGCAGCGGGCGCTCGCCCTGCTCGCCGCCCGCCCCGGCCACCAGCCGGTCTCCGACGCCCTCCGGCACGCCCTCGGCGCGGTGCGGCAGGGCATGCCGACCCCGGCCCGGGTGGCGGAGCTGGCCGGCGACGGCACGGCGGACGGGCTGCTGGCCGCGTCCGTGTACTGCGCGCTGGTGGGGGAGGACGTACGGCACGGGCTGTGCCTGGCGGTGAACCAGAGCGGGCCGTCGGCGGCGGCGGGCGCGCTGACGGGGGGCCTGCTGGGCGCCCTGCACGGCGAGACGGCCCTCCCGCCGGCCTGGCTGGCCGAGCTGGAGGGCCGCCCCACGATCCTGGAACTCGCCGACGACTTCGCGATGGAGATGACCCAGGGCCCCGCGCTGCACGGCCCGACCGGCGCGTCGCCGGGCTGGCTGGCCCGGTATCCGCGGGCCTGACCGGGAGGCTACAGCGGCCGGTTGGGCGATCCCAGGACGTCGTCGCCCGCCACGGCCGGCGCCGGTACCGCCGCGACCGCGTCCCCGTCCGTGTTGACCTTCTCGATGACGGCCAGCCGGGCCGGGGTGTCCTCCGGCTTCAGACGGCCGATCAGGATGTACAGGACCAGGGAGACCGCGAGCGGTATCGAGACCTGGTACTGGAGCGGCACACCGCCGTCGACGTGCCAGCTGACGGGGTAGTTGACGAGCCAGAAGGCCAGCAGGCCCGCCGCCCAGCTGGTGAGCGCCGCCGTCGGCCCGGAGCGGCGGAAGGCGCGGAGCAGACCGAGCATCATCGGGATCGCGATCGGGCCCATCAGCCCGGCCACCCACTTGATGACGACCGTGATGATGTCCTTGAAGGCGGGGGAGTTGACCTGGGTCGCGACCGCCATGGACAGGCCGAGGAAGACGACCGTCGTGACCCGGGCCGCGACCAGTCCGGACCGCTCGCCCCAGGCCCGTGCCCGCGCCGACAGCACCGGCGCGAGGTCCCGGGTGAAGACGGCCGCGATCGCGTTGGCGTCGGAGGAGCACATGGCCATGGTGTGGGAGAAGAAGCCGACGATGACCAGGCCCAGCAGGCCGTGCGGCAGCAGTTGTTCGGTCATCAGGGCGTAGGAGTCGGAGCCGTCCGGCTTCTGCGCGTGCACCAGCAGCGGGGACATCCACATCGGGAAGAACAGGATCACGGGCCAGACCAGCCACAGCACCGCCGACAGCCGGGCCGAGCGCTCGGCCTCGTAGGCGCTGCCGGTGGCCATGTAGCGCTGGGCCTGGTTGAGCATGCCGCCGTTGTACTCGAAGAGCTTGATGAACAGGAACGCCAGCAGGAACACCGTGCCGTACGGGCCGACCAGCGGTCTGCCATGGCCGTGCAGCGCGGGCTCGTCCCAGGCGCCGAGGAAGCCGATGTCCTTGTCGCTCAGCTTCATCACCACGGCGACGAACATCGACACGCCGGCCAGTAACTGGATGACGAACTGGCCGAGTTCGGTCAGCGCGTCCGCCCACAGGCCGCCGATGGTGCAGTAGACGGCGGTGATCGCGCCGGTGATGACGATGCCCTGGTTCAGCGAGACCCCGGTGAAGACCGAGAGCAGGGTGGCGATCGCCGCCCACTTGGCGCCCACGTCCACGATCTTCAGCAGCAGACCGGACCAGGCGAGCGCCTGCTGGGTCGGCAGGTTGTACCGGTTCTTCAGGTACTCCAGCGGGGAGGCCACATGGAGCCGGGAGCGCAGCCGGTTGACGCGCGGCGCGAACAGCTTCGACCCGATGGCGATGCCCAGGGCGATGGGGAAGGACCAGGTGATGAAGGAGGTGACGCCGTAGGTGTAGGCGATGCCCGCGTATCCGGTGAACATCACGGCGCTGTAGCCCGACATGTGGTGCGAGATGCCGGAGAGCCACCAGGGCATCTTGCCGCCGGCCGTGAAGAAGTCGGAGACGTTGTCCACGCGCTTGTGCGACCAGACGCCGATCGCGACCATCACACCGAAGTAGCCGATGAGCACGGCCCAGTCGAGACTGTTCATGTGCCCGATCGTGGGTCCGCCTGCGTGAACACGACAAGCAAGCGTAAGGTCAAGTCGCGGTAAAAAGGTTCGACTTGATGACCGACGTTCACAGACATGAACGATCGCGCAGGGTGGGACGACTCCGTCAGCGCATCAGCTCCCCCGCGTTGACCAGCGACGACTGCCCCGTGATCGCCCGCGCCCGGTCCGAGGCCAGGAACACCGCCGCGTCCGCCACGTCCCCGTCGGTGGCCAGGTCCGGCAGCGCCATCCGCTCGGTCAGCCGGCCCGGCACCTCCTCCTCCGCCACTCCCTCGGCCTGCGCCGTGAACCGGACGTACGCCCGCACCGGCGGCCCCCACATCCAGCCCGGCAGCACCGAGTTGACCCGGATCCGGTACGGCCCCAGCTCCCGCGCCAGCGAGTACATCGCACTGGTCAGCGCCCCCTTCGAGGCGGCGTACGCGGCCTGCCTGACCTGCGAGGGCGCCGCCACGGCCGACTGCGTGCCGATGAACACCACGGCGCCGCCCCCGCCCGCCCGCAGCCCCGGCAGGCACGCCCGGGCCATCCGCAGCGACCCCGGCAGGTTCACGTCGACGACCGCCGCCCAGGCCGCGAAGTCGGCGTCCGCCGGCCCGCCGAAGTACGAGTCTCAGGCGGCCACCTGCACCACCGCGTCGATCGCGCCGAACCGCTCCCGCGCCACCGCCGCCAGCGCCTCGCACTGCCCCTCGTCGGTGATGTCGGTCGCCCGGTACGCCGTGCGCGCGCCCTCCGGGTCGATCGCGGCCGCGCTCTCGGCGAGCCGGGCCCCGGTGCGCGCCCCCAGCACCGCGTTCCCGCCCTCCCGCACCACGGCCGAGGCGACCTGGTGGCCGAGCCCGGGTCCGGCCCCCGAGACGACGACGGTCCGTCCGGCGAGCAGTGACATGACGGCCTCCCCGGCCACGCCCTGATCACCATGGTCGAACCGCACCCCGGGCACGAGTACGCGTACAACCGCTGGTACGAGGACGACCACTACTACGCCGGCGCGATGGCCATGCCCTGGATGTACGCGGGCCGCCGCTGGGTCGCGACCCGGGAGCTGCGACTGCTGCACCGCCCGGCGGAGTCGGCGGTGGCCCGGCCGGTCACCGCCGGCTGCTACCTGTCCACCTACTGGATCACCGCGGGACGCTACGCCGAGCACATGAGGTGGACGGCCGCCATCAACCGGCGGCTGGGCCGGGACGCCCGGGTCTACCACGACCGCACCCACGTCTTCACGGCCTTCCAGGACCACGAGACGACCGTCTACCGGGACGGCGCGGCCGGGCCGCGCGACTTCCACGCCCTCGACCACCCGTACCCCGGCCTGGTGCTGGAGGTGATCGACGCGGAGTCGGCGGAGGGCCGGGCCGCACTGCTCCGGTGGCTGCGCACCCGCCACCTGCCGGAGCGGGTGGCGGGCTCGCCGGCCGCGCTGGTGACGGTCTTCCGGCCCACCCCGCTGCCCGGCGACCGCATGACCTACGTCAGGCAGGTCGAGGGCGTGGACACCCGGCTGACCCTGCTGTGGTTCCTGGAGCGGGACCCCCGGGAGTGCTGGGCGGAGCACTTCACCGGTCTCGAGGAGCAGGTGGCCGCGTCCGGCCTGGGCCGGGTGGAGCTGGTGGCGCCGTTCATCCCCACGGTGCCGGGCACCGACCGGTACGTCGACCAGCTCCGCTGACCGTCACGGCGCCGTCAGCTCGGTCGGACACGGCGTACCGCGCGGCAGCTGGTAGGGGGCGGCCAGCCGGTACGTCCCGGCCTTCGGCGCCAGCAGCACCGTCCACCGGTCCCCGTTCGCGTCCTCCTCCGTCTGCGTCAGGCACCCGTTGACGTTCCGGTACGTCTTCGGCGTGCCGGGGGACGCCTGCGGCGGCTTCAGGCTCTTGCCCTGCTCGTCGACGACGCTCAGCCACGGCGAGTACGGGATGCGCACCAGCACCCGGCCCGGCTTGCGCACCCGCAGCGTCATCTCCACCTCGTCGGCGCGGTCCACCACCGCGTTCGGCTCGGCGAGCGGCGTCGGATCGGTCACCTTGAACAGCTGCCAGTTGGCGTCGCCCCAGACCTGCGTCAGATACGGCATGCCGCGCCGCAGCAGCGCCCGCTCGCGCTCGCCGCCGGACCCGTCCGGGTTGTCCTTGGGCAGCACCACGTAGTGCACGGCCCACCGCTGGAGCCACTCGTGGTAGTTCGCCGAGTTGAGCGTGTCGTCGTAGAAGAGCGGGTTGCGCTCCATGTCGGCCTGCCGGTTCCAGCCGCGGGCCAGGTTGACGTACGGCGCGAGGGCGGAGGCCTCGCGGTGCGAGCGGGCCGGCACCACCTCGACGCGGCCCTTCTCGGCGCCGCCCTGCTGGAGCTCGTTGACCAGCGGGGCCAGCTCCCGCGCCCAGGACGCGGCCGGGGTGGTGTGGATGATGTCGTCCACCGTCTTGTAGCCGATCCAGCCGACGAAGCCGGCGAACGCCAGCACGGTCAGGTACCACTTGCGGGACTTCGGCACGGTGTACGGCAGGGCCGCGATCAGCGCGGCGCCCGCGAAGAGCATCGGCAGCCGGGAGATGTTGGACCCGATCTGCGAGCTGATCAGCCACACCAGGACGACAGCGACGCTGTAGACGGCGGCCGTCAGCCGGACGGTGATCCACTCCTTCGGCACCAGGAACAGGCAGAGCAGCCCGTACAGCAGCGGCAGGATCACCGAGCCGATGCCCATCGGCTGGGTGCCGGAGAACGGGAACAGCCAGGCCGACACCGCGACCACCGCCGACGGCGCGAGCCCCAGCGCCCAGGCGCCCGGCCGCCGCTTCTGGAGGAACAGGGCGACCGCGGCCAGGCCCACGAACAGCCCCGCGACCGGCGAGCCCATCGTGGCGAGCGCCGCCAGCGGGGCGGCGACCAGGGCCTTCGCCCAGCGTTTGAACCGCCACCGGTGCGGCCAGCAGAACACCGCCGCGACCGCGCCGAGCGCGAACATCATGCCGAGCCCGAAGGTCACCCGCCCGGAGATCGCGTTGCACAGCAGCGCGAAGATCCCGGCGAGCGAGGCCCCCAGCGGGTTCCTCACCGCCCGGCTGCGGATCAGCACCAGCGTCAGCAGGCCCGCCGACACCGTCCCGGCGACCATCATCGTCGTACGGACGCCGAGGACCGACATCAGGTACGGCGACACCACGCTGTACGACACCGGGTGCATGCCCCCGTACCAGGCGAGGTTGTACGCCGAGTCCGGGTGCCGGCCGACGAACTCCGCCCACGCGTCCTGCGCGGCGAGATCGCCACCGCTGTTCGCGAAGGTGAAGAACCAGATGATGTGCAGCACACCCGCGAGGACCGTCATCGACAGCACGGGGTGCCGCATCAGCCGCTGCCTGAGCGGTTCGAGCGCGGCGCGGGTCCGGGAGGCTCCGCCGGGACCGTCCGGCTCCGCCGCCGGGGCGTCCGCCGGTCCGCCCGGTGCCTCAGCGGCCGTGTCCGGCGTGGTGCCGGACGTGGGCACGCGTATTCGCGCGCCCGATCCCGGGCCCGGATCGGCGTCGTCGGCGCGTGTCGGCTCCGCTGTGGCCACCTGAAGGCACTCCCCGTGTCCCGTCTTCTGTTCGCGGCCGCTTCCCACGGAGTTCCCGGCCGTTTCCCGTCCAGTGCGCGGCCGTGTCCCGTCAACGTCGACCTGCCCCGATTCGTGACGCTAGCACGCACCCCGCCGCGAGGGCCCCGGGTGGGGCTTACGTCGACGGGGTGCGCGGGCGTGCCCCGGGCGGACCCGGGGCGGCGGCGGTCAGCCGAGGCGGGTGAGCTTGGCGCCGAGGCCGGGCTCGGCGAGATCCTGCCGGAGGGCCACCGGGACCTTCACCGCGCCGGCCGAGCCGTCACCCACGGTGAGCGTGCCGACCACGGTGCCCGCCTTCGCGGTGTGCGGGACCGTCCCGGGGGCGAAGGACAGCCTCACCTTCAGACCGGACCAGCCGGCCGCGGTGACGTCCCGGGTGACCGCGATCGGGGTCCGGCCGCCGAGCCCGTCGTCCACGTAGCCGACGACGTCGCCCTTCTTCAGGATCTTCGCCGAGGTCAGCGCGGACTGCGCGGCCAGCAGCGCGGTCTTGCTGACCTCGTTGACCGTCTTGAGGATCGTCGGCTTGTTCTGGCCGAGGATCGCGCCGACGAGGGTGACCGTCTGCCCGCCGACCTTCTTGCGGGAGGCGAAGAGCAGGTTGCCGCCGGCCGCGGTGGTACTGCCGGTCTTGATGCCGATCGCGCCGATGCGGTACGGCAGCTCGTTGTAGTTGGGCCAGTTGCGGCCGGAGGGGTCCGTCCAGCTGGCGGCGCTGGTGATGGCGACCAGGGCCGGGATGCGGACGGCGGCGCGGCCCAGCTTCACCTGGTCCCCGGCCGTGGAGACGGTGGTCTCCTTCAGGCCCGAGGGGTCGGTGTACGTCGTACCGGTCATGCCCAGCTGCCTGGCGGTGGCGTTCATCTTCTTGACGAACGCCGCCTCCGAGCCCGCGTCCCAGCGCGCGAGCAGCCGCGCGATGTTGTTGGCGGAGGGGATCATGACGGCCGACAGGGCCTCCTTCTCGGTGAGGGACTGGCCGGCCTTGACGGTGTTCAGCGTGGACTCGCCGTCCTTGTCGTAGCCGCCCTCCTTCTCCGCCTTGGCGTCGACCTTGATCTTCGGACCGTCCTGCCCCGCCTTCAGCGGGTGGTCGCGCAGGATGATGTACGCGGTCATGGTCTTGGCGACCGAGCCGATGGCCACCGGCTTCTGCTCGCCGAAGTGGCCCATCGAGCCGATGCCGTCCACGTCGATCCAGCCCTGCCCCTCACCTGGCCACGGCAGGCTCGTCGGGCCGCCCTCGAAGGTGTAGCCGTCCTTCGCGGTGAGCGCGAGCGAGGGGGACGGCAGCGGGCGCACCGCCTGCACGACCCCGAGGATCACCACCAGCAGCAGGACCAGGGGCGTCCAGATCTTGACCCGGCGCACGAGCGTGCGGACCGGGGTCTCCGGGGGCGGGGGCGTGTTCGTCAGCTCCGCCAGCAGGTCCAGCGGGGGCTTGGGCGGGAGCGGCTGCCGGGTGGTGCGCTCGGGGCCGATCCGGGGGACGGGGGTGGTGGCGTCCGCGGGGGTGGCCCTGGGCGCGGGCGCCTTGCCGGCGGGCGCCTTGCCGGCCGGGCGCATGTCGTCCTTGAGCGCGACGAACTTGCTGGTGCGCTCGGCGTCGGACTCCCGCGCGGGGCGGGGGGCCTTGGGCTCGCCGCCGAGCTTGAGCATGGTGGTCGGCTGGTCGACGGCCGGCTTCTTCGGCTGTACGGCCTTGAAGGCGGTGGTCGGCTGGTCCACGGCGTCCGCCTTGCCGGGGCGCTGGGCTCCGCCGGTGTCCGGGGTTCCGTCCGCTGCTCCGGCTTCGCCGTCGCCGGCGTCCGTCTTCCCACCCGCACCACCCGTGCGGCTCTCGTCGTCACCCGTGGGTGGCCCCTGCGGGTCGTCCCCGCCGTCGGCGACCGCGGGTCCGGCCGCGCCTTCGCCCGCGCCGCCCTTGGTGTCCTCGGTGTCCGCGTCGGCCTTGGCCTTGGCGTCGGTCTTGGCCTTGGCCTTGGTGCCGGTCTTCGCCTTGGCCTTGGTGTCGGTCTTCGCCTTGGTGTCGGTCTTGGCCTCGGTGTGCGTTTCGTCCGCGTCGCGCGTCTCGTCCCCGGCGTCCGCGTCCTTCTTCGCGTCCGCCTCCGCGTCGCTCTTCGCGTTCGCGTCGCTCTTCGCGTCCGGCTTGGCGTCCGTCTCGGGCTCGGCGTCCGCGTCGGGCTCGGCGTCCGCGTCGGACTTGGCCTCCGCGTCCTTCTCCGCGTCCGCCCCGCCGTCCGTCTCGTCCTCGGCGTGCGCGTCCGCGTCGGCCCCGCCGTCCGCACCGGCACCGGCACCGGCCTTGCCCACCTCGGCCTTCGTGGCGCCGGAGGCCGCGTCGGCTCCGGTGTCGGCGGCCTTCTCGGGCTTCTCGCCGTCCCCGTCGTCGTCCGCGTTCGCGCCCGACGGGCCCTCAGAGTCGGTCGGCTCCCCGGCCTTTACCCCCGTCTCCGGGGCCGCCGCGTCAGCCGCGTCCGTCTTCCCGGACTTTGCGGTCGCGTCGGTCTCCGGGTCGCGGACCCAGGCCGAGACCGCGGCGCGCAGAGCGGGGTCCTCGGGGGAATCGTCGGTGCCGGCGGGCTCCTTCGGCTCCTCGGGGGCCTCGGTCCGTACCGTCAGGACCTTCGTCGCCGTGTCCGTGCCCCCGGCCGAGGAATCCTTCTCGCGAGCCGCGGCGACCCGCGGATCACGTGCCTCGGGAACCGGACCCGTGCTCCGCGACGTCGGTTCCGCCGACGACTCGCGCTGCTCCGACCTGTCGGGGGACTCGCCCGCCACCGATGCCTCCTCCATGCGTCGCACGCCACGTGCGCGCCCTGTCCGAACCATGTACCAGTGTCCTGTGTGGGGGCTTGGCCCCTGTGGTAGACGAGAACGACATACCTACCGGTTCCCTTACGAACCGGTCACGCGCCCTCGACAGACCAATGTGAGAGGGGTCACCCTGTCATTCATCCACGCGGGGAGGCATGGATGGGCAGGAGCCGCAGAACACTTCCGGAAGAGCTTCTGCTGCTGGCACTGGACCCGGCCACGGGTACCACTGCGCAGCCGCAGTCGCTCGACCTCGGTCTGGCCGGTGCACAGCTTGTGGAGCTGGCGCTGGCCGGACGGATAGCCCCAGACGGGGATCGTATCGCCGTGGTGGTGCCACGGCCGACAGGAGATCCGACTCTGGACTGCGCGTTGGAGTTGCTGCGAAGGCGTGGCGCTCCGGTGCGTGCCGTCCACTGGATCGGCGGGCCCAGGCTGGGTCTCAGGCAGACCTACCTCTCGCATCTGGAGCGGTGCGGCATGGTCGCCGCCGTGGCCGGCCAGATGTGCGGGGTGCTGCCGACGACGCGGTACCAGGCGACGGACACCGCCATCAGCCGGGAGATCCGTTCCCGGCTGGACTCCGCGATCCGCACCGGCGTACCGCCGGACCCGCGGACCGCGGCGCTCGCCGCCCTGGCGCACGCCGTCGGGCTCGGCAAGCACCTGTATCCGGGGAACGAGGGGCGGTCGTCCCGGTCCCGGCTGCGGGATCTGATCCGGCACGACCCCATGGGCGGGCTTGTCGCCCACGCCGTCATGGACGTGCAGAACGGTGCGGCCGCCCAGCCGCGCCGTGGTCCGGCCCCGGCCGGCCGGCAGGCCGCGCCCGGAGCCAGGACCGCACCGGAACCCGCACGCGCGGTTCCGATGCAGCCGCGACACGGGTCCATGGCCCGTGCCGTGGCCCACTGAGCCGCGACTTCGGTCACCACAGGCCCGGTTCGGGAGCCGCAGGTCCGAGCGGGGCGGCGAGACCACTGGTCTCGCCGCCCCGCTCGGCTGTGTCCGGGGAGTGAGGGTGTGCCGCACATCTTCCGTTTCCCAGCGGTGGAAAGCGCCTTGGTGGCAGTCTGCTCAACAGCAGATACGGAAAGTGTTAAGTAGCAGGCAGGCAGCCGGAGGTGCGCGTCCCGTGGCGTCCAATGTCAATCCCACCGTCAGGCGGCGCCGGCTGGGCCAGGAGCTGCGCCGACTGCGCGAGCTCAAGGGCATGACGGCCGAGGAGGTGGCGGAGCGGCTGCTCGTGTCGCAGTCGAAGATCAGCCGCCTGGAGAACGGCCGCAGGAGCATCAGCCAGCGCGACGTACGCGATCTGTGCGGGGTCTACGAGGTCGAGGACCAGCGGATCGTCGACTCGCTGATGGAGATGGCCCGGGACTCGCGGCAGCAGGGCTGGTGGCACACCTTCGGCGACATCCCGTACAGCGTCTACATCGGGCTGGAGACCGACGCCGAGTCGTTGCGGGTCTACGAACCCCAGCTGGTGACCGGCCTGTTGCAGACCCGCGCGTACGCCGAGGCGCTGGTGCGGGGCGCGCTGCCGGAGACGTCCACGGCCGAGATCGAGAAGCGGGTCCAGGTGCGGATGCGCCGCCAGGAACGCATCACCGCCGAGCGCAACCCGCTCCGGCTGTGGGTGGTGCTGGACGAGGCCGCGCTGAAGCGGGTCGTGGGCAGCCGGCTGGTGATGCGGGAGCAGCTGGAGCACCTGATCGAGATGTCCCAGCTGCCGCACGTCACCGTGCAGGTGCTGCCCTTCGACGTGGGCGCGCACCCGGGCCTCAACGGTCAGTACGCGATCCTGGAGTTCGCCGACGCGGCCGACTCCAGCGTGGTGTACCTCGAGGGCGTCACCAGCGACCTCTACCTGGAGAAGGCGCAGGACGTGCAGAAGTACGCCGTGATGTACGAACATCTGCGGGCACAGTCCCTCAATGTGGAGGCATCCCGGCAATACATCGCGAGTGTGGCGAAAGGGTACGCCGACTGAGGAGTGGGGACAGGGGGCGCGGGATCGTACACCGCTGCTCGTCCTCGGTGGAAGACGCACCTGGAATCTGCCATCCGGTCGAGTGAACGGCCCCTCCGCGGGCGGCAGTTGACCGGTAGCGTCGATCACGCCAATCAGACGACATGGTTGGCGTGAACCGCACTAATGCAACTCGCAACAGGAGTGGACATGGCACTGATTCAGGGCGCGTCGGAGACGTGGATGAAGTCCTCCTATTCCGCGGGCAACGGCGCCTGCGTCGAGGTCAAGTCGCCCACCGCCGCCGCACTCGCCGTCCGCGACTCCAAGACCCCCGAGGGGCCGATCCTGGCCTTCCCGGCCGACGCGTGGAACGCCTTCGTGGCCTCCGTCAGGGCGTGAGCATCGCTCCCTGACCCTGCCCGCACAACCGCACAGCACCACCAGGAGAGCCCTCTCGTCCGGTCGCCGTCCTTGCCGAGAGGGCTCGTCCACGTCCGGTGCTCAGCCGAGCTGGGCCTCGATCGCGGCGACGACCTCCGCCGCCTCCGGCTCGGTCTGCGGGGAGAACCGCGCCACGACGTTCCCGTCCCGGCCGATCAGGAACTTCTCGAAGTTCCAGCGGATGTCCCCGCTGTGGCCCTCGGCGTCCGCGAAACCGACCAGCCGCTCGTACAGCGGATGCCGGCCCTCCCCGTTCACCTCGACCTTCTCGGTCAGCGGGAAGGACACGCCGTACGTGGCGGAGCAGAACAGCGCGATCTCCTCGGCGGTGCCGGGCTCCTGCCCGAGGAACTGGTTGCAGGGCACGCCCAGCACGGTGAAGCCCTGCCCGGCGTACCGCTCCTGGAGCTTCTCCAGCCCCGCGTACTGCGGCGTCAGACCGCACCGGGAGGCCACGTTCACGATGAGCACGGCCTTGCCCGCGAGCCCCGCCAGATCCGCGGAGCCGCCCTGGAGGGCCCCGATCCGGACGCCGAGCGGGGAGCCGTTGTCAGTAGTCGTCATGCCCGGATGCTAGCCCCGCCGGGCCACGCCCCTCCGGCCCGCCTCGACCGGCCCGTCACCGGCCGCCGTCCGCACCGGCCTCCACCAGCACGTCACCGGCCGCCGTCCGCTCGTACAGCACGCTGCGCCCGGCCCGCCGTCGCCGTACCAGCCCCGCCTCCCGCAGCACCTTCAGGTGGCGCCCCACCGAGCCGAGCCCCTGCCCCGTCACGGCGGTCAGCTGGGTGGTGCTCAACGGGGAGCCCAGGAGCACCAGCACCGCGGCCCGGCCGGACCCGAGCAGCGCGCCCAGACCGGCGGGCACGGCCCGGTCACCCGCCCCGGCGAGCACTCCGGAGCAGGGGTAGACCACCGCGTACCGCCGCCGCTCCTCCCAGGCGACCCAGCCCATCCGCTGCGGGGTCACCGGCACGAACACCAGCTCCGCACCGGAGATCTCGCGCGGCGGATACTCGTGCAGGTTCACCTGGAACCGGTTCTCCCCGAGCCATCGGGTGCCGCCCGGCCGCAGCGAGTCCAGCACACTCGCCCAGCCGCCCCGGCTCACCCGCGCCGTCCGCGCGCCCACATCCGCCTCCAGCACCTGCCGGCGCCGCTCCCAGGACGGCCGTACGGTCTCCTCCCACACCCGCTCCAGCAGCCCGGCCGCCCGCTCGGGCAGATCGTCCCGGTCCAGCGCGGCGGGCAGCGGCCCCGCCAGGGAGACGCGCAAGTGGGCCCGGGCCGCGTCGGGCGCCACCGAGCGGACCCGGACGACCTCGACCGCGAACGGCTCCCCGTCGCGCGGGGCCGGGGTCAGGAAGTCGGCGTTCCACTCCCGGCCGAGCCCGGCCCGTACCAGCCGTTCCGTCACCGGCTCGGCCGCCATCCACGCCCGGTAGGCCGGCAGATGGGCCCGCAGCCACTCGCGTTCACCCGGGTGCGCCGCGCTCCCCGTGTGCAGCAGCTTCAGACAGGCGAGGGTCTCGGCGAGCGGCGAGATGACGAACCGGCTGCGGGCCAGCGTGTCCGCGTTCAGCTGCCACCACCCCACGACGCCTCCCCCGCTCGCCTCGCCCGCCGGCCTTCCCCGCTCACCCTTCCCCGTAAGGCCGCCCCCCGTAAGGTCTTTCGCGCGACGGCGAAACAATAACGGGCCCGCCGGAGACCGCCCGAGACTCCGCGACATGCCCAGTTACCGGACCCTCTTCCGCACCCCGGAGTTCACCCCGCTCTTCCTCGCCTCGGCCGCGCAGACCGCCGCGCAGACCGTCGGCGGCCTCGCCCTCGGCACGCTCGTGTACCGGGCGACCGGCTCCCCGCTGCTCTCGGCGGTGAGCATGTTCGGCCCGTCGCTCGCCCAGGTGCTCGGCGCCACCTTCCTGCTGTCCGGTGCCGACCGGCTGCCCCCGCGCACCACCCTGTCCGCGATCGCGGTGGCCTTCGCGGCCGGTACGGCGGCGCAGGCGCTGCCCGGAATGCCGACCGGCGCGCTCTTCACCGTCGTCCTGCTGCTGGGTCTGGTCGCCTCGCTCGGCGGCGGGGTCCGCTGGGGCCTGCTGAACGAGATCCTCGCCAAGGACGGCTATCTGCCCGGGCGTTCGCTGTTCAACATGATGAGCGGGCTGACGCAGATCGCGGGATTCGCCACCGGCGGCGCCCTGCTGGCCACCCTCTCCCCGCGCCTCGGCCTGCTCCTCGCGGCGGCCCTGTACCTGGTGGCCGCGCTGGTCCTGCGCCTGGGCCTGTCCGAGCGCCCGCCCCGCGCCACCGGCCGCCCCTCGGCATCGGCGACCTGGCGCACCAACGCCGAGCTGTGGTCCTCCCGTCCGCGCCGGCTGACCTACCTGGGGCTGTGGCTGCCCAACGGCATGGTCGTCGGCTGCGAGTCGCTGTACGTGTCGTACGCCCCGCACGCCGCCGGCACGCTGTTCGCCTGCGGGGCGCTCGGCATGCTCGCCGGGGACGTGACCGTCGGGCGCCTGCTCCCCGCCGCCGTACGCGCCCGCCTGGCGACCCCGCTGCTGCTCCTGCTGGCGACGCCGTACCTGGTCTTCTGCGTCCGCCCGGGGGTGCCGTCGGCGGCGGTCTGCGTGACCGTGGCCTCCGTCGGCTTCGGGGCGAGCCTGATCCAGCAGGAGCGGCTGATGCGCCTGACCCTGGACACCATGGCCGGCCAGGCGCTGGGGCTGCACTCGGCGGGCATGCTGACCCTCCAGGGCCTGAGCGCCACGGCGGCGGGCACGCTGGCCCAGCTGACGTCGCCCGCCACGGCGATGACCGCGATGGCGGCGGGCTCGGTCTGCGTGACGCTCACGCTGGCCCTGGCGGACCGTTCCCCGTCCCCTCGGCCCTCGTCCCGGCCCTCCCCCTCCTGACCTCCGTGCCGGTCTTCCGCCCACTCCCCGGCGGACCGCGCCGACTGCCCCTATCCTCAGGGCGATACGGCCCGCGTCACGGCGCCGGACCCGTGGCTCCCACGGCTCCGTCGCTGCGGTGGCTTCGGTGGCCGCGGTGGCGCCGAGGCGAGGGGGAAGGGGAGGGACCGTGGACGTCGACTGGTCGGCAGCGGACGCGGAGGTCGCCCGGCTGAGGGCGGCGGAGCTGTGGAACCCGCCCGCCGGCACCGCCATGCAGGTCCTCGGGACACAGCGGCGGGAGATCCCGCACAGCCGCATGCTGGGCTGGCTGCTCGATCCCACGGCCTCGCACGGACTCGGCCTGCGGATGCTCACGGCGTTCCTGCGCCGGCTGGGCCACGGCGAACTCACGGACGGGCTGGGCGCGGAACACGTCCGCGTGGAGAGGGAACTGGTCCTGGAGGGCCATGAGGACCACCAGGACCGGCGCGCGGACATCGTCGTCCGGGCCGGCGGCACCCCGGTCGTCATCGAGCTGAAGGTCGACGCCGCGGAGGGCACCGACCAGACCCGGGACCTGGCGGGCCACTTCCGCCGCCTGCACCCCGCCCCGATCCTCGTCTTCCTCACCCTCGACGGCACGGACGCCGAAGAGCCCGCCTTCCTGTCGATGCGCCTGCGGGACGTCGCCCTCGACCTGCGGGCCGCTCTCGCCACGGCTCCCGAGCCGGCCGGCGCCGCCGGGACCGTGGGCCGCCGTACCGCCGCCGACTACCTGGAGACCCTCGGCACGCTGACGCGTACCAACGCCACGGCCCGCGCCGCGGCACGCTTCTGGCTGCGGCACGGCGACGACCGCGCCTACGCCGAGGCCCGGGCCGCGGCCTGGACCGTCCTCGGGGAACTGCCCGAACGCACGGCCCGGATACTGGGGGAGCGCTGCGCCACCGACGACCTCCGGGTCACCATCCGCACGGAAACGGTGCGGGGCCGGCGGCACCCCCGCCGGGACCGCGTGGTGCTGCTGAGCCGACGGCGCTGGCTGGACGAGCGCGGAGAGCCCACGGCCGGCATCGGCGTCGCCGTACGCCGCCACGACCACCCCGACGACGACCACTGGCTCCCGCGGAACATGCCGTACTACGGCGTATGGATCGCCGCACCGGTCCCGCGGCGGCCACTGCTCGCGCGGCCCCGCCACGACCAGCCCTGGGGCAACTGGGGAGTCGACTGGGACCACTTGCCCCTGTCCCTCGACGACACCGACCCGGCCGCCGACCCCGTGGACGTCTACGCCACCCGCGCCGCCGACCTCGTCCAGGCCCTGTGGGCCGCCCACTCGGCGGACATCGACGCCGTCGTCGCCACGTCGGCCGCCCGGGCCACCGCCCCCGTGCCGCGGGACCCCGGCACCGCGGGACACCCGGCGGCCCGGCCGTCATGAACACCGACGGGACACCGCCCGGCCCGGAGACCACACGGCGGCACCCCCGCGCGGAGCGGCCGCACCCGCCGCAGGGCCCCACCGGCACCGGCACGCCCGACCCCGCCCGGGTCACCGTCGAGGACGGACACCTGGGAGCGCCCTTCTCGCTCCTGCGCACCGACCAGGCGATCTCGTGGAAGGTCCACCTGCGTGCCGAGCACATCCTGCGCGGCACCTGCCCCGTCCCGCCCGAACTGGCCGACCGGGACCTGGCCGCCGCCGACATACGGGCGGATAGCGCGGAGGGGCTCCTCCTGATCACCCTGCGGGAGCTGGGCTACCTCGACGAGGACGGCCGCGCCCTGCTCCCGTGGCCGGCCCTGGTCCGCGGCACCGCCGAACGCGCGTCTCTCGCGGATCGCGCGGGAGCCGGCGAGGCATCGCCCCCGCGGATCGAGGACGCGATACGACGCCTGCTGGCACGCGGGCTCCTGACATGGGAGACCCGCGTCGAACTGCTCTGCCACACCCCCACGGTCCAGGAGGCGGAACCCGAGGAACCCGCGACCGCGTCCGCCCACGCCCCGGGCGCCCCGAGCGCCCACCGGGTGGCGGGACACCTGATGCGGATAGGCCACCTGGGCAAGGAGGCCGGCCCGGAGGCCCGGGCGGCGTACCGCGACGACCACCGGCGAGCCGGGCTGGCCGGCCCCCACGAGCTGCCCCACGGCTACACGTACGTCCGCGAACACGAGCGGGGGACGTAGGACGCGTCCGGACAGCGGGGGCCGCAGACGGCCCGCTGCGGGGACGTGCGCCGGGCCGGAGACGGCCCGCTGCTCGGGCGTGCGCCCGCCCGGCTCAGTGGCTCGCGGTGAGCCCGCCGCTCAGCGTGAGGTCGAACCGGACCAGCGGCGTGGACGGCACACACATGCAGATCGGCGAGGTCGCCGCGCGGACCGAACTCTCCCTGAGCGCCATCCGGCACCACGAGGAGGCCGGACTCGTCGTCTCTTCCGCCTGGTCGCAGGGTGGCTTCCGCCCGATGGCCATCCGCCGCACCGATCGCCTCGACTCCGGCGAGGACCTGGGCGCCGACGAGCGGGCGACATGTCCGGACCGGGTGCGCGGCCACGAACGGGCCGCCGCCGAACGCGCGGCGGACCTGCGCACCCAGCCGGCACGGGCCGAGGAGTTCGCGGCCACCCTGCGCGCCCGCCTCACCGGCCCCGCGCCCGAGCACGCCACCCTTCCTCGTCGCTCCACTCGCGGACGGTCGCAGTCACCATGGGCAGAACCCTACGGGCTCCGTCTGGAGAGGCACGCGATCGGCGCTTGCCGTCGCTTAAGGAAAACCTTAAGGTCGGTGTTGGTGTCGAAGGGAGTCGTCTTGAGCTGGACGATCAAGGTCACCGATGAGTACGCGGAGTGGTTCAGACTCCTGATCAAGGAGGATCTGGGCTCGGCCTCCCAGGTCGCGCAGGCTGTGGCCGCTCTGCGTGAGGCAGGACCGACTCTGGGGCGCCCCCTCGTGGACCGGTTAAAGGGCTCGGAACTGCATCATCTGAAGGAGCTGAGGCCGGGATCGGGTGGGCGCTCCGAAATGCGGATCATCTTCGCCTTCGATCCGACTCGCTCGGCCCTGCTGCTCCTGGGCGGTGACAAGGCCGGGAACTGGGAGCGCTGGTACCGCGACAACATTCCGCTGGCCGAGCAGCTCTACCACGACTACGCCGACGACGAGGAATGAGGGAGTAGCCATGCCCAAGAAGGCTGCGCAGGACTGGGAGACCCTGGAGCAGGAGCTGTACGCGGCCGGCGTGGAACCCGCCGAGGTCGAGGCAGGGTCTCGCCGGCTTCTCGCCGAGGCGCGCGGCCATCAGCTCGCCGAGGCGCGCAAGCAGTTGGGTTTGGCCCAGCGGGAGGTGGCGGCCCGGATGGGGGTCAGCGTCGCCCGGGTCTCCCAGATCGAACACGGCGAAGGGGCCACCCTGGACGTCATCGCACGCTATGTGGAGGCGCTCGGCGGGAGGCTGGACCTGGTCGCGGACTTCGGCGACCACACCCTGCGCATGCCGGCCAGCAGTAATCAGGACAGCGCGGCGGCGTAGCGTCGTCGGGCGGGGCCCTTCTCTCTGTGCCCCCGGCAGGATTCGAACCTGCGACACCCGCTTTAGGAGTGAGATGCGCCGCCGACTGCCAAGCAGCGCGTGGTCAGGTCTGGCCGAGGTCGATCTCCACTGGGAAGGGGGAGAGCGCCTCGGGCGATCTCGACGGTCATCTCGTCATCCGGGCCGAAAACCATGCACATGTCCTGGTGGAGTGGTTCGAGGGCCTGCCGCGCCTCGGCGGTCCGGCCCTGGGCGAGCAGCAGCATCCCGATGTCGTGCCGCCGCTCCACGGCTTCCTCGCTCACGTCGCTGGTCGGCCCGTCGAGCCGCGCAACCTCTATCGCTCCTTCACCCGCGTCTCCCAGTCCGCCGGCCTCCGCGTCATCCGACTCCACGACGCCCGGCACGGCACGGCACGGCCACCCTCCTCACGGCGGCCAGGGTCGCACCCCGCGTCGTGATGGAGGTCCTCGGGCACTCTCAGATCAGCATCACGATGGACGTGTACACCCACGTCGTCCGTGACGCGCAGCGCGAGGCCATGAGCCACATGGACCGGCTGCTCAGGAGGCGTCCTGGTCGTCGGTGACCGACTTCGTTGATGTCAGCTGTAGATGCCAGAGGGCCTTCACCTCCCAACGTTGGGAGGTGAAGGCCCTCTGAACTGGTGCCCCCGGCAGGATTCGAACCTGCGACACCCGCTTTAGGAGAGCGGAGGGGGCGCGGGGTCGCTGACCAGGGGCTTTGATACCTGGCCAGGCTGCCCAGAACTCGACCGTGAGACACCCCTGTTGACCGTGGCTGACCTCTGCATCTGGCACGGTAGTGGCACGAACCTCAGCCGACGAAAGTCAACGACGATGGTGGGCGCGCCGATCGACCAGGCGCGTGTGTGCCTCGCTGCACCCCCACCGACCTAAGCCACGCTGCCACGCCGTCGACTAGAGCACGCCGCGCCGGCCGAACCGTGACCTGTGCCCTCTGTGGGAGCGTCCTTCAAAGGCTACGCAGCGGACTTGGCAGGCGCTCTTGCCTTGAACGACACAGCGGGACTGAGTCGTTTCGGCGAAGTGTCCCGGCGGGAGCCGCAAGCGCATCATAATGAGAAGTATCGCTACCAGGAGGGGACATGGACAGCTTCGATCTTGCCAGACTGACCGATTTTGATTTTGAGGCTGTTTGTAAGGATATATTTGAGGCCGAGTACGGCCTGAGGCTAGAGCTATTTTCCCCAGGCGCTGACGCAGGAGTCGATCTTCGCTACTTCCATGCAGGTAAATCCGAGCTTATAGTTCAATGCAAGCACTGGGCGCGCTCATCGCGGGCTAAATTGATCGAATACGTCAGGAATGTTGAGCTTGCCAAAGTTCAAAGGTTGAAGCCGGATAGGTATATCCTCGCTACTTCCGTTGATCTCACCAAGAATTCCAAAGATAAGCTGTACGATCTACTGGCTCCATATGTCAAAACGCCAAGCGACATCCTTGGAGTCGACGAGATAAACGCACTCTTGCGTAAGCATGAACATATCGTCAGACGTCATCTTCGGCTCTGGCTAACTAGCACAGCGGTCCTTAGTTCCCTGCTTTCTAAGAGCATTGTGACGCGCTCTCAGCAGCTTGCCGATGCGCTGGATTCCACGCTTCGCACGTACGCCCCAAATGAGAGTTACGGGAGAGCTCTAGACCTTCTAGATAGTCGGCATTCGTGCGTTATTGCAGGAATCCCTGGCATCGGGAAGACGACACTGGCTCAAGTTATTTGTGCAGTGTACGTGAGTGAGGGGTTCGAACTGGTTGAGATATCAGCGGACCTTGAGGAGGCCAACACGCTATGGGACGATAACATCGCGCAGATTTTCTACTACGATGACTTCCTGGGGCAGTCCTCCTTGGCGGAGAAGCTCGGGAAAAATGAAGATAGTCGTCTGCTTGCCTTCATGGAAAGGGTTGAGCAAGCGCGCAACAAGAGGTTCGTCCTTACTACGCGCGAATACATTCTTGCTCAAGCGCGACAACGATATGAAAAGTTGGATAGGCATCGTTTCGAATTGCAGACGTGCGTGGTCGACATGGAGGACTATACCTACCGCGCCAGAGGGTCCATCCTTTACAATCACGTATATGCGTCCGACCTCAGTGGTGAGGTTAAGGCAAGATTTGCGAATCCTCGGGTTTATCGACCCATAATTCAGCATCCTAATTTTAACCCCCGGGTGGTGGCGGTCACGATCTCGGAAGCCGCCTTGTTCCCTTCAGCGGATGAAGATCTTGGCAATCGAATCGTGACGAACCTCAGTAATCCTCGGAGCGTATGGTCTCATATAGTTAATAATCAGCTGGAGGAATCCGATGTATATCTTCTGAGCCTGATTTACTCGTTTATTGGCGGTGTCTATCTAGGTGACATACAAGATCTGTGGGCTTCTCTGAATCGGAATGCGCGAGATCTCCGAAAGGCTATCAGTACACTCGAAGGTACGATGCTCGGGACTTATCTAAAGTCCGATAGGATCTTCCTGGCATTCCATAACCCGTCGGTTCGTGACTTCATGCGGGAATATCTCCTAGACGATCAGGCGAGCCTCCTAGAGCTAATCAAGTGTTTCTCTCATTTCGAACAAGTCGAGACGCTCTTGGTCATGGTCAATGAGCGAGAGGAGGTTCGGAAGTTCTGCGTACGCAACTTGAATGCCCTTGAGTGTGTAGCAGTGAAGGCATTCAATTCTCCAGGCCTTCGTAGCGACGGCGTAAATCCGAGCTTCGATCTCGCACATCGCGCCAAGGTCTACCTAGCGCTTGGGGAAACTCTAAACTCGGAGCCGATCCAAGCGTGCGCCTACGGGGTGCTTATCGAGGGTGACGCCGTCCTCAACGCTTATGATGCGCAGGATATTGTCGACATAATTCACTCCTTGCAGGAGTCGAAGAGGGAGTCACTGAGGGGAATCGTTGCGGATGTCGTTGAATTCGCAGTTGAGTGGGCGACGGCTGATCTTTCGACCTGGGAGTTGATTGAAGCAGCCAGGATTTTCCTCGAAAGTATATCGGACTTCGTTCCAGACTCTGATATGCAGAACCTTGAGGACGTGGCGATATGGTATGCCGAAGACGCGATTGAGGCTTGGGCGGAAGAGGGGCCTGGTTCGATGATTGACCATTCCGTTATGGAGAGAGTCTTGGCCTATGCTGGCAGTCTCGAAAACCCCGAAGAGACTTTTCCTGGCTACCGTGAAGGCGTAAATAAGATGCCAGACCTCGACTCGGATTATGACGTTAGGGAATACCGTGCGAACCGGGTGGAGGAATCCGGCTCGGGAGTGAGTCTGATTGAAGAAATGCAAGATGTCGCCCGCATGATGAAGACGCTGCGGGTGACTCGGGAGGATATTTGACAAAGCCGACCACCCCAGCTATGACGTAGCCCTTCACCGACGTCAGGCGGCTGATCGTCGTGCGCGTGGCACGGGCGCCGGCCGGGCTGGAGCGGGGCGGAGACAGGAGCGCAGGCCCGGCCGGGGGCCGGGCCGCGCGCGGTGAGCGGAGCGAGCCGCCTTGAACCAGTAGAGAAAGTTGTAACTCACTCTGTCGATCGGGGCTTGAACTCGTGCGCGCATGCGGGAAGTTCGGTGCCCTGGCGGTGAGCGAGAGGAAGGAAGAGCGCTGGTCGGATCGTCCATGTGATCCGGGTGTCGGCGTGGGTCACTGACACCGTGCACGGTTCCGCCCGTAACAGGGCTCGTCGGGTCTCGATGCGGCCCTCGTACAGCCACTCCCACGCTTCGTCCGAAGCGTCTGCGTCCAGGGCCGGGGAGATCGTCCGGAGCGCGACCGATACCCAACGGTCCGCCTGCGGTGCCGAGTAGGCGTCGAACGATGCCAGCAGTGCCGGCCGCTGCTGCTCGGCCAGGTCCTCGGTCCAGCACTCACACCAGAAGCCTCGTTTCAGCACGAGCGTCCTCCCAGTCGAGCGTCCGCGTACAGCTCCGCGGTGACCGTGTAGCCCTGGTCGCTGCTGTGGACGATCACTCGGTGAGCGATGAGGCTGACCATGCCCAGACCCCGGCCGTGCTCCGCGTCCTGGTCCTGGTGCTCGATCTTCGGGGCCGTGCCCGTACCGCCGTCGTCCGTGACCGAGACCGCGACGACCTGGGCTGAGACCGCGACGGCCAGGTGGAAGATGCCGGAGTCCAAGCCACTCGCCGTGTGGCGGATCGCGTTGGTGCTCAGCTCGCTCACGATGAGGGCGGCGTCGTCCGCCAAAGGTGATCCGCGCAGGATGTCACGGGTCCAGCGCCGGGCTCGGCTCACTTCTTCCGGGAATCCTGGGCAACTCAGCCCCCAGACCCGGGCTGTACTCGTATACTCGTGCATACAAGTTCCTTCATGCTGGTAGGCCGCCATGTGCAGCGGGTTCGGGCTAGACGAGTTTCACGCCGTCGTGGGCGCGGATGGCCGGCGGGGTCGTCGCGTCGAGTGCGTCCAGGACGCGGATCGCGTACGCCTCGTCGGCAAGCTCGGTGACCTCTTCACGAGTGGCCCAGCGCAGTGCGCGGGTCTCGTCACCGGTGGTGGGCGCACCGTCGGCGGCCTCGCAGCGGAAGACCAGCGAGACGATCAAGCCCTTCATGTTCTTGTAGACGCCGGTCAGGGTCGCCGGAAATGCGATCTTGATGCCGGTCTCTTCGAGGACTTCGCGCTGGAGGGCTTCCGGGATGGTCTCCTCCTTTTCGAGGACACCGCCCGGCGGCTCCCAGTGGCCGTTGTCCCGGCGCTGGATCAGGAGGGCCCGGCCTTGGTCGTCCACGACGACCCCGGCGACGCTCACGGAGTGCGGGCGTTCAGTGCTCACGTTCCTCGGCCCTCTCGGCTGGCTAGGCTCTCCACCGTAGCAACACCACTCGCCCACTCGTCTAGATACCTAAAGGAGTACTCGTGAGCCCTCTCCCTTCGGGCCTGCTCGGTGATCTCGACCCCACGAGCGATCGTGCGGTCTTCCGGCAGATCGCTGACCAGCTGCGCGAGGCCATCGACCGTGGGCGATTCCGCGAGGGTGAGAAGCTGCCCTCCGAAGCCGACCTTGTCGAGCACTTCGGCGTCTCCCGGATGACGGTCCGCAACGCCTTTTCCATCCTTCAGGGTGAGGGCCTGGTGCACGCCGAGCACGGCAGGGGGGTCTTCGTGCGACCACGACCGCCTGTGCGACGGCTGGCCTCGGACCGCTTTGCCCGGCGGCACCGGGAGCAGGGCAAGTCTGCGTTCATCGTGGAAGCCGACGCGGCCGGCAGCCACCCCCAGGTGGACAGCCTGGAGGTCAAGGAGGAGAAGGCCGGCCAGGACATCTCCACCCGGCTCGGGTCCGTGCGGCGGGTTCTCGCGCGTCGGCGCCGGTACCTGCTCGACGGGAAGCCGGTCGAGTTCGCCACCTCCTACCTCCCGCTCGACATCGCCCGCGGGACCCCCATCGCGGAACCCAACCCGGGCCCCGGTGGCATCTACGCCCGCCTCGAAGAGCTGGGCCACCACCTCGACCACTTCGAGGAGGAGATCCGTGCGCGGATGCCCTCCCCGACCGAGGTGAAGACGCTTCGGCTGGCGGCCGGCGTGCCGGTCATCCATCTCATCCGGACGGCCTTCGACACGGAGGGCCGGGCGGTCGAGGTCTGCGACACGGTGATGGCGGCGGACGCGTACGTGCTGTCGTACCAGCTTCCGGCGACCTGATCGTCACGATTTGCGGTGGTGCGCGGAGACGTTCTCCCGAACTCGTACACCCCAACACGCTTACTCGTATAGACGAGTGGGCGAGTGGTGTGGCAAGGTGAGTGTGTGATCCCGATCAAGGGGTTCGCATCACCCATCTTGTATAGACGAGTAGATAGGAGTGTGTCTTGCGCACCATCCGTGTGGAGACCTCGGCCGCGACGATCCTCCTTACCGAGGCTCCTGAGCCGAAGGTCCGCGACCGGCAGACGGGCGAGATCGCCAAGGACGCCAACAGCGGTGAGGCGCTGATGACCATCGGCGTCGTCTACATCGAGGACGGCGAGTCGTCGCTCATCAAGGTCACCGTTCCGGAAGGCGGCATCTCCGAGGGGCTGACTCTCGGGGCGCCGGTCTCGCTGCCGGGCCTCGTCGCCCGGCCGTGGGAGTCCGTCTTCAACGGCCAGCAGCGCCACGGCATCGCCTACCGCGCTGCCGCTGTCACTCCGGCTGCCTTCCCGGCCGCGACCGGGGCCGCTGCCTGATGTCCGACCTGACGACGCTTCTCGAAGTGGGTGGTCCTGTCGCCGCGCTCGGCGGCGGGGCCGCCTACGCCCGGGCCAAGCACCCGGCGGCGTACTGGTCCACGGTCGGCCTGCCGGTGTCCACGGTCCGGCTGCTCAGCTCGTACGGCTCGGTCATGGAGGCGTGCGGTCTGACCGTTGCTCCCTCACGGCTGCGGGTGCTCGCCGTGAAGGCCATGACACAGCGCGAGGTACGGCCCGTATCGCCGCGCCGGGGCCTCATCCGGCCCACCACGACCGGGTTGCGGATACGCCTCCGCCTGGTGCCAGGCCAGGAACCCGCCGACGTCGCCGCCTCCGCCGAACGGCTGCGGCACGCGTGGGGCGTTCATGCCGTGTACGTCACCCCGGTCAAGCCGGGGGTCGTCGAACTGCGGCTCGTCGGCTACGACGTCTTACGGCGGGTGCGTATGCCGCGCAAGGTCGCGGGCGGCTTCCTCAAGGTGCCGGTCGCACTGCGGGAGGACGCCATGCCGTTCGTACGCGACTACCGCACCATTCCCCACCAGCTCACCCTGGGCGCGACCCTGTCCGGCAAGTCCATGTACCTTCGCCACCTCATCGCCGGGCTCGCCCCTCAGCCGGTCGCCCTGGTCGGGATCGACTGCAAGCGGGGCGTCGAACTGGCCCCCTTCGCACCCCGGCTCTCCGCACTCGCCACCGACCCGCAACAGGCGGCCGAACTGCTGCCCGTACTGGTCAAGGAAATGGAGGACCGATACGACCTGGTCAAGGCCCGGCAGGGCATCGCCCCCGACACACCGGACGAGGAAATCACCTCCGACATCTGGGGCCTGCCCGAGCACGAGCGCCCCGTACCCGTAGTGCTGTTCGTAGACGAGGTGGCCGAACTCTTCATGATCGCCACCAGGAAGGACGAGGAACGGCGCGACGAGATGGTCACGCAGCTCATCCGCCTCGCCCAGCTGGGCCGCGCGGCCGGTATCTACCTGGAGGTGTGTGGCCAGCGCTTCGGCGCCGAACTCGGCAAGGGCGCCACCATGCTCCGCGCCCAGCTCACCGGCCGCGTCTGCCACCGCGTCAACGACGAAGCCTCGGCCAAGATGGCCCTCGGTGACATCGCCCCCGAAGCAGTCATGGCCGCCTGCTCCATCGCCCCCGAACGGCCCGGCCTGGCCGTGGCGGGCGACACCTCCGGCGGCTGGTCCCGCATCCGCACGCCGTACTTCTCCCTGGGCGATGCCGCCGAGACCTGCCGAAGGGCGGCGAACCTCGTGCCCGACCTCCCCGCGCTGAAGCCCTTCCGCCCCGACGTACCTGTGCGTCCGGTCGAGAGCGCGGCCCCGGTCGTCCTGCCCCACCCGGTAACCGACTGACCTTCCCCGCCCGCCTCCGGAAGGAGCCGCATCATGCGCGCCCACCTGGCCCGCGTCGACGCGGTGCTCGTCCAAGCGCTCATCGCCGCCGCGCTGTCCTTCGCCCACCTGCACGACGTCGCCGTGGCAGCCGGACAGGACGGATGGAAGGCGTGGGCCTACCCCGTCTCCGTCGACCTGCTGCTCGTCGCCGCCTGGCGCCGACTGCGCTCCGGTCACGGCAAAGCGGCGGCCTGGTGCTGGTTCGTCATCGCCCTCGCCGCCTCCCTTGGCGCCAACGTCGCCACCGCCGGCCTCCTCGACCTCGGCAATGTCCCGGCCTGGCTGCGCATCCTCGTCGCTGGCTGGCCCGCCGTCGCCTTCCTCGGCGGAACCCTCCTCGCTCACAGCAACCCCAGGCCGGACCCCGAACCGGATGTCATCGAGGACCAGGAGGACGAGCCCGAAACCACACCCGAACCACCCGCACAACCCGCCATCGAGGCGCCACCGCCGCACCCGCCCGTGCCCGTGCCCTCCGCCCTGGTCGCCCACGCCCGCAAGGTCGCTGCCGAGCACCACGCCCGTACCGGCACCCCCATCGACACCCCGACCCTCCGCGCCCGCCTCGGCGTCCCGGCCCCCATGGCCGAAGCCATCGCCGCCCACCTCTGAGAGGAGACCGCGTGTCCGCCAGTCGCAACTTCCGCAACGTCACCCGCATCGGCCCCGTCCAGGTCGGCACCGCCTACGACAACCGGGGCCGCGAGAAGCACACCGCCGCCTGCACCGCCCCGCGCTGCGGCTTCTCCGCCGACTACGACAGCCGTGCCGCCGCCGAACTGGCCGCCCGCACTCACCGCTGCCCCGTCCGCTGAAAGGACCCGGACCACCGTGACCGTCAGCCTGCCGCTCGTCGTCGTCCTCGGCTTCTTCGCCTGGGGAGCGATCAAGTTCCTCGGCGTCCGCCCCTGGATCGTCGTCCTCATCGCCCTGTTCGGCTTCTGGCTCTCGCACAGCTTCCTTGCCCCCGCCATCGAGTCCGGCACGCGCTCCGGAGTGGGCGTCGTAAACGGCTCACATGCCTAGACGAGTAGATAAGGAGAGACCAGCCGTGTTCCTGCCCAAGTACCCGGACAGCCCCACCCCGCCGCCTGCTCACACCCACGCCCCGACCGACCCGCCGCCCGTCCGGCGCGGCCTCCCGTCCCTCTCCGTCGATCAGACGACGGTCGTGGCGGTGCTCGTCGGTGGCGTCGTCCTCACCGCGCTCCTGGCGGCCGTCGCCATCACGGCCATTTCCGTGGCCGTCGCCGCTGTCGTCCTGCGCTCCCTGCTCCGCGACCAGCACCGGCACTGACAAGCCGACCGAACCCGGGGCGGCCACGACACGGCCAAGCATCCGGCCGCCCCGGGCCCATCCCTCCTGACCGATCCAGCCAGAAGGAGACCACCATTCTCACCCGCACCACCCCGCCCCCGCTCCCGGAACTCGCAAGGCTGGCCGAACACGGCACCCTGCCCGGTATCCTCCGGCAGCTCTCCGGGCTCGGCGGCTGCACCAACCCGATCCGCCTCGACGGCCACCGCACCGAGTACGACATCGACACCATCACTGGCGAGATCGGCCGCGTCCTCCACCACCTCCACTCGACCGCCCTCCCGGCCGGCCAACTCCTCGTCCGCTGCAACAACCGCCGCACCACCCGCTGCCCCGCCTGCGCCGAGGTCTACCGCCGCGACACCTTCCACCTGATCACCGCCGGACTGCGCGGCGGCAAGGGCACCCCGGAACTCGTCACCACCCACCCCCGCGTCTTCGCCACCTTCACCGCCCCCGGCTTCGGCCCAGTCCACAACCGTCGCACCGACGGCCGCCCCTGCCGCTGCGGCACCCACCACGACCAGGACGACGACGCCCTTGGCACCCCGCTCGACCCGGACACCTACGACTACGAGGCGGCCGTCCTCTGGAACGCCCATGCAGGGCAGCTCTGGCGGCGCTTCTCCGTCTACCTGCGCCGTGAGGTGGCCAAGCGGGCGGGCCTGTCACAGCGCCGGTTCCGCGACCACGCCCGCGTGTCTTTCGCCAAGGTCGCCGAATACCAAAAGCGCGGTGCTGTCCACTTCCACGCGGTCATCCGCCTCGACGGCCCCGGCGGCGGAGACACCACGCCCCCGCCCTGGGCAACAGCGGAACTCCTTACCGATGCCATCGAAGCCGCTGCCGCCAAGGTCCGCGTCGACGGCCCGGTCATCGACGGTCGCGGCCACACCTTCGCCTTCGGCCGCCAGCTCGACGTCCGCACCATCCGTTCCGCCGAGTTCAACGGCGGCCAGGAGCTGACCGAGCGGGCCGTAGCGGCGTACATCGCCAAGTACGCCACCAAGGGCGCCGAGACCGCCACGGGCGCCCTCGACCGCCCGCTCAAGTTCGCCGCCGAACTTGCCCAGCTCGACATCAGCGAACACGCCCGCCGCCTCATCCGCACCGCCTGGACCCTCGGCGCGCGCAAGGACCTCGAACACCTCCGCCTCCGCGCCTGGGCCCACATGCTCGGCTTCCGCGGCCACTTCTCCACCAAGTCCCGCCGCTACTCCACCACCCTCGGTGTCCTCCGTGACGCCCGCGCCGAATGGCGCCGAGCACAAGCGACAGCACCCAACGGCCCGGAGACCGAGACGACGTACGTCCTCGCCCACTGGGTCTTCGCCGGCACCGGCCTGTCCGACACCGAAGCCTGGCTTGCCGCATCCCTCGAACCCGCCCTCGGAACGGAAGGAGAACCCACCCATGGCTGATCGCTACCTGACCGTTGCGCAGGTGGCCGAACTCCTCGGCACTACGGAACGCTTCCCGCGTCGCCTGATCGCCGAGCGACGCATCGTGTTCGTCAAGATCGGCCGTCACGTCCGCATCCCGGAGAGTGCGCTGAACGCCTTCATCGACGCCAACACAGTGCATGCGATCGGCCATCGCCGCAGCTCCTTGCGGAGGGCTGCCTGATGGCCAACAAGAAAGGGAGGCGCCGGGACTTCGGTTCGGTCCGACAGCTTCCGTCCGGCCGTTGGCAGGTCCGCTACCGAGACCCGGAGACGGGGCAACTGCGTCCCGCTGGGAAGACGTATGCCACCAAGACCGACGCTCAGGTCGCCCTGACGCACATCGAGTCGGACATTGCGCGCGGGCAGTGGTCAGATCCGGACGCCGGGCAGGTGAACTTCGCCGAGTACGCCACCGCGTGGCTGCGGGACCGCAAGCTGGCTGACCGCACCCGCGAGCGGAACGAGTCGGTGATGCGGCTGCATATCCTGCCCACCTTCGGGGCCGGAACGGTGGCCGACGTGACGACCGCTCGCGTACGGAGTTGGCGCGGCAAGCTCCTGGCGGCCGACGTTGGTGAGCCGTCCGTCGTCAAGGCATACCAACTGCTGCGTGCCCTGATGAACACGGCCGTGGATGACGAGCTGATCCGGCGCAACCCGTGCCGCATCAAGGGCGCGGACCGTTACGACGTGCCCGAACGGCCAGTCCTCACGGTGGCGGAGGTCTTTGCCGTGGCCGACTCCATCGCGCCGCGCTACCGGCTGCTTGTCCTCCTGGCGGCCTTCACCACGCTACGGTTCGGGGAGCTGGCGGCCTTGCGGCGCCGGGACATCGACCTGGAGGCGCTGACTGTCACTGTGCGCCGCGCTCAGGCCGAGCTGCAGGACGGCCGGCTCGTCGACAAGGCGCCGAAGTCCGCGGCCGGGCTTCGCACCGTTTCCTTCCCGGCCGAACTGCTCGGCGACGTGACGTGCCACCTGGAGGACTTCGCTGCCCCGGGCCGCGACGGACACGTCTTCGTCGGCCCCCAGGGCGGGCAACTGCGGCGGAGCAACTTCCGGGACGACTGGGTCAAGGCCCGGAAGGCTGCGGGCGTGTCGGCCGAACTGCATTTCCATGATCTGCGGCACACCGGCAATACGCTCGCCTCAACGGCTGGGGCCAGCACCCGCGAGCTGATGACCCGCATGGGTCACAGCAGCTCGCGCGCCGCGCTGATCTACCAGCACATGACCAGCGACCGTGACCGGGCCATCGCCGACCGGCTTGGCGCCATGATCCGTGGTGGTGGGGGAGCGGCCTCGGGCGCCTCTGAGGAGGAACCCACAGGCCCGTAGTGGCACGCCTGTGGCACGACCCCTGAAACGCCGAAGGGCCAGCCTGGGAGGAAAACCCTCCTGAGCTGGCCCTTCTCTCTGTGCCCCCGGCAGGATTCGAACCTGCGACACCCGCTTTAGGAGTTTTCCCTGGGCAGGGCTGTGACCTGCGGAAACGCAGCCCACTTAGGGGCTGGCCTGGGAAAACACTCCTCCGTAGTTCTCACGTCTTCACGGGGTTTCCCGACCTCATGTGTGCTGGATCCGTTCTGGCAAGGCGCCCAGCGGCGTCGTTGCCCAGGTTCTGTCCGTACCGGAACTCCTACATGGACAGAGGCTTGGAGAGCAGTACCGGCCTCTGGCGCAGACCCTCCAGGACCAGGTGGGGGATCACTTCAAGGGCCGTGTCGAGGGCGTACTCCAAGGCTGCCGCGTCGGGGGACTTGTCGATGTCCAGGGCGTCCGTCCACTTGCGCGGCTGGTAGCGAGCCAGCATGGAGAAGCTGTAGAGGAGCAGCCACCAGGACATCAGCGGGGTGGGTGGTGCCTTGGTGGGTTCGAGGGCGGGGCGCAGGTAGCGGTCGTCGTTGAAGCGGTGGACGGGAGCCCGGATGTCGAAGAACTCCTCGATGTCCGCCTCCCGCATTCCGCTCTTGGGAGCCGGCCAGCACAGCTCGACGGAGAAGCGCCCAGGGCGGACCTCCTCGAATGCGTCGCCTTCTGCGTCCCAGAGTTGTGCACCCGAGAGGCCGTCGTACTTGGTGATGAGGTCCTCGAACCACGGCTTTCTGTCTGGCTGCGACGGCAGTTGCTCGTTTACCCAGATCGTCGCGCAGACGAACTCCGCAGGAGTGCTGGCGGCGCTGTTCGGCCAGTCGTCCGAGGTCTTGGCAGCCGGGTAGCGGCTTGCCAGGAGGTCGATTGCAGGAGCGGAGTCCGTTCCTTCAAGGGGCACCTCGGCCAGATCGGGAAGCGAGTTCCACACAGCGCCGAGGCTGACGGCATCGGTCGGATGTGGGGACCCGGTGGCGTCGGAGACCGCTTGGAAGGCGCCGGCGCCCTCGGGGCGGACTGTGATGTCAGGAATGCCGGACTTCATGTCGGGGATCTTCAGACCGTGCTTGTCGAAGGTCCACGTTCCCGCTGCGTGGGCGGCGGTCATCGCCAGGCCAGCCTGAACGAGGCCGTAGTACAGGTTGATGGGCCGTGTGGCGGGTGAGACGACTTCGGCCGCCTTCATCTGCTCCTCGAACTGGTGCAAGGCGGCGGAGAAGGTCCTCCTTCTGGAGGCCGAATCCTTGAGGTGCGTCTGATCCGTCAGGCTGGTGCGGCAGTGCCGCAGCCCCAGCCGTATTGCTGTGGTACCGGCCATGTATCCCTGCTTTCTTCCGTACGGGACAGTGTGGCCGGTGGTGGGGGAGGGTGTAGGGCAATCAGCGGAGAAGGTCGATTCGTGGTGTGTGCTCCGGTGCCGGACGGTCGGGGGCCGGCTCCGGCATTCGGGGCGAGGGCCGGTTCATCGGCGGTGCGCCGACGCCACCCGGAATAGGCGCGGCTGGACGTCGGTGGCGATGGTGGCCGCCTTGTCCATGTGGACCCGTGCTTCGGGGTTGGCGAGCATCGTCCGGTAGTGTTCCTCGCTCTCCCACTGGGCGTAATTGATGACGCGTTCGCCGTCGAGGGAGGCGTGGAAGTTGGCGCAGATGAAGCCGGGTTGCCGCTTCATCGTCTCCTCGGTCGCCTGGGCGAGCAGGTCGATCAGCTCGGCCTGACGGTCGGGGGAGACGGTGAAGACGTTGATGAGCGTCGCCACGGGGCGGGTGGTGTCGATGTGGGCCGTGACAGTCATGGCGCTGTTCCTCCTCTTGCTTCGGGGTTCAGAGAGGTGGGGCGGCTAGGGCGCGTGCTGGATGACGGGGGCCGAGGAAGACGGCGATGCCCTTGCCCTCGGCGGATGGGTGGGTGGCCTGTATCCAGCCTTGGCGGCGGTAGAAGGCCATGGCCCGGGAGGACCGGACCGAGGTGAGCAGCCAGGAGCGGCCTTCCGGGGCGTCCGCAGTGACCGCCTCCAGCAGTTCGGCGGCCACTCCGGTGCCGTGGGCCACGGGGCGAACGGCGAGTTCGTCGATCTCGCGGGCTCCGCACAGCCACTCCGTGGTGCGCTGGGAGCCCAGCCCCGCGGCTGCCTGGGGGTAGCAGCGGTCGTCGGGGAAGGGGGTCAGGGTGGTCCACGCGGTGGCGAAGCCGGAGATGTCTGGCCCTGAAAAGGCGACGGCTGCTGTGAATCCGGGGCGCTTGACGTCCTGCTCCAGTCGGCGGAGAAACGCGGTGGCCTTCTCCTCGTCCTCGTTCCAGGGCGGGGCGCAGAAGGCGTCGACGTAGACGGAGCGCAGGGCGTCGGAGTGCTCCAGCAGGTGATCGTCTTGGAAGACGCGGATGTCCGACGTCATCAGGCGGCCACTCCCGTCCTGGCCGTGGGATGAAGGGCGGCGTACTCCAGGGGCGCCGACGGGTCGATGGACACGTCCAGGGGGGCCGGTTCGGCTCCGGCCCGTACGAGGAGGTCACCGACGGCGGCGATCATCGCGCCGTTGTCCGTGCACAGCCACAGCGGCGGCACACGCAGCTCGATACCCGCGGCCCGGCACCTCTCCTCGGCCAGAGAGCGGACGCGCGAGTTCGCTGCGACTCCGCCGACCACGACCAGCGTGCCCACGCCGTACTCGACGCAGGCCGCGACTGCCTTACGGGTCAGCACATCAGCGACCGCTTCCTGAAGGGACGCGGCCCCGTCCTCGACCGGCAGTTCGGCGCCCGCGTGACTCTCGGCCCAGCGTGCCGCCGCCGTCTTCAGCCCGGAGAAGGAGAAGTCGTACGAGCCCGGCAGCGGGCGGGGGAAGGGGACGGCGCGCGGATCCCCGGCGCGTGCTGTCCGGTCGATGGCCGGGCCACCGGGGTACGGCAGCCCGAAGACCCGCGCGACCTTGTCGAAGCATTCGCCGGCGGCGTCGTCGAGGGTGTCGCCGAGATGGGTGATCGGGTCGCGGGCGAGGTCCCGGACGAGGAGTAGAGAGGTGTGGCCGCCGGAGACGATCAGCACCATGCAGGGGTTGGGCAGCGGGCCGTGTTCGAGGGTGTCGGCGGCGACGTGGCCGGCGAGGTGGTGGACGCCGTAGAGCGGGACGCCCAGTGCGTACGCCAGTGCCTTCGCCCCGGCCAGTCCGACCTGGAGCGCGCCGGACAGGCCCGGCCCGGTGGTCACCGCCACCGCCCCGATGTCGGTCAGCCGCAGTCCGGCCTCGTCCAGGGCGCGTTGGACTACCGGCCGGACCGCGTGGACGTGTGCCCGCGCCGCGATCTCCGGTACGACGCCGCCGTAGCGGGCGTGTTCGTCCATGCTCGACGCCACGGCGTAGCCGAGCAGCCGCCCGTCTCGGACGAGTCCCGCGCCGGTCTCGTCGCAGGACGACTCGATTCCGAGCACGACGGGAGAGCCCATGCTCACCCCTCTCTGCGATGCATAAGTTGTTGCGAGTAGTGTGCAATAAGGCTCCGTGTTGTGCACCTGGGCGCGAAGATGCTGGTCGGGGCCCAGTAGAGTGCGCCACCGGCCCTTTGACGAACGAGGTAGCAGGTAGTGAGCCCCGCGCATCCCGACGCTGATCGCCCCGATCCTGTACCGCCGGCCGCGTCCGTGGTCGGGATCGGGGCCGATGGGTGGGGCGGACTGCCCGAGACTTCGCGAGGCGTGCTCATCGATGCAGAGGTGCTCATCGGAGGCACCCGGCACCTCGCACTGCTGCCCGCCGAGTGCCAGGGTGAGCGGGTTCCTTGGCCCTCGCCGCTGCGGCCTGCGGTCCGTGGCCTCCTCGCTGCCCACGCCGGTCGCCGCGTCGCGGTCCTGGCCAGCGGCGATCCCCTGTTCTACGGCATCGGGCGGACCCTCATCGAGGAGCTGGGCGCCGGCGCGGTGCAGGTGCTGCCGCACCCCTCCTCCGTCTCCTATGCCTGCGCACGCCTCGGATGGCCCTTGGAAGACACCGAGGTCGTCACCCTCGTCGGCCGCCCGGGCGCGCGGCTCGCCGCCGCGCTCCACCACGGGCGCCGGCTCCTCGTCCTCAGCGCCGACGCGACCACGCCCGGCGAGGTCGCCGCCCTGCTGCGCGACCGAGGTTTCGGGCCGAGTCGGATGCGGGTGCTGGAACAGCTCGGCGGGGAGAAGGAACGTACGACGGCCGAGGGCACCGCCGACGACTGGCCGCACCCGCCCGGGGATCCCCTCAACATCGTCGCCGTCGAGGTCCGCCGCGCACCGGACACCGATCGACCCCGGCTCGGCGCCGTTCCAGGGCTGCCGGATGCCGCGTACGAGCACGACGGGCAGCTCACCAAACGTCACGTCCGAGCCGCCACGCTGGGCGTGCTCGCGCCCGCGCCGGGCGAACTGCTGTGGGACATCGGCGGGGGATCGGGGTCGATCGCGATCGAGTGGATGCGCACGCACCCGTCCTGCCGGGCAGTCACCGTCGAGCGGGACCCGGTGCGTGCGGAGCGGATCGCGCGAAACGCCGAGCGACTGGGCGTGCCCGGGCTCCGCGTCGTCACTGGTGCGGCACCTGACGTGCTGGCCGAACTCCCGCTGCCTAATGCAGTGTTCATCGGCGGCGGACTCACCGCGCCCGGTCTGCTCGATGCCTGCTGGGCCGCGCTGCCGGTCGGCGGCCGGCTGGTCGCCAACACCGTGACGCTGGAGTCCGAGGCACTGCTCACCGACGCCTACCGGCGATACGGCGGTGAGCTGGTGAAGCTCGCCGTGGCCCACGCCGTGCCCGTGGGTGGGTTCACCGGGTGGCGGCAGGCGATGCCGGTGACCCAGTGGGCCGTGGAGAAGACCCTCAACCCCCCTCTTCCAGGAGTGGACAGATGACCGTGTACTTCATCGGCGCCGGCCCCGGTGCCGCCGACCTGATCACGGTGCGCGGTGCCCGCACCCTCGCCGCCTGCCAGGTCTGCCTCTACGCGGGCAGCCTCGTCCCGCGCGAGCTGCTGGCCGAATGCCCTACGGACGCCCGTCTGGTGGACACCGCTCAGCTCAACCTGGACGAGATCACGGCCGAGTTGGTCCGGGCGCATCGGGAAGGTCATGACGTGGCACGGCTGCACTCGGGCGATCCCTCGGTGTTCAGCGCGGTCGCCGAGCAGATGCGAAGGCTGGACGCGGCCGGTGTGCCGTACGAGGTGGTGCCGGGAGTGCCCGCCTTCGCCGCGGCGGCTGCTTCCTTGAAGCGGGAGCTGACTGTGCCGACGGTCGGCCAGACCGTGATCCTGACCCGCGTGGCCAACCGCGCCACCGCGATGCCCGAGGGCGAGGATCTGGCCACCCTTGGCCGCAGCGGGGCGCTGATCGTGCTGCACCTGGCCGCCAAGTACGTGGACCGCGTGGTCGAGGAGCTGCTGCCGCACTACGGCGCCGACTGCCCCGCCGCCGTGGTCGCCTATGCCTCGCGCCCCGACGAGCTGATCCTGCGCGGCACCCTCGACGACATCGCCGCACAGGTGAAGGCCGCCGGTGTCCTGCGCACCGCCGTGATCATGGTGGGCCGCACGCTGGGCGCCGAGCAGTTTCGCGACAGCCACCTGTACTCACCGGAGCGCGAGCGGCACGCCTGAGATGCCTGGCCCGCAAGGCGTGCGGTGAGCTGATCCAGGCGACGCGCCCGGATGTCCTCAGGACCGGCCGGGGGGTGGCGCGTCGGTTGCCAGCCGTGCATGGAGTTCGACGTCGTAGCGGACACCGTCGTACTCCAGCTTCTGGCGTTGGATTCCTTCCGTGAGGAACCCAGCAGCCCTGGCCACACGGCAAGAGGCCGGGTTGTTGACCCGGTGGCCCAACTCCAGGCGGAAGAGCCCGGCTTCCTCAAAGGCCCAGCGACTCAGTGTGCGACAGGCGAGTGAGGCGACGCCTTGGCCCCGGGCCGCTGCTGTCGTCCAGTACGACACCCATCCCGTCCCGTGGCGACGGTCTGTCGCACTGACGGCGACATGACCCAGCACGGTGTCCGCGAGGTCGACTACCGCAAAGGCGAAACCTGATCCGCAGGCCCACTCCTCGTCCTTGGCGGCAAGCCACCGTTCCACCGCCGACACGGATGACATCGCCTCAGGGGCCTGCCAAGCCATCAAAGGATCGGCGAACGCCGTCAACACGGAGTGGACGTCTCTCGGTGACCACCGCCGCAACCAGAGGTCCGATGACGCTTGCAGACGATCACGCATTCCCTGAGTTTTTCGCACGGGCAGGTCGCCGGCGAGCTGTTTTCCCTGACGGCTGAAGGCGGCTGGTCTCCCCGTGGTCTCAGCGGACTGTGCTGCGCCCCACGATCGCCCCCGCCCGGTCGATGCAGATCACGTCGACCGCGACGGGAGCGCCCCGCAGCACGGACAGGGCCTCGTCACGGGCGGCGACCGCCACCAGGTCACCGAGCGGGACCCCGGCCGCCGTGCACGACTGGAGTGCGGCCAGGCCGGTGTTGGCGTTCGCGACCTCGGAGGCCAGGGACTCGTCAGCACCGCCCCGGCGGGCGAGCTCGGCGAGGAAGCCCTTGTCGACCTGGGAGCGGGCGGAGTGCAGGTCCAGGTGGCCGGCCGCCAGTTTCGACAGCTTGGCGAAGCCGCCGCAGATAGTGAGGCGGTCGACGGGATGCCGACGGACGTACTTCAGGACCGCGCCCGCGAAGTCGCCCATGTCGAGCAGGGCGTCCTCCGGCAGGCCGTACGCGGCCACGACGGTCTTCTCCGAGGTGGAGCCCGTACAGCCCGCCACGTGCGTACGGCCTGCCGCCCGCGCCACGTCCACGCCCCGGCGGATGGAGTCGATCCATGCCGAGCACGAGTACGGCACGACGATGCCGGTCGTGCCCAGGATGGACAGGCCGCCGACGATGCCGAGGCGTGGGTTCCAGGTGGAGCGGGCGATCTCCTCGCCGTTGTCGACGGAGACCGTGATCTCCACGTCGCCGCCGTCGCCGTGCTGCCGGGCGACGGCGGCGACGTGGTCGCGCATCATCTGCCGGGGGACGGGGTTGACGGCCGGTTCGCCGACCGGGAGCGGCAGTCCGGGGCGGGTGATGGTGCCGACGCCGGGCCCGGCCTTGAAGACCACGCCCGAGCCTGCGGGCAGTCGTCGCACGGTGGCCCTTACCAGCGCGCCGTGCGTGACGTCGGGGTCGTCGCCCGCGTCCTTGACGATGCCCGCCATGGCGGAGGAGCCGGTCAGCTCCTCGGCGGCGAGCGCGAACGCCGGGGTCTGTCCCTTGGGCAGGGTGATCGTCACCGGGTCGGGAAAGTCGCCGGTCAGCAGCGCGGTGTACGCGGCGGTGGCCGCGCCGGTCGCGCAGGCGCCGGTGGTCCAGCCGGGGCGCAGGCCGGTGTGCTTGAGTTGGGCGCTACGGCCGCCCTTCGCCTCGGTGCTGCTGCTCATGCCTCACTACTCGTAACGCAACGTTGATGAACGGGACGGAATCGTCGTGCACGTGCTGATCCTCGGAGGGACCACCGAGGCCCGCCGCCTGGCCGAGATGCTGGCCGCCGAAGCACCGGATCTGAAGGTGACGAACTCCCTGGCGGGGCGGGTGGCTGCCCCCAGGCTGCCACCGGGCGAGGTGCGGATCGGCGGTTTCGGCGGTGCCGAGGGCTTGGCCGAGTGGCTGGGCGCGCACGACGTGGACGTACTCATCGACGCCACCCACCCCTTCGCCGGAACGATCAGCTTCAACGCGGCCACGGCCGCCGCCATGGCCCATGTTCCCCTGCTCGCGCTGCGCCGCCCCGGCTGGGTCCCCGGCCAGGGGGACGTCTGGCACGAGACCGGTTCGCTGGAGGAGGCCGCCGGGCTGCTGCCCACGCTCGGGCGGCGTGTGTTCCTGACCACCGGACGCATGGGCCTGGCCGCCTTCGCGCACTTGGAGGACCTGTGGTTCCTCGTACGGTCCGTGGACGCACCCGAGCCTCCGCATCCGGCCCGCATGGAGGTCCTGCTCGACCGTGGCCCCTTCACCCTGGACGGGGAGCGTGAGGTGCTGCTCCGCCATGGCATCGATGTGGTCGTGACCAAGGACAGCGGGGGAGCGGCCACCGCGCCGAAGCTCACGGCCGCCCGCGAGGCGGGGCTGCCGGTGGTGGTGGTCCGTCGTCCACCGGTCCCCGAAGGCGTGCCATCAGTGGCCGATTCGCGCCAGGCGGCCGACTGGATCAGCGACCGCCTTGAGCAGGGGACTTTTCGCGCTGCTGACTGAACCCTTATCCCAGCTTTACTGCGGGCATCTTGTTGTTGCGACCTATTGGCAGAAACCTGGAAGGCGCGGCTGAAAACAGCCGCTCGCCGAGCAGTAAGGCCCGCGTCTTCATGACCACCGCTCCTGATTCCGCTTCTCCCCGCCCTGCCACCCCAGGCACCGGCCGCGGTATCTCGTGGCACCGCATACGCACGTCGATGACCCGCAAGGAATGGGCCAGTGTAGGCGGGATGGCCGCCTTCATCCTGGCGCTGCACGTCATCGGCTGGTTCACGCTGGTCGCAATCGTCGCTCCCGAGCACTACAGCCTGGGCACCAAGACCTTCGGCATCGGTATCGGCATCACCGCGTACACCCTGGGCATGCGGCACGCCTTCGACGCCGACCACATCGCCGCCATCGACAACACCACCCGGAAGCTGATGAACGAGGGACAGCGCCCGCTGTCGGTCGGCTTCTGGTTCTCCCTCGGTCACTCCTCCATCGTCTTCGCGCTGGCCTTCCTGCTTTCCCTCGGCGTCAAGTCGCTGGCGGGACCGGTCGAGAACGACAACTCCGAGCTGCACAGCATCACCGGCTGGATCGGTACGACCGTCTCCGGGACCTTCCTCTACGTCATCGCGATCATCAACCTGGTGATCATGGTCGGGATCTGGAAGGTCTTCCGGCAGATGCGCACCGGCCACTTCGACGAGGCGGCGCTGGAGGAGCAGCTCAACAACCGCGGCTTCATGAACCGGCTCCTCGGCCGCGTCATGAAGTCGATCACCAAGCCGTGGCAGATGTACCCGCTGGGCCTGCTCTTCGGCCTCGGCTTCGACACGGCGACCGAGATCGCCCTCCTCGTCCTCGCCGGCTCGGGCGCCGCCTCCGGCCTGCCCTGGTACGCGATCCTGTGCCTGCCGATCCTCTTCGCGGCCGGCATGTCCCTGCTGGACACCATCGACGGTTCGTTCATGAACTTCGCCTACGGCTGGGCGTTCTCCAAGCCGGTCCGCAAGGTCTACTACAACCTCACCATCACCGGTCTGTCCGTGGCCGTCGCCCTGATCATCGGCACAGTCGAACTCCTCGGTCTCATCGCTGAGAAGGCCGACCTGCACGGCGTCTTCTGGGACTGGGTCTCCGGGCTCGACCTCAACATCATCGGCTACGTCATCGTCGGCCTGTTCTTCGCCACCTGGGCCGTGGCCCTGCTGGTGTGGAAGGTCGGCCGTATCGAGGAGAAGTGGACGGCGGGCCTGGCCCAGCCGGCCCCGGCGGAGCAGACCGCCGAGTAGGAGCACTCGCGGCGCCGCCCCGCATGGGAGCGGCGCCGCACCCGCACTCACGCCTCCGGGTAGCGGCGGGGCGTCCAGACGACCTCCTCGCCGTTCCCTCGCCGCACCACCTGTGTCTGGGAGGAGCCGACCAGCAGGATCGTGCGCATGTCCACCTCGGCCGGATCAAGGTTGGCCAACCGCACGATCCGTATGCGCTCACCGGAGCCGCCCACGTCCCGCGCGACCACCACCGGAGTGTCCGGCGCCCGGTGCTCCAGCAGCAGCTCCCTGGCCTTGCCCACCTGCCAGGTACGGCTGCGCGAGCCCGGGTTGTACAGCGCCAGCACCAGATCCGCCGAGGCCGCCGCGCGCAGCCGGTCCGCGATGACGTCCCACGGCTTGAGCCGGTCGGAGAGGGAGATGGTCGCGTAGTCGTGACCGAGGGGCGCGCCGGCCCTCGCCGCGGCGGCGTTGGCGGCGGTCACCCCGGGCAGCACCCGCACCCGCACGTCCCGGTACTCCTCCTGCGAGGCGACCTCCAAGACGGCAGTGGCCATCGCGAAGATCCCCGGATCGCCCCCGGAGACCACCGCCACCCGCCGCCCCCGCTGGGCGAGCTGTAGGGCGAACTCGGCGCGCTCGGCCTCGACGCGATTGTCGGAGCCGTGGCGGCGCTGACCCGGTCGCACGGGCACGCGGTCCAGGTAGGTCGTATAGCCGACCAGGTCGTCTGCGGCGGCCAGCGCGCCCCGTGACTCGGGGGTCAGCCACAGCGGCCCGGCCGGGCCGGTGCCGACGACCACGACCTCACCCCACTCGCGTGCCGACGGCTCGGTGTCGACCTGGCTGGGCAGCACGGCGACCGAGAAGTACGGCACCGACTCCGCCTCGACGTCTGCCAGTTCGGCGAGCCGCTCTCCGGACATGGTGGCTCGTTCGACGTACCTCGCCTCGCCCAGCCGACCCGAACTTTCCAGCACCCGTCGCACCTTGGGGAAGGTCCGGCCCAGCTTCATGACCACTGCGGCGTCCGTCGAGGTGAGGCGAGCCGCCAGCTCCTCCTCGGGCAGCGTGCCCGGCAGGATCGTCAGCACCTCCTCGCCCTCCGCCAACGGGGCACCCAGCCGGGCCGCCGCAGCGCTCACGGACGTCACGCCCGGGATCACCTCGGTGTCGTACCGGTCGGCGAGCCGCTTGTGCATGTGCATGTAGGAGCCGTAGAAGAGCGGGTCGCCCTCGGCGAGGACGGCGACCGTACGGCCGGCGTCGAGATGCGCGGCGAGCCGCGTCGACGCCTCGGCGTAGAAGTCCTCCATCGCGCCCTTGTAGCCGCCCGGGTGGTCGGTGGTCTCCGTGGTGACCGGGTAGACCAGCGGCTCCTCGATGTGGCTTTCGCGGATGTGCTTGGCCGCGATGGACCGCGCGATCGACCGACCGTGCCGGGCACTGTGGTACGCGATCACGTCCGCCTCGGCGATGACCTCCACCGCGCGCACGGTCATCAGCGAAGGGTCTCCGGGGCCGAGCCCCACCCCGTACAGCTTGCCGCTCACTCTTCCTCGCTCGCGATCGCGTTGAGGGCTGCCGCCGCGATGGCGCTGCCGCCCCGGCGGCCACGGACCACCAAGTGCTCAAGGCCGGAGGGGTGTTCCGCGAGAGCATCCTTGGACTCGGCGGCACCCACAAAGCCCACGGGTACGCCGATGACGGCGGCCGGGCGGGGCGCGCCCTCCTCGATCATTTCCAGGAGGCGGAAGAGCGCGGTGGGCGCGTTGCCGACGGCGACGACCGCGCCCTCCAGACGATCCCGCCACAGCTCCAGCGCGGCGGCGCTGCGTGTGGTGCCCAGCTTCGCCGCCAGCTCCGGTACGGCCGGGTCGGAGAGCGTACAGATCACGTCGTTGCCGGCCGGCAGCCGTTTGCGGGTCACGCCGCTGGCCACCATCTGCACGTCGCAGAAGATGGGTGCCCCGGCGCGCAGGGCCTCGCGGGCCCGGGCCACGACGGCGGGCGTGTAGGCCAGGTCCCGCACGAGGTCGACCATTCCGCAGGCGTGGATCATCCGGACCGCGACCTGGCTGACGTCGGCGGGCAGGCCCGCGAGGTCCGCCTCGGCGCGGATGGTGGCAAAGGACTGGCGGTAGATGGCCGCGCCGTCCTTCTCGTACTCGAACACCGTGCTCCTAGTCATCCGTGTCGTCCGTGCGGGCCGCCGCCAGGGCGGCGGTGAGCTGCGAAGGGTCGTCGATCGTGGTGGCGGCGCCTGTGTGTCCGTCTCGTACGACGGAGATCCGGTAGCCGGTCTCGGTGGCGACGACGTCGACGTGGTCGCCACGTGGTCTGCCGCAGCGCCGCTCGCAGCCGGAGAAGTAGGCGGGGAGCCCGCCGCCCGCGTCGAGTGCCGCCGCTGCGTCCGCGCGGACGTCCGTGCGCGACTTGGCGCAGCCGGGCCGTCCGATGCAGGCGCCGACGCCCAGCCACCGGGATGCGGGATGAGTGATCAGGCCGGCGTCGGCGAGGTCGGCGAGCCGATCGGCGGAGACCTCGGGAAGGACCACTCCACGCCAGGGTGTCAGGCGCAGTTCGGACGACGCGGCAGCTGACAACTCCTGCCACTGGACTGCGGAAATGCGGCCGAGTGGGGCGAGGAGGGACAGGCTGGTACCACCGTCGGGATGCGCGATGATCCCCGGACGCGGCGGTGAGCCGACGGGCCACGACGGTGCTACCACGGCGCGGGCCCGTTTGAGTCGTCGCACGACTTCGCGGATCAAATGCTCTGCGCCTTCGGTCAGTTCGGCCACTCGCCACACCCGCCCCCGACCCGCCTGAAGGAAGGCTTCTGCGGCAAGGAGAGCTGCTGCGGGCGCGTCCTCCGCACCCACGCGTACGAGGTGGTCGCAGGCCCCGATGCGCAGAGCCGCGTCTCCGTCCGGCGTCGCCTGCACCGTCACATCGGCGTCGAGGCGGGCGACATCCCCCCGCCCGTCGTCGAGGGCGAAGAGGAACCGTCCGGACAGCCCGGCCGCCGTCTCGCTGGCGCAGATCAGATCGTCCAACGCCCGCAGCCACGGCCGTACGTCGGCGTGCCCTCGTCCGTCGAGCCCGGACAGCGGTGAGGCGACGATGTTGCGGACCCGCTCGTGCCGGTGGGACGGCAGCAGACCGGCCTCACCCAGCCGGTCCGCCAACTCCCCACCGCAGCCGGCGTCGAGACCTCGCAGCTGCACATTGCCCCGCGAGGTCAGATGCAGGTCTCCGTCCCCCAACTCGCGCGCCGCCAATCCGAGCGCCACAGCCTGATCGACCCGCAGCACGCCCCCTGGGATGCGCACGCGAGCCAGCGCGCCGTCATCCGCCGCATGCAGGCGCAGTGCACCCGGACAGGCGTCACCACGGTCCCGTGAGACCGCTGTGGTCTGCGGAGACGGAGGTACGGGAGCTGTGGACATGGCGGCGAGCATACCGACGATCAGACCAAACGTATGCCCCGCACTGTCCCAGTGCCCCTTACTATGCTGCTCGGTGGATCACCCGGTCCACCACCGCCAAGACGGCGACAGGGGAGGAAGCCCGGTGCGACTCCGGCGCGGTCCCGCCACTGTGAGCCCGCCCTTCGGGGCAGGGCGAGCCAGGAACTCCCGCCGTCCAACACCGCCCGGGGCGCGGACCCCGAGGAAGGCCGACGCCGCATGCTGCATTCTTCCGGGGGGCGACCCTCGTACCCCCGCATCCTGCTCCTGTCGACGTCCGACACCGACCTGCTCAGCGCCCGCGCGGCGGGCGGCCCGGTCGCCTATCGCTTCGCCAACCCGGCCCGCCTGACGCTCGACGACCTCCCGGCCCTCCTCGACGGCGTGGACCTGATCGTCGTCCGTCTCCTGGGCGGGCTGCGCGCCTGGCAGGACGGGCTCGACCTGCTGCTGGCCGACGGCCGCCCCGTCATCGTCCTCACCGGCGAACAGGCCCCGGACGCCCAGCTGATGGCGTCCTCCACGGTCCCCGTGGGCATCGCTGCCGAGGCGCATGCCTACCTTGCCCACGGCGGTCCCGCCAACCTGGAACAACTCGGCCGGTTCCTGTCGGACACGGTCCTGCTCACCGGCCATGGCTTCGAGGCGCCGGCACCGGCGCCGACCTGGGGCCCGCTGGAGCGCCGGTCCCAGCCTGCCGCCGGCCCGACCGTCGCCGTGCTCTACTACCGCGCCCACCACATGAGCGGCAACACCGCCTTCGTGCACGCCCTGTGCGACGCCGTCGAGGAAGCCGGCGGACGACCCCTTCCCCTGTACGTCGCCTCCCTCCGCGCCCCTGAGCCCGAACTGATCGAGGAACTCCGGGCCGCCGACGCGATCGTCACGACCGTGCTGGCGGCCGGCGGCACCAAGCCCGCCGAGGCGTTGGCCGGCGGGGACGACGAGTCCTGGGACGCGGGCGCGCTCACCGCGCTGGACGTCCCCATCCTCCAAGCCCTCTGCCTGACCGGCTCGCGCACCGCGTGGGAGGAGAACGACGAAGGAGTCTCCCCTCTCGACGCGGCCAGCCAGATCGCCGTCCCCGAATTCGACGGCCGCCTGATCACCGTGCCGTTCTCCTTCAAGGAGATCGACGCCGACGGCCTCCCGGCGTACGTCGCCGATCCGGAGCGAGCGGCCCGGGTCGCCGGAATCGCCGTACGCCACGCCCGCCTGCGGCACATCCCGGCCGCAGACAAGCGCTTGGCGCTCGTGCTGTCGGCGTACCCGACCAAGCACTCCCGGATCGGCAACGCGGTCGGCCTGGACACCCCCGCCAGCGCGATCGCCCTGCTGCGGCGTCTTCGTGAGGAGGGCTACGACTTCGGCTCCGGAGACGTCCCCGGGCTCGCCTCCGGCGACGGCGACGAGCTGATCCGCGCGCTCATCGAAGCCGGTGGACACGACCAGGACTGGCTCACCGAGGACCAGCTGGCCCGTAACCCGATCCGCATCCCTGCCGCCGACTACCGCCGCTGGTTCGCCACGCTCCCGAAGGAGCTGCGCACGGCGGTGGAGGAGCACTGGGGCCCGGCGCCCGGCGAGATGTTCGTCGACCACAGCCGCAACAAGGAGGGCGACATCGTCCTCGCGGCCCTGCGCTTCGGCAACCTGCTCATCCTCATCCAGCCCCCGCGCGGCTTCGGCGAGAACCCCATCGCCATCTACCACGACCCGGATCTCCCGCCCTCCCACCACTACCTGGCCGCCTACCGCTGGATCGCCACCTCTCAGTCGGACGGCGGCTTCGGCGCCGACGCGATGATCCACCTCGGCAAGCACGGCAACCTGGAATGGCTGCCCGGCAAGAACGCCGGCCTCTCCGCCGCCTGCGGCCCCGACGCCGCCCTCGGCGACCTACCCCTGATCTACCCGTTCCTGGTCAACGACCCCGGCGAGGGCACCCAGGCCAAGCGCCGCGTCCACGCCACCCTCGTCGACCACCTCGTCCCGCCCATGGCCCGCGCCGACTCCTACGGCGACATCGCCCGCCTGGAACAACTCCTGGACGAGTACGCCCAGATCTCCGCCATGGACCCGGCGAAGCTCCCGGCCATCCGCGCCCAGATCTGGACCCTCATCCAGGCCGCCCGCCTCGACCACGATCTCGGCCTAGACGACCGGCCCGACGACGATGGCTTCGACGACTTCCTCCTCCACGTCGACGGCTGGCTGTGCGAGGTCAAGGACGCCCAGATCCGCGACGGCCTCCACGTCCTCGGCACCCCGCCCACCGGCGCCGACCGCGTCAACCTCGTCCTCGCCATCCTCCGCGCCCGCCAGATCTGGGGCGGCACCACGGCCCTCCCCGGCCTGCGCGAAGCCCTCGGCCTGGACGAGTCCACCGCGACCCGCACCACGGCCGACGCCGCCGAGGAACAGGCCCGCGCTCTGGTGCAGGCGATGGAGGACGCCGACTGGGACCCGGCCGCTGTACCCACCGAGCACGGCGAACGGGTCGCCGCCATCCTTCAGTTCGCGGCCCGCGAGGTCGTCCCACGTCTGGCAGCCACCACGGCTGAACTCGACCACACCGTGCATGCGCTGGCCGGCGGCTTCGTCCCCGCAGGGCCGTCGGGTTCGCCCTTGCGCGGTCTGGTGAACGTCCTGCCGACCGGCCGGAACTTCTACTCCGTCGACCCCAAGGCCGTACCGTCCCGCCTGGCCTGGGAGACCGGCCAGGCCCTCGCCGAGTCATTGCTGGAGCGTTACCGCACGGACAACGGCGACTGGCCCACATCCGTCGGCCTCTCCCTCTGGGGCACCAGCGCCATGCGCACCGCCGGCGACGACGTGGCCGAGGCCCTCGCCCTGCTCGGCATCCGCCCGGTCTGGGACGACGCCTCCCGCCGCGTGACCGGCGTGGAGCCCATCCCGTACGAGGAGCTGGGCCGCCCCCGCATCGACGTCACCCTGCGCATCTCCGGCTTCTTCCGCGACGCCTTCCCGCACACCATCGGCCTCCTGGACGACGCCGTACGCCTGGCAGCCTCCCTGGACGAGCCCGCCGAGATGAACCACGTCCGGGCTCACGTCCAGGCCGACCTGGCCGCGCACGGCGACGAGCGCCGGGCCACCACCCGCATCTTCGGCTCCCGCCCGGGGACGTACGGAGCCGGCCTGCTCCAGCTCATCGACTCCCGCGACTGGCGCACCGACGCCGACCTCGCCGAGGTGTACACCGTCTGGGGCGGCTACGCCTACGGCCGCGCACTCGACGGCCGCCCGGCCCGCGAGGACATGGAGACGGCGTACAAGCGCATCGCCGTCGCGGCGAAGAACACCGACACCCGCGAGCACGACATCGCCGATTCCGACGACTACTTCCAGTACCACGGCGGCATGGTCGCCACCGTCCGCGCCCTGCGCGGCACGGCTCCCGAGGCGTACATCGGCGACTCCACCCGCCCGGAAACGGTCCGTACCCGCACCCTCGTGGAGGAGACCTCACGTGTCTTCCGCGCCCGTGTGGTCAACCCGAAGTGGATCGAGGCGATGCGCCGCCACGGCTACAAGGGCGCCTTCGAACTCGCCGCCACCGTGGACTACCTGTTCGGCTACGACGCCACGACCGGCGTGGTCGCCGACTGGATGTACGACAAGCTCACCGAAACCTACGTTCTGGACCCGACGAACCGGGAGTTCCTCCAGCAGGCGAACCCCTGGGCGCTGCACGGCATCGCCGAGAGGCTGTTGGAGGCAGAGTCGCGGGGAATGTGGGCGAAGCCCGACCCGGAGGTACTGGCCGAGCTGCGGCAGGTCTACCTGGAGACCGAGGGCGACCTTGAGGGCGACGGGTGACGCACCCGCTTATTGCGAGTAGTTCGCAATAAGCACTAGATTCGGGGAAGGTCGGCTGGCTGGGAGTGCTGAAGCGGTACTCCCGGCGTCGGCAGGGTGCGGGGCGTCATGCCTTTGACAGCGTCCGTTTCGACGGCGGCCTCCCGCACCCGTGACCGGAACTGACTTACTCGCTGCAGCGGGCGCATCGGCCGTAGAGCAGCAGCGAGCCCGACGTGCCGGCGCGCAGACCGGTCAGCTCCGTGATCCGCTCCATGGCCTCCCTCACGTGATCGATCGCCAGATCCCTCACTCGCCCGCACTCCTCGCACACTGTGTGGTGATGTGGCTCCGAACTGACGCCGTACCGCTTGAGCCCCGGGCCGTGGACGGCATGCGCCAGACCCACCTCCGTCAGGGTTTCCAAAGTCCGGTAGACGGTCGCCTGATCGAACGGCAGGCCCAGTTGTCGCAGTTCGGCGCACACTTCCGCAGAGGAGAGATGCTCGCCGGACGCGCACAGCAACCTCAGGGTGCACAGTCGGCTGGGGGTGCGGCGCAGGCCGTGGTGCCGCAGCAGCGCCGAGAGCTCCGGCACCGTCGCCGCGTCATCGTGAGCCGACGGCGGGGTCATGGTCACCTGCCTGCCTTTCCTGCCGCCATCGAGGAGCCCGGGTCGCGGACTGCCGTCACCTGACCGGCGCGACATGGGGGATGAAGTCCTAGGTCCAACGCCTGATCGCAAGGTACCGTTCTTGCTGTTAGCGTGCAGCTGCATAGACCTCGCAATAACGTCGGAGGACGTTGGACATGGCGCTTTACACGCTCCCTGAGCTTCCGTACGACTACTCGGCGCTCGCCCCGGTCATCAGCCCGGAGATCATCGAGCTGCACCACGACAAGCACCACGCGGCGTACGTGAAGGGTGCGAACGACACCCTGGAGCAGCTGGCCGAGGCGCGGGACAAGGAGTCGTGGGGCTCGATCAACGGCCTGGAGAAGAACCTGGCCTTTCACCTCTCCGGCCACATCCTGCATTCGATCTACTGGCAGAACATGACCGGCCCGAAGGACGGCGGCGGCGAGCCCCTCGCCCAGGACGGCGTCGGTGACCTGGCCGACGCCATCACGGAGTCCTTCGGCTCCTTCGCCGGCTTCAAGGCCCAGCTGTCCAAGGCCGCCGCCACCACGCAGGGTTCGGGGTGGGGTGTCCTCGCCTACGAGCCGCTGAGCGGGCGGCTGATCGTGGAGCAGGTCTACGACCACCAGGGCAACGTCGGCCAGGGATCCACGCCCATCCTGGTCTTCGACGCCTGGGAGCACGCCTTCTACCTGCAGTACAAGAACCAGAAGGTCGACTTCATCGAGGCCATGTGGCAGGTCGTCAACTGGCAGGACGTTGCCAAGCGCTACGCCGCCGCCAAGGAGCGCGGCGACAGCCTGCTCCTTCGCCCGTGACGGCGTAGAGCACCCGAACGTCCTGCCTCGTGATCGTCTTCTCACCCTTCACGTCGGCAGGCGGCACAACGGAAGGCTCCCCCGAGGAAGACCCTCGGGGGAGCCTTCCGGCATGTAACGCTACGCGTCCTACCTGAGGGATAGCTTGCGGAAGGCGTTGCGGACATCGGCCAGCGGGGCGCGGTCGCGGGTGTACCGGACGCCGGACGGCCTGGCTGGGACACCTGCCCGTGATCAGCTGAGGCAGGCCCTCATCGACGCGTTCTAGGCTCGCTGGCGAGCGGCAGAGACCTACTCGTACGCCCAGGCCCGGCCTGTCTGCCGATATTCCTCCACGGGGATGGGGCCGACCCCGGCTCGCATGCGCGCGGTGTACAGCAGGCCGTCGAGGTGGTCGATCTCGTGGTGGATGAGGCGGGCGAGCCCGCGCTCGTACACGGTGGTCGTGGTCTCGCCGGTCAGGGTGGTGGCCACCACCGTGATCTTCAGCGGGCGGGGGACAAGGCCGCGGACGTCGAAGAAGCTCAGGCAGCCCTCGTACTGCTCGTCCGTCTCCGCCGAATGCTCGGTGATCCGCGGGTTGAGAAGGATGACGGCCGGGGCGTCCTCAGGCGGAAGGACGACGGCCGCAGCGCGGGCGATGCCGATCTGCGGGGCGGCGATGCCCATGCCCTTGGCGAAGGGGTGGACCTGGCCGATGCGTTCGATCGCAGCGAACAGTTCGTCCACGATGCGTTCGGCCTCGTCGTGTTCGGCAGGCAGGTCGAAAGCGCGGGCCGGTTCGGTGAGGATGCCGGCGCCGTGCTGGACGACGCCGAGGTCTCGCATGCGCTGGCTGGGCCGCACCTCAATCACCTGAACTCCCTTGATCTGCTTCGCCTTCTGGCCGTGCTCGGAACCGCCATTCCAGACGGTACCGAGCGTGGAGGGCGGGTGTGGTCGTGATCCAGGTGAATTGCCGTAGCCCGGCATCGTCGCTGCGGACGGGTGGGGTACGCAGCGGGGAGGCTTCGGCGGTCATGGAGGTCTCCGTCCCCCACACGACGGGGTCGAGGTCGGCGGGGAAGGCGAGCTGGACTTCGAGTTGTTCGGTGGGCAGGCGGACGGCTCGCTGGAACCAGTTGCCCCACTTGTCGTCGCCGACGGTGTATGCGTACTCGATCCACACGCATTCGCCGGGGTAGAGCGGGAAGCGGCCGTGTTCGTTGTCGAACAGCAGCCAGACTTCCTTGAAGGCGTCGCGGTCGTGTTTGGCCTGCCAGCGCATCGTTTCGCCCCGGCAGGTGGCGGTGAGGGCGAGCTCGTCCCAGGTCAGCGGGTGGGCGCGGTAGTGGGCGTTGGAGCGCTCGGGGTCGCCGGGGTAGCGGTCGACGCTGATCCGGATCAGGTAGCGGGTCACCGGCTCGGTGCCGGTGTTTCTCAGCAGGCGGCGCATGGTGAGCCGGTAGCTGCGGCCGTCGTACTTCAGGCAGGCGGCGTCGTGTTCGACGATGAGGGCGGATCCGGTGGCATACGGCTGCTCGGGCCTGCGTGGAGCCGGCGGAGCCGATAGCGGACGCTTGGCACGCGCCTCACGGGTCTTGGCCTGCTCATAGTCGCCCCAGCGCCGCCAGATCGCCTTGCCGGCGTTCAGGGCCTCGTCGGCGAGACGGGCGAACTCCTCGGTGGGCTTGTGGCGGCCGGATTCCATGTGGCTGACATAGGACGGGTCGAAGCCCATGGCCTGCGCAAGCGCCCGCTTGGACATGCCGCGTACTTCCCGCCATCGCGCAAGTTCGGCCGCGAAGTTCTCGGCTGCCTGCTCGACGGTGATCTCCTCGTCCTGCGTGTCCATCGAAACCCCGCCCCGTGTCATCGTCAGTGACCATGAATGAACCGTGAGCGATCCCAGTTCATCATCCCGTCACGGGCCACGTCGCCGATTTCCTTCCCTCACCGACCCGGATCGACCTGTCCGGGCAGACGAGGGAGGCGACGCTGACATGCGCGTGCTGTACCTGCTGAACATCTCCAACCCCGACCGGCTGTCGGCGGATTCCGGGTGGATCTTCGCGGACCTGCTCGCCCCCGCGATGGCGGACGCGGGGGCACAGGTGACCGTGGCCGCCCCGGCTCCGGCCGGCGACGACCGATGCGGCTTCCACCAGACGAAGGTGCCGGGGACGAAGTACCGGGCCCGGTTCTCGGCGGACATCGACGAGCTGGTGGCGCTGATCCGGACCGAGCGGCCGGATGTGGTGGTGGCCAACCAGATCGAGGAGGCCCCGGCCGTCCGCACCGCCTTGCTGGAGGCCCGGTCCGATGCCCTGCTGGCCGGTTACTGCCACTACCTGCCGTTCTCCTTCAACGGCGGCGGCCAGCTCTTGCTGGACCCGTCCCTGAACGACGCGGGACTGGGCCGGCCGGTGCTGCTGGCGTTCGCCGCCGGCCTGGCCGCCTGCGATCGGGTGCTGGTCCACTCCTCCACAGCCGCCTCCTGGGTCTCGGCCGCCGCGGCCCGGATGACCGTGGACCTGGGCGAGAAGCTGCGGGTGGTGCCCGCACCCCGGGACGAGCGCTTGGTCCGCGACCCGGCCACCGCCACGAACGCCTCCGGCACGGGTGGGGCGATCGGCATCTACAACCACCGCCTGTACGCGCACTACGGCACCGAGCGCTTCGTCGCCCTGGCCCGCGAGCTGGTGGCCTCCGCCTCCGTCCGGCTGCGGGTGATGGACCTGTTCGGCCAGCGCCGCACCGAACGCACCGGCCTGGACGACAGCCCCGAAAAGATGCGCGACCAACTCGCCGCGCTGCCACACGTCCAGGTCGTCTCCGACCGAGGCGACCGCGTCCGCTACAAGAGCCTGCTGGCCGGCGCCCGCTTCGGCATCGCCCCGTTCCGGCCCGGCTGCCCGTGGTCGATGAGCGTGATCGACTGCCAGGGCATGGGGCTGCCCGTGATCTCGCCCCGGCTGGGCTGGCTGGCCGAGCACATCGATCCCGAGCTGTGCTTCACCACGACCGAGGAGGCGGTGGCCCTGGCCGAGCGCCTTGTCACGGATGACGAGTTCTATACCGTGCACGCCAAGCGCGCGCACGCCTCGACCGCCGACTTCGCCCCTGCCCTGGTTGCCGCCCGCTACCTGGAGGCCGTCGCGTGAGCCCGTTCGACGCCGTCTTCCTGTCGTACGACGAGCCGATGGCCAACTCCCTCTACGCCCGACTGCAGCGCACGCTGGGCGGCACGGTCAAGCGCCTCCACGGCGTGCAAGGGATGCGCCGGGCCTACCGGCTGTGCGCCGAGGCCGTCGACTGCGAGCAGTTCTTCCTCGCCGACGGCGACTTCGCCATCGACAACGGCTTCGACGCCTCCGTCATCGAGCCGCTGGAGGAGGGGGTGTCCATGCGGGTATGGCAGGCGGTCAACCCGGTCAACGGCCTGTCATACGGCTACGGCGGACTGAAGCTCATTCGCCGCAGCGCCCTGCGGCACATGGGCGAGGCCGTGGACGTGCTGGCCGCCCTGCCCGGCAAGATCGAGTTCGCCCAGCAGCGAGCCGGGGTCACCAGGTTTAACCAGAGCCCCTTCCATGCCTGGAAGGCGGGCTTCCGCGAGTGCGCGATGCTCGCTCGCGGCAGCGAGTACGGCATGACGGACAACGACGCCCACCAGCGGGTTCAGGCATGGACGAGCAGCCGCGACGGCGAGTTCGCCGCCTATGCCGCCGCCGGGGCTCGCGAAGGCGTCGCCTTCGCCCGCGAGGCCGCCCGGGAGGCCAAGCAGTTCGACCACCTCAACGACCCCGCGTGGCTGCGTGAGCGGTTCACTAGCGCTCACGGTGACCAGGCGGTGTCCGGATGACCGGCCCGCTCATCCTTATCGAACCCCGTGCTGACCGGCTGGGCGGCCACTCACATCGCACGCTGGCGGCCCTTGCCCAGGCCAGACCCGGCAGCCTGGTCATCGCGCCGCTCGGCATCGCACCCGAGGCGGTCGCCGCCCTGCGCGAAACCGGCGCGCGGCTGGTCAACACGCCGGCCGGATGCCGGGCGGCCGTTCTGCTGGCCGCTGCCCGAGCGGTGGCCGGGCTGTCAGCGGTCGGACAGCGGATCTTCCGCTCTCGCCGCTGGCCCCTCGGCCTGCGGCGGCTGCCCCATCAGGGCACGCTGGTGGCTCGCTGTCTGATCGAGGCATCAGCGCTGCGCACTGCCCGTCGTCTTCAGCCCGCTGCCGACGCCGTAGTGATCCTTACGGCGAGCGAAGCCCTGCACGGAGCTGCCGCCCTGCTTGGCGGCCAGCCGCATCTGCGATTCGTCCACGAACAGGTCACCACCGAGGACACCGTCGTGCGATGGCTGGGCTGGCTCGCGCGTCGAGGCGAGCATCAAGTGATCGCACTGGCACCCACACAGTCTGTCGGCGACCAGCTCGCCGCATCCTTTCCCAACCTGCCCGCGATGGTGGCCGCCTTCGCGGTTGACGACGGACGCCGCCTGACCGATGCCGAACGCGACGGGGGCCGCGCTGCGTTCGACATCCCCACCGTCGACGCTGTGGTCTGCCTGGTCGGCGGCTGGTGGCCCTACAAGGACATCGACACCATCGACGCCGCTCTGACCCGGCTCAAGGAACCGCTCCACTTGATCGTCACCGGCGACCCCCTCGACGAGCGGGTCCTTCAGCGGTGGCGGGACCTGCCTGGTCTGCGGCTGCATGCGGTGCCCGGCCCCGTCACGGACAGCGTGCTGCGGCTCGTCTACGCCGCCGCCGACGCCGCTCTGGTCGTCCGACGCCCCGGCGTGACCAAGGAATCCGGGCTGGTGATGGACGCCGCCCGCCTCGGCGTCCCCCTGATCGTCTCCGACCATGACCCCTCCCTGACTGCCCGCCTGCACGGCCAGCCCTGGGCCCTGCCCTTCCCCACCAGCGACCCGGATGCCCTCGTCTGCGCCTTGCACAGCGTCGTCTGCCAGCCGCCCGAACCGCCCGGCCCCGACGCCCCCGCACTGCTGGGCATGCGCTCGGCCGCCGAGCAGGCCGAACTCCTCACCCGCACCTTCGCCTCTCTCTCCACGAAGGAGTCCCGATGCTGAGCACGCCTCCCGCCCTGATCTCCGTCATCGGACCGGTCGAGCCACCGCTGCTGGCCGTCTGGATCGGCCACTACCGCAGGCTGGGCATCGAACGGTTCCTGATCGCCTTCCACTTCCCCGAACACGTCCCCGACGTCCGCCGGCACGAGCTCCAGGCCGCAGCCCGAGAGGCCGGCGTCGTCCCCGCCCACACCAGCACCGGCCCCTGGCACGAGCAGACCAACGGCGAACTGCGGGACGCGTTGCGGCACCGGGCCGGACCGGGCTGGCACCTGCTCGCCGACGCCGACGAGTTCCACCAGTACCCCGGCCCCCTGCAGCAGGTGATCAGCCGCGCCGAAAGGACCGGCCACCGCGTGGTGGGCGGCCTGATGCTCGACCGGGTCACCGCGAGCGGACGCCTGACCGGCTGGCGCCCGGAAGGCGGACTCGACCACGCCTATCCCCTCGGCGGCCATCTCACCCACCGGCTCCTGCGCGCCGACCCACGCAAGATCGTCCTCGCCCGCCACGACGTCACCGTGGCCTCTGGCAACCACCGGGCTCCCGGCAATCGTCCCGATGCGGACCACCTGTGCGCGGTGCACCACTTCAAGTGGCGCGACGGCGTACGACAGGACATCGAACGCAGGGCCGCCCACTCCGCGGACGGCACCTGGCAGACCGCCTCCCCGGCCCGGCTCGCCGAGGCCCGCCGCCTGCTGTCCCACCTCGGTGAACACGGCGGCAACATCAATACCAGCGATCCACGGTTCGCCTTCCGCCGCGTGAGCCTGGCCCGGATGCCCGCCAACTGGCTCGCCGAGGCCCGGGGCATCGTCACCGCCTGGCGACCGTACGCCTACAGCGGCCAGGATTGACCCACAATGGGCCATGCTCGCGGACAGCACCACGCGGAAGGGATCTTTAAGTGCCCCTCGCCGTTCTCCTCGCCGGCCTGACCGGCTCCGGCAAGACCACCGTCGCCCAGGCCCTGGCGGCACGCGGCTTCACCCGGCTGTCCGTGGACGAAGAGGTGCACCGCCTCCACGGCCGCTACGGCGTGGACTACCCCGAGCACACCTATTTCGAGCGGGAACGCCCCGTCGTCCAGGCGATCCGGCAGAGGTTCGTCAAGGAGCTTCAGGCCGGCAACGACGTTGTACTGGACCACGGACTGTGGCGCCGTAGCGAGCGTGACGATTGGCGACAGGCCGCCCGCGAGGCGGGCGGCCATCCCCTTGTTGTCTACCTCCCTGCCGACCGCGATGAGCTGCTGCGTCGCCTGGCCGAACGCAACCAACGGCAAGACGCCAACGCTCTCACCGTCACCCCCGAAGCCCTCGACGACTTCTTTGACCGCTTCGACATCCCGGCCGAGGACGAGGAAGTGATCGTCTACACCGGCAGCATCGACCGCCTGCTGGACACACTCATCAGGCAACAGTAGAGCTGACGGTTTTCGGCTCGAGCGGTGCCTCGGGACTCGTAAGGCGACGCGGTCGTTCATGAGGCCACGGTCACGGCTGGCCCATCTGAGGAGTCGTGCAGGTGCTCATCACAGGTGCCGTTTCGGCTGATGCAGGTGGGCTGGCCGCGCTGCTGGAGAGGGTGCGGGCGGCTCCCGCGTGTCTGTCACCGTGTGGGTCCCGGCAGGTGGCGCTCCACCGCCGGGGACAGGGCGTCGGGTGAGGCGTTGGATGCGCCAGGTCAGGGTGCGGGCTGGGGACCGGGTGTCGTCAAGGGTTCGTTGCTCGACTGCCTGTTTCAGGAGTGTGGCTGGTTTGTGCCCAGCCGCTTGAGCGTCGGCGAGGGCTGTGGCCAGGGCCGCCCAGGCGTGGTCGTCGAGGACTTGCTCGGCGTGAGCAGCTACGGCCTCGCGCACCAAGGCAACGAACCGTTCGACGGTGGGGGTCGGGGGCTTGCGGTGGGCGAGGACGGCCAGCGGTACTGCGGCTGCCTGGTCGTAGGCGGACTGTAGGTGGACAAGGGCTTGGTGCGCGGCGATGACCTGTTGGTCGTGCTGGCGGAGCTGGTGCCATCGTCTGGCTGCGATGACCGCGAGGACGGCGGCGTCGAGGAACATGGCCAGCAGGGCTCCGTCGCGTGGTGACGGCTGTGTACGCATGGCTCGGACGGCTCCACGCAGGGCGCGGGCGTGGGCGTGTTCGGCCCGGACGCGGGAGCGGGTTGCGCGTTCGAAGGCGGCGGCTGCTTGGCGGAGGTGGGGGCGGATCTCCTTGGCAGCGAGGAGGGGCAGGGCGTCGAGAGCTTCGCCGAAGGCTGCGATGTGTGCCTGTGCTGCCGCGTCGTCGCCACCTTCCAGATGGGCGGGGATGTGTTCGACGGCAGCGGTCGCCTCGGCCCACGGCGCGGACCGCTGCCGCTTCGTAGCCTCGGTGGGTTGCTCGATGGCGGTCAGGCGTTTGTGGATCTGGGGGAAGGACAGGTCGGGGGCCAGGGAGGAGCCCGAGTACCAGATGGGCTCGTCGGCGGTGTTCCTGTCGTCTTCGACAGCCACCTTGTAGCCGCGGATGTCGCCGGAGGAGAATCGCTGGACCTTGACCAACACGCTGTCGGTGGCGTCGAGGATGTGAAGGAACTCCTCGGGGCTGGTGGCAACCGAGACTGCGGTGCGAACCGTGATCCGCAGGCGCTCCCGAGCGGTCATCTTGTGGCCGGCGCGGCGGGCCTTCTCCTGCTCGGCGCGGGTAGGGCGCTTGGCGGCGGTGCGGTCGCCGCGCACGACTTGGTGCAGGCCGTACTCCTTCTCTATGACTGCGAGTGCACGGTCGGCGGTGAGGTAGTCGTTCCAGTGGCGTGCAGTGCGCAGGTCGCCGCGGACCTTGGTGGCGGCGATGTGGATGTGGTCGGGTGCGTGGCGGACTGCGACCCAGCGGCAGCCGTCCGGGTCGTCTTGTGGCGCGATGCCGGTGGCCGCAACAACGCGGCGGGCGATGTCGGCCCACTCCTCGTCGCTGAGGTGGCGGTCGGTTGTGGCGGCGCGGATAGAGCAGTGCCACACGTGCCGCTCGGGCGCGCGACCCAGTCGGCGGGCTTGCTTCACGCGCAGGTCAAGGTCGGCCACCAGGAGCTTCTTTGTTGCGGCGAAGTCGTTGCTGCGGCCCGGGTCGGGGGCGAAGCCGTCCCAGGAAGCGACAAGGTGCGGATCGGTGTGGTCTTTGGCCTTCTTGGTGTCGAACAGGTAGCGGATCAGGCCGGCGGTGTCCTTACCGCTGCTGATCTTGGCGATCATCAGGCCGCTTTCTTTGCGACGGCCTGGTTCGCTGCCGCCGCGATCTCACCGACGGCGGCACGGACTGCCGTCAGACTGCGCTCGGCCTGTGACAGGGCAGCACCGTCCCCAGGATGTGGATGACCGCCGGAGTTGAGCTTGCGGGCGATCTGGTTGATGTTGTTGCCGAGCTTGGCGACCTGCTCGCGTAGAGCGGTCAGCTCGTCGATGTAGTCGTCGAGCGGAGTGCGCTGGCCGGGCAGGGTGAGGTCACCGTGGATGTGCGCCATGACGACGGCGCCGACGTAGTGGGCGCCGGCGATGTTCAGCGCCCGGGCCCTGGCGAGGATCGCAGCCTTCTCCTCGACGCTGTAGCGCACATCGACGCGCTCCTTGCGCTGGGTGTCCTTGCGCTTGCGGCGGCGGGCGATGCGGTGCAGGGCGGCGGCTTCAGCGGCGCGCCGCAGCACGGCGTTCCCTGCGCCGGCGTGCTGCTTCTCCTCGGGCACCCCCTGGTGCCCGAGGGCCTCCGCCACCCCCGGGGCGGAGGGGTCCCCGTTGGACCGGCCCTTGGACGGTCCAACGGCATACCTTGCTGGCTGGGTGACGGTGCTGGTCACCTCCTGCTGACTGGCCGGGAGCTCATTGCGGGGGTCGGGCATCGAGCGGTTCTCCATGTTGGTGTTGCGGGTGCGATGGCTACGCGATTCGATGTGCGCTCGTCCCCGCAGCGGGCAGCGCGGGGACGAGCCGAGAAGTTGAGGGCCCAGGGTGATAGGCCCGGCTGGGAGCCTTAGAGGGCGTTGGCGGGTTCCTTGTCGGGCTCGGCCGAGCGCTGACGAGCGGCCTGGTCGAGTTCGGTCTGCACCCGATCCTTGATCTGGGTCAGGCGGTCCTTGCCGATAGGGAAGCCGGCGTCTCGGATCGCCGCCTCGATGTTGCGGCGTGACGCACGGCCTCCGCGGCCCAGTGGTGCGCTGCGTGCGATGGTGAGGAGTTCGTCAAGGGTGCCGTCGCGCTCGTGGCCCTCTGCCGTGGCGAGCGGTTTCCGAGCCTGCGGCACATTGACGGCGTCCCGCAGCACGTCGCTGGGGTGACCGGCCACATCGGGCATCCCTGCGTGCTCCGGCAGACCGGCGTCGCCCTCGGATGGGGGATTCGGCTCGGTGCTGTCGGTGTGGTTGTGGCCGTGGCCGGGGGCGTTGTGGCTCTTTGTGGCGGCGGCCTCTTCAACGTGGCGTGCAGGGTGGCGGCGGATGACCAGGTCGAGGTGGACGGCTCCGGCCAGTGCCAGCGGGGCGATGGCTGACAGGGCGCCGACGGTGACGTCGTCCAGGTGGAACCCGGCCGTGTGGGCCTGCTGGTTGAGGCGGACGGCGTGTAGGGCGTTCGCCCAGATACTGGTGATCGTGGCGATGCCGACGAGTGCCCAGACATACAGCCGGGAGCGCCAGGGTGCGGTGCGCAGGATGAGCAGGGCGGCGACACCGATGGCGATGAACCCGTCGATCACCAGGGGGAAGGCGTACGTGAGGACTCCGCGGACGTGGATGGCGACGGCCATCTGCCGCAGAGCGTCGTAGGAGAGGGCGAAGCCGATCGTGCCGACCAGGGCGACCCCAAGGCGGATCGCTGCGGTCAGTACCGACACGGGGGCTTGGGCGGTGCGTGAAGGCAAGCGGGGTACTCCAGGCGGGGAGCGGGTGCCATGGGCACAGGGTGAGGCTGGTGGGAGGGCGTGCGCACTCGTCGCACTCGTCGCGTGCCTGGTGAGGCAGGTACGGAAGGTCGGCGTGATACGAGTGGACTCGTCACAGCCACGACACTCGTCGCGCGGCTGACCTGCGACGCGACGAGTGCGACGGGTCTTTACGGGTGCAGGCCCGGACCGGGGGTGGGGTTCTCGTCGCCGCCCTCGGGCGTCGGCTCCTCGGGGCAGTAGCGAGCCCAGGCGTCGGCGAAGCGGAGGCGGGCGAAGCCCTTGGCCTGCCGACCCCCTTCGAAGCGGTGAGTGGCGGCCCTGATGTCGAAGTCCTTCAGGAGAATGCCCAGGTGGCGCGCGCTCAGGCCAGCGGTGCCGTACTCCGCCCACGGCGCCTCCTGGTCCTTGAGGAGTTCGTCCAGCAGGTCCCGGGTGCGCATGATGTCGGGATCACCGCAGCGTGCGAAGGCGCGCCGGATGTCCTGCAGCAGGCGTGTCTTTAGGTTCGACTCGTCGTCCTTGCCTGCCTCGGCCGCGCACATGGCCGCACACGCGGTACGGGCCTGCTCGGGCCAGGTGCCGCCTGCCAGTTCCGCGACGATGACGAGCGGTTCCCAGGTGTCTGCCGCCCGGTCCTGCACCGGCATCGGCGGTACCAGGTCTGCTGCGGTGTCCATCAGGGGGCGCAGCCAGGCGGTCAGCCGGTCGCGCAGCTGATGCAGGGAGGGGATGTCGCGGCGGGAGCGGAACTGCTCCACCCGCTCACCGTCCTTGCGGCGCTGCATGCGGATCACCACCGCACGGTCCATGACCGTGTCCGGCAGGTCCCCGATGCCGGCGAGTGCGGCCATGGCGAAGGTGGGGAACGCCTGCGGCTTGTGCTCGGGGCCGGAGATGCGCAGGGCGGGCCGGTTGCGCTGGTGGCCGGCGTTGAGCAGGCCACGCAGCTCCTCGTTCTTCTCGGCGGCCTTGATGCTGCCGAAGATGGTGTCGGCCTCGTCCACCAGCAGGGTGGGCGGGTCGTCACCGATGGCGCGGAAGACGACCGCCGGGCTGGTGTTGACCGTGATCAGCGGCTCGCGCACGGTCTCTGTGATCACATCCAGCAGGCGGGACTTGCCGCACCGTTTCGCCGGTCCGACCACCGCGAGACGGGGCGCGTGCTGGAGGGCGGGCTGGATGTGCGTGGCCGCGACCCACAGCGTGACGGCGGTCAGCGCCTCGCTGCCGGGCAGGATCACGTACCGGGCGATGGCTTCCCGCAGCTCGTCCAGCAGGGCGGCGCCCTCTGCGGCATGGCGCGGCTTCTCATCCCCGGCGGGCGAAGTTTCGGGCGTTGTGGAGGCTGCCTGGCCGGGGACGGTGACAGGCGGCCAGGTGGGCTTCGGGGATGCGGTGGGGGTGGTTGAGGACGTAGGTTCGTCCACAGGCGTTCCTCCCTGGTGGGCCGGACGGGCAAGGCCCGGCCCATCGGATCGGTCATTCACGGGTGATGAGGCAGGGACTGGTGCGGCTCTCGGCGGTGGCTGGCCGAGAGCCGTTTCGCTGTCTCTGAAGGGGTGGCGTCAGACCGCGAGGTCGTACGTGGCCTGGGCGTTCAGCCAGGCGTCCACCTCGTGCCAGCGGTAGCGCAGGTGACGGCCGACCTTGTGCACGTTGGGGCCGATGCCCCGGTACTTCCACTGGTAGAGCGTCTTCACCGGCACCCCGAGGTACGCGGCGACCTCCGCGGGTGTGGCCAGCGGGCCGCGCTGGGCAGCCGTAGCGGTGGCAGGGGCGTTGGAGTTACGGGGAGAGGTCTTCGGCACAGGGCTCCTTTTCGGTCTTGAACAACGGCCTGGACAACACAGTCACACGCCCCAGGGGAAAGTCCAGAGTTGGCTCTGAAACTCTGTACTAATTCTCTCGGTGCGGCTGGGGGAGACAAAGAGTAAGGGTGGATCCCCGGTTGTCGAAATCGCTCTTGAGAACCTGAAATTTTCTGCGGCGGCGCGACCGGGCGGAGGGGTCGGAATCTGATACCTCCGCAGCTCAGAGACGGCGCATAGCAGTCACGAGTGATGCGACCAGCGTGCTGGGCACTGCGGTTGGTACCTGCCCAAATCACCCATCTTGAAAATGCTTAGGGAAGATAGCACGGCCTCCCTGATGGAACGGCTCCTGATGTGCCGGAATTCGAACGAGACGAACGCCACTTCTCTCCCGGGAGACTTTTGTAGAGTTTAAGAGCCAACTCTTGCCATGGCGGCCGGATGCAAGTTACAGCTACCTGTCATGGCAACCCGACCTGTCGAAATAGGCCCCGCCGGCCTCCACACCGCCCGCGCCATCGAGCACCTACGCCTCCTGCGCGGCCTGACCCAGCACCAGCTCGCCGCCCGCTGCACCGCGCTGGGCCGCCCGATGTCCAACACCGCCCTCAGCCGCACCGAGCGCGCCCACCGGCGCTGCGACATCGACGACCTCGTCGCCATCGCCACCGCGCTCGGGGTTCCTCCCACGACCCTGCTCCTGCCGATCCCGTCGGTGTCCAGTGATGAGCGGAGGGGGTGCTAGTTGGCGCGGGTCTGGATTGAGGACCGCATAGGGCACGCGGCGTATGTGCGCGCCGCGACGGACGCCAAGCGGGCGGGCCGTACGCCACCGGGACGGTACCGCGTGCGCTGGTACGACCCCGATGGCAAGCCGAAGATGAAGACCTTCGCCCGTAAGGTCGACGCCGAGGCGGAGCGGACGAGAATGGAGTCCCGTCTCAACGACGGCTCCTACCGCGATCCTGCAGCCGCACGCGTGGAGTTCGCAGAGGTGGCGGAGTCCTGGCTGGCTGCGCAGATCCATCTCAAGCGTTCGACCCGGGGCCGCTACCGCGGTGTTCTCGACGTCCACGTGATCCCCAAGTGGGGCACTACCCCGCTGGACCGCATCCACTTCGAGGACATCGCGGAGTGGCTCGCGGATCTGCTGTCCGGCGAGGCGACCGGCGGCAGGAAGCTCAGCCCCCGGTCGGTCCGCAAGGCGTACGTCGTCCTCAGCCGCGTTCTCGGATACGCGGTCAAGGCCCGTCGCCTGGCGGTCAACCCGGCTGTCGGCGTGCCCCTGCCGAAGGCGATGCCTGCTGACCACGTGTACCTGGACGACATGCAGGTCGACGCGCTGGCCAATGCGTCAGGCGCCTACCGGGTGTTCATCCTGCTGCTGGCCTACACCGGACTGCGCTGGGGCGAGGCATCCGCGCTCAAGGTGGGCCGCGTCGACCTGGACGCCTGCCGGGCCCACATCGTGGAGGCGTACGCCGAGGACAACGGCAAGCTCTACCTCGATACCCCCAAGAACCACGAGCGCCGATCGGTGCCGATCCCGCGGTTCCTGGCAGAGGAAATGAAGCCCCACGTCCAGGGGCGAGGCGACGAGGAGTTGCTCTTCACCGCCCCGCAGGGCGGCCCGCTGCGAGCCCGGAACTTCCGACAGCGGTTCTTCGCGCCGGCGGTCGTGAAGGCCGGACTGGGGGACCTCAAGGTCACCCCGCACAAGCTGCGGCATACGGCGGCCTCGCTCGCCATCGCGAGCGGCGCGGACGTCAACGTCGTACAGACGATGCTGGGCCACAAGTCCGCGACGCTGACGTTGGACACGTACGGGCACCTCTTCCCGGATCGTCTGGACGAGGTCTCGAAGAAGATGCACAAGCGCCGTTCCAAGCAGTTGGCCAAGGCGAAGGCCAAGCTGGAGAAGGCGGAGAAGAAGGCCCGCAAGGCCGCCGAGGCGGTGGCCGCCCTGGAGGACGATGCCGCGTGATGAGTGCCTGAGCCGTGCCGGGGGGCTGTAGGCGAAGGGGGCGCGCCATCGTACGCACGATGGCGCGCCTCCTTCAGTTTGTCCGGTGAGCGGTTCGCCGAGCCCGGTCCATGGCTTCTGCCGTGGCATCCGCAGCCAGTTGCCTGATCTCCTGCGGCGGCTCTCGTTCGTCGAGGACGAACAGCCGGCCGCCGGTCAGATGCGTGGTCGTCTTCCAGCCGAGACGGCGGCCTGCTTCCCGTGCGGCACGCCGGACGTCCTTGAGTTCGCCCATCCCCGCGAGATCGTCGCCGCTCAGGATCAGCTGCCCGTAGAAGCCCTTGTACTGCGGTTTCAGGGCGGCCTGCATCATCGACTCAAGCTGGTCGACCAGCTTCTCGTACCGGCGCTGGGCCAGCTGGTCCTTGGCAGGCATCTCGCACAGCTCCCCACCTCTGCCCGCAGCCCATGTGTGCCAAATGTGTGCTGCGAGACCGAAGGCCCTCCCGTCCGTCGGACGAAAGGGCCTCTGACCAGGTGTTTCTCTGTGCCCCCGGCAGGATTCGAACCTGCGACACCCGCTTTAGGAGAGCGGTGCTCTATCCCCTGAGCTACGAAGGCGTGGTCCACAGGGTACCGGATCAGGGCTTGGGTGGGTGCTGGTGCGGGGGAGCCGGGCAGGGGGGCGCGTGGCGGGGCTTGTGGGGCCGCTTCGATCAGTTCGGGGGGACTGGAGCCGGCCTGCGGTCCGTTGCCGTACCGGTACGGGACCGGGCGGGCCGGTGATCGCCTTCCTGCACATCGCCACGCACGGGGCTCGCCCCACAGTGAGGTGGTGGCGGCAGGGGCACGGCTTGGGGCCACGCCTACGGCAGTCCCGGGGCCGGCGGCCAGCGGTCGGGTTGTCGGCGGTGATCCCCGGGCGGGCAGCCGGCCGTTTTTGGCCTGGTGGTCGGCTTGCGACCGGTGTCCGTGTGGGTCCCCGTCATCGGCGGACAGCCGTTGTCGGTCGCCCCGTCAGCCGCGGGTGATCCGTACCCGGTAGTTGCCGTCCTCGTCCGTCCCCGTCACCCGCACGCTGATCCCGTGCCGTGGGTCCTTGAAGGTCTCGCCGGGGGAGAAGGGGGCGTCGGAGAGTTCCGCGTGGACGTTGGGGCTGCGGGTGCAGCCACCGCTGTCGCGGTGGCTGTCGAAGACGGTGATCGGGCCGCGGCCGGTGTCGATCGCGGCGTCGATCCGGTAGATGAGGACGCCCGGGTGGCACACCGACTCGTCGTTGCCGCCTTGTGCGCGGACCTCAAGGGCGTAGGTGGTGCGCGCGGTGACCGGTATCAGGATCAGCTTTCCGCCGCCCTGCTGGTACAGGGGGGACAGGGTGTAGTCGACGCTGCCGGGTGCCGCCGCGCAGCCGACCTGGCCGCCGTCCAGCCAGCCCAGTTTCCACTTGTGCCAGCCGAGCAGGTCGTTGTTGGAGCCCCAGTCCTCGCTCATGATGTCCCAGTGCCCGACCGCGCCCCCGCCGTCCTGCGTGTACAGGTCGGGCAGGCCGAAGGTGTGGCCGTTCTCGTGCGGCAGTACCCGGTAGCCGGTGCGGTCGTAGGAGCCGGAGCCGTCGTCCTGGCGGGAGTAGACGAACGAGGCGTTGGATATGCGGACGCCGTCGGCGACCGGGGCGTCGTCGTTGCCGGCGAAGGTCACGGACAGCACGGTGTCCAGGGCGGAGGGGCCGGCGTTCGGGGTGACGAGCACGTTCAGCAGGTCGTAGCTGCGGAAGTCCACCGTCGGGTCGGCCGCGGCCACGATGTCCTGCACCAGGTTCCGGTAGCCGGGGTCGAAGGGGGCGCCGCGCTCTATGCCGTAGTCCTGGAAGCCTTTCGGCATGCGCAGCCAGGTGGTGACGGGGGCCTCGGCGCGGTAGTCGAGACGGCCGTACGACGCGGTGTGGAACCAGTCCTGGGTCTGCGGGAAGAACTCGTGGAAGCGGTCCATCGCGTTGCCCTGGCCGGGCGCGTCGGGGAAGTCGACCATCAGGGTCAGGGCGTGGACCGTGCCCGTGGAGCGGGAGTAGCCCGTCGGGGTGGGCAGGCCCTCGGTCATCTGCACGTCCAGGCCGCCATGGATCATGCAGGGGATGAGCGCGGCGGAGCGGGCCAGGCCGATGGGGCCGGCGGTGGTGGGCGCCGTCAGGTGTCCGGTCCCGGCCGAGGTGCTGACCCCGAGGGTCAGTGCGGTCACCAGGGAGAGGGCGGTCACCCGGCGCGGGCGTATGCGGCGGCGGGGCGGCTGCGGCTGCATGCAGGGACCTTTCGCGCCACGGCAGCCACCCGTGTCCGGCTGCACCCTTGCGCTCACCCTGTGCCGGAGGGGCGGTGACCGCTCGCTGGAGGGGACCGACGGTGGGAAAGCGGGTCCGCAACGGGGTGAATCCCGGCGACCGCTGATTGTGACTCAGGTCACAGGAATACATCCGCCGGCCGGGAAATAACCGGGGACGCTCTCCCCGTTTAGTCAGGTGTCCGGGTGAAACGGGGACCCGGTCCCCGGATCGCCACTCGTGGGTGAGGATCACTACGAGAAGATCACTTACGAGAAGATCACTACGAGAAGATCACTACGAGATCGTTCCGGGGCGGTCGTTCCGCTGCCGAACGTTCCGAGACCCGAGACCTACAGAGGAGTGCCCGTGTCCGCCGTAACCGCCCCCGCCGTGCGCAAGGTGTCCCGGCCGCGCGCCGACGCTCTGCGCAACCGGGAGCGGATCGTCACCGCCGCCCGGGAGATGTTCGTCGAGCACGGGCCGGACGTCCCGCTCGACGAGATCGCCCGCCGGGCCGGCGTCGGCAACGCCACGGTGTACCGCAACTTCCCCGACCGCGACGCCCTCGTCCGCGAGGTCGTCTGTTCCGTCATGGACCGCACGGCCGAGGCGGCCGAGCTGGCCCTCGCGGAGACCGGGGACGCCTTCACCGCCCTGGAGCACTTCGTGCACGCCGCCGCCGACGAGCGGATCAGCGCGCTGTGCCCCATGGTGTCCAGCACGTTCGACCAGCACCACCCCGACCTGGAGGCATCCCGTGAGCGCGTCGAGCGGCTCATCGAGGAGGTCATGGGCCGGGCCAAGGCGGCCGGTCAGCTCCGGCCGGACGTCGGAGTGGGTGATGTGATGATCGCCGCGGCCCAGCTGAGCCGGCCCCCGGCCGGTACGGACTGTCTGCGCGGTGACCGCTTCGTCCACCGCCATCTCCAGCTGTTCCTCGACGGCCTGCGGGCCCCGGCCCGTTCCGCCCTGCCGGGCGCGGCCGTGAGCATCAAGGAGTTGCGCGACTACTGACCGATCAGTTCAGCTCTCGCGCCCGGTCCACCGTGGGTACGGCGGCGCGTACGGCCGTTCCCGTCCTCGCCGGCCCTCCGGCCCCGATCTCCTGACACCGACCAACCGTCCTCCAGCCGTCAGCCGTCAGCCGTCAGCCGTCAGCCGTCAGCCGTCAGCCGTCAGCCGTCAGCCGTCAGCCGTCAGCCGTCAGCCGTCAGCCGGCCTCCGCACCGACGTCCTTCCTGCCTCCGCCTCCCGACGCGTCGTTCTCCTGATCTTCGTCTTTCCGTCTTCCGCCGTTTTCTGGCCATTTTTCGTCACGCACGTCCCTCACGCATCCCTCACGTCTTCCCTCACGACGTCCTGAAGTCCCGAAGTGGGTATCTCCATGTCCGAAACAGCCCTCAAGGCTCCCGGCATCACCGCGCCGAGCGGTGATGCCAACCGCTGGAAGGCGCTCGTCTTCATCGCGCTCGCCCAGCTGATGGTGGTCCTGGACGCCACCATCGTGAACATCGCCCTGCCCGCCGCCCAGCAGGACCTGGGCATATCCGACGGCAACAAGCAGTGGGTCATCACGGCCTACGCGCTCGCCTTCGGCGGTCTGCTGCTGTTCGGCGGCCGGATCGCCGACCTGTGGGGCCGCAAGCGCACCTTCGTGCTCGGCCTGGCCGGTTTCGCCGCCGCCTCCGCGCTGGGCGGTGCCGCCACCACCGGCACGCTGATGTTCGGCGCCCGCGCCCTCCAGGGCGTCTTCGGCGCGCTGCTCGCGCCGGCCGCGCTGTCCCTGCTGGCCGTCATGTTCACGGACGCCCGGGAGCGCGCCAAGGCGTTCGGCATCTACGGCGCCATCGCGGGCGGCGGCGGTGCCGTCGGCCTGATCCTCGGCGGCTTCCTCACCGAGTACCTGGACTGGCGCTGGACCTTCTACGTGAACGTCCCGTTCGCCGTGGTCGCCGCGGCCGGTGCCTACTTCGTCATCCGGGAGCCGGAGGGCGGCCGCAACCGCTCCCCGCTCGACATCCCCGGCGTGATCCTGTCCACCCTCGGCCTGGTCGCCCTGGTGTACGGCTTCACCCGCGCCGAGTCCGACGGCTGGGGCGACTCCCTGACCGTGTCGATGTTCGTCGCGTCCGTGGTGCTGCTCGTCGCCTTCGTGCTGGTCGAGGCCAAGGTCAAGGCGCCGCTGCTGCCGCTGCGCGTGGTGACCGACCGCAACCGCGGCGGCATCTACCTCTCCCTCGGCCTCGCGATCATCGGCATGTTCGGCCTGTTCCTCTTCCTGACCTACTACCTCCAGGTCGTGAAGGGCTACTCGCCGGTCAAGACCGGCTTCGCCTTCCTGCCGATGGTGGCCGGCATGATCACCGGCTCCACCCAGATCGGCACCCGGCTGATGACCCGCGTCCCGGCCCGGCTGCTGATGGGCCCGGGCTTCCTGGTCGCCGGCCTCGGCATGCTGCTGCTGACCCAGCTGGAGATCGACTCCTCGTACGCGGCCCTGCTGCTGCCCGCGATGCTGCTGCTCGGTCTGGGCATGGGTACGGCGTTCATGCCGGCGATGTCCCTGGCCACCCAGGGCGTCCAGCCCCGGGACGCCGGTGTCGCCTCCGCGATGGTCAACACCTCGCAGCAGGTGGGCGGCGCGATCGGCACCGCCCTGCTGAACACCATCGCCGCCTCGGCGACCACCTCGTACGTCAAGGACCACATCGCCGGGGCCACCGCCAAGCCGCAGCAGCAGCTGGTGCAGCTCCAGGGCATGGTGCACGGCTACAGCACCGCGATCTGGTTCGCCGTCGGCATCCTGGTGCTGGCGTCCCTGATCGCCTTCACCTTCGTCAACGCGGGCAAGCCGAACCCGACCGCCGTGATCACCGGTGACGGTGCCGGGGACGAGGTGCCGGTGCCGGTGGTGGCCCACTGAACGCCCGTACGGTGAGCCGCCCGGCCGTCCGGCGGTGAGCCGCCCCGCGGTCTAGCGGAGCCAGGGCAGGTCCGCACCCGCTTCCTCGGGCTGGAGGCCCTCGGCGACGATCTCCATGATCTCGCCGAGGGTCTTCTGCTGTTCCGGGGTCAGCCGCTCGAACAGCGCCTGCCGTACGGCGCTCACATGGCCGGGCGCGGTGCGCCGCAGCACCTCGAAGCCCTCGTCCGTGAGGACGGCGAACTGGCCGCGCTTGTCGGAGGGGCAGTCCTCGCGGCGGACCCAGCCGTTCTTCTCCAGGCGCGCGATGGCGTGCGAGAGCCGGGAGCGGGTGATCTTCGCCTGCATCGCCAGCTCCGTCATCCGCAGCCGGCGGCGCGGTGCCTCGGCGAGGCCGACGAGGAGGCCGTAGTAGACGTGCGGCATGCCCGCGTCGCGCTGGAGCTGCCGGTCGAGGTGGTCCTCCAGGAGGTAGGTGGCGTGCAGGTAGGCGCGCCAGACGCGCTGCTCCTCGTCGGTCAGCCAGCGGTGCCGGGCGGTGGAGTCGAGTGCCGTGTTCATGTGTCCACTTTACGAGACAGCTCCTTGAATATTGAACAAGTGGCCGGTAGGGTTTCCCCTGAAACTTGAGTTTTAAAGTATCTGGAGCCCACCGGGAGTCGCCGCGATGTCCGCCACCGCCCAGGAGCGCATGCCCGCGCTGTATCTCAGCCACGGCGCCCCTCCGCTCGCCGACGACCCGGTCTGGCCCGGCCAGCTCGCCGCCTGGTCCGCCGCACTGCCCCGGCCGCGGGCCATCCTCATGGTCTCCGCCCACTGGGAGGAGGCCCCGCTCGCCCTCGGCGCGGTCGAGACCGTCCCGCTCGTGTACGACTTCTGGGGCTTCCCCGAGCACTACTACCGGGTCCGGTACGCCGCCCCCGGCGCGCCCGCGCTCGCCGACGCCGTCCGCAAGCTGCTGCGCGCCCCCGGCCTCCCCGTCCAGGACATCCCCGACCGGGGCCTGGACCACGGCGCCTACGTCCCGCTCGTCGAGATGTACCCGGACGCCGACATCCCCGTCCTCCAGATCTCCCTGCCCACCCTCGACCCGGTCCGCCTCATGGACCTCGGCCGCAGGCTCGCCCCGCTGCGTGACGAGGGCGTGCTGATCGTCGGCTCCGGCTTCTTCACCCACAACCTCGCCGCCCTGCGGCACGCCGGGGGTGTGCCGAGCTGGTCCTCCGAGTTCGACGACTGGGGCCGGCGGGCCCTGGAGGCCGGCGACTGGGACGCCCTGCTCGACTTCCTGAACAAGGCCCCGGCGGGCCGCTACGCCCACCCGCGCACCGAGCACTTCGTCCCGCTCTTCGTCACCATGGGCGCTGCGGAGGCCGCCGGTGAGCCGGCCACGCAGCAATCGGTGATCGACGGCTTCTGGATGGGAATGGCGAAGCGGTCCGTGCAGTTCGGATGAGTCGCGGCGGTTGCTCGTACCGGGCCGCGTCCCCGGCCGTGTCCCCGGGCACGCTCCGGTAGCGGCCGGCCTCGCCGCCCGGCGTCCGGGATTGCGTGCAGCGAAGTCCATCGATGTCTCCATGGACGTCTCCGCGAACTGTCGTAGGCGGGCCTGGGCCGGTGCGGGCCGGTGCGGCCCGCCTGGGCTGGTGCAGGCCGGTGCGGACCCCCTGGGTCGGTACGGGCCGGACCTGGCGTGCCCCGGAATTTCCCGTGACCGCGCGTCCGCGGCAACCATCGGGCGGCGCGGGCCGTCTATCGGGTGGGAGAGCAGCCGGCGGCGGCGTTCCCGCGGAGTGAGAAGCGCGGTGTCGAATGTGACGGCCGTCTCACGCACGTAGTGGTCGTAGATCGTCGTGAGGGCCTTGAGGTCACCCTCGATTCCCCTTCTGACCTGCGCTTCGGCACGTTTCGACGGCATCTGGCCCGCCAGCGTGGCGGACAGGGTACTGCATGATCAGAAAAATCGCGGGGCGGGTTGGGAATTCTGTCCGGATTCCAGTCGTTGTTTCCCACGGATGCAGGGCACCCGGAGAGACCGGAGTTCCAAGACAGTACCCGCGTGCCGAGCGTTCGCCAGGACCACCCGCCAGCCCACCATCGAAAGGGAGCACGCATGGCAACCCGTGCCGTCGCCCGTCGTCAGTCCGCCACCGGCGAGACGGCCCGCAGTGTTCGCGCTCATGGCGGCGAGATCGCAGACCGCGACCTGGTCGGCATGTACCTCGACGAGATCGCGCGCACTCCGCTGCTCGACGCCGCGAAAGAGGTAGAGCTGTCCCAGACCATCGAGGCGGGCGTGTTCGCGCGGCAGGTCCTCGACGGCGAGGAGGAGTCCAAGTCGGACGCCACCCGCGCGGAACTGGAGGCACTGGTGGCCGCGGGCGAGCGGGCCAAGGACGTGTTCATCCGCTCCAACCTCCGTCTGGTCGTCGCGGTCGCCCGGCGATACCCGCGCAGCGGGCTGCCCCTGCTCGACCTGATCCAGGAGGGCAACGCCGGCCTGGTGCGCGCCGTGGAGAAGTTCGACTACCGCAAGGGCTTCAAGTTCTCCACGTACGCCACCTGGTGGATCCGTCAGGCCATCACCCGCTCCATCGCCGACCAGTCCCGCACGATCCGGCTCCCCGTCCACCTGGTGGAGGAGCTGGGCCGCATCCGCCGCGTCCAGCGCGAGTTCAACCGCGAGAACGGCCGCGACCCGGAGCCCGCGGAGATCGCCGCCGAGCTGGGCTCGACGCCGGAGCGCGTCATCGACGTCCTCGACTGGGCGCGTGACCCGGTCTCCCTGAACATGGCGGTGGACGACGAGGGTGAGACGCAGTTCGGCGACCTGCTGGAGGACACCTCTGCGGTCTCCCCGGAGCAGTCCGTCCTGACCCTGCTCCGCAGCGAGGAACTGGACGACCTGATCGGCCGCCTGGACCAGCGCACGGCCTCCATCATCAAGATGCGGTACGGCATCGAGGACGGCCGCGAGCGCACCCTGACCGAGGTGGGCAAGGAGCACGGCCTGACCCGTGAGCGCATCCGCCAGATCGAGAAGCACGCCCTCCTCGAACTGAAGAAGCTGGCCCGCGACACCGGCTTCGACGCGGCGGCGTGAGGTACGCGAGGTAGTGGGGTACGCGAGGTGCGCGGGGTAACCGGACGCACGGCGCACGCCCGGGGGCGAAAGACGGCGCAAACATGGCGCGGTCCCGTCGCTTCAACGGCCGGGCCCGAGGGAACAACCCTTCCGGGCCCGGAAGCGGGCCCGGGGCACGCACTCCCCACCCACACCCCCCACACCGCACGGCCCCGGCCGACGACCGATGCCGGCCGATCCATGTGAACCACGTCCCGACGCAATCCCCCCGGCGCCGGGACCTCCCGAGCCGGGCTTCGGCGCCTATCCCCCCCCCGGGCGCCGGAGTCCGGCCCTTTCGATGGCCGAGAGGCGTTCCCGCCGCTGCTTCCGGAGGCGCGTCCGCCGTGGCGGGCGGTGTCCGCCGTGGGGCTGACGGTCCGTCGGAGGTGCTGGAACGGCGGCCCACCCCGTACCTGAACCCCGGGGTGGACCGCCGGATGGCAGATTCTGCCACACGGGCATAGCCTGCCCGGATGAGCACGACCCCCAGCACCGCCCACCAGCCGTTTTCCGCCTCCGCGCCGGTGTCCCTCACCGAACGCCGGAAGGCCGAGACCCGGATGGAGATCGCCCGGGCGGCGGCGGCCCTCTTCGTCCGTCAGGGTCTGCGGGCGACCCGGGCCGAGGACATCGCCCGGGCCGCCGGCATCGCACCGCGCACGTTCTACCGCTACTTCGCCACCAAGGAGGAGGCGGTCGCCCCCCTCTACGCGGCCGGCGCCCAGCGCTGGATCGAGGCGGTCCGCACGGCCCCGGCCGACCTGTCTCCGCAGCAGGCCCTGGAACACGCCGTCCGGCACACCCTCACCCCGGGACTGGGTGTCTCGGCAGCGTCCTGGGAGTGGCTGCGCACCCTGATCCGCCTGGCCGACACCAGCCCGGCCCTGCGCAAGGTCTGGGCGGAGGTCTGCCAGGCGTCGGAGGGCGCGCTGGCGGAGATCCTGGCGGAACGCATGACCGGCACGGAGGACGACGGGGCGGCCGGGACGCCATCGGGGCCGGGGACGGAGGCGGCTGCGGGACCGGAGACGGGGCTGGAGAAGGACCGGGTTACGGGGGACGGGGCGGCTGAGACGCGGACGAGGACGCGGACGCGGACGAGGACGGGGGCCGGCCGGGAACCGGGGGGCCCGGAGGCCGTGACGCCTGATGGAGCTGAGGGCGGAGGCAGGGGCGGAGACGAGGCCGGCGGGCGCGGGGGCCCCGTGGCCCTGGCGCCCGCCGCGGCCGGGCGGGCGGACACGCGCGCCGTTTCCGCGCGTGCCGTTCCGGAGCTACGGTTCGCGGCGGCCGTGGCCGGTGCCGCCGTGCGCGTCGCCGTGGAGGGCTGGGCCGTCACGACGGCCCCGCCCGCCGGGCCCGGCGGCCCCGCGGCCCTGGCCGTGCGCAATCTGCGCGCGCTCCGGGACTTCGCGTGGAGCGGCGAGGAGTAGGCCGCGGCCCTAAGAACTCCTATCGCAATGACTTCAGGCGTCTCCAGCAGATGAGTGCGCATGCCAGGGTGAGGAAGCCTTCGTGGATGTCGTCGCGGATCTCCCA